>CAYJIY010000006.1:0-86046 GCA_964370415.1 uncultured Alistipes sp.
GGGGAGGTCTCTGTTTTTAGTTGATTTGTGATAGAGTCTCGCTCTGCCTTGAGTGAGTTGAGTTGATCGACAAGCTCCAGTCGCTCGTTAATCAAGTCGTGTTGTTGCTTGATAGCCTCATTTTGATCGAAGAGCAGGGAGTTGATCTGGTCAGTACTTGTAGTGACGCTCTTCTCGATGGAGATGCCCCAGAATCGATTTCCAACGCCTAGGTGTAAGGAGTCATCACGATTGATGCCATGGACTATAGAGGCACTGATGCCGACAAGGGCGAGAATCCATATAAGGAAACCCAATAGTGTATAGTGTCTCTTAACACGATCTCCAACGATGAGTATCGCCAGCAGGTAGGTAAAGATAGCAAGGAGTAAGACACTCAAGCTACCACCAGCAACAATGCTGAGTTGGATTGCGTCGGTGACGGTGAAAAAGCGATCTGAGATAAGTTCGGGATTGGATACCGTAATGTAGATCATTGCAACTCCTATAACAATTGTAAGTGAGAAGCTAAGAGCAATGATTCCCGCAATGACCTTGAGAAAGATGATTGCGATCTGCCCCAGGATGACGATAACGCTCCCGATTGCTGAACGTGCATCGATGTTGTATTCGTTTGTTCTGTTTGCTTTATCTCGAATGGAGCTTGCCGTGATGTTCTCACCCTCCATCTCGAGGCGTTGGCGTGCAGAGTGCGCAACGGGCACGACGAACCACATGATTAGATAGCCAATCACTACCGCCCAACTGAGTCCGTTCAAAAAAGAGTTGAGCAGAATGAATTTGAAGATAGGGATGTATGATACGACAACGATAGTTACCGCAATGATGCGTAGCCACGTTGGATCAATGTCGAAGTAGCGAGCAAATCCAGAGAAGACACCTCCGATCTTGGCATTTTTTGTATCACGATACAATCGGCGTGGAATGCGTGGTGGCTTTGGTTTGGAGCTGTTGCCCGAATCGCTCTCAGACGAAATATCATCGGGAGAGCCAAGTTGCGTGAGGATGCTGTTGATTAGGTAGAGGTTGACAGCGCGAGTATTGTCCTGCTTTGAGAGGATCAGCTCGGCGATGCGTGCCTCAATGTCGTTTACGATCTCCTCGCCATCGGGTGTGTCGGCGTAGATCTCGCTAACTCGATTCAGGTATCTCTCAAGCTCAGCGTGCGCATTTAGGTCGAGGATGAAGAAGATCCCCGCTATGCTACATTTTTTAGCCTCATTCATACCTCCTAGTCGTTAGATGTTTTGAAACTGCTAGCTCCGCTCACGTTAATTGCTCCGAGTTTGTTGTACTTTAGCTCTGCGACGCTAACACGTGATGCGCCAGATGACTCCACCTCGCTTAGATCCTTCACTTCGCCCAATAGGGTTGTAGAAGATGCTCCTGTGCACTCGACATGCGCCGACTGTGCAGAGGCAGTTATTTTTGATCTAGATGCTCCTGATGTTTTGATATAGATCTCTTTGCATGAGATTGTTGCTGTGGCTCTCGATGCTCCGCTACACTCAATGTCGGCATTTGCACTCGTGGTGTTGGTGTCAAGACGTGATGCTGAAGATACCTCAGCGGCGAACTCGCCCTTGATGTCGAAATCACCAGTGAGTCTTGATGCACCATCAATATCTAGTGACAATCTCTCGCACGAGAGGGTGTGGTCTACGCTCAGACTCGATGCTCCAGAGAGCTCGATGCTACGAATGTTGTCTTTTACAGGGATCGTGACCTCGAATGTGGCGTTTTTAAGACCTCGCATGATATCTTTTTCGAGTTTGATGTGTAGCGTATTGTTGGAAACCTCGATTGTAGCATCCTCTAGGAGGTTTTCGTTGGTTGTGTAGGTGATAGGTCCTGAGCCTTTTGTGAGGGTCACTTTTGCAAAGTTTGATACATTGATCGCATCAAAGCTCGCAATATCTATCTGTTTTGTGACTAGCTCTTTGCTGGTTTTGTCGTTTTTGCTAAGAACCTCTGTGATGACAAGATTTGAAGTGGCTGCGATAGCTGTTAGCGCTGCACAACACGCAAGTGTTATGGCAACTATTGTGAGTGATTTTTTCATGGTTATGTGGTTTTTTAGTGTTATTTACTCTTTTGTGCTTCCGTAGCGGATGTGTTCTATTTGCTCTACGAGCTCTCGCCACGCTAGGTCTAACGATGCGAGCATGTCGCGCCCTTTCTGGGTGAGAGAGTAGTATTTGCGAGGAGGGCCCTGTGGCGACTCCTCCCAGTAGTAGGATAGAAGTTCCATCTTCTTGAGGCGAGTGAGGATAGGGTAGAGTGTACCCTCGACCACGATCATTTGAGCCGCTTTGAGCTCGGCGATGATCTTCGGCGCATAGGAGTCTTCTCTTGAGATGATCGATAGGATGCAGTACTCAAGGATGCCTTTGCGCATCTGTGATTTTGTATTGTCGTCGTTCATAGATGTGTTAATTTAGTCCTCTCTTTTCGAGTGGTAGGACGATCCATAAAATGATATAGAGCCAAATTGAGAGTCCTCCAAAGAAGGAGATTAGAGCCATGCCGACTCTAACGAGAGTTGGATCTAGGCGAAAGTATTTGGCTAGTCCTCCGCACACCCCAGCGATGTAGCGATCGTTGAGTGTTCTGTAGACCGTGTTCTGGGTCTGGCGACAGAAGTTCTCGAACTGCTGTTTGCGACTGTTGCGCACGGAGCCGAACTCATCGGGAGGGCCCATGCGTTCGATAGCGGACTTTATGTGGTTTATGTCTATTACGCTCATGCTGTTTGTTCTACGTTCGATGAGAATCTCAGCAATGCCACATTCGATATCGTCGAGAGTCTCTTTTTCGTCATCAGGAAGACGATCAGAGATGTCATCGAGATAGCTGCGTAGTAGCTCATAGGCATCGTTGTCGAGGACAAAGGCCTGTGATGCGATATTTATGTGTATGACAGCTTTCATAATTGATTTGATTGTTTGTTATCGCAAATATATAAGGTTTTTTAGTATTATGCAAAACATATTACTGAAAAATGCAAAAAAAGTTTATTTTTTTAGATAAAAAATATATCTTTGTGTGTGCGAGTTGTCAAAAACGGCTATTTTGTTGCTCAGTTTGGATTCGCTTTCCACCCTCTCTAGAAGAAGTGTTGCTAGAGTATCATCGTAATAAACATATATAATAATATAGTATCATGAGGAGAATAAAACTTTTTATGGCAACCCTTGCTGTAGTGTCGGCTTTAGGGTTGAGAGCAGAAGAGGCGCCCCTGTGGTTGCGCTATCCTGCAGTCTCGCCAGATGGTGAGGCGATCGCATTTACGTTTAAGGGCGATATATACACAGTGCCGTTTGGTGGTGGACGAGCTCTGCAGATCACATCTAACGCAGCGCACGATACGCAGCCGATGTGGTCACCAGATTCGAAGAAAATCCTGTTTTCATCGAATAGAGAGGGGAGTTTTGACCTCTTTACGGTGAGCGCTCAGGGTGGTGTGCCGCAAAGATTGACATCGCACTCAGGGGCGGAGTACCCTGAGGCTTATACTGCCGATGCGATATACTTCAAGGCGAATGTGATGCCTGATGTTAAGGATATTCAATTCCCATCGAGAAGTTTTCCTCAGATATATAAAATAGGTGTAGATGGTGGTCGACCAGAGTTATTCTCATCTTTGGCAATGGAAGATCTTGCTTTCGACGCCTCAGAGCAGAGGGTACTGTACACAGATATTAAGGGTTATGAGGATCCATGGCGTAAGCATCACACATCGTCTATTGCGCGTGATGTGTGGATGGCAGAGCTTGGAGAGGAGAACCAATACAAGAAACTAACCTCGTTTAAGGGTGAGGATAGAAATGCTGTTTGGGCTGGAGAGAGTGCTATGTACTACCTAAGCGAGGAGGATGGTAGCTTCAACGTATACAAGAGAGATCTCTCGTCGGGGAGCTCTGCTCAGGTGACGAAGTTTAAGGAGCATCCAGTGAGATTCCTCTCGATAGATAAGGGCGGTGATCTCTGCTTTGGCTATGATGGGCAGATATATACAATGAAGCAAGGTGCTGAGCCAGCGTTGGTGGATGTTCAGATCATATCGGATAAGATAGATAAAGATGTTGTCTATCAAACTCTCAGAAGTGGAGCAACAGCTGTGGCTGTCTCGCCAAATGAGAAGGAAGTCGCTTTTGTGGTGAGGGGTGATGTTTTTGTCGCTTCGTCGGATTATGGAACAACACGCCGTGTGACAAACACAGCACAGCAGGAGCGAAATATAGACTTCAGTCCTGATGGACGCTCGATTGTCTACTCTGCAGAGCGTGGCGAAACATGGGGGATATATCAGAGCACGATCAAGCGTGAGGAGGATAAATCCTTTACGTATGCAGTGGAGCTAGAAGAGGAGGCTTTGGTGGATGGTGGCACAACATCGTTCCAGCCGAAGTACTCGCCAGATGGTAAGATGGTGGCTTTCCTAGAGAATAGAACGACTCTGAAGGTGATCGATTTGAAGAGTAAGAAGATAACTACGGCGCTAGACGGGAAGTTTAACTACTCGTATGCGGATGGTGATATTAGCTTCTCGTGGTCGCCAGATAGTGAGTGGTTGTTGGTAGATTATATAGGTGTCGGAGGTTGGAATAACACCGATGTGGCGTTGGTGAAGGCCGATGGCGAGAAGGTGGTTAACCTCACAGAGAGCGGCTACACGGATGGTGGCGCAAAGTGGGTGCTGGAAGGAAAGGCGATGATATGGTCGTCGGATAGAGCTGGATATAGAAGCCATGGTAGCTGGGGTTCGCATCGTGATACGTATATCATGTTCTTCGATCAGGAGGCTTACGATAAGTTTAGAATGAATAAAGAGGAGCTCTCTTTGGCTGAACTATCGAAGAGTAAGAAGGAGAAGAAAGAGGATGAAAAAGAGGAGGAGAAGAAAAAAGAGGATGAAGAGAAGTCCAAGGAGGGTGAGAGCCCAGAGCCTGAGAAGGTGAAGTCTTTGGAGTTTGATCTAGAGGGGCGTAAGGATAGGGTTATGCGTCTGACGATTAACTCATCGAACCAAGCGGATGCTGTGCTAACACCGAAGGGTGATAAGCTATACTATTTGGCAGCATTTGAGGGTGGATATGACCTCTGGGAGATGGATATTAAGGAGCGTAGAGCTCAGCTGCTCATTAAGGGCGTAGGTGCAGGAGGTTTGATGCTCGATAAGAGTGGGTCGAATCTATACCTAGCGTCGGGAGGTCAGCTCAAAAAGATCGCCGTTGCGGGTCGCTCGATAAAGACACTGCCATATGCAGCAGAGTTTGAGTATAAGCCACAGCAGGAGCGTGAGTATATCTTTAACCACGTGTGGAGACAGGTTGATGATAAGTTCTATGATCCGACAATTCACGGTATTGATTGGGAGGGATATAAGAGTGATTACGCTAAGTTCCTACCTTATATAAATAACGACTTCGACTTTGCAGAGATGTTATCTGAGATGTTGGGCGAGTTGAACGGTTCGCACACAGGTGCTCGATACTACGCTTGGGGCGGTGTGCCAACAGTAGCTGAATTGGGTGCATTCTACGATAATGACTACACGGGCGAAGGGGTGAAGATCGCCGAGGTGTTGAAGGGTGGTCCTTTAGCTAAGTCGGGATTGGAGATCGAGCCTGGTTGCATAATCAAGAAGATCGATGGCAAGGAGATAGTTCAAGGTGCTGATTTCTACCCTATGCTAGCGGGTAAGATCGGCAAGACCGTTACACTGACAGTGACAAACGCTAAGGGTAAAGGTGAATTTGAGCAGAAGGTGAAGCCAATATCATCGGGTGCTCAGTCGGAGCTACTCTACAAGCGTTGGGTGGAGAATAACCGCAAGCGTGTTGAGGAGCTATCGGGAGGTAGAGTTGGATATGTGCACATAAAGGGTATGAACAGCGATAGCTTCCGTGAGGTATATTCTGATCTATTGGGGCGTGATAGAAATAAGGAGGCTGTGATTGTGGATACACGCCACAATGGTGGTGGATGGCTCCATGACGATCTAGTGACGCTGCTTAGCGGTAAGGAGTATCAGCAGTTTGCTCCTCGTGGGCAGTATATCGGTAGCGATCCTTTTAATAAGTGGTTGAAGCCTTCGTGTGTGCTTGTGTGTGAGGATAACTACTCGAATGCGCATGGATTCCCTTGGGTGTATAAGAAGTTGGGTATAGGTAAGCTTATCGGAACATCGGTGCCAGGGACTATGACCGCTGTATGGTGGGAGAGTCAGATAAATCCTTCGATCGTGTTTGGTATTCCACAAGTGGGAGTTAGAGATATGGAGGGTAACTATCTTGAAAACGAGGACTTGATGCCAGATATTGAGGTTTTCAACTCGCCAGAATCGCAACTAAAGGGTGAGGATGAGCAGCTCAAGCGTGCTGTGGAGCATATGTTGGAGACGATTAAGAAGTAGAGATTTCGATTAAGTTAAAATAGAAGAAAGAAGATTATATATGAAAAGAGTATCTAGATTTTTGTTTGCTTTGGCAGCTTTGGTTGCGTTTTGGTCTTGCTGTGAGGATCAGAGCGTGGAGCTCAGCCGCTCAATAATCCCAAAACCACAAGAGATGGTGTTTGGAGAGGGTAGTTTTAAGGTTGGTCGCAAGGTTGATATTGTAGCCTCTTCGGAGCAGGCGCTACCTACTGCCAACTTCCTAAAGGAGTTATTGGAGAGTTCGAGCAGCAAAAGCGTTACGGTAAAGACGGGCGCTGAGCAGGCGGGTGCGATAAATTTGGTTCTTGATCCTAGTTTCGAGAACTCGAACAAGGAGGCCTACACGCTGAATGTTGCGAAGGATAATATCGTGATTAAGGCGGGTGATGTGGCTGGTCTGTTCTATGGTGTGCAGTCGCTTCGTCAACTCATGCCACCGACTGTTGAGAGTGATGTGGCGCTTAAGGAGAATAACTCGTTTAGAGTGCCTGTGGTGGATATTGTAGATGAGCCAAGGTTTGGTTGGAGAGGGTATATGAAGGACGTGAGCCGCACGTTTTATAGTGTCGATGTCGTGAAGAAATATCTCGATGTGATGGCGCTGTATAAGATGAACGTCTTTCATTTCCACCTAACTGATGATCAAGGCTGGAGAATCGAGATGAAGAAGTACCCTCAGTTGACATCTGAGCAGACAACTCAATACCCAGAACAG
Source organism: uncultured Alistipes sp. (assembly GCA_964370415.1). Classification (GTDB taxonomy): domain Bacteria; phylum Bacteroidota; class Bacteroidia; order Bacteroidales; family Rikenellaceae; genus Alistipes. The sequence goes on from CAYJIY010000006.1 coordinate 7,155, forward strand.
TACAATCAGCCCGCTGAGAGGAGTGGGTACTATACACAAGAGCAGATTCGTGATATTGTGAAGTATGCTGCAGATAGAGGTATTACGGTGGTGCCAGAGATCGATGTGCCAGGGCATAGTTGGCCTACGCTGTTGGTGCTGCCTGAGTTGGGAGTGAATGATAACCGCAAGCCAGATCACGTATTCCCATTTACTGCGGCGTGGGGGCATTGGGGTAATCAGTTCACACCAAACACGTTGGATCCTACGAATGAGGCTGTGTATGAGTTCTTGGATGATGTCTTTGGAGAGGTTGTGGAGCTATTCCCATCGGAGTACATTCACTTTGGAGGTGATGAGGTGATGCACCACTTCTGGATGGCAGAGCCACACGTTCGTGACTTTATGAAGAGAAACAAAATGACCGATGAGAAGCAGTTGCAGAGCTACTTCGTGAAGCGTGTCACTGATATTATCGTGGCTAAAGGGCGCAAGCCAATTGGCTGGAATGATATTTTGGCGGATGCTTCGCTTACGAAGCAGGCAGCGATTATGTGTTGGTTGGGCGAAAATGCTATTGTGAAGGCGGCAAATAATGGTTACTATTCGGTTGCAACGCCAACCTTCCCGCTATACTTCGATATTACACAGAGCGATAGAAACGATGGTACGATGTGTGACCTCAATTATGGTCATATTAACACACTGAAGGCTATCTATGAGTACAACCCAACGGAGGGTGTCTCTTCTGAGAATCAAAACTATGTGCTTGGTGTGCAGGCTAATCAGTGGCCAGCAGTGCCTCAGGAGGTTAAGGATATTAATGTTCAAAACTTCCCTCGATTGCTAGGTTTGGCTGAAATAGCTTGGAGTAGTGCCGATGATAAAGATTTCGAGGAGTTTAGCCAAAGAATCGAAGATAACAAGGCGAGGCTTGATGTGTTGAAGGTTGACTACTACAAAGAGGGTGGTTATATCGTGAATAGTTGGTCTCCACAGGATATCGGGACAGAGTATCAGATCAAAGAGTGGGATGTTACCCCTAAGGTCTACGCTTCGGGGCGTGCTACTGCTGGATTCTATATGACAAAAGGAGGGAATAACCTAGAGGTAGAGTCGGTGGAGCTACTCAAAGATGGTGAGGTGATCTCTTCTGATGAGCATCACGCAGTCGCTATGGAGCGAAAAAATATCTTCCGTCCATATAACTATAGCCTAGAGGTCAAGGAGTATGATCCTAATGCAAAGTACACGATTAGAGCGAGTGTAAAGGGGCAAGGTGGAGTTGACTCTTATGGAAATGTTACGTTTAGCTTGAATCCTTATGAGCCGTTTACGGTCGTTGAGCCGTAGAGAGGTTTAATATATAAAAGGTGTGGGGTAGTCATCATTGGATGGCTACCCCTATTTTGTTTTATAGGCAGATTATCTCGTCAAGGAGTATGTCGTGGGATTCGGTGGGGAGGTTATCGACTATTTGGTGAGGGAATCCGACCCCGATAGTGTGGGCATGGAGCTCTGGTTTGGAGAGGTATTTGTCGTAGTAGCCCTTGCCTCGTCCGAGTCTGTCGCCTTTCGTTGTGAATGCCACGCCAGGTACCACCATGAGATCTATACTAGAGGGTGATATTGGGCTGGCTAGGTTGATTGGCTCCTCGATGCCGAATGCTCCGATTGCTGTGTTGGTCGTGGAGTAGGAGTAGAACTGAATCGTGTCGCCCTCGACTTTGGGCAGGGCGATCTGTTTGGATTTAGCCCATTTTTGGATCATCTCTTTGGTTGGTGGCTCGTCATCCAAGGAGCAGTATAGAGCGATGATTTGAGCACTCTTGAAGTTCTCGTTTTGCTCTATGGCATGCATGATTTTTTCTGCTGAGTGAGCCTTCAAATCAGAAGAAAGTGAGCGATTGAGCTCTCGCATGTGACCACGAATGGGTTTTTTGTCCATGAAAATGCAATTTTATGTGTAAAATCCAAGGCGTTTCTATTGTTATTCGACGAACAATGGTTATATTTGCGTCACGAAACAGAGAAATATTATCACAAATATAAACAAACTTTTAAAATTATGAATCGTTTTTTGCCAACATCTTCGGTAGGTAAGAAGCTACTGATGAGTATCTCAGGGGTGGGTCTTGTGCTTTTCTTGATCTTCCACATGTCGATGAACATCACGGCTATCTTCTCGCCAGAGGCTTACAACATGATCTGCGCATTTCTAGGCGCAAACTGGTATGCACTTGTTGCAACTATGGGACTTGCAGCTCTAGTAGTGGTGCATATCGCTTATGCATTTATCCTTACAATGCAGAACTACAAGGCTCGCGGTAACCAGCGTTATGCGGTTACGAAGAAGGAGCCTGGGGTGTCTTGGGCATCGAAGAACATGCTTGCACTTGGTGTAATCGTTGTGATCGGTATGCTTGTTCACCTCTACAACTTCTGGGCTAAAATGCAACTTGTGGAGATCCTAGGTCACCACGAAGTGATGGTAGGTGGTCAGATGATCTCTCCAACAGATGGATCGTTCCTTATCGCTTACACATTCTCTCAGCCAGTATACGTGGTTCTATACCTTATCTGGTTCGCAGCTCTTTGGTTCCACCTAACACACGGTGTGTGGTCTATGTTCCAGAGTGCAGGTTTCGCAAACGATGTGTGGTATCCACGCCTGAAGTGTATCTCTAATATCACAGCTACACTAATCTTCCTTGGATTCACTGCAGTTGTAGTATTCTATTACGCTCAAAGCCTTTGTGGCGCTTGTTGTGCTTAATCAGAGAGGTTGAATTAAATAAAAAAGATTAATAGATATGGCTTTTAAATTAGATGCTAAAATTCCTGCTGGCGAACTAGCTCAGAAGTGGAATAATCACAAAGCAGCAATCAAGGTGGTGAGCCCTGCTAACAAGCGTAAGCTCGATGTAATCGTTGTCGGAACTGGTCTTGGAGGTGCTTCTGCAGCTGCCTCTTTGGGTGAGTTGGGTTACAATGTAAAGATATTCTGTATTCAAGACTCGCCACGTCGTGCGCACTCAATCGCAGCGCAGGGTGGTGTGAATGCAGCGAAGAACTATCAGAATGATAATGACTCGATCTATCGTCTATTCTACGATACGATCAAGGGTGGTGACTACCGTGCACGTGAGGCTAACGTATATCGTATGGCTGAGGTGGCAAACCTAATCATCGACCAGTGTGTGGCGCAGGGTGTGCCTTTCGCTCGTGAGTACGGAGGTTTGTTGGATAACCGCTCGTTTGGTGGTGCACAGGTGTCACGTACATTCTATGCTCGTGGTCAAACTGGTCAGCAGCTACTTTTGGGTGCTTACTCAGTTCTAAATAAGGAGATCGCTAACGGCTCGGTGAAGAGCTACCCACGTCACGAGATGCTTGACCTAGTGGTTGAGGATGGTGAGGCTAAGGGTATCATCGCTCGTAACCTTGTTACAGGTGAGTTGGAGCGTTTCGGAGCTCACGCAGTAGTTATCGCAACGGGTGGATATGGTAACGTATTCTTCCTTTCGACAAACGCTATGGCGTCGAACGGTTCGGCAGCGTTCCAGTGTTACCGTAAAGGTGCTGGTTTCGCAAACCCATGTTTCACGCAGATTCACCCAACGTGTGTGCCAGTTCACGGAACACAGCAGTCGAAGCTGACGCTTATGTCGGAGTCGTTGCGTAACGATGGTCGTATCTGGGTGCCTAAGAAGTTGGAGGACGTTGCAGCGCTTCGTGCTGGAACTCTTAAGCCTTCGCAGATTGCAGAGGAGGATCGTGACTACTACCTAGAGCGTCGCTACCCAGCCTTCGGTAACCTTGTGCCTCGTGATGTTGCATCGCGTGCAGCTAAGGAGCGTTGTGATGCTGGTTTTGGTGTTAACTCAACAGGTCTTGCCGTGTTCCTTGACTTTAAGACAGCTATCGAGCGTCTTGGTAAGAATGTGATCAAGCAGCGTTATGGTAACCTATTCGATATGTATGAGGAGATCAAGGATGTGGATCCATATGAGGAGCCAATGCAGATCTTCCCAGCGGTTCACTACACTATGGGTGGTATCTGGGTTGACTACAACCTTATGACGACAATCCCAGGTCTTTATGCTATTGGTGAGGCGAACTTCTCGGATCACGGAGCTAACCGTCTAGGTGCTTCGGCCCTTATGCAGGGTCTTGCGGATGGATACTTCGTTCTTCCATATACTATAGGTGATTACCTGTCGAAGAAGATTCAGTCGGCAAAAATTGATACAAATACTCCAGCGTTTGAAAAGACAGAAAAGGAGATTAAAGAAAAGATCGAAAAGCTACTCTCTATCAAAGGACAGCAGTCTGTTGATGATATTCACAAGAAGTTGGGTAACATCATGTGGGACAATGTAGGTATGGGACGTACTAAGGAGTCATTGGAGTCGGCAATCGAGCAGATTCAAGCACTACGCAAGGAGTTCTGGAAGGATGTGAAGGTTGTTGGTGAGTCAATGGACTTCAATATTGAGCTAGAGAAGGCACTTCGTTTGGTTGACTTCCTTGAGCTTGGTGAGCTAATGGCTCGTGATGCACTCAACCGTGAGGAGTCTTGTGGTGGTCACTTCCGTGAGGAGTACCAAACAGAGGACGGTGAGGCGTTGCGTGATGACGAAAACTTCGTTTATGCTGCCGTGTGGGAGTATATGGGAATGGATAAAGCTCCAGAGCTTACGAAGGAGTCACTTAACTTTGAGTTCGTGCGTCCAGCACAGCGTAACTATAAGGAGTAATCTTTTGACGTAGAACTTTTCTAAAAATTTTTGAACAATGAATTTTACAGTAAAGATATGGCGTCAAAAGGACGCTAAAACTAAAGGGGCTTTTGAGAGCTATCCAGTGAAGGATATCTCAGCTGATACATCGCTCCTAGAGATGCTTGACATCCTGAACAACGACCTTGTGCACCAAGGTAAAGAGCCAATCGCATTTGACCACGACTGTCGTGAGGGTATCTGCGGTATGTGTTCGCTTCACATCGATGGTCTTGCGCACGGACCAGGTCAGGGAGTAACAACTTGCCAGATCTATATGCGTAAGTTCACAGATGGACAGACAATCACAATCGAGCCTTGGCGTTCGACTGCGTTCCCAGTAATCAAGGACCTTGTGGTGAATCGTTATGCTTATGACGAGATTCTTCAAGCTGGTGGTTATGTGAGCGTGCGTACAAACGCGGTTCTTCCTGATGCCAATGCAATTCCGATCGCAAGAGACGATGCAGAGGAGTCGATGGATGCGGCAGCTTGTATTGGTTGTGGTGCTTGTGCGGCAACTTGTAAGAACGGTTCGGCTATGCTATTCGTAGCGGCTCGTGTCTCTTCACTTGCGAAGCTTCCACAAGGACAAGTTGAGGGTGCACGTCGTGCTAAGGCGATGGTTGCGAAGATGGATGATCTAGGATTTGGTAACTGTACTAACACGGGAGCGTGTGAGGCAGAGTGTCCAAAATCGATCTCTATTGCGCATATCGCACGTCTGAACCGTGAGTTCCTAGCTGCTAAGATCAAGGAGTAATCTCGCTTCTCTTAGAGCTTTAGATAGGCATTAATAGCGCTAGTGCGCTGTTGTGTATGTGTAGGAGGATGACTAACCATTGGTTAGTCATCCTCCTTTTTTTTGTCGATGTGGTAGCTGTAGGATCATAAGATGAGTGAGGTTGTTTAGTTGAGGTTTGAGCTTTGGGAGTTGTTGAGGGCATAGACTAGAATTTATGAAATTTGAAGCAATTATTAAATCGATTTTTTTTGGGTGATCATACAATATTGATCACCCATTTTTTTATATGATTGGTGGATTTGGGTTGTGTTATTTAGTTTGTTTTGTGTAGTTTTAAATTGTAACTAAAATATGATTAAAGATTATTTTGTAGTGTTAATTTATACGGTTTTCTTATAGATACAAATCTTTATTGCAATATGAATTATAATTTAAAATTTACAATGATCAGGTGTGTTGTGTCTCGAATTTGCATCTTTGTAACATGTTATTAATAATAAATATTTTAATAATGGATGTGAAAATAATTTTTTTGAAAAAAATAATAAATTTTTGTTGTTTTGTGGGGATTTTATCACTATTTTTGTCCCGTGAGGTATATTATCTTTGCCTCGCACCATAATAGTTGAACATATCATTCGTCGAGATCTTTGTGTCGAGTGTTACAATTTGTAATAGAGTTTAACTGTTTGATTTTCCGATTTATTTTTGTCAAAATGCAGCTGGTAGTGAAAACTTCTAGCGAATAAATATATAATTTATATTTAAACCTAATGCTTATGGTAAAAAAAATTCTACTATTGTTATCTGGTGTGCTTTTGTGTGTATGGGGTCTTTCTGCCCAAACTCGCAGCGTTAAAGGAGTTGTCCTAGAGGAGGATGGCTCGCCAGTTATCGGTGCTACTGTAGCGGTGCAGGGGACAACTATCGGAACAACTACTCTCTCCGATGGTACTTTCTCCCTGTCCGATGTGCCGAGTAGCGCAAAAGAGATTGAGTTCTCTTTTATCGGTTATGTCACTCAGTGGCTGGAGATCGAATCGAATATGAGAGTTGTGCTTGTGTCGGATGTCCAGCAAGTAGACGCGGTTATCGTAACCGGTATGACCAAGACTGATAAGCGACTCTTTACGGGTGCGGCGGATCGTCTGAGTGCCGACGATGTGAAACTTGCAGGTATCGTGGATGTGAGTCGTAGTTTGGAGGGGCGCTCAGCGGGTGTCTCGGTGCAGAACGTATCGGGAACTTTTGGATCGGCTCCAAAAATCAGAATTCGTGGTGCGACCTCGATCTTTGGTAGCTCGAAGCCTTTGTGGGTTGTGGATGGTGTCATCATTGACGATGTGATTGATGTTGACGCAGATGCCCTCTCGTCGGGAGATGCAACAACGCTCATTAGCTCGGCAATTGCTGGTCTGAATGCAGATGACATCGAGAGTTTTAACATCCTGAAGGATGGTTCGGCAACCTCTATATATGGTGCACGTGCGATGGCGGGTGTGATCGTAATCACGACGAAGAAAGGTCGTGCTGGTGAGGATAGAATCAACTATTCGGGTGAGTTTACAATGCGCCTAGTTCCGCAGTATGGTGATTTCAATATCATGAACTCGCAGGAGCAGATGAGCGTATATCAAGAGATGTATGAAAAAGGGTGGCTCAACAATGCGCGAGTTGCTAATGCATCTTCGAGCGGTGTGTATGGTAAGATGTGGGGCTTGGTTAATAGCGGCGAACTTCTCAACACAGAGTCGTCTCGAAATGCATATCTTCGCCAATATGAGTACATGAATACAGATTGGTTTGATGCCCTATTTAAGCCGTCGCTTATGCACAACCACTCGGTGAGTATGAGTTCTGGTACTGAGAAGGCGCAGTACTACGCTTCGATGAGTGTTTTGGCCGATCCAGGATGGTCGGTGATGAGTAAGGTGGATCGCTATACAGCAAATATGAACGCTTCGTTCAAGGTGTATGATGATGTGACGCTGAACTTGATCTCGAACGCATCGTATCGTAAGCAGTTGGCACCAGGTACGCTCTCTGCAACAACAGATGCTGTGTTTGGAGAGGTGAAGCGTGACTTCGATATCAACCCATACTCTTATGCGTTGAATACATCTAGAGCGCTGAATGCTAGTGAGTATTATACTCGTAACTACGCTCCATTTAATATCTTGGATGAGTTGGAGAATAACTTCATCGATCTTGATGTTGTGGATACAAAGTTCCAAGGAGAGTTGAAGTACAATCCAATCAAGGGGTTGGATCTGAGTGCTCTGTTTGCTGTGAGATATTCGGCAACAACTCAGGAGCACCACATCATGGACGCTTCGAACCAGGCGCAGGCGTATCGTGCGATGCCTACAACGGTGATTCGTGACAACAACCCATTCCTATATACTGATCCACTAGATCCTTTTGCAGTGCCGATTTCGATCCTGCCAGAGGGTGGTATCTTGAATCGTAGAGATAATAAGATGTTCGCTTATGACTTCCGCTTCTCGGGATCATATAATACAACAATCGATGACGATCACATTATCAACGCATTTGGAGGTATGGAGATCAATAGTAGCGATAGGCACGAGACTTGGTTCCGTGGTTGGGGTATGCAGTACTCAATGGGTGAGATTCCATTCTACGCTTATGAGGTGTTCAAGAAGGGTAAGGAGGAGAACACTCAATACTATGGACTAACGAATACGAGATATCGTAACGTGGCTGGTTTCGCGAACTTGACATACTCATACAAGGCACGTTATACGATCAACGGAACTCTTCGTTATGAGGGTACGAACCGAATGGGTAAGAGCTCGCAGGCGAGATGGTTGCCTACGTGGAACATTGCGGGTTCGTGGAATGTGGATCAAGAGGAGTTCTTCCAGCCATTGACAAAGACAATCTCGAACCTATCGTTTAAGGCATCATATTCGCTTACAGCAGATAGAGGTCCTGCGTTTGTAACAAACTCTAGTGTCGTTATTACAAGCTATAACCCATGGAGACCAACTGCAGAAACAACAGAGTCAGGTCTGGAAGTAGTCTCAGCAGAGAATGAAAATCTAACATATGAGAAGAAGCATGAGCTAAACCTTGGTATGACTCTCGGACTATTTGAGGGACGTATTAATATGGCAGCAGACTGGTATAAGCGTGACAACTTTGACTTGATCGGTATGACAGTGACGCAAGGTGGAAGTGGTGATATTACTAAGTATGGAAATACTGCAGCTATGGAGTCGTCGGGTTGGGAGTTGACTTTATCGTCGAAGAATATTGCTACTAAGAACTTTACGTGGACAACTGATTTTGTGTATGCACACTCAGAGTCAAAGATTACGAAGTTGCTTTCTAATAAGAGAGCAATTGATATGGTTACTGGAACTGGTTTCGGAGCAGAGGGTTATCCTGTGCGTTCGATATTCTCGTATGACTTCCAGGGGCTAAATAGTGAGGGTCTTCCAACATTTGTGAATGAAAAAGGCGAGGTGACAACGACAGATATTAACTTCCAAGAGCGTGATAACCTCGATAACCTAGTCTACTCAGGTTCGGCAGATCCGACAGATTATGGTTCACTGGGTAATACGTTCCGCTATAAGGGGCTTCGTCTGAATGTCTTTATGACATACTCGTATGGTAATGTTGTGAGATTGAATGAGTACTTCGCTTCGAGCTACTCGGATCTATCGACTATGCCTCGTGAGTTCCAGAATAGATGGATGACAGCGGGCGATGAGCTCAAGACTGATATCCCAACGATCGCAAGTGTGCGTCAAGTGGAGGCTGATACATATATCGGTGTAGCTTACAACGCTTACAATTACTCAACAGCTCGTATTGCAAAGGGTGATTTCATAAGAATGAAGGAGATTTCGCTAAGCTATGACTTCCCTAAGAAGGTGTTCTCGAAACTAGGATTTAATAGCCTTTCGCTTAAGCTTCAGGCAACGAACCTATTCTTGATCTATTCGGATGATGCGCTAAATGGGCAGGATCCTGAGTTCTTCAACTCGGGTGGTGTGGCAGCTCCAGTGCCTAAGCAGTTTACTCTATCTTTGAAAATAGGTCTATAACACTAAAACGACAAAATTATGAAAATGAAAAAAGTATATAAATTTGCTACTTTGTGCATGTTGAGTGTGTCGTTGCTGATGGTCTCTTGTGATGACTTTCTGAGCGAGACACCTGATAATAGAATAGAACTTGACTCGGAGGAGAAGATAATTAGCATGCTGGTGTCGGCGTATCCAGAGAGTACGTATATCACAGCGTGTGAGTTCTCATCGGATAATGTTGATAAGTTGGCGGTGACAAATCCTAGTAATGATCTGATGATCTCGCAGCTATATAACTGGCAAGATGCAACAGATGAGCAGAATGATAGCCCAACGAATGCCTGGAGTGCATTGTACAAAGGTATCGCTTCGGCAAATCAAGCTCTCGCAGCGATAGAGGCAATGGATGAGTCTAAGATTACGGATAATATAATGGCAGCAAAGGGTGAGGCGTTGGTTGCACGTGCGTTTAACCACTTTATCCTTGTGAATATGTTCTGTCAGGCGTACTATCCTGCATCGGCACAAACTGATATAGGTATTCCGTATATACAGAAACCAGAAACGCAACTCAACCCACAGTACGACAGAGGGACAGTGGCTCATGTGTATGAGATGATCGAGAAGGATCTTGAAGAGGGACTACCTCTAATCAATGATGTTATCTATACGATCCCAAAGTTTCACTTCAACAGGCGTGCAGCGTATGGTTTTGCAGCTCGTTTCTACCTCTTCTATCAGAAGTATGAGAGAGCTGTCGAGTGTGCAAACTCAGCGATTGGACTAAACCCAGAGTCGATGATGCGCGACTGGCAAGCTAATGGCCAGTTGGGAATAGAGTCGGCGGATGGTCAAACTCTACTTCGCACGATGGATTATGTGGATAGTAGCCACAACACAAACCTATTGATGTTGACATCTGCATCGAGCCTGGGACTTATGTTTGGTCCTTACTCGCTGTACACAGAGATGAATCACGGTTCGTGGCTCAATACAACTGAGACGGTGATGGCCGCAACGGCGCCTTGGAGAAGTGGTTTCTTGAGATTATACTCTGCGACCTACTCATTTGATCAGGCATCGCTTCATAAAACATTTGTGTGGAAAATGCCTTATCTATTTGAGTTCACAGACCCTGTGAATTTGATTGGTATTAGTCGTTCGGTGAGTCCAGCGATCACGGTCGAGGAGGTGATGCTTTGTCGTGCAGAGGCAAACATTATGTTGAAGAACTACGATGCAGCTCTTGTGGATATGAACCTATGGGCTAGTAAGCTTGTCTCGTCGGGAAGACGTGATATGACAGTTGCAAACATCGAAGAGTGGATGAACGATACGCCTAAGTATTTGCCATCTGCACCAACTGTAATCAAAACTTTTGAGCTACCTACAATGGCAATTGAGGCCGGTACGCAAGAGGCTATGATGTACGCTGTTGCTCATGCTCGAAGAGTGGAGACAGTTCACGCAGGTCTTCGTTGGTTCGACCTGAAGCGTTATGGTATTAGAGTTCACCGCCGTACACTCGCATCAAGCTATGAGTTGGATGTGATTACAGATCAACTTGGACCGCGCGACCCACGTTTCGCACTACAGTTGCCACCAGATGTGATCTCGGCAGGTATGGAACCTAACCCTAGATAGGTCGTAAATCGTGAATGATAAAGAAGGGTATAATTATGAAAAAAACAGTATATAATATATTGATGATGCTCGCTCTAGCAGTCATGGCTGTCGGGTGTAGCAAGGAGACCGAACTTCTGCCAGAATCGCAGATCGTGGACTCCGCTACGCCGCAGAACGAGTTTGATGAGTGGTTGATGTCTAACTATATTGAGACATATAACATCGATTTGAAGTATCGTATGGAGGATATTTTGTCGGATTATGACTATAATCTAGCTCCTGCGGATGTGGATCAGTCTATTTTGATGACAAAGATGATTTCGCATCTGATATTTCAAGCGTATGACGAGGTGACTGGAAGTCGTGATTTTATTAGGGGATACTTTCCTAAGATAATTCAACTGATCGGATCGCCAGCATACAATGACAACGGAACGATAGTTTTGGGTTCTGCTGAGGGCGGTAAGATGATGACGTTGTATATGATAAACAACATCGAAAACCTGTTCAATGCTAAAGATCCTGCGCTATTGAACCAGTACTACTTCAACACTCTACACCACGAGTTTGCGCACATTTTGCACCAGACAAAGCCATATTCGGTAGAGTTTAATCAGATCACACCATCGGCATATATCGGTGACGCATGGTCTGAGACAAATGATAGTGCTGCAAGACTGGAGGGATTCATCACGGCATATTCGATGAAGGATCCTAATGAGGATTTTGTGGAGCTTGTGTCGCACTACGTTACACACTCAGCAGAGGAGTGGGATGCTTTGCTCGCTCAAGGTGGAACAAGTGGTCGTGCTATAATCGAGCAGAAGACAGCGATAATGGTCTCTTACATGAGTGATTCGTGGGGGATTGATATGGATGTTCTTCGTGGTGTGGTATTGCGCCGCCAGAATGAGGTGTGGGACCTGACAATGGATCTTCAGTAGTGTTAACCTTTAATTAGTTGAAAGAATGAAAAAATTACTATTAATACTAATGTGCGTGGTGGGCCTATCTCTAGGATCTTGTCAAGAATATGAGTCCTTTGATACGACACCAACAGAGCGCGTTGTTGAGGTTCAGGAGGGTACTGAAGCTGTGTTGACTGCTGCGCCTAATGGGTGGCAGATGCAATACTACCCAGAGTTGGAGTATGGCGGAGCGCTACTATTCATGAAGTTTGAGAACGGTGTAGTGACTATGGCTAATCAGTCGGGTATGGATTCGAGCTACTATTCGTATGGTCAAGATTATGGTGTGACGATAAACTTTGACACCTACAACGATATATTCCATGCCTACTCTACGCCAGATGGCGCAGTGGGCTCTTCGGGAGTCGGAATGGGTGGCGATTTTGAGTTTAGAATCGATAGCTACTCAGCGCACGAAGTGGTACTTACGGGAAAGAAGCATCACAACAAAATTGTGATGACTCCTCTGCCTGATAATGCTACGTGGGATGTGATGTTTGATGCGTATGAAGACCTCGTGATGAGAATGGAGAGTCTATACTCTTACAACCTCACTGTGGGTGCAAATACATATGTTATGCAGCGTGTGACCTCTACTCAGTACGCCTCGACGTATTTTGAGATTGCGGTAGGTAGCGAAGTGATTGCAGCTCCTTACGTATATACGTTGACAGGAATTAACTTCTATGAGCCATTGATTATTGATGAGGTGACTATCGAGAGCATGGTGTGGAACGATTCGGAGCAGAAATTGATTACGGTAGCTGGCGATGCTACGATAGGAGCTCCTGAGCTTGCAGATGTGGATATCGCACTGACGGTTTCGGCAATTGATATTGCTACGGCAACAGTTACGGCAACTCCTCCAGCGACAGATACGTATGTGATGTCGATCATCGAGAAGAGATTGTATGATAGTCTGGGAGATGGTGGCTTGTTGAAGCAGGCGATATCTGCTGGATTGGAGACACTCACTGGTGAGCAATCAACAGTATATAGCTCTCTGAAGCCAGGAACAGATTACATTGCATTTGCCTTTGGTGTAGATGTGCAGGATGGTGTGATGTCTCCATCGTCTAAGCTATGTATGACTCCATTCTCGACAGTTGCTCAGGAGCCAGGAAGCCCAGAGTATGAGGCTTGGATGGGTACTTGGGAGGTGACATCTGCAACGTCGGAGATAGATGGCGGACCACTGACATATCAGTTTGTGATTCAGCCGAACATTAATAATGAGTCTCTATTCCTATATGGTTGGGATACATCTGTACTAAGATGGGATTATCCGTTTATCGCAACGTTCAACCCTGCGGATGGTTCGTTCTCGTTGGCCGGTCAAACTGAACTATTGCAGAACGCAGACGGTGAAGGTGGAGTTCTCTATGCGTGGGCTATGTGTACAGGAACAGGGTACGAAAACGGTGTGTTGGTGAGTGGAAGCTATCCTGCAATAACAGTCTCTTCGACAGGCGATGGTGTGGCAGAGGGTTCTGTCTATTCGGGTACGCTTTCGAATGGTGTTGATTTCACTGTGTGGAATGTTGTGATGGCTATTGAAACTACGGATGGTCTCTATACTTATAATACTGATACCTCGTTAGGCTGGACAACTGGTGAGACTCCAAGAGGTCCGTTCACGTTGAGAAAGATCTCAAGTAGTACAACCTTGCCAGGTGCACCACAAGTCTCATATACGGCAGAAGCGTTGATCTTCGGTGCCGATTCTGTACGTGAGAAGTTTGCGAATCATGTTGAGGCACCAATGCCAAGTGCAGTAATCAAGTAGAACAATTTTAAAGTAATAAACATATGAAAAAACTAAAATTCTTATTAGCGTTCCTGGCCTTTGCTGGGGTGATGACGAGTTGTGGCGATGATCCTGAAACAATAGTGGAGAAGCCAGTTGGTGATCCAGTGGTGACGATGAAGCCGCAGACTCTCAGACAAGACTACATGATCTTCGAGCTTGCTCCAGGTGAGTATGCAGATAGCTATGGATATGCGCTCTATCAAGGGGCTGCTCCAACAGCTCCAACGGCACAAGAGATTGTGGAGGGTACGGCTGCAGGAGCTATGGATTTCGAGGTGTACTCGGCAGAGAGTGCATCTACGCCACGCATAATTGCGGTGTATAACTGTAAGCCAGGTACTGAGTATATGGTATATTCGGCAGCGTTGAACACAAAGGGGCAGTACAGTGATGTGGTGACTCTCTCGATGACGACAGTTGCAGAGGAGGCTCCAACAGTGACTCTAGCGGCAGGTGCTATTGAGGCGAAATCGTTTGGATTTACTGTGAGTGCATCGCAGACAGCTAAGAGCTATACGTATGTTGTAGTTGCGGCTGATGCTACTGCTCCAACGGCTATGGAGATATTCGAAGGTGTTGAGGGTGCTATCAGCACAGATACATATGAGACAGCTACAGCGGCTTCGTCAGCAGTGACAGTTGAGGCGCTTACTCCAGAGACTGCTTATGCGGTGTATGCGGCGTCTATGACAGAGCTCGGAACGTATAGTGATGTAGCGAAGCTTGAAATGACAACAGTTGTGTTGCCAGCACCAGAGGCGGCAGTGGTACTTTCGGGTGTGAAGGCTGCAGAGTTCACATTTATGGTTGGTGCATCGGATATTTCAGAAAAGTATGCTTATGCGGTACTTAGCGGTGATGTGGCGACAGCTCCTACGGTTGAGGCTTTGATGGCAGGAACAGTAGAGGGTGCTCTAATGAGCGAAGTGATTAACTATGCGGATGCTGAGATGACAGAGGTAGTTGCGACTGCAACAGCGAGTGGAACGTACTCTGTATTCGTAGCTGCGACATCAGCTGAAGGTGGTGAGAGTGAGGTTGTGAAGATGGTAGCTACAACGCTAGCTCAAGACCCTGTAATCACGATGTCTGTATCTGAAATTCAGGCACAAACAGCTAGGCTTGACTTCTCAATCACGCCAGATATGCCTTACCTTCTACTTCCTCTCTCTTCTCAGACAGTTGCGGCTTATGGTTCGGCAGAGGCTGTAGTAGATTTCGCATTTACTCTATTTGGTTACGCGGATCTAGACACAGGGTCGGGAGTGTATACTCTAAGTGATCTTGATCCAGGAACAGAGCACACAATAGTTGTATGTGCAGCGATTGAGGGTCCTGATGGAACTGCTATCAAGGCAGGTGATGTTGCAACGGTTGTATTTACAACAGCAGATGCTCCGCCACCATCAGGAGGTTATAACGATTGGATTGGAACATGGAGTATAACGTCTGCTTCTTCTGTAGTTGCAGGAACACCTTTGACTCAGGAGATTGTAATTCAAGAGAATGTGAATGGCGAGAGCTATTCGATCTATGGTTGGGATACATCGTCTATTCGTTGGGTGGATGGTATAAGTATGCCAGCAGCATATGATAGCGTAACTGGTGGATTTACAGTGCTAGGAGACAACCTAGTTGTTGTCGATGTTCCAGCGGATGGAGATGAACTATTCTATCGTGCAATATGTTCAGTTGACGGTATGGAGGGCAACTTCTTTGTGTCTGGAGGATATACAGCCTTGACAGCAACAATTGGTGCGGATAAGAGCTCTGCATCGGTAGCTATAGGTGGTGGTGTTCTTTCAAATGATATGCCGTTTACCGTGATGTCGATGGAGACTGTTGTAGTGAGAGGTACAGATCTCCTAGGCTATGGATTAGACCCAGATCTTGGTTACCAGGATGGTGAGGTTCTTAAAGGTCCATTTACGATGACTAAGACGTCGACTTCGGTAGTTCTTCCTACGACTATGGCACCAGCTACTAAATCATCGATGACACCTGAGCAAGCTCAGCTGACAAATGCTCAAGCTAAAGCGAGCAAGATTGGTGCGGGGCTTCGTAGTGGAGACATGATTAAGTATTACAGCCCAGCTCTAGAGGCGGTGATCCGATAAGGATATTGAATAAATATGAAATTGTAACCCACCCTTGTAAATTCAAGGGTGGGTTATGGTTCAAAATAGCGTTGATGAACGAAGTGACGCTGATATTTTAAAACGAATAGTATGAAAAGAGTGTTATGCAGGGTCTGGTTGCTATTTGCATTGGCTATTGTTGCTGTTGCTTGTGGGGGTAAAGAGCCAGAATCTAAAGTGCAACTGTCGGTTGCACAACTAGAGTTTGCAGAGAACGCAGCGCAGCTAGAGTTTGATATAGCAACTCAAGAAGAGTGGTCGATAACATCGCCTGAATGGGTGGTTTGTACCCCTTCGAAAGGAGTTGGAAGTGCTGTTGTGGGTGTTGCTGTTGAGGCGAATACTGGCGCAGAGCGTGCTGGGGATGTTGTGGTGAGTGCTGGAGGGGAGAAAACCTCGCTCAGAATAACTCAAAAGAGCCCATCCTTTGCCATTGATGAGCCAAATATTCTGTTTGGAGTGGATGGCACCCCAAGACAGATATATATTACGTCGGACTATGATTGGAATATTGAAGTGCCTCCGAGTGCATCGTGGTGTAATATCTCTCCTCAGAGAGGTACGCCAGGGACTACGAAGGTGACATTATCGCCTGCGGAGTCAAGCGTTAGGGTGCCACGTGACGAGGTTGTCTTGAAGGTCGTGTATAATGGCACAGAGGCGGATATCGTGATAAGTCAGGCGATTCTAAACAGTGATCCGTCGGTTCCAGTGCTGTTAAGTCCGTCGCAAAATCAAACAGAAGTAGAGCAAGATCCTATATTTGAGTGGGAAGCATCGGAAGATCATGAGGGTGATGTGTTGAGCTATGAGTTGTCGATTTCGGATGATAATGGGCAGACATGGCAGAACTTTACGACAACAGAAACCAGTTTCAAGAGTGGAGTTGTCATGCAGACTGATATGCAGTATCAGTGGCGAGTGGCAGCGAAGGATATCTTTGGTGGACAAGCTCAAAGCGATATATGGCGATTTACAACGGTTACTTCTCCTGCAAAATATGCGGATGGGGAGGTTACTCTCAGACAAGCCGAATCGGCAGGAGCGAGCAAGCCTGTGCATCTAATCATCATCGGTGATGGATACGTAGAGTCGGATTATGAGATTGGAGGTAAGTACGATGAAGATGTGCAGAGAGCCATTGATGGATTCTTTGTCGCTGAGCCTTATACGACATATCGCAACTACTTTAGAATTAGCTCTGTAGCTGCTTATTCGAATGAGAGTGGCGCATCGGTGACTAGTCGAATGACAACACAGGATGGGCAGACAATTGCTGCTGGAACTGTGAAAGATACGAAGTTTAGTTCGCAACTAGCTGGAGGTAATAGCACGGGTGTCTCATCAAATTATGATCTGGTTTATGAGTATGCACGAAAAGTTTCGGGTGTGACTGATACCGAACTGCGTGAGACGACAATTCTGTTGATGATTAATCTCAATGTCTATGCTGGAACCTGTTTGATGGAGTACACAGGGCGTTCGGTGTCGATGTGTCCTGTTGGTGATAGATCGTTCGAGGCGATAGTTCTTCACGAAGGTGGAGGTCACGGATTTGGTCGTTTGTTGGATGAGTATCGATACTATAGGGAGGATCTTCCTGCAAGCGAAGCGCAAGGTTTGGAGGGGTGGAGACGTGGTGATCCATATTTTGGTAACAACATATCGCTAACAGATGATCGTGCGCAGACGCATTGGAAGCACTATTTCGATATTGCAGGATATGACGCTGTGGGGCTCTATGAGGGTGCTTATCTCTACTATACTAATGTGTGGAGACCAGAGTTTATTAGCTGTATGGAGGATAATAGATTCTACTTTAATGCCCCATCTCGTGAGGCGATAGTGAGGCGAGTGATGAAGTCGGCAGGTGAGACATTTAGTATGGATGATTTCATAGCTAAGGATAATCAGAGGATGGATCCTACGGCTGCGATGCAGGCCCCAGGTGTTGGTGTGGTAGATTTTGTGCCACTAGGTAATCCTATTATGGTTGATAAATAGAACCATAGTTTATAAGTAAAAAAATACCGATTAGAGATCCTCTAGTCGGTATTTTTTTTGTCTATTATTATGTGGCTAGAGCCATTTTTTGTAGCGGAAATAGAGGATTGTAAGTCCTGAGCTAAGTAGCATGAGCAGTATTGCGAACATATAGCCAAGGGGGATTGTCCAGCCGTTGATGGTGGTAGACCATTGTAGTTCGGGCATCACCTTGAAGTTCATTCCATAGATGCTGGCGATCAGTGTCGCAGGCATGAAGATTACGGCAGCGACAGAGAAGATCTTAACAATCTCGTTCTGCTCAATGTTGATTAGACCCATTGCCGTGCCTTGGATGTAGTCAAGGCGCTGAACACTGAAGTCGGCGTGGTTGATGAGCGAGGCTACGTCCTTGATCATGAGCTGAAGTCGAGGGTAGATGTCGTTCGGATAGCGTGTTGAGCGAAGAATTGCTGAGAGGACACGTTGGCGGTCAAATATGTTCTCTCGGAGCAATATGGTGTTCTCTTGGAGGACACTGATGCGCTGCAAAACCTCCTTGTCGATAGAGTCCTCGGCGTGGATATCCTTACCCATGATGGCGATCAATTTTGCGAGGTACTCGACAATATCGGCATCGAAATCGATGCGAATTTCAAGCAGCGTGATGAAGATGTGGTAGCCCGTTGAGTAGCTACGATAGTTCATCTGAAGGCGCTTTTCAGTCTCGCGGAAGGTGCGAGATTCTGAGTCGCGAACAGTGACAAGGACACCCTCATTGGAGATGATGAACGACACTGGTTCCGCAACAAAGGATTCGCCTATGTGCATGAAAAAGTTGGAGTTAGAGATAATAGCGTTCTCTGTCTCAGAGTATTTAGAGGTAGATTCGATCTCCTCGACCTGTTGTTTGGTCTGGAGGCTTACCTCCATGAAGTTCTCGACCGCACGCTGCTCCTTGATTGATGGGTGGAACATGTCGATCCAGAGGATGTCGTCATAGCCCAACTCATCGAATAGATCGGTGTCTGCGTTGCGAATTATTTTGTTGTATTGCTTCAGGTAAATTGTAATCATAACAGCTCCCTTGTTATTTTTGTGTGCAAAAAACTCAGTGAGGGGACTCTTCTTTGAGAGTGTTCGGTGGGTTATGATCTTCAGCCTGGATTGGTATGTGGCACGAACTTCAGGCCAACATCCCAAGTTTTGTTAGTAGGGGAGAAGCCCCTAGGGGTATGGTTATGGATGGAGTAATCGTGTGGATTGTTCACACGATGATAGGAGCACAAGGCAACCCTTACAACTTGTTGCAAGTGAGGAGTTATAGGTGCGACTAGGGCCATCATCCATATGGTTATAAACAGTTTGGTTACTACGGACAAAGGTAAACAAAAAAAGGAACTATTTTCTAAATTTTATAGAAAAAATTAACAAAACTATTGACAAAGGGGTGTTTTGTGTTGTATATTTGCATTGTAATCAACAGTTGCTGACATTCTGTTAGTAACTTTGTTGCAACGATAAGTCGTTGTAAACCACATGTCTGTGGATTGTTATAAGTCTTTATAAACAAACAATTAACCATTTTATTAACAATGAGTCTCCTACACATTAAAGAGGTGGTAGGTGCTATTGCAGTGAACTATGGGTATTCGTTTGCCGAATCGGCGGACGAGTATATTCCCCAAGAGCTATGCACCATGCCTGTATTGTGGCTTGCTCCATCGAAGCTACTTCAAATCGAAGGCCGAAGTCACGGCCGAATGACACATCAAATCAAAATACATCTTTTAGATCACGCAAGTGGGCTCTCTACGAATCAACGCTGTCGCAGGCAGGAGTTGTTCGAGGAGAAGATCATCGATATGTTTCGTGATATATCTATGGATCACAGAGTTGTGGCGATAGAGGAGCTAGTGATAGGTCCTGCGCAGCAACGCTTCACCAATGCTGCAGAGCTGGCGTACACCGCCTCAGCCAAAGTAATAACTTATTTTTAACCAAGAGTTTGAATTATGGAATATACAGTTGTGCCGAGCAATTATGCCTCGATAAGTGAGCCTATAATATTTGAGTTTTGTGCCGATCAAAGTGGTGTGTATGATCTTGTGGTTGAGGATGCGGAGTCGGGATCAGTGATTGCTGTGAAGAGATTCGTTGATGTGCTTACGGGAAGAGTAGATATTGCGCCCTATCTAAGGGATAGAGTTGTCTTTGAGCCATTGGCTGAGCCGATGGGATTTTGTGGAGTGGAGGAGCGCTTTCTGAGTGTTGTGGTTGCGGTAGGTGGTGTTAGGAGTGATCGATATGTTTTTGTGCCGTATGGGCGCAGTGGGCGTGTGGATGAGGTGGTGATCTCAGATTTTGGTCGCCAGAGAGTTGTGTTTAAAGATGGTATTGAGGAGCTTTTGTTTGATACTCTGAAGTCGATAGATCTGGTTGTGAAGTACTCTCTTTCGAGCGGAGATCAGATGCAGCAGCAGTTTGAAAAACCAGAGGGGGTGATCTCGGCGTTTAGGTTCTCGCCTAAGGAGTTGAGCCCTGAGGTGGTCTCTGTTGAGCTGAGTTTCGTCATCGATGGTGCTGAAGAGAGTGTTGTGAATTATAGGGTTGTGGATGCACTCCCTGGGGCAGTTCAGATGGCGTGGCGCTCAGCGAATGGGGCATTTGAACACTATATGTTTCCTCTGTGTCGTGAGGTGAAAGTGGATGTGACGCGAGAGAAGTGTTATGGTCGTGATGGGTATGTTGATCTAAGCGTTGACTCTTCTCAGGTGTTGACTCTAGCGTCGGCTTATGAACCACAAGCTCGATTGAGGGCTCTAGCCTCTATTTTGAGTGCAGAGCAGGTGTGGTTGCTATCGGAGGGGGAGTATCTGCTGGTTGATGTGTTAGATTCACAGAGTTCGATAATGAAGCATGGGTCGCTGTGTTGTGTTGAGGTGCAGATAAGATCGAAGCATAAAGGTGTAGGCGTATGTATTTAATCATTGATGGTGTAGAGTGCGATGTGAAGCCAGGGCAGAGTATCGACATTGGTTTTGATGCAGATAAACTGGCTAGCCCTGATGCACTTAGTGAGAGTAGGAGAGTTAGCTTGTGGTTGGCTGCAACGCCGAGAAATAGAGAGTTGTTTGACTCCCCGTTGTTGAATGCAGTGTGGCAGCCATACAATCTAGTTGAGCATGAGGCTTCGCTCATTGTTGGGGGTGCTTTGATTGTGGAGGGACAGTTGCGTCTGCTGCGCTTCTCTAGCGAAGAGGGCTACTTGGTGGAGATAAGCGAGACTGGGAGTAACTGGGCGATGAGTGCAGCGCTGAAGCAGCTTCACGAGGTGGG
Organism: uncultured Alistipes sp.; assembly: GCA_964370415.1. Classification (GTDB taxonomy): domain Bacteria; phylum Bacteroidota; class Bacteroidia; order Bacteroidales; family Rikenellaceae; genus Alistipes. The sequence continues at coordinate 28,585 of CAYJIY010000006.1, forward strand.
CATAGAGATGCCGAGTGATTATCGCTATGACCTCGTTAGTTTCAGGGATCACTGGACGAGTGAGCACCCTGTAAAGTTCTTGCCTTTGGTGTGCAGGAGCTTGGATGTGGAGCATAGCGGGAGTTTGTCGCCATACAGTCAGAGCGTCTTTATGGCGAAGGATTATCACCCATTTGTGAGTGTGGATGCCATGGTGCGAGGAATTTTTGCGCAGGCGGGGTATGAATTGCAGAGCGAGTTTATGCAGAGTCAGCTCTTTAGGGAGTTGTATATGAGTGGCTCATTTGCAGATGTTGACACCGCAAGACAAGAGCTTCAGGCGGGATTTAAAGCGTCGCGCAATGGAGATAAAAGTGCTGTTGCGGATGGTCTAGGGCGAGTGACAGCGCAGGCTACGGAGTCGCCCTACTCGATAGGGAACATAGTGCAGACGGCTCTTTTTGGAGATCAGTACGAAGCGGGAGGTGTGATCGATGGGTTGTATAACAATGGTAACGCCTTCACTATTGAAAACGGCGAGATCGTATATCGCCCGAAGAGCAATCTGACTGTCGCCTTTGAGTACAAGATTAGGTATGAGACCGATTATAGGATTCTTTCGCGAGATAGGTTGTTGGGCTTCGATAGAGTTAATCTGGATCTCACAACTAGTGTGGCGGTGGAGCTGAGTAATAAGCTAACGGACAATCGTTCCGATATTCGGGGTGGATTTAGGTATTTGGCTGTGGTGTTTGGCTATGAAGCTGGGCAGGTGTATAGGCTCTCGTTTTATGGTGCTGGTGGTCGTGAGGAGGTGTTCTCGCAGGCATTTTCGAGCAGGTCGGAGTATATTAACGTGCCTGATGTGGAGATCTCAGAGTCTAGGTTGTTTCTGTCGATGGGTACATGGTGGCAGGAGGTAGTTGACGATTATGCTCTGTATGATGGTCACAACTCGGAGAGTGGGCAGATGGTTGTTGAGCTCACTGTGCAGTCGAGCTCGTATGAGTGCGGTCCGAGCTCGCCCGTGTACTTTAGGCATATAAGTTTTGATGGTGCCGAAGCGGGAATGGCATTTAAGATATGTAAGGAGACCACCGTGAGGAGTGTCTTTGCATCTACGCCAGGGTATATGGATGAGCTTCAATTCTCGGATTTGATGCGTGTGGGTGCTCGTCAAATTGAACTTCTGGAGGCTATTGCACAGATGTTTAACCTAAGGTTCTTGACGGATGAGAGACGTAAGGTTGTGTATGTGGAGCCCTATGATGAGACTGCAGAGGGTGTCGATGTGGTGGATTGGAGTGACCGCATAGTGTATAGCGAGCCGATTGAGGAGTGGGATGCGACTCTGGAGGAGCATAGCCTCAGGGAACTTAGTTATCAAGGAGCTGATGTGATGGTTGCGCAGTATAACGCAGATGAGGGCACGCAGCTCGGTGTGTGGAGCTATGACAGTGGCTCGAAGGGGGCGATATTTGGCAAGGAGAGCATTGTGAATCCGCTTTTTGCGCCAACTGTTAGTCGTGAGGGTCTGTATGATCTTGCGCCATCGGCTTGTTTGATGCAGGTGGGGGATATCTCTTACGAATTGGAGAGTCTCAAGGCGGAGAATGGTGTTAGGATTATTCGCTATGTGGGGATGCATCCTTTGCCCGATGGACAGAGATGGCCATATCCGCTGAATGAATCTCAGTATCCACTGGCTGGATTCTTCTTTGGAGGTGATGAGCACAGAGAGGCGTTCACGTTAGGTTTTGAGGATCGAGACGGAGTATTGGGGCTGCACCAATTCTATGATAAACAGTTCGAGCGGCAGAGTCTGGGGCGATATGTGAGCGTGTCGCTGAGGATTCGTCCCTCTGAGCTAGAGATGATGATGACTCCAGGTAGTGGAGCGGTGGAGTATCGTTCGGAGTTCCTGTTGAGAGTGACTTCAAAGAGTCAGGAGAGGCAAAGGTGCGTGTTGCGCACGATAGAGGAGTATAACCCCGAGACGCAAATTGCCAAGTGTACATTTACAATAATCAACGATCATGACTAAGCAAGAGAGAATTTTATTGGAGAGTGTCGCCTCGCAGATTGAGGGGATGGAAGCTAAAGAGGTTATCGAACACTTGCTGGCTTGTGGCGTTGTTAGTATGAGAGCGTGTGAGAGGGTCGCTATTCGTTCTGCTGTCGAAAAAATGGTGGGTCAGGGCGTAGGACGATGTGAGGCTATGGAGGCTGTTGCCGACGATTTCGCATGCTCGTATGGCAAGGTGCGTGGGGTTATATATAATATGTTTAAAAATTAATTAATTATGCAATCAAACATTCACATTACAAATAGTGTCAATCTCTGCTCAATAGATATTGAGGGGGTTATAGGGGTGCCCGAAGAGTGGCAGTTTGACGATCCCGCACAGAGAGTGGCGACGTATGAGCGATTTAAGAGTACGCTCGATGAGATAGCGCAGATCGATGCGCCAGAGGTGGTGATAAATATTCGCTCTACGGGGGGAGATGTAAACGATGCACTGCTGATTCACGATGCGCTGGTGGGGCTGGATGCTAAGATAACAACTCGATGTTATGGTTATACGGCATCTGCAGCGACGATCATTGCTCAGGCAGGGTCCGAGGGGCAAAGGCAGATCTCGTCGAATGCTCTATACTTGATCCACTCATCCTCGTGTGCAACGGAGGGTAATGCCGCCGAATTGGAGGCAAAAGCTGAGCTGTTGAAGACAACAGATGAGGCGCTTGCAGCTCTGTATGCGAAACGCTGTGGAGGTGAAGCGAGTGTTTACGCCGAGCTGATGGCTGAGAATGGTGGTGCTGGAAGGTGGCTCACTGCACAGGAGGTGGTGGAGCTGGGTCTTGCTGATGCGCTGATTGAGGGCTATGTTCAGGAGTCGAGTCAAAAGTCAGAGGGCGAGCCGACGAATCTCGCCAAGAGGTGGCGATCAATAAAGAGTCGCTTGGGTTTTGCGGTGGATGCGGAGTCATTGGTGGAGTTGCCACAGGATCACAACGTGCTACATTTTGAGCAGGTGAGATCGCAAGAGAGCTCTCAAATTGCCTTCGTTGAGGGGCAAAACTCGGTTAAGCCTACATCGCTAGAGCAGAGAGAGGATCCATCGGTGAGTGAGATTGTTCATACGGCAAACCAGAGGGCGTATGCAGATGATGCGAGGCGATTTGTGAGATAATCAACAATTAACGAGTTGTTAACATTGTGTTGATACATTGTCAATAAACTAGTCAACAATATGTTAATAACCACTCAATAACTTTTAACAACTTTTCAAACAATTAATTATGAGCTATTTAGAAAATTCAAAAACGTACACAGGTACAGATCTTGAGGCAATCTTTTTCCGTCCAATGTTGACGGGATCTTCGGCAGAGGAGCTGGGGATTCGAGTATTATACAATATGCCAATCCCAACAACAATTCAGTTGTGGGAGAGCCAGCGCAATGTTCTCCAGAAGTTTAACGCCGCAGGGTGGAGTGGAACTTCGGGGGCTGCAAAGGAGCAGAAGACCATCGACATGAAGCGTGTGAAGGCGGAGATTGGTTTCTCGGCGGCGGACTACTTCTCGATGGTGTATGAGAAGATTCAGGCGCGCCCAAATGTTAAGATGGACGAACTCACGGGGAGTGATCTAGAGCAGGCAGAGACCGAGCTATTCCGTCAATCTATATCGGAGGGCGTGCGTGCAACGATGTGGGTTGGTGATGCGTCGGCATCGACTGGTTTCAACACCTTTGATGGTATCCTAAAGTCGATTGAGGCTTCGGTGGCGGGCAATAAGCTCTACAACACAACCTATGCTGAGTCGGTGCTGTCGAACCCAGAGTCGGTGATCGCAATTTTTGATGATCTGCTGAGCAACTCGGATCAGCGTCTGCGTGATCTCAAATCGGAGGGGCATGTTGCGTTCTATGTGACATCGGATATTTACCATCTTTATGAGAAGTATCTAGATTCACGAGGTGTGGATGCAGCCTATGTTGACTCGGTGAATGGTCGAGTTGGTTTGGCGTATCACGGAATCCCAGTTGTGGACCTGCGTATCAACTCATATCTTGCCGATACATCGCTCAATGAGTCGTTCTGCATGTTGACAGATCGCCGCAACTTGGTTTTGGCGGTGAATACTGCCGATGCGCCAGGTAACGAGATTCGCATGTGGTACAACCCAGATGAGATGGAGAATCGTCAGCGAGCTGTGTTTATGGCTGGTTGCTCGGTGCTCGATGAGGCCTTGGTAGGGTACGCTTATAAGGCCTAATCATGTTGGGCGATTTGCGTAAACCCGTCGGAGGGATTCGAGCGGTGATGTTGACTCCCGTTACCAATGTTACGATAGTGAGAGATGGTGTCTATACGGTTGTTGATGATGGCTTGATATTGCCTCTCGATATTCTCGAAGATAGATCATCGTATGTTGCCCAATGCAAAACTCCTGAGGGGGTAGCGATGGTGAGTCATAAGCTCACCATCGTCCTTGAGGAGCCTGCGGGACGTGAGCTCGTGGAGCGCTTTGCACCTCCTGTGGGTGTTGTGGCGATAGTTTCGTTTAATTCGGGGGTCACGATAATTGTGGGATGGTCAGAGCACTTCGAGGGGGAGCAACCCCTTAGATTGACTCAGGTGGAGTATGACTCGGGGCACAGGGCGCAGGATTTGCCTGTGGCTGAGTTGTGTTTTGAGAGCTGTGATACTTCGTTTGCCGAGGAGGTGATGATTCAGATATTGTAAACAAATTCAAAAGAGATGGCTAAAGAAAAACGTATTAGAACGTCTACAAGTGTCGTTCAAAATAGCAAAGATCCATACATGAGTGTTGGATCATCGCACGTGAAGAGCGACCATTTTTGGCGTTGGGGGGACGATAATCTATTCCCCAATGCACTCGCCTTGATGGCTCGACGCTCGACAACGCATAGGCGTATAATCAACGATAAGGCGGACTATATTGCAGGGAAATCGATAGCGTGTGATTCGGATCTACATTCGCTCGCCTCGTTTGTGACCAGGGTGAATAGCGAGGGTGAATCACTTCGACAGTTGATAAATAAACTGGCGTTTGATCGTGTGCTCTTTGGAAATGCATTCCTAGAGATTGTGACCGATTCGGCGCACTCGTTCCTCTCGCTGTATCACCACGATGCATCGACTTGTCGTGTGGCGAAGGATTCGGAGCATGTTCTCTTGCATCACGATTGGTCGGCATTTACGAAGGATGACTCTAGGGCGCTACCGATCTATCCGCTATTTGAGAGCCACGAGGATGGAACCCTGAGGGCGATGATCCACTACAAGGATTATGAACCGATGTTCCAGCACTATGGTCTGCCGTCATATATCGCAGGGTTTGATGTCTCGGCGATAGCCTACAAAACCGATAGATGGAACATCTCACGTCTCGACAACTCGTTCCAACTCTCGGGGGTGATGATGCTCGATGGGGGTGTGGATGATGAGTTGCAAGCAGACCGAATTGTGAAGACCGCAGAGCAGAAATTTGCTGGGAATCCAGGTCAGGTTATGTTTGTTCTTCGAGATGGTAGCGATAGCGATAACTCGAAGTTTATCCCCATATCCTCGCAGAGTGATTCGGACTGGAAGTCGCTTCACGAACAGGCGACCTCAGATATTGTTGTGGCGCACTCATGGTTTAGGACGTTGAGTGGATTGGACTACTCTTCGGGCTTTAGTTCGGAGCGTATTCTGCACGAGTATGAGGTGGCACTCAACACTGTGATCCTCGGTGAGCAGAGCGAGCTATTGGGGCCAATTCGTCAGTTGCTGGAGCTGTTCTTGGGGTGCGATGCCTCATCGTTGGAGATCGTAAATAGGCCTCCGACACGCTCTAAACCTATCTACATGAAGGTTTGGGAGGCTCGAAAAGCAGATGGACTGGATTACGATCCAGAGGATGAGCGTCAGCAGTTGTTCCTTGCCGAGATAACCAAGTATAACATTACAAGCATTGATTAGTTATGAAGACATTGATAGGTGTGGTGCAGGTCAAGGAGTTGGCGTTTGCCGATTGTGATCACATCACTCAAAACGCCTTTACTGAGGTGGATATAGTTGCGGCAGAGCAGCGCTATGTTCTCCCTATTTTGGGGGAAGAGCTCTATGAGGTGATGCTTCAGGGGAGCTATCCTGAGCTTCGAGATGAGTTTGTGGCTCCTGTGGTTGCTGGCTCTGTGAGGATCGCTATTCAGCCGCTATTCGATCAGCGTTCGGGGCGATTCTCATCGACCGTGCGCCACGATAGCGATGAGAGCGGAGCGTCGATGGAGCAGTTGCGCCAGAGGATGAAGAGTCTGAGGATGCGAAATCGAACTATGATGCAGCGCCTGAGTTCTCATCTTGAGGCGAATGCGGAGCTCTATGTTGAGTATAGCTCAGCCGAAAATGTTATGCTGCGCCGTGCGATTGTAGGTGATGTAGTGTTGTAGATGTGAGGATATTGATTAATTTTGCACGTGAACTCTAAAACCAGAACTACGTGAAGCTACAAATACTATACGATCGTTTAGCAATGATGCCCATGATTAAGGTCTTAGTGCCTCTAATCGTGGGCATCGCTGTTATGCGTGTAGGTGAGCTGCCACTATGGTTTGTTGCTGGAGCAATGACCCTCTTTGGTGCCTATTCTTTGTGGGCAAAATCGAGTGTGGGGCTTGTGTTGACTCTGTTTCTGTTTGGAGCTAGTGTCTCCACTTTCGATAGGGTGCGCAGATCCTCACCTCGGTTCGATGAGCCGATCACGGCACACATCGAGGTTGAATCCTCGCCAGTTATTCACAAAAAATGGCAGAGGGCTGACGCTAGACTCTTGGTGTGGAGCCTTAAGGGAGATGGCGATTGGATTCGTTCGGGAGAGAATATACAGCTGTGGGTCGATACCACGCAGCGAATCGAGGTAGGGGAGAGAGTTGTGGTTAGAGGTATCGTGCGTGAGATAAGTGACGATGGCGGGAGCTTCTCAGAGCTTATGTATAGTCGTGGAGTTGTGGGCTCAATGTTTGTCTTTGAAGGGGGAGTCTCGGAGCGGAGTCTTCCCAATGGTAGATCTCTGCATGAGTGGGCTATTGAGAAGTTTGGACGACTAGATCTTGGCACCGAGAGGCGTGGTGTTGCCGCTGCAATGAGTATAGGAGATCGTAGTGATATCGATCCCTCGCTTCGGGCAGAGTATGCACGAGCTGGTGCGTCACACCTTTTGGCGGTCTCTGGACTGCACGTGGGTGTTGTCTTTGTGTTGGTAAACTTGCTCTTGGGGTGGCTATCGATTTTTCGGTATGGCCACATCGTGCGCAACGCCCTTGTCATCCTTGTGGTTTGGCTCTATGCTCTGATAGCGGGGGCATCGCCGAGTGTGCTGAGGGCGGCGATCATGTTCTCTGCGTTACAGTTTTCGCTGGCATCAACACGCCAGTATGTGGGTATGAACACCCTCGCTGCAACGGCATTTGTGATGCTGTCGCTCTATCCTCGCTATCTGTTCGATATAAGTTTTCAGCTCTCTTTCATAGCCGTTGGGGCGATCATCGCTTGGGGTGTGCCTGTTTATCGTGAACTTGGATTAAGACTCCAATTTCGCTCGAAGATCTTGCGTGGAGTAGTCGGGTTGGTGGTGATGGGTGTAGTTGTAAATGTGGCGACAGCTCCATTGGTTGCCTATAATTTTGGGGTGGTATCTCTGATCGGTGTTCTGCTGGGGCCGTTGTTGGTGCTGCTGGCGCATGCTATTATATTTGTGGGTGTTGTGTGGCTTGTCATGCCATCGTGGATGGCTCCTGAGGCGTTTGAATGGGTGCTGAACCTAGTTGTTGGATTCCAAAACTGGATTGTGCAGATGGGTGCATCGCTCAGCCATGGCGCTGTTGAGTGGCAAGCCTCAAAGGGGGTTGTCGTTGCAGTGTATGGCGTGTATATAGCCCTCACGCTGGTGTTGTGGTCTGTGGAGAGAAAACGGATATATAAATTGAAGAAGTGATAACTTTAGACTATCTTTGTCCCCATGAATAGTATCGAGGAGTTAGACTTGCTGCTGAGAGCAGAGGTGCAGCAGGCCATAGAGAGCAACCTAGAGCGTGACCCACTAGAGGTTGCGCTTGATAAACGCATACCTATGGCAGGGGCGGTGGCTCTGCAGATAAAACTCCTAGCAAAGGCGAAGCGTAAGCTCCCGTCGTACTACGCAGCACGTGCAGTGTTGACAACACGTGCATTCGAGCAGTCATCGAGCGAATTAACCGCTCAGCATAAATCACTCAAAGGGGGCAGTGTGCTAGATCTCACGTGTGGTCTAGGGGTTGATACCCTCTACCTCTCGAAGCGATTTGATAGGGTGGTGGCTCTGGAGCGTGACCCTCTGTTGGCGAGAATTACGGCTCACAACCTAGAGGCGATGGGTGTGCAGAACGTTGAGGTGCTGAACATCACCGCTGAGGAGTATCTATCGAGTTGTGGCGAGCGTTTTGATTGGGTCTATGTCGATCCCGATCGTCGAACTAACGGAAATGAGAGGGTGATAAAGCTGGAGGATTGCTCCCCCAATATTATGGCTCTGATGCCAAATATCAGGAGCATTTCAGAGCGCCTTGCGATAAAAAACTCACCACTTTTCGATGTCAGCGAGGCCTTTGTGCTGTTTCCTGGCTCGGAGGTCGAGGTTGTCTCTCTGCAGGGGGAGTGTAAGGAGGTGATGATCTACACCAATGCGGAGCGTGAGCAAATTACGGCTAACGCTGTAGGTCTCGGACAGCTCAAAATTGCACGTGAGGATATTATATCACCACCGATGCCTGAATCATTCGCACAGGGTGATTACAAGTGGCTAGTGATGAGCGATGTGAGCCTGAGAAAGAGTGGCTTGGCTAGGCATTCGCTTGGCGAGAGTTGCGATATTTGGAGTCAGAGCGGCTATGGCTTTGCGAGGGAGTGCCCTCAAGGGGTGTTGGGCACGGTTCAAGAGATTGAGTGCATCGAGCCCTTTAATCCCAAATCGCTAAAGCGTGAGTTAAAGGGGCAGCGTTTCGAGCTCTTGAAGCGAGATTTTCCCTATACTGCAGCGCAAATAGCCCAAAAAATTGGAGTTAAAGAGGGCGGCGCAAAGCGACTAGCATTCACAAAAATTGGCGATAAGTTTTGGACAATTCGCCTAAAGTAGATATATTTGGAGTAGATACAAAATAGAGATGATAAAGAGATTAATCACATACTTTACCGATACGATTTTTCATGTAGATAGATCTTCTATGAAGAATCCTGTCTTAGGGTGGTTGGTGCAACAGTACCGACTATTCTTCTATACGGCACGTGGTCTTATCGAGCACGGAACGATGATCCGCAGTGCGGCGCTCACATACTTCACACTCCTATCGCTAGTGCCAATTCTGGCGCTTGTCTTTGCGGTTGTGAAGGGCTTTGGTCTTACGGATGACCTCTTGGAGAATCTCTATTCGATATTCCCACAGAATCCCGAAATCATAGACTATATCCTCGATTTTGCGACACGAGCACTCGCAAGAACCCAAGGAGGGGTTGTCGCAATTGTCGGTTTTGTGACGCTGTTTTGGGCTGTGATTAAGGTCTTTAGCTCTATCGAAGGGGCGTTTAACAATATTTGGGGGGTGCGCTCGACAAGGAGCATCACAAGGCAGTATGCCGACTATATTGTGGTGGTGTTTATAGCGCCAATTCTGTGGCTGTTGGCATACACCACAAGCAGATATCTCGATTCGCTGTTCAATATCAACGACACACTCTGGGTGGAGGTCATCGGCAGTGTATCCTCTTTGCTCATGATATGGGCGATGTTTACTCTGCTCTATATGATCGTGCCGAGTACGAAGGTGAAGTTCCGCTGTGCGCTAGTCTCGGCTCTTGTCTCGTCGATGATGTTCATGATATTCCAGTGGGGATATGTCCACCTGCAGAGTTGGATGACCTCGTATAACGCTATCTACGGTAGTTTTGCGGCGCTTCCTCTTTTGTTTGTGTGGGTTCAGATCTCGTGGCAGATCCTCTTGTTTGGTGCCGAATTGGCTTTTGCGTATCAGAATATTGAGCGATTTGCTGAGGAGCGCGAATCTCTGTTTGTGAGTCAGATGCAGCGTCGAAAGGCGATGATCGCCATAATGATAATGGTTATTAATCACTTTAAGACTGAGGGTGGGGCTATCTCTGCCGAGGATATTCACGCCCGATTAATGCTCCCGATGCGTATCGTGAGCGATCTATTGTATCGCCTTGTGAAGGCAGGGCTGCTCGTAGAGATAAATCATGGCGACGCTAACAAGGAGCTCTCATACACCCCTGCGCACCCTGTTGCTACGTTCACTATTATGAGTGTTGTAGATGCTATCGACAACTCGGGGCGCATGATGGAGGATTTCTACTCTGCCCCTGAGATGAAGCTGGTGGATCGAAAATTCTCGAAACTCAATGAGGCGATGCACGATAGCGAGTTTAATGCTCGCTTGATAGATCTAGATGATACGCTATGATGGAGATTAAAGATGTAGTTGTTGTTGGGAGTGGAAACCTCGCAGAGTCTCTAGCTTTGGCTATGGCTCAGAGCCCAGAAGTTAATCTTGTGCAGATATATGCTCGCTCAGAGGAGCGTGCGAGTGCGCTGTCTGAGTTGTGTGGTTGTGGTTACACTACTTCGATTGATCTGGTGCAAAAGGCAGATATTTATATCCTCGCTGTGAGTGATTCCGCTGTGGGTGAGCTCAGCGAGTCGTTGCCGATAGACGAAAATTCGATCGTTGTTCACACGGCTGGAAGTGTTACGATGGAGACGATAAGTGATAGATTTAAAAATCGAGGGGTCTTCTATCCGCTGCAAACCTTCACGAAGGGGCGACGTGTTAACTTCTCTGAGATTCCGATATTCATCGAGGGTGCGAGCCCTGAGTTGGTGGATGCGCTCAGTGATCTTGCTCGCAAGTTGAGCAAGAGCGTACATGTTGTTGACTCTCTGCAGCGTTCGCAACTGCATCTAGCGGCTGTGTATGTGTGTAACTTTGTGAATCACCTCTACGCTGTTGGTGCAGATCTTGTTGGGCAATCCAACTTGAGCTTCGATATGCTCAAACCACTCATTGCGGAGACAACAGCAAAGGCACTAGATGCCACGTCACCCGCTCAGGTGCAGACTGGGCCTGCGAGAAGAGGAGATCAGAGCACGATGGATCGACACGAGAGCATGCTCCGTGAGCCGATCTACAAAGATATGTATTCAATAATTAGTAAAAGTATATGGGAAACTTCAAAGAAGATATAGCAAAGACCGAGGCGTTTGTCTTCGATGTCGATGGTGTGATGACCGATGGCGGTATCATACCGACTGCTGATGGTGATTTTTTGCGCCGTTTCAACGCAAAGGATGGCTACGCAATAGCCTACGCCATAAAGATGGGCTACAAGATTTGTATAATCTCAGGGGGTAGAGGTGCGCTTCTTGAGCGTCGCCTGAGAATGTTGGGCGTGACGCACATACACCTCGACTGTATGGATAAGATAGCCGTGATGAACGACTTTTTTGCGCAGGAGGGCATCGCAGCTGAGAATGTTATTTATATGGGTGACGATATTCCCGACCTTGAGTGTATGCGAGCGGTGGGTATCCCAGTGTGTCCTGCCGATGCAGCGAGCGAAGTTGTAGAGGCTTCTCGCTATGTTTCGGAGTTCAATGGTGGCTACGGCGCTGTGCGAGATATCGTAGAGCAGGTGTTGCGCGCTCACGGTAAGTGGGCTATCGACTCTCACGGTGTGACGGGCTCGAATAGCGTAGCATCGAGATAGGTGATGCAGATACAAAAAAAGGAGGTAATTTCAAATTACCTCCTTTTTTGTATCTATTAATGTTGTACGCTAACCTGCTTATTAGGGTCGTGTTTATACTTAAACAGAACTATAAATAGCAGAGCTACAACGAATATATAAGCAGCGAATATGTACCAGCACTGAGCCCAGTTGGTCACGCCATTGGCATCTGTGTAGTACTGAACAATAGCCCCCGAGCCATAAGATCCAATCACGGCGCCGATACCGTTTGTCATAACGATGAACAATCCCTGTGCTGACGAACGAATCGAAGAGTCAACATTCTGCTCAACGAATAGCGAGCCCGAAATGTTGAAGAAATCGAACGCCATACCATATACTATCATCGATAGAACCAACATCCATAGCCCAGGACCTGGGTTTCCTGCCCCGAAGAGTCCAAAGCGTAGAGCCCAAGCGAACATGCTGATTAGCATCACCTGCTTGATTCCAAATCTCTTGAGTGCGAATGGAATAGCTAGGATGAATAGTGTTTCGCTCATCTGAGAGAGTGAGATCAGGATCACCGAGTACTTCACTCCGAATGAATCGGCGTACTCTGGTTGTGACGCAAAGCTCTGAAGGAAAGGCTCCCCGAATGCGTTAGTAACCTGAAGCGCAGCGCCAAGGAATACCGTGAATATGAAGAAAATAGCCATCTTGCGCTCCTTGAATAGTACGAATGCTTTCAATCCGAGCGTGTCGAGTAGTGATTTTTTCTCTGAGTTGTCCTTGTTGAGTGAGCAGGCTGGTGCTGAGAATGAGTAGAATCCCATGATTAGCGAGACCGCAGCCGCTAGGTATAGTTGCATGTGGTTGCTCTTGAAGCCCGTGAACTCAACAACCCACATGGCAACGATGAATCCAACTGTACCCCAAACTCTAATCTTAGGGAATACCTTTACGATATCGGTCACGCCCTCCTTCTCGAGTGCATTGTACGATACGGAGTTCGAGAGTCCGAGTGTTGGCATGTAGAACATCACGGCGAGGAGCATAGCAGGGTAGAGCGTTGCATACTCTGTGGCATTAGCTGCCCATACGAGAGCTCCAGCGCTTATTATGTGAGCCAGTCCAAGCACTCTCTGTGCAGGGATCCATCTATCGGCAACAATACCTAAGAGTGCAGGCATAAACAGCGATGCTATACCCATAGTGGCGTAGAAGCTGCCTATTTCAAGACCTGTAAAGCCTAGAGAGCCACCAATGTAGCCTCCAAACGAGATGAGCCACGATCCCCAGATGAAGAACTGCAGGAACCATAGGATTGTTAATCTAAGTTTTATACCCATAGTATATAATTATTAGTTTTGCCCACTTAATTATGGGGTTGGTTAAGAAAAATCATAGCAAATATAGATAAAAAAGTGATAATTTAGATACCCTAGGTGAAATATATGGCAAAGAATTCCCAAGAAATGACTCTTTTATTGCTGATTTTTGCCTTTTTTATATTACATATGTGTAAATTCTGCATCAAAGTATTGCGCATCTCAAAAATATTTATCTACTTTGCACTCTAATTATTGCGTAAATCCGATCGAGCTACATTGTTCTGTTTTGTTCAATGTAACTGAGTTGGATTGTTTGAATATAAGTGATACGACAGATGAAAGACAAGTACATTGATCTCATTGAGCAGACATTCGATTTCCCTCAAGATGAGTTTTCCGTTAAGGACGATGAGTTATTTTTCCACGATATACCATTGATGGAAGTAATCAAACAGTATGGTACACCCCTGAAAATTACCTACTTACCAAAGATTTCGCAACAGATAAACCGTGCAAAGCGCATGTTCAATGTTGCGATGGCAAGGGTCGATTATAAGGGCTCTTACAACTACTGCTACTGCACAAAATCTAGCCACTTCTCATTTGTGCTTGAGGAGGCGATGAAGAACGACATCCATCTTGAGACATCATCTGCGTATGATATACACATCATAAATGCGCTATACGACGCTGGTGTGCTCGATAAGGATCGCTTCATTGTGTGTAATGGCTTCAAGCGCCCTCAGTATGTCGACAACATTGCGCAATTGGTGAACGATGGATTCTCAAATACAATTCCAGTGCTTGATAATAAGGATGAGCTCGATCTCTTCGAAGATATTATCGAGAAGGAGTGTCAGATAGGTATAAGAATAGCGTGTGAGGAGGAGCCGAAATTCGACTTCTACACCTCGCGCCTAGGTATCAGATATAACGATATAGTCGATTTCTATAAGAGTCGCATTAAAGGTCATAAGAAGTTTAGACTTAAGATGTTGCACTTCTTTATTAATACAGGTATCAAAGACACGGCGTACTACTGGAATGAGCTCTCGAAGTGTATGGAGGTCTATTGCGAGTTGAAGAAGATCTGCCCAGAGCTTGATAGCTTGAACATCGGGGGCGGATTCCCAATCAAGACATCGCTCAACTTTGAGTACGATTATGAGTATCTGACCGAAGAGATTGTGGCGCAGATAAAGCTTGTTTGCCAGCGTAATGAGGTTGACGAACCGCATCTATTCACCGAGTTTGGATCGTTCACTGTGGGTGAGAGTGGTGCGACACTCTACTCGATTGTGAACCAAAAGCAGCAGAATGATCGTGAGAACTGGTATATGATCGACTCATCGTTTATCACGACCCTGCCAGATACGTGGGGAATTAACCAGCGCTACATCATGCTTGCGATCAACAACTGGGATAAGGCGTATCAGCGTGTGCACTTGGGTGGTCTGACGTGTGATGGTGAGGATTACTACAATGCAGAGTCGCACTCCAACGCTATCTTCCTGCCGAAGCTCGAAGCTGGTAATACTCAATATATTGGCTTCTTCAATACGGGCGCTTATCAAGAGTCGCTGGGTGGTTTTGGAGGAATACAACACTGCCTGATTCCATCTCCGAAGCATATTATTATTGACAAGGACGAGAATGGCGAATACTACACTCGCCTCTTTGCTAAGGAGCAGTCATATCGCTCGATGCTGAGAGTCTTGGGGTATTAATCCACTTCTATAATACAAAAATAGGGTGCAGTCAAATGTGATTGCACCCTATTTCTTATCAATATATATACTATGTAGATAGGATTTTAACCAGATCAAGGTCGTTTTTATCCAACTTGCTACCATCCTTCTGAATCGCTTTAGAGAATGGTACGTAGACGATTTCGCTGTTGCGCATACCAATCATGACATTGCGCTGCCCCTCAAGAAGAGCCGTTATGGCCGCCTCTCCCAATCTCGACGATAGGATACGATCCGTTGCTGTTGGCGATCCTCCGCGCTGGATGTGTCCAAGTATCGTCACACGAGCATCGTACTGTGGAAACTCCTTCTTCACACGCTCCGCTAGTGCCAATGCACCACCTTTGCGATCCTCCGCAACGATCACAATCGCTGAGTTCTTGCTCTTGCGGAAGCCTTGATTGATGAAGTGCTCAAGTTGATCGACCTCAGTCTCCATCTCTGGGATGATTGCAGCCTCAGAGCCTGTAGCGATCGCTCCATTAAGAGCCAAGTAGCCCGAAGCGCGCCCCATCACCTCCACAAAGAAGAGTCTCTCGTGGCTAGATGCCGTGTCACGAAGTTTATCGACGGCATCCATGATTGTGTTTAGTGCCGTGTCGTAGCCAATAGTGAGGTCGGTACCCGAAAGATCGTTGTCGATAGTTCCAGGAAGTCCGATAATCGGCACATTGAACTCCGATGCGAAGATCGAGGCACCTGTCAGCGATCCGTCACCACCAATCACCACAAGGGCATCGATGCCAGCGGCTCTCATATTGTCGTAGGCTGTTTGTCGCCCCTCCTTTGTTTGGAACTCGGCGCAACGAGCTGTCTTTAGAATCGTTCCTCCCTTTTGAATGATGTTACTCACGCTAGTCGAGTCGAGATCGATTATTTCGTTGAATACTAGGCCCTTGTAGCCTCGCATTATACCTTTAGTCTTGAAGCCGTGGTAGATTGCAGTTCTTGTGACAGCACGAATAGCTGCATTCATTGCAGGGCAGTCACCTCCAGATGTTAGGATTCCTATACACTTAATTGTTCCCATATTTGTCTTAGTGATTGTAAAATAAGTACTCCCAAAGTTAGTAATAAATTTTTATAATTGGACTTTTGAGTCTCAAAAAAACGAAATTAATCTGTTTTAATGGATGTAGAGACTCTTTTTTGAAGAGATTTAGCAGCGTGTTAAAAATTGGCAAAGGGTGACTAATTGCGAGTTAGTCACCCTTTGGTGCATTGAAATTTGATTGAATTGTGATCTAGAACGAAACTCCGACTCTGAAACCGAGATTGCTAACACCCTTAACCTCATATGTTAGCAGTGTGCTCTTGTTGGTTGCATAGCTGTAGTACATCGCAACATGAAACCCCAGTTTATCCAACGATCGAGGGTAGATATTGAGCCCAACCTCTGGCGAGAGGGTGAAGCCCCAAGAGTCGGTGCTGTTTTTCAGTAGATAGTAATACGATGCGAGCTCCATGTACTGAGCACCTAGTTTTACACCAGCATAAGGTGTGAAGATATCGCTCTGGCCCCAATAGTAGCGCATCGATGCACCAAACGGTAGTTGAAACATCGTGTGTTTTTGCGATGTAGTGATGCTCTCCGACGAGCTTATCGTCAGTGTCTCACGGCCTATATCCTCGATATTGGTGCTGTATGAGATAAAACCTCCGATGGTGATATTGTCTGTGAGGAAGTATCCCCCCTCGAAGTTAGCACCCCAACCCGAGCCTTTGTCCGCAAAATCGGAGCCGAGTGGAATATTGATCTGCCAATCTATATTCATATATGTGTTTTGAAATAGCTGAGCTTTGGATGGTAGGGCCACCCCCAGAAGTAGGCCCACTAGTAGCGAGAGTCGCTTTATTGTAGATAGTTTCATAGTGTATAGATGTTTTATTTGCTTAAATATGGTGATTGATCGAACGCTTCATCAATGGCTGAGAGGGTGCGTTGCTCGTTGAGAACCTCGCTCGATGAGAGTATGCCACCAATGAATGTGGTCCAAACAACCATCAAATTCTGATCTGCGCTCGCCATCGTGCTGGCAATATCAACTAGTTCGATAAGGAGCGAACCCGCTGTGTAGCCATAGTAGACATCATAGGGGTAGTAGTAGCCACCACGTGCACCCCAATATCCAGGAGCCCAGTAGTAAGGGTAGTCGTACCACCAATATGGAGAGCTGCTACCCACAAAATATGTCGACTGCTCAAGGTAGCTGATCTGCACTCCGAAATCGCTACTCTGAATAGCGCTCTGCTCCATGTAGCCCAGTGTCTGCAATTCGGAAGAGATCTTGTTGATAATTGTCAATGCATCTTCGCCACTCCAGTACGTAGCGCTATCGCCACTATTGATTATAAGAATACTGTCGGGAATGGAGAATGTTGAGAGGGTCGAAAAATCGAGAGAGGTGTCGTGAGCCGTGTAGACTAGATAGTCATTGTTGAGCGAGGAGACAGATGGCTCATACTGGCAAGAGAGCAACATCGTTGCCACTCCAAGAGTGCCTAGAATCGAATAGATAGTTTTTTTTAATTTCATAGCGTAAAAAATTAATATGTATGCCTTTACGCTCTATCAAAATTCATTCCTTAATTAATTGTGGCGTTGTAAATCTGTTTCGTGGCGCTATGTTTATTAATTTTCGCTATATTTGCTCTCATAATCTTATAAAATATTATAATGTCTACAAATAATTTCTTTACAAAAGCGTTCGCCAAGAGCTTCTTGGTCTATAGTTTAGGTCTTTTTATTCATGCGGTTGGCACGTGCCTCGTGATCAAAGCGTCGCTGGGAGCATCTCCCGTGGTGACACTCCCATATACGATTAGTCTTCTAGAGCTAAAAGGTGTAAGTTTTGGACTTTTAACACTCATCCTAGGAGCTCTTTTTATACTTGGACAGGTGATCCTTCTGCGTGATAAATTCCGCAAGTTCGACCTAATTCAGCTCCCCTTAGCATTTTTATTCGGTCTTTTTATCGACATCTCGATGGTTGTGCTAAGTTTTATCACTCCTGAGCACTACCTCTCGAAGATAGGTGTTTTGGTGTTAGGATGTGTAGTGGTGGCCACAGGCATCACGATAGAATCGATCTCTAGGGTGACGATGCTATCTGCCGAGGCGTTCGTTCGTGCGATAACAATTCGCACAGGATGGGAGTTTGGACTTGTTAAAATTGGACTCGATAGTAGCCTCACGCTAATGGCGTGCGGATTATCGTACCTATTCTTTGGTGAGATAATGACAGTTCGTGAGGGTACATTCATAGCCGCAATCTTGGTTGGATTGTGTGTTCGACTCATCATGCAACGAATCCGCCCAGTTGAGATTCGCCTATTCCCTGGTAGAGCTTAGTTACATCAAGATCACAGCGATAGATAGCACCGATATTATGATCCATAGAACAACTCCGAGGATCAGCGGTCGTGCACCCACCTTGCGCAGAACATCTAGCGTGAGCCCTGCTCCGATGAGGAATAGGGTTGCCGATAGGGCAGCGTGTGATAGCTTCGATATGCCCCAAACCAACTTTTCGGGTAGAGCTACGTAGGTGTTTACAACCATCGCCACAACAAACCATAGAATAAACCACGGAATCTGCACTTTCACCCCCTTTTGGCGGAAGATCCACATCGATACAAACGAAAGAGGAATAATCCAGAGCGCACGTGTTAGTTTTATGGTCGTTGCTGTTAGTAGCGCCTCCTCTCCGTATGCCGCTCCTGCGCCGACAACTGAGCTGGTGTCGTGAATTGCGATGGCAGCCCATAGACCAAAATCGGCCTGAGATAGACCTATATAGTTACCTATGAGTGGAAATATGAGCAGCGCAATTGCGTTGAGGGTAAATATTGTTGCTAGAGATAGCGACGTTTCGCTCTGATCGGCATCGACAACGGGTGCGATAGCTGCAATTGCACTACCGCCGCAGATTGCTGTTCCTGCTGCGATTAGATAGGAGCCCTTGCGACTGACCTTTAGTAGACGACCAATTATCACGCCTGCAACCATTACAAGTACCACTGAGAAGACTGTAAATATCAAACCTTCGCGCCCAGTTTGAAGTGCAGAGTGCAGGTTCATTCCAAAACCAAGTCCCACTACAGACCACTGGAGCATCTTTTTCGATACATTGCGGCTCTGCGTAGGGAGTGGATTTCCTAGCAGCAACGCAAATGCCGAGCCCAATAGTAGTGAGATCGCTGGCGAGGTGAAGAATGATACTACGAATAGTATTATAAAGCTAATTTTTATGTGAGAGCTGTTTGGGTTGATGCTTTTTATCATCTTTGTAGTTAATGAGTTAATATTGCAGTGGAATATTCAGCCAAGTTACTATTTTTTTTTAATATATGCAATTTAAACACATAAAAAACGGAAGGGAGTCGTCACGACTGCCTTCCGCCTTTGGAGGTTATAGCCTCCTAAACTACTAACCCAAACTTAAATAAATGAAGAAACCTCACTGCGCCGATCAGAGCGACGCAGCTACATGTTGATACATTTCAAATTGCGTGCCAAAGAGTAGTTGTAATTATTTGACTATCAGTTTTGAGTGCGCTTTCACCTAAATTGACTATAAGTCTTGGCTCTAGATTCTAATGCAATATTATATGTGTGCAATTTGAAAATGTGGTATAATTTTTATATATTTGGGAGATATAGACAATAAATCAAAAAATAAGATAAATTATGTTCTCAAGTCAAAGCTATGTGGGGCGTAGAGAGACTCTACGCGCAAAGGTGGGCAGTGGGGTGATCCTCTTGCCAGCGAATCAATATTCGCCATACAACTACTTAAACAATGCCTACTCGTTTCGTCAAGATTCGATGTTTCTCTACTATTTTGGTCTCACAAACCCTGGGTTTGTTGGGGTTCTAGATACGCAATCTGGCGAGGATATGCTCTTCGGTGATGATTTCACCGTTGATGATATCATCTGGATGGGTCCTCAGCCGTCGCTCAAAGAGCTAGGTGCAAAGGTGGGGGTAGATAACACATATAGCTACGCTGAGCTTGCTGTCTATCTTAATCGTGTGATAGCGCAGGGGCGCCAAATCCACTTCTTGCCACCATATAGAGGTGAGACAAAACTTCAACTTAGCGAGCTGCTAGGAATCTCGCCTGCGAAGCTTCACGAGTACAAATCTGTTGAGCTGATGTTTGCCACAGCCGAGCAACGTGAGACGAAGAGCGCAGAGGAGATCGAGCAGATGGAACTAGCCTTTGAGATCGGTTATCAGATGCACCTAAAGGCTATGTCAATGTGTCGTGAGGGGGTGACTGAGCGTGAGATTGCGGGAGCGATAGAGGGTATTGCCCTCTCGTTGGGCTCTGGAGTCTCGTTCCACTCTATCGTGTCGCAACATGGTGAGACGCTTCATAATCATGACACTAGCGGAACTCTTCAGACAGGAAAACTTCTTCTCTGTGATGCTGGTGCGGAGAGCATAAATTACTACTGCTCAGACCATACACGTACATATCCAGTTGGTGGTAAGTTCTCACAAAAGCAGAAAGATATATATAATATAGTGCTCGATGCGCACTCTGCCGTAGTGCATGAGCTAAAGGCCGATATGATGTATATGGACCTTCACCGAGTGGCGCAGCTACGCCTAGCGGAGGGTCTCAAAGGTGTTGGTTTGATTAGTGGTTCTGCTGAAGATGCAGTTGCCGCAGGCGCAATATCGCTGTTTATGCCTCACGGATTGGGTCACGGACTGGGAATGGATGTTCACGATTGTGAGAATATCGGCGAGAGAAGTTTCGACTTCTCGACAATCGCAGAGCGTGCGGCTCAGTCGGCAACGTGCGTTCATCGTGCAACGTGGAGACTTCGTGAGGGCACTGTCTTAACGGACGAGCCAGGAATATACTTTATCCCTGCCCTCATCGATAAGTACAAAGCTGAGGGGCTGCATAAGGGCATCATCAACTACGACGCTCTCGATGCATACCGCGACTTTGGTGGCATCAGACTCGAGGATGACTTGATCGTAACTAAGAGTGGTGCTCGCATGATCGGAGGCGAGAAGAAGATTCCAATCACAGTCGAAGAGGTCGAGGCTGTTGTTGGGAAATAGAGCTAATAGATAACGTCAGAGGGCGGCTAACAAATGAGTTAGTCGCCCTCTGATTTTTTGTATGTTTCGTATTCATTTAATTAAGCAGAGCGGTCACAACTTTGCTCTCCAAAATTTCTACAGTTCTGCAATCTGGCAGTACTCAGAGTAGTGCCCTATGACATTGTCAACATAGGCCAAGGTCTGTCTCGCACCTGAGAATCGTCCACATCTCACCGCTTGATGGGTGTAGTATTGTGGGTCGGACTTCAGCCTGAGATAGTGTGATACTACCTCCCAAGAGTTATGGTTCTCACCGTTAGCGATGGCTAGCCTACGTGCATCTTTTACGTGGCCAATGCCGCTGTTGTAGCTCGCTAGGATCAAACTCATGCGGTCCTTTGTTGTTAGAGTCTCTGGTAGATCAAGAGACTTCTCAATAGTATTGTAGAGCTTGTTGGCCAGAAGAATATTTGTCTCTGGTTCTTCAACTTGCTCTAGTGGTGTGTTGAAGTTTCGCGCCACGATGGGCATAATCTGCATCAACCCCCTCGCTCCTTGGTGCGACACCACGTGGGGCATGAATCGTGATTCATGATAGGCTATAGCGCTCATCAAGCGCCAATCGTTGCCTTGTTCTTCGCATATCGCTCGCATGATATTGTCATACGCTGAGATGCGATATTCACCCTCACTGAGTAGGGCTGTCTTCTGAGTTTTATCCTCTATAGTGACATCTAGAGGTCTCTGTGTTGCTTCAATTTCTGATGTGAAGCTAGTTGAAAAAGTTAAAAATAGAATGAACGAAGCTGAAATGATTCTCTTCTTTATCATAAAAAGTTGTTTTGCGGGCAGCTCTCCTGTCCAAAACAGCACTTTTTAATCGTAGAATCCCCATGAGATACCAATTCTAAACATCCCAGGATTAAGCGGGTAACCCGCAACGGTGAAGTACTCACCATTTCCAAACAGTCCAAGATTGGCGTGTTGATATTTAAGTAAAATTCTCATTCTCTTCCACTTGCCTGCAACAAAAGCGTCGACGTATGGATAGCCTCCATACTCTTCATCTTGTTGGTTGTAGAATGTCGATAACGCAGGATTATATCCTGGTGCGTAGTACGCCGTGTTGTATCGACCATCTAAACCTATCTGCATTCGCAAGACATCGCGAACAGTCCAAAACTCATAGTAATATGATAGGAATGCACTGAATGCGGGAACAGGTACGACTCTGTGATTTGTGCTATTCTGCAACAATACCCTGTGCTCTAGGTTAAATCCGCCGAGGCGGAAATTCTTCTGTAGATAAAAGCTCGTGATGCTAACATTATCTGATGACTGAGCAATGTGACTATTCGTATCATAATAGATTTTGTCTGTCACAACGCTTTGCCATGCTCCAGCCTCTAGTGCGATGGATGGAATCGATAATTTAACTTCAAGACGAGTCTCAAGCTCCTGGTTTAGAGGAGAAAACCACACATAGTGGTTTGAGAATAGATTCTCTTGCCAATAGGAGGCAGATCTCTTGTCCAAAGAGAATGCTCCTGAGAGAGTCAAAGGGTGTCCGCGAAGATATCCCGTCAGTGCTAGATTACCACCAACGGAGAGATCTCCGCCTCTATAACCTGTTGGGTAGAACTTTGCTTGCGCTCCCCAATTTAGGTATTGTCTAAACTTTCCGACAGCCGAACCATAGACAAAGTAACTTGTTTTGTTGACTTTGCCCTGCTCACCTGTGAGATAGTCATTCATTGCGAATTGCGAGTAGGTGTGAAGATCCACACCAATACCACCGTCAACAGTTCCTACTATTGCATCTCGACCCCAAGGCTGTGCTTGGATGTAGATTCTGTTCGAAACCATGCGCTCAATTGTCGAATCTCGCGTCTCTAGTGGGTTGATGAACCAGTCCTTGTAGTAGCTGCGCTCCTCGGAGACGAACTCTCCAGTGGCTGGATCTCGGTATGCTCGCTCATCTGTATATGTCTGGTTTATATCGCTGTATATTCGCCTCCATGAGTTGTACTCGAAAGAGTGACCAACATAAAATGCCGAGAGATCAGCAACCGTGAAGTCGCTGTCTGTAACTGCCTGCAGTGGGATTGCATAGGCCTGTGTTACGTAGAACGAGTTGTTGCGATATTTGTTTGTCGCCTGCGATGTTGCAAGTTTTGTTGGCGTTCCCGATGCTAGCTGATACACAGTGTCAACTATCGCCCAAGTGCCTACAACACCACCGTTCTCCTCCCTATCAATGGTGTTGTGGATGTACCCAGCATGCACCGAGTAGCGCTTACCAGTGTGCGAAATTGCAACTGAAAGGTTCTTATTATTCGTGTCGGACCAATCGTATAGACCTCGTGTTCCGCGCGATTTGTAGTCGACATTAAAGCCCGTTGATGGAGAGATATTTTGGGCGTGAATAATCCCAAAATTAGCCTCTTTATTTAGCTTTTGCCCCGATTCTAGGTATGTGAAGAGCGTAAATGGAGTCTTGACATTGTAGAATGGTGTATTATTCGAGCGATAAGTGTACGCATCATATGGGCTAGCAAAGCTAAAGTTATTGTTGGTCGATCGTCTAAAGTAGTTCATCGGCAGTGTTGCCTGACCTAGTGCCCCGACCGATGCGTCACCAACCTCCTCCTTTAGGTGTGGGTAGTCCAATCTCCAGCTCGTAAGCGTTGTGTCTATCGGCATGATATTCACTCTGTTGAAGTTCATGTCGATATTCCACATAAAGTTCTTTAACGCCCTGATAGAGTCGTTAAAGTAGTATGACTCAAGCGGCTTGCGTAGTTTTTTTTCCGTTGTGTCTTGTGGTGTTTGCTCCCCTTGCTCTTCGCCGTCAACTGGTGGCTGAGTGCCATATGGACTCTCCTGCCCTGGTAGTTGAGGTATGTTCTGTGCATAACCACTGAATTGCCCAGCAAAAACAAGCATGGCAACGCAGAGTATGAGGGTGTATGTATTCCTTCGGTTAAGCATTAGAAAAATTGTTTAGTGATTGACTCTTTTTACCTCTAACGAGACTTTGAGCAGGCAAAGTGTCTTACAACGGAGATAAATGTGTACAATACAATAATAGCAGGGACAGAGAGCGTCGGCATTGCAGCAATCATAGCAACACTCACCACTAGGAATGAGTAGCGAAGTTTGTTCTCTGCCCATCCAAAACCATGAAACTTGAGCGAAAACATCCTTACAGGGCTAATCAACAGTAGCGCCAAGACCACAGCGATCACAACTATAACCTCAGAAGGCATCTGAATACCCTTTGTCTGTATGATTGCCATCGTAGGCGCAGCAAAAAGAGCTGCCGCAGGGGTTGGCATACCTACAAATTCGGTTGTTTGTGTCGTATCGATATTGAATTTGGCGAGTCTAAGTGCTGAAAATGCAACCAGTATTAGAGCCACAGGCGCTAGGCTAAATCCTTGAACCAGAGCAGGTGACAGAGTGTTGTATGTCGCATATAGCATCACTGATGGCGCAAGGCCAAACGATACGATATCGGCAAGTGAGTCGAGCTGCACCCCCAGTGGAGATGTCTGCTTTAGGAGTCTCGCTGCGAAGCCATCGAAGAAATCAAACACGGCAGCCAATACAATGCAGAGCGCAGCGTGTAGCATATTTCCCGTTGTGAGAGCTATGATTACAGCCATAGAACCCGACACTAAGTTCATTAGTGTGATTATGTTAGGTATCGTGAATAATTTTATCTCCATCCTCAATTTTTATCCGCATCTAGTTGCAAATAAGCAACAAAGTTATGAAATATTTTTCGTATTAGCAAAGATCGGGCTATTTTAGCTATCTTTGCAGAGTTAAACAACAGATATATGATTGCGCAAATGGATGAGTCTTGGGCAGATCTGCTTCGAGACGAAATGAGTAAAGATTATTTTGTGGAGTTGGAGCGATTTGTAGATCGAGAGTATCTCGAGAAGAGAGTCTTCCCTCCTCGGGAGATGATATTTAACGCTTTTAATGCCTGTCCACTCTCAGAGCTAAAGGTCGTGATCTTGGGTCAAGATCCATATCACGGCGAGGGTCAGGCTAATGGACTCAGTTTTTCGGTGCAGGGAGGCGTGAAGATTCCACCATCGCTCCGTAATATATATAAGGAGGTGTATGACCAGTGCATAGCGCCCCAATCAGGCGACCTAGTGCGCTGGGCACAGCAGGGGGTTCTTCTGCTAAATACTGTGCTAACTGTCAGATCTGGTGAGCCAAATTCCCATGCAAAGAGTGGGTGGGAGCTGTTCACGGGTGAGGTAATCCGTGCAGTGTCATCTCTAAAGCCGAACCTCGTCTTTATGCTTTGGGGGTCACCTGCTGCATCACGTGAGAAGTTTATAGAAAATAGTGATAATCACCTAATTCTCAAGAGTGTACACCCATCACCACTCTCTGCTCATAGAGGTTTTCTGGGGTGTGGTCATTTCGACAAGGCGAATGAATATCTCACTTCACAAGCGCTTGACCCTATCGATTGGAGGGGTGAGCATGCCACAAATGAGCCTCAACAGACACTTTTTTAGATATTTATTTTGGTAAAAGTGTGGTAATTGCAAAAAAATGACTATCTTTGCCCCGTTATTACAAATTTTAAACACAAAACAAAACGAATCATGAAAAAAGGTATTCACCCAGAGAATTATCGTTTGGTGGCGTTCAAGGATATGTCGAACGACCATGTGTTTTTGTGCAGGTCCGCCGTTTCGACAAAAGAAACCATCGAAGTGAACGGCGAAACCTATCCCGTGTATAAGATGGAAATTTCTAACACATCACACCCGTTCTATACAGGTAAGATGAAGTTAGTAGATACCGCTGGTCGCGTCGATAAGTTTATGAACCGCTACGCAAAACGCTACGATAAGAAGGCCAGCAAATAATATATTTGCCCGCAGACTTATAAGCCCCATTAACTCTCAGAGTTGATGGGGCTTTCTCTTTGTTTGTAGCTGCCAGATATAGCGATCTGTTGTCTGTCGGAGCAACGGAGATCCCTTGCAATGAACCCACATTTAACGAGAGTTTGATAATTGCACCAGCCATAGCATTCATCGAAACAGCGAGTTTAGATTGGCGCAATTATTAGCCGCACGTTAGCTTTGTTTTAAAACAAAGCTGATATTTACAATCTCTCCATATATCCCTTCTTTGGAAAGAGGAGCCTAAAAGTCGCAGTTTTCCAAAACCGCTCCTCAGAGGTGTGTAAGTTCTATTTTAATTATCTAGCTCACGTTATTTATAGTATGAGCACCTCGCTAACTCAGCAGATATGTGAATCGCTCCTCTATGCCATAAAAAAAGTGGCGAGCAACTGAATGTTGCTCGCCACTTGGCATTATCAAATCAATCTATGATTATAGTTTGAATCCGCTCTCGAAAAGGTTTCTTAGGTTAACATCAGTTGTTGCCTTTTGAGCAAGAGATGCGTCCTTAGAGATTGCGCTCTTAAGTTGTGATGAAGCAACGTTCATGTCACCTTCGTTAGAAGCGATAACAGCACGTAGGTAGTCAGCGTCTGCAGACTTATCGTTTGCGATGCTCATCTTAGCTGAAGAGTAGTTGTTGTTCATGAACTCAGCGATAGCCTTGTTGTATCCTGAGAACTCCTGAGCTGCTTGGCTGTAGTCACCTTGTGAAGCTGCAACTGCTGCCTTAGCGTCAGCGTTAGCACCCATAGCGTACTTCTTAGCCTCATCGTAGTTACCCTCCATTAGGCTAGCTGCTGTCATGTTAGATGCCATAACACCAGCTGGAGCGTCATACTGAGCCGCTTTGCTTAGTGCACCTTTAGCTGCTGCTGTGTTACCTTCTGCTGCGTGAGCTACTGCAAGGTTGTTGTAGATGCGTGCATCTTGTGGGTAAGCTCTAGACGCGTCAGTAAGGATTGCTACCTGCTCAGATGCAGAGCTAGCAAGAGTTGCTGCTGCGTGTAGGTACTCCTCTGCTGTAAGAGCGTCGCCAGCCTTGAATGCTGCCATGATCTCAGCGTCAGTCTTACCTTGAAGATCGATTGTGTTAACAACTTGTGCACGGCGAAGTTGTGGAAGGATGTCCTCCTTGATATCACCGAATACAGCTGCCATGTTCTTGATTTGCGCCTCACGCTCTGCTGGAGAGTTGTATAGGCTAAGAACCTGAAGGATCATAGCTTTATCCTTGATGTCAGAGTTCTGAACTAGCTCCTTGAAGCCTTCCCAGTCCTCACCATAAGCTGCAGCGTCAAGCTCAAGACCTAGGTCAGCGAAAAGCTTCTCTAGAGCCTTCTTACCAGACTCGCTACGTGCTTGTGATAGTTTGTCGTTGAACTTAACTGGACCGTCTGGAGATGCGTAACCTTTGATAGCGATGCTCTGTGAAGCGCGATCGTTGTTAGTGTTAGCCTCTACGTTAGACTTGAATCCGTCGATCTGCTCAGTCTTAGTCGCAGTTGACTTAAGGCGTGAAGAGTTGATAGAGTAGATAAGGTCTGCAGTCTCAACAGAAGTTGTTACACGCTTGTAGTCAGTTGGCATAGCTGTCATGATCTCACCGAAGTTGAAGTCCTTCTGGATTGTGTTAACACCATACGCTACTGTTAGACCAAACTCCTTCTTAAGAGCTGCTGCTGCTGCGTCATTTTGAGCAAGAACTGCGCTTTCAGACTTAGTTGCAACCTCACCTGTGTTAAGGTTAACATAAGTAAGCTCGTCGCTGTTATTGCAGCTGAACTCAGCACGAAGCTGAAGCTCTGATTGTTGCATAGCTGGAATGTAGTCAAATACTACACGTACACTCTGCTTGCCACCCTCTGGAGTGATAACGATATAATTGTCCTTAACTTTCTCGCCTTGGTACATTTTTGCTGGAGCAGCAACCTCGCCACCTTGGTAAACAAGAACTGGAGTTACCTTAACGATTGCTTTCTTCTCGAAGAACTCAGCAGGGAAATCAACAGTGATCTCTGCAGCAACTTGTCCATTGCTAAGAGCAAGAACTTCTGGTGTGCTTACAATTTTAACTTGATCGGCCTCTTTTGCCATCTGCTTGAAACAGTTACATCCAGTTAGTGTCATTGCAATGGCACCAACCGCAAAGCTTAGTTTAATAAGTTTTTTCATAACTAAATGAAAGGTTTAATGTTTATTATTGTTTGGAATTTTAGTCAATATAATATTGAAACGCTGACAAATATATGAAATACTTTAATTATTCGCAATACTTGCATGAAAATTAAGTGCATTAGCAAATATTTGTCAGCGTCAAAAAGTGTTGATATACCTATATATAATACGGGTATATCAAACTTTTTTTGCTATTAGTTGTTCTCTCTACGTGGTGGACGTGGTCTGCGCTCACGCTCAACATACCCTTCAGGCTTCTCTAGGAGCTCCTTGCGAGATAGTTTAAGCTTGTTCGTCTTAGGATCAACACCGATGAGCTTAACTTGAATCTCATCACCCTCCTTAAGACCTGTCTCGTCCATTGTCTCGAAACGCTTGTAGTCGATCTCCGAGATGTGAAGCAAGGCATCCTTACCTGGTAGGATCTCAACGAAAGCACCGAATGCTACGATTGAGCGAATCTTACCTGTGTAAACCTCACCAACCTCAGGAATAACAACGATAGCCTTGATACGAGCAAGAGCAGCATCAAGTGCATCTTTGTCTTGTCCGAAGATATCAACACAGCCTTTGTTGTCAGCCTCCGTGATTGTGATTGTAGTACCAGTAGTCTTCTGGATCTCTTGGATCACCTTACCACCAGGACCGATTACCATACCAATCATATCCTGTGGGATAGTGATCTGTACGATACGTGGAACGAATGGCTTAAGCTCCTCACGTGGTGCCTCGATGCACTCAGTGATCTTACCTAGGATGTGAAGACGTCCTTTGCGTGCCTGCTCAAGAGCAGCTGAAAGGATCTCGTATGATAGACCATCAACCTTAATGTCCATTTGAGTTGCAGTGATACCGTTTGCAGTACCTGTAACCTTGAAGTCCATATCACCTAGGTGGTCCTCGTCGCCAAGGATGTCAGAAAGAACTGCCCACTTTCCAGTTGCTGAATCTGAGATCAGACCCATTGCGATACCCGATACAGGGTTCTTAAGCTTAACACCAGCGTCAAGAAGTGCAAGTGTACCTGCACAAACTGTCGCCATTGATGATGAACCGTTTGACTCTAGGATATCCGATACAACACGAACTGCGTATGGATTCTCTTCGCCTGCAGGAACCATTGGCTTTAGCGCACGCCAAGCTAGGTTACCGTGTCCGATCTCACGACGGCTAAGACCACGTGCAGCACGCGCATCACCCGTAGAGAATGGAGGGAAGTTATAGTGAAGAACGAACTTCTCAGTTCCTTGAACTAGAACCTCGTCTTTTTGCTTCTCGTCAAGTTTTGTTCCAAGAGTAACTGTTGTCAACGATTGAGTCTCACCACGAGTGAAGAGTGCCGAACCGTGAGCCGACGGAAGGTAGTCGATCTCGCAGCAGATTGGGCGAATCTCGTCAGTCTGGCGACCATCAAGACGAAGACCCTCATCGAGGATCATGTTTCTCATCGCTTTCTTGAGAACATCATCGTGGAAGTAGCGCTTGATAAGAGATAGTTTCTCTGCAAGCTCCTCCTCGCTGAATGTTGCGATGTAGTCAGCCTCTAGAGCCTCGAACTTCCCAGCACGCTCATGCTTAGCTGTCTTGCTCGTTGCGATTGCGTAAGCCTTCTCATATAGATCAGCAACTACTCTTTGGCGTAGCTCCTCGTCATTGTTTTCGTGGCAGTATGTGCGCTTGATATCCTTGCCTAGCTCCTTTGAAAGTTCGATCTGGATAGCACAGTGACCCTTGATCTCTTCGTGAGCGAACTTGATAGCCTCAAGCATAACCTCCTCAGAGACCTCGTTCATCTCGCCCTCAACCATTAGGATGTTGTCGATGGTACCACCAACCATGATCTCAAGATCTGCGTTTGGCATCTCAGAGTAGTTAGGGTTGATGACAAACTCGCCGTTGATGCGAGCAACACGCACCTCAGAGATTGGTCCGTTGAATGGAATGTCCGACACAGCAAGAGCAGCTGATGCAGCAAGACCTGCTAGAGCATCAGGTTGAATATCCATGTCAGCTGAGATAAGAGTCACAGTGACAAATACATCAGCGTGATAATCCGCTGGGAATAGCGGACGAAGTGCACGGTCGATAAGGCGTGATACAAGCACTTCGCTGTCGTTTGCCTTTCCTTCGCGCTTCATGAAACCACCAGGATAACGACCTGCAGCGGCGTATTTCTCCTTGTATTCAACTTGAAGTGGCATGAAATCCACATCAGGTTTAGCGTCTTTTGCAGCTACAACAGTTGCGAGGAGCATAGTTTTGCCCATCTTTAGTACTACCGAGCCGTCTGTTTGTTTTGCCAACTTACCTGTCTCTAGTTCGATCTGGCGACCGTCACCTAGCGTGATTGTCTTGCGGGTAATGTTGAACAATTTGTTCTCTTCCATCATTATATTCGTCTAAAATTATTGTTTCTTGTTTTTAAAAGGCAAAAGAGAGCGTTCGTCTGACTGGAGCCATTGGAACACTCTCTTGACCTTGCTGCCTTGATTACTTACGTAGACCAAGCGTCTTGATAAGAGCACGGTAACGCTCAATGTCGATATCCTTAAGGTACTCAAGGAGGTGGCGACGCTTACCTACTAGGCGAAGAAGTGCACGTTGAGTACCGAAATCGTGACGATTTCTCTTCAAGTGCTCTGTAAGGTGGCTGATACGGTATGAAAACAGTGCAACTTGGCTCTCAGGAGAACCTGTGTCAGTGTTAGACTTGCCGTACTGGCCGAAAATCTCTTCTTTCTTTTCTGCGGTTAGATAACCCATTGTATTAAAATTTAAAAAGTTCCACTCTACGACGCATTCTCCTTACATGTGAATAACGCCAGAGCGTTCCGCAAAGATATGAATTAATTAGCAATCAAACGGCATTTTTTTTGATTATTTTGCTCTTTTTTTTCGGGTTTTTGGGAAAAATTGTAATTTTGCGACTAAATTATGATTATAAAATGCAAATTAACACGATATACACGCTCCTAATCGCTGTCACTGCTCTGTTTTTTGGTGGCTGCACTAGCTCACCTAGCTATGTTCAGATACAGGGTGAGATGCTAGGGACAACCCTAAATATCACTGCCGAACTCGATGGTGTGACCCCCGAGCAGCTACACGATGTGGCGATGGCTCTGGATGCAGAGGCGAAGTCCTCGCTCTCTATCTACGACCCAAATTCGCTCATTAGTCGCATAAACGACAATCGAACGGATAGTGTAGATTGTCACATCGTGAGAAGTTTTCAAGTTGCGGACAGCATATCTGTGCTCAGCTCAGGGCGCTACGACATTACGGTAAAACCGCTTGTGGAGGCGTGGGGTTTTGCAGGAAAACTACGCCAACGTGAGCCAAATATCGACTCTTTACTAGAGTTTGTAGGGCGTGATAAGGTGTCGATCCAAGAGGGTAGAATCGTGAAAAAAGACCCTCGAGTTCAACTCGATTTTAACTCCGTATCGAAGGGTTACGTAGTTGATTTATTGGCTCAAAGAGTAGCCGAATTGGGCTCGGAAAATTTCCTTGTAGATATTGGGGGAGAGGTTGTAGCTCAGGGTGTTAACTCTCAAGGGATAGCGTGGCGATTGGGTGTTGAGACTCCATTCGACGGCAACCAGCAGGTGGGTGCGCACCTATCTCAGCGTATTCAGTTGAGCGATGCAGCGATGGCAACATCGGGAAACTATCGTCGCTTTTATCTCGATGCAGATGGCAATAAAATTGCCCATACAATAGACCCTCAAACGGGGCGCTCGTTCATCTCGACTCTTTTGTCTGCGACAGTTGTTGCGCCGACATGTGCCGAGGCCGACGCTCTGGGGACTATGCTCATGGCTATGGGAACGGACTTGGCTATTGAGTTCTCCCAGCAGAATCCAGAGTTGGGTGTGTATCTCATTATCGCTGGGCAAGATGGTGAGTATGAGGAGTATATCTCGGCATCGATGCAGGGAATGATCATGGATTAAGTGTACGAATAAAAAGGAATTAAAGAATGAAAAGTGTACTTTTTCTATATAATGCTAAGGCTGGCAAGCGCAAAGCGGAGAGAAACGCCGATGTGGCTTGTCAAGTTCTTCAGGATCATGGTTATAGCGTAGATCGTGTCGAGCTAAATTTCAGTGTAAATCCATTCGAAGAGCTCAAAAAGCAGTATGATCTGGTGGTGATTTTTGGTGGCGATGGAACGATAAACTATGTCGTTAACTGCATGAAAACAAGCAACCTCGATCTAGAGATAGGGATCATTCCATCGGGCACGGCAAACGATTTTGCAGGTACTTTGGGTATGTCATTCAGACCAAAAAAGGCGGCTCGTCAGATCATCGAAGGTGAGTTGCGCCACATAGATTGTGGGCGAGTTAATGACATCTATTTTGTTAATATACTGAGTTTTGGAGTGCTTACGACCACTTCGCAGAGAACTGCCGATGAGGATAAGCATAAGTTCGGCAAGCTGGCGTATGTGATCGAGGGTGTAAAAGAGTTTATTGCTCCTCACGCTGTGCCTTTGGAGGTTGTGGCTGATGGCGAGAGATTCGACTTCAACTCTATGATGGTTCTTGTCTTCAACGGGAAGAGCGCAGGAGGGGTGCGAATAGCTCGAAAGTCGGATCTTCAAGATGGAATGTTGGAGTTCCTGCTTATGGAAAAGCGCAATGTCGTTACTGCAACATGGGCGGCATGGCACCACCTCTTTGGAGGTAAGTCGAGAGTGATAAAGCGTCTTAGAGTCAAGCATATAGAGATTAGTTCCCCTGTGTATGAACCAACCGATGTCGATGGTCAAAAAGGTGCGGACTTCCCCCTTAGTATCGACTGTCTGCAAGGTGCACTTAGGATTATCTGTCCACGAGATTAGCCGTTTTTTAGGGCGAAATAGTCGATTGTGGTGATGGTTTGAAAATAATTTATTATATTTGTAGATAAAATATGGGATAAGCCCATAATTTTAAAATAATGGCTTCATAGTTCAAGGGATAGAACGAAGGTTTCCTAAACCTTAGATTCGCGTTCGAGTCGCGGTGAGGCTACACAATGTTTTTGCTGTGCGATCAGTCTTTAGGGGCTGGTCGCATTTTTTTTAAGAAAATCTTAATGCTAAAAAGGTGTGTGAGATGATAAAAAAGAGTATATTTGCGACATCTTAAATAACTATTTACAAAAATGAAGAAATTTTTATTACTACTACTCTTCGTAGCCTTTGGGTTCACTTCGCTTCATGCGAAAAAGGGTGAGAAGCAGTATGTTATTATCCTTTCGATGGATGCTTTTCGTCACGATGTGGCATCGCTAGCCGACACTCCAACGCTAGATTCGATCAAGCGTGTTGGTACATACTCTGAGATGGTTCCTGTATTTCCACCAAATACATTCCCTACGCACTACTCAATGGCGACGGGTCTATTCCCAAATAATCACGGTATTGTAAACAACGGATTCTACGACAAGGAACTCGGACGCGACATCTCGGTCTTCGAGAGCGAAGATATGCACACTCCAGGCATGTGGGGTGGCGAGCCGATTTGGTACACAGCCGAGAACCAAGGCTTGACAGCTAACATCTTTATGTGGGTCGGTAGTGAGTACCCAATCAAAGATCACAGAGCAACAGTATGGACTAAGTATGCTAAGGAGCCAGACTACTATGAGCGTGCCGATTGGGTTATCGACGCAATGTCGGGCCCCGTGGATGAGATCCCTGAGCTTGTGATGTGGTATTTCGAGGAGCCAGATGCGGTTCTTCACTCTAACGCTCCCGAGTCGGAGCAGGTGAGAGATAAAGTTGAGTATATCGACAATGCACTAGGGTACTTCTTCGATAACATCAAAAAATCGCCAGTCTACGACCAGATCAACTTCATCTTTGTGGCGGACCACGGTATGACAGAGGTCTCGCACAAGCGCTACCTCAACCTCTATCCTATGCTCGATCAATCGAAGATCATCCGCTCAGTGAGAGGTAATCCGTTCGGTTTGGAGATCGAGGAGGAGTACATCGATGAGGCTATCGAGATAATCGAAGAGTCAGGTCTGATGCGTGCCTATCGCCGTGAGGATCTGCCTAAGCGCCTGAACTATGGTACGCACCCAACGAGAATATCTAACGTTTTGATCCTTCCAAACCTAGGTTGGCAAGTAGACTACGCGCCAGAGGATCGTCCTAACCCACAATATAAGGGCTCGCACGGTTTCGATAACTCATATCGTGACATGCACGTTGTCTTCTACGCTAGTGGTCCAATGTTCAAAAAGAGCTACCGCCATGAGGAGCTCTTCGGAAATGAGAATATCTACCTGATTCTTTGTCATATACTAGGAATCAAGCCCGCGCCAAACGATGGAGACTGGGAGGCGGTAGAGCCTCTATTCGTGGAGTAGAGCACTCACCTAAAGAGTTCAAGATTCACAGAGGGCAGCTAACATTGTGTTGGTTGCCCTCTGTTTGCTTGATAGATAATAAATTAACTATTTTTTTAGTTGGAAAGAAATGTGTATCTTTGCAGGATGCCAAAATTTGATCTTGTGATCCTCTGTTTTGGCACGATTATACCTTTGTATTTGTAGTTATGGAGATAGATAAAATAGAGATTCTAGGCGCACGAGTTCACAACCTTAAGAGTGTGGACTTGGAGATTCCTCGCAATAAATTAGTAGTAATAACTGGACTTTCGGGCTCGGGTAAATCCTCTTTGGCGTTCGACACGATATACGCCGAGGGGCAGCGCCGCTATATGGAGACCCTCTCGATCTATGCACGTCAATTTGTCGGCACGATGGAGCGCCCCGATGTGGATAAGATCACGGGATTGAGCCCCGTGGTGGCAATTGAGCAGAAAACCACGAATAAAAACCCACGCTCAACGGTCGGAACAGTGACCGAGATCAACGACTTCTTGCGTCTTTTGTTCGCACGTGCATCGAGGGCTTACTCTCCAAATACGGGTGAGTTGATGGTGCACTATAGTGATCTTCAGATACTTGACTTGATAATGCGTAGCTTCGATGGCAAGCGAATAGCTATAATGGCTCCAATCGTAAAGGGGCGAAAAGGTCACTATCGTGAGATGTTTGAAACCCTTGTGAAGAAGGGCTATATATATGCTCGAATCGATGGTCAGCTGCGTGAAATTGAGTCGGGAATGAAGCTCGATCGATATAAGGTGCACACAATCGAGCTAGTTGTCGATAGGCTCGTGGCGCAGGAGGATTCGTGTGATAGAATCATGACTTCGCTGCGTGAGGCTATGCGTCAAGGTAAGGGCACGATGGCGGTTTATGACTACGAGACGGAGCAGTTGCGCTACTACTCACGCAATCTGATGTGCCCAACAACGGGAGTCGCTTTTGACGACCCAGCACCGCACACATTCTCGTTCAATTCACCTCAGGGGGCGTGCCCTCACTGTAATGGATTGGGCACCGAAGCGGTTTTTGATATCAATAAGATTGTACCCGATGTCACTCGCTCGCTTAGAGAGGGGGCGGTTGAACCTCTGGGTAAGCACCGCAATAATATGCTCTTTGCGATGATGGAGATGCTAGGGCGTAGACACGACTTCACGCTAGATGACCCCTGGTCAACCATCTCGGAGAAGGGGCAGACGGCAATCCTCTATGGTGATTCGGAGTCTTTGGCGATCAATATGTCGGAGTTCTCATCCACGAGTGGCCGCCACCTAATTGCATGGGAGGGTGTCGCTGAGTTTGTCTCAGGAACCGAGGAGGATGACTCCAAGAAGGGGCAGAAGTGGCGAGATCAATTCCTTGTCTATAAGAGTTGTTCGGTCTGTGGCGGAACTCGCCTAAAGAGTGAGGCTCTGCAATTTAAGGTCGACGACAAGAATATAGCACAGCTGTGCGCGATGTCGATTGTGGAGTTCTCGGAGTGGATCTCCAATGTCGAAGAGCGCCTGTCGGAGAAGGAGTGGCGTATAGCCCAGGAGATAGTGAAGGAGATACGTGAACGCCTTCGATTCCTAATCGAAGTGGGGTTGGGCTACCTCTCTTTGTCTCGTTCGTCGAGAACTCTATCGGGGGGTGAGAGCCAGCGTATTCGCCTTGCAACGCAGATCGGATCGAAACTCGTGAATGTACTATATATACTCGATGAGCCGAGCATTGGGCTTCATCAGCGTGACAATATTAGACTCATAGATAGTCTAAAGGGGCTTCGTGATGCAGGTAACTCCGTGATTGTGGTAGAGCATGACGAGGATATGATGCGTGCCGCAGATTTCATTGTCGATGTGGGGCCTAAGGCTGGCCGTAGAGGTGGACAGATCGTCGCTGCAGGAGATTTTGAGCACATAAAGAGCTCTGATTCGATCACAGCAGACTACCTGACTGGACGACGTAAGATAGAGATTCCAAAGAAGTTACGCAAGGGTAACTCTAAGAGCATAACGATAAAAGGGGCACGAGGAAACAACCTCAAGGGTGTAGATGTGGAGTTCCCGCTAGGTAAGCTAATCTGCGTCACGGGTGTGAGTGGATCGGGCAAATCGACACTCATCAACGAGACCCTGCGCCCAATCCTTAGCCGTGAGCTATACCGTTCATTCGACCAACCCTTGGAGTATGACTCTGTGGAGGGGATCGAGAATGTCGATAAGCTTGTGGTGGTGGATCAATCCCCAATTGGGCGAACGCCACGAAGTAATCCTGCAACATATTCGGGTGTATTTGCCGATATTAGAAAGCTCTTCGAGATGACTCCCGATGCCCAAATTCGAGGATTCAAAGCTGGTCGCTTCTCGTTTAATGTCAAGGGTGGTCGATGCGAAGAGTGCCGAGGTGCTGGTGTGCAGACTATCGAGATGAACTTCCTGCCCGATGTCTACGTTATGTGTAAAACATGTGGCGGAAAGAGATATAATCGTGAGACACTTGAGGTTAAGTATCGTGAAAAGAGTATTAACGATGTCTTGAATATGACCATAAATATGGCTGTCGAGTTCTTCGAGAATATCCCGAACATATACCAAAAACTCAAAGCGATTCAGGAGGTTGGGCTAGGGTACTTGACTCTAGGTCAGCCATGTACAACCCTCTCGGGTGGAGAGTCGCAGCGCATTAAACTCTCTACGGAGCTATCCAAAAGAGATACGGGGCAGACACTATATATACTTGATGAACCAACTACAGGACTCCACTTCGAGGATGTTCGCCAACTGTTGGAGGTTCTCAATAAACTTGTTGATAGGGGTAATACAGTGATTGTTATCGAGCACAATCTCGACGTTATAAAGGTTAGTGACTACATCATCGATATTGGCCGTGAGGGCGGTGCCGCAGGAGGTGAGCTCATTGCTTCGGGTACGCCAAAGCAGATCGAGGCGTGCAAGTCAAGCTATACGGGCGAGTTTTTGAAGCGCCATAAACTTTAGGCAAGGATTTTGCATGAGGTAGAGAGTAAACAAAAAAATCTCTGCCTATGAAACGTATAACTATTATTGTTGCCGCACTACTTGCGTCTATACTTTTGGTGTCGATAGCGGCTCAAAGTCGCACCTCCTCATCTCGTGAGGAGCGACACGCTGCCCGCGTACAGAGCCGTGCCGAGAGGTTGGCCAACTACGAAAAACATGTCGACTCGCTGGTCATGTCGCAGAACTTCACGTTTAACCCCAACAGTTTTCAACTTCAACCTGCAGGGTCAACACGTCAGATCTATAACCCACAATTTGAAGTTGGGGTTTGGGGTAGTACCCTAGATATTTTGCTCCCTTACATCAAGGGCTACACGCCTCCGTACCGCATTGTGATGCTCAACTACACTGTCCCGACAATCAGAGACTATGTTGCGGAGCGCACATCTGAGGGGTGGGAGGTCACATTCTCTAGCTCGCTATTCTCAGCGTCGACCTACAACTTCACGTTCGAGATATTTAGTCGAACGGGAGGTGCAAATCTCACAATAGCGAACATGCAGTACAATACGGTTCAGTATTCGGGGATGATTTCGAATGTGAACTAGCAGCGGGCTTTCGTACAAGCTACTACAAAAAAAATAGGCTGTCCAAAATCAATATTGGACAGCCTATTTTGTATAGATACCGACAGCTTACTCTACGTAGCTAAGTAGGAATTTAAGTTGTGAATCAGGAGTGAACTCAATCGAGCCATTTGTAGCTGGAAGCAAAACAGTCTCACCTTGGTGAACTGGGACTTCATTGCCTTGAGCATCCTTGATCGAGCCTTGACCCTCGACACACACAACAATAACAAACGAGTCAAGATCCGACACATCAACAGTGTGAACTGAGTCAAGATCGTAGATCGCAGTTGTGAAGTATGGGCAGTTTACAAGCTCCGTGCGCTGATTCTTCTTGTTCTCGTAGTGAGTTCTGTAGTCAGGTAGCACCTCAAACTCGATAGCGTCCTTTGCTAGCTCTGTGTGGAGCTCACGTAGGTTGCCCTCAGCGTCACGACGGTTGAAGTCGTAGATACGATATGTGATATCTGAAGTCTGCTGAATCTCAGCGATGAACGACCCTGCACCGATGCTGTGAATACGACCTGCTGGCAGGAAGAAACACTCTCCGCCCTTTAGTTCATACTCCTTTAGTAGATCTGTGATTGTGTCCTCTTCAACACTCTTCTCGTACTCCTCGGCTGTCACCGATTGAGCGAATCCTGCACGTAGGCGTGCATCTGGTGCAGCGTCAACAACATACCACATCTCGGTCTTACCCTTAGATGAGTGGCGTGCATCGGCAAGCTCGTCATTTGGGTGAACCTGAATCGAGAGATCATCCTTTGCGTCGATGAACTTAACCAAGAGAGGGAACTCCGAGCCAAAGCGCTCAAGGTTCTTCTTTCCTAGTAGGTCAGCGCCATACTTCTCGATAAGCGCAGGCAAAGATACACCCTCTAGCTCACCATTTGCAACGATCGACTCATTGCCTTTGACTCCTGATAGCTCCCAGCTCTCACCAACGTTAGTTTGTGGCGAATCAATCTGTTTGAAAGGAACGATTCTCTCTCCTCCCCAAAGAATACTCTTGAGGATAGGACGAAATTTTAATGGATACATATTTTTATAAAAATTATTTAGCGTCAAGTTGTTCTAGTGCAAATGCGTATGCTCCAACCGAGATCGCACGGCTAGCGCCAAGCTCCGAGATTGCAACACCGATTCTCTTCTGTGGATCATAAGTCACGCTCTTGTCAGAGCCATAGACCTTGATTTCACGAGCCTCACCACGAGTAAATTCAGCGAATTGAGCCTCGTCGTTTAGGTCGTACACCGCCATTTGAACACGGTTTAGAGTGTCACCACCCAGTGTGCACATCTTCGAGCGAAGAGCATCCAAAAGCGCTGGCATGATGTACTTCTTTGCAGCGGTGATACCACCACCAATCACGATTAGTCCATCAACGAGTGTCACAGCAGTTGCCATAGCGTAACCTGCCGTCTCGCCCATCTTTGCGAATGCCGCCTTTGCCGCCGCTTGGTCGCCAGAGCGAGTTCCTTCTGCGATGTCGAAAATATCTTTTGGCTCAAGAGTGTGCTCTGTATCTCCCGAAAGCTCACCATACACACGCTTCACGGCACGTACAGCAACCCCCTCTTCAACGATCACATCGTGGCGATCTTGGTGCGAAAGGCAGAAGGTCTCAACACACGAGTTGTCACCTCTGTTTAGACGACCATCAAGGACCATACCCACTCCAAAACCTGTTCCAAAAGTGTAACCTAGAAGGTTCGAGTATTTTTTAGCGCTTCCTCCCTCGGCAAGTTTTGCGTTGATCTGTGGAAGTGACCCACAAAGTGCCTCACCATAAGCGAAAAGGTCGCCGTCGTTGTTGATATATACTGGTACTCCAAATTTCTCAGCTAGGAATGGACCTAGAGCTACACCATCACGGAATGATGGGAAGTTTGGAAGGTATCCTCCGATGATTCCATTAGGATAGTCGGCAGGGCCAGGGAACGCAAAGCTGATAGCTACTGGTTTGCACTCGAGGCTGTCAATCACCTGTTGAAAACCATTAACCATCGTGCTCAGGCAAAGATCTAGATCTTGTGCGTTTGATGGCATTGTGATTGGTTCTACGATTGGTTCGCAGCCACGCATAGCGCCGAATACAAAGTTTGTACCTCCGGCATCGAGAGTAATGACTACTCGTTGGTCTGAATTATACATAGTTCTATTTTAGGTTTAATTATTTCAAATTTTGTGTTCTCGCAGGGCTCGAATCTATCTCGCAGAGTTCATCGCCTTTGCAATACCTTCGGCCATCTGATTGATAGCATCTTTTAGCTTGCCACCGATCATCATCTTCATCATCATGTTTAGCTCAGCGTGAAGAACCAATCTCAGGCGTGTATCACTCTCGGAGACGCTATGAAGCTGGATCCAGAACGTAAAGTCGACAGGCACTCCGCCCTCGTCACCTACGATCTTGATGTGGCGATCCTGTTCTCTCTCCTCCATTTTGAGCTTCACGGTGAAGCCCTTTGCTTTGAATGAGCAGCGATCTTCGCTAGCCTCCCACTCCTCCACTTTGTCTGCAACGGCAGGCGTGAGGTTGTCGAAGCGGCTGATGGCAGTGTAGACCATCTGTACTGGCAGGTGTATTTGTTGTTGTTGCGAAATATACTCTTGCATGTTATTCAATTTTAATCCCGCAAAAATAGCTTTTTTTATCCTGATTTCAAATTTAGATCTCCATTTTGATTTGAAAATTTAGATATTATTGTAATTTTACATCGGATTTATTCACAAATAAAGAGAAAAGAGATGAAAGTACTGATGATAAACGGCAGCCCCAACAAAAATGGCTGTACATACACTGCGCTTAGCACGATAGAGAAACGACTAGAGGAGTTGGGCGTTCAGAGCGAGATTCTTCACATTGGCAAGCGTCCAATTCAGGGGTGCACAGCGTGTAAGGTTTGCAAAAAGACGGGAGAGTGCATCTTTAAGGATATTGTCACTGAGACTCAGGCTCGCATGGGAGAGTTCGATGCTGTGATTGTTGGTTCGCCAGTCTATTATAGCGCTCCAGCAGGCTCGCTAATAGCATTTTTGAATCGATTCTTCTACTCTATGCCAATTCGCTTGGCTGGCAAGTTGGGTGCATCGGTCGTTTCGTGCCGCAGGGGTGGTGCTTCGGCAACATTCGAGCAGCTAAACCAGTACTTCACAATCGCAAGCATGCCGCTTGTGGGCTCGCAATACTGGAATTCGGTGCACGGAAATGCAGCAGAGGAGGTTCTGCAAGATCTTGAGGGTCTGCAGACTATGGAGACCCTGGCGGAGAATATGGCGTGGTTACTCAAATCAGTAGAGGCGGGGCGCAAAGCTGGAGTAGAGCTCCCCGAAGCAAAAGAGGTAATAAGAACATCATTTATACGATAAAGATTATGAATTTTAGAGTTGGTTACGGCTACGACGTTCACGCCTTGGAGCAGGGTTATCGCCTTGTCTTGGGTGGTGTCGAGATAGAGCATGAAAAGGGGTGTGTTGCGCATTCCGATGGCGATGTGGTGATTCACGCCATCTGCGATGCGCTCTTAGGAGCGGCATCTATGGGCGATATTGGGCTTCACTTTCCCGATACATCGGCAGAGTACAAGGGTGTGGACTCTCGATTGTTGCTCAAAAAAGTGGTCGAGCTACTCGGCGAGAGGGGCTATGCAATAGGCAATATCGACTGTACGATAGCTATGCAGCGCCCTAAGTTGCGCCCACATATCGACTCTATGCGCGAGGAGCTCTCATCGGTGATGGGACTCGACGTTGATCAAGTCTCAGTAAAGGCAACCACAACCGAGCGTCTGGGTTTTGAGGGGCGAGAAGAGGGTGTCTCAACCTCAGCTATTGTGCTGATCTACAAAGTGTAGCTAGCCAAGACGAGATGCTATATATGTTACAAACTCTTCGAGAAGATTAAAATCCTCTCGAAGAGTTTTGTTTTCAGGAGCTAGGATGATTGGTTTAATTGTGCTAATGAGCCTTTGGGTTACTCGCCCATAATCATCGTAGTCAAAATATATTCCGTTGATTTCAAGTGCACTATGAATTATCTGCTCCACGAGATCTAGCAGATCTTCATCGTTTAGAGATGCAAATTTGCCATTGCAGTAGTCGGGCAGAATAAGATCTTGCTCTGTGTACCCTGAAAGTTTTAGTTTGATTAATTTTTCAACCATGTCTGCTGATGTTATCTAGCGGACGAGGGGGGAGATAGGTCCCGCCTGTCCCGTTGACTTACACCAGCAAAGGCAGTAGGTACATTAATAGCCTACACGGGGGTGCGGGACCGTGCCGTATAGGATATTTAGAAGACTAAAAGATCATGGCATTTCGCTTCGGGCACATAGTAGCGTGTGCTGCTGTGTGCCGAACGTTATCAAAATCCCTTATCTATACAAAATTCTAGGTGTGGATTAATTCATATTAACCACCCCTATTTCTCTAAATATTGACAGGATACCCTGCCTTTGCTAAAATGTAAGTCACTACAAATGTAGGCAAAAAATGGTAAATAAAAAAATAGAGTGTTAGTGATTTGTGTGGTGTTGCTTCAGAATTGAAGTTGCCACAAAGAAAAAGGAGACCACGCTGGTCAGCATTGTCTCCTTCTAATTAGGTTAGTTAGGTTAATGAGTGTGTGGGTACTAAGCCCCACAATTCTATAACAAAGATATACAATAATTTATAATTTCCAAAATTTAGCAAAGAAATTTTCAACAAAATTAAAATTTTATTAATAAACAACTTAGCTTATTTAGCCACTCATATCACCTATTGGATCGTTCCAAAATGAAAGTTGAGTTCTAATTATTGTGCAAAAATGCCCTGTTTAGCGGCTGTAGAGTTGGTCGGAGAGATTATTTTGCCGTGTAGAGAGGTCTCATTAGCGAGATGTGTTTGAGTTTCGGCAGAAGCTGTTTGAGAATTTCTAAAGGTCGCAGGCGTGAGTCCGTACTCCTTTTTGAAAAGTTTTATAAAATGCGATGTGTTTGGGAAGGTGCACTCAATACCAATCTCAGAGATTGACTTATTTGTGGAGACTAGCAGTAGACGAGAGTGCATCAACCTGCGGAGTATGAACCACTTGTGTGGAGGAAGGTCAAAGAGTCGCTTGAACTCCTTTTTGAATGAAGTGAGCGAGCGATTTGTCAGAGATGCTAGCTGTTCGACAGATATATCCTCGAATATATTGGAGAATACCACCTGTTCGAAGTTCTCGCGTGTTGTGTCGATGTTGCTCAACAGCTTGCTCTTTAGGCAACAGTCGTCGTGCGTTGCGATGTGAAAGATCAGCTCTGTCATCTTTATGCTCTCGACAGCCTCGTTGCGCTTGAAGTTCTCGTCTCGAAGAAATGCGTTGGTGTTCGTGAAGAAGGTCTTGATGACGGATGATGCCGCCTGTGAGATGTTTGTGCTCCCCGTGCATAGTGGGCATGAGTGTTCGTTGTGGATCTTCATGTCGTATGCGATGCAGAGGTGCGTGATTGCACGCTGAAGCTCCGAGGGGGAGTAGTAGAATGTTATCTGCTCAAATGATGAGCCCTCGTCTGGTACATCTTCAATGTAGTGATGGCCTACTCCAAGGTAGAATACATCGCCTTTTTGTATGCATTTGCGTTTGTCGCCGCTGTAAATGTACTTGGAACCACGTAGCACATAACCAATGGCATAGCGTGATAGCACGTAAGATTGTATGCCACTGTTGGTCGTTTCAACGTACTTTACAATCATCGGCATGACTGTTTTTTGTGTTGTGAACTGTTCCATAATTATTGTCGTTTTTTGAGTGTTGATCTTAGCCATGTGCTTAGATCGTTTTCAAATATATACAATAATTTATATATAAAATACAATTTACGATTAATTTTATAGAAAAAATAGTCACTTAGCCCAAATCTGCTATTATTTGTCCTTTTTATAGGGTAATAAAAGGAGCTATGAGAGGCAAAATCAAGAGTATAGCATAAGCAATGAGAGCTATTGTAGATTCTGTTTTGATGAAGAATATAGGCAAAATGAGCGTCAAAGCGGGTGTGAGCAGCGTGAACGAAATAGAGTTACTTGCACCAAGTGCTAACATTAGTGTAGAGATGCAGAACAGCCCGATATTAAAGAGAAAAGCTCGCCTTGTGATGATCTTTGTAGCCGATAAATTCTGAATGTGCTCAAAGATTGCAATAATAGTCAAAATTAATACAATGATTAATTGTATTTGTTGGGCGAGTGCAATATTGTTAATTACAGATATGAAATCGCCTTTATACGGCAGAGTCAATGTCTGTATTTGCGATAAAAACTCGCCTCCCATAGCCCAATTTATATAGCAGGCAACGAATGTCGGAAGTGCCAGTCCAATTAGGCTTGCCACCAGTGCTCGAATGGTTCCACTGAAGATGATGCAGCTCCATATCGCAGCTAGTGCGAGAATCGAAGCAGGTGCATATATCAAAGGTAGCACCCCCAGCCAAAAAGCACCTAAGTATATCGATCCGAGCCCCATTCTGCCGACTCTGAGTCCTCTGTATAGGTGTCTAACTGCCGCCGCAAGGGTCCAAACCGCACACGCAGCCGTAAGGTGTTGCTCGGGGAAGATTATTCCACACGCCAGCACCCCATATATGACGATGCTGAAA
Organism: uncultured Alistipes sp.; assembly: GCA_964370415.1. Taxonomy (GTDB): domain Bacteria; phylum Bacteroidota; class Bacteroidia; order Bacteroidales; family Rikenellaceae; genus Alistipes. The sequence continues at coordinate 73,232 of CAYJIY010000006.1, forward strand.
CTTCCGCTCGATGATTTCGTGATGTTGCGGGTTGCAATTCCTGAGAGCCTGAATCCGCTATGCCCAATAAGCAAGAGAGTTATCAGAAGTGATAGTATAGGTATTTGACTCTGCACCCAATCGATAGCCGAACCTAGGGGTGTTGGCTCTGATGCGATCTGCTCAAAAGGGGTAGGGAGAGTATAGGCACGTAGCAAAAAGAGACTCACAGTCACGACGAAAGTGAGTATCGATACAATAAATGGTTGTTTTGCTAAGTTTGCTCTCATTAATTTTACGCTCCAGAGGACAAAGATACAAAAGATTTAATATATTTGTGATATGATGTTGAAGAATAACTACCAAGATACAGTTTTAGAGGCTGGCTGCGATGAGGCAGGCAGAGGGTGTCTCGCAGGATCGGTTTTTGCAGCAGCGGTGATCCTGCCTCAAGATTTTTACCACCCCCTGCTCAATGACTCAAAGAAGATGACCGAGCGCCAACGTGAGCAGTTGCGCCCAATAATTGAGCGTGAGGCTCTTGCGTGGGCAGTTGCGGAGGTCACGCCTAGTCGGATTGATGAGATAAATATCCTAAATGCAGCTTTCGAAGCGATGTCTAAAGCTGTGAAGGCGCTCACGATAGAGCCAGAGTTGCTTCTAATCGATGGCAATCGCTTTCGTACCGACTTGACAACGCCATACCAGTGCATTGTCAAGGGCGACTCTATATATGCAAATATCGCCGCCGCATCGGTTCTTGCCAAGACGTATCGTGACGACCACATGCGTCAGATCGCAGAGGAGTTTCCCCACTATAATTGGGCGAAGAGCAAGGGTTATGCGACCAAAGGTCACTACGAGGCGATCCTACAACATGGCGTAACGCCGTATCATCGCCAGAGTTTTAAACTATACAAAGAGTAAGAGTCTAATAGTGAAGATTATGAAGATAATAAAATTTTTAGTAGTTGCGCTTGTGGGCGTGCTCAGCATCTCGTGCATTGGGCGCACGAGTAGCTACAAAGAGCTCTCAAAGGAGCGTGATTCGCTGCTCATTCACAATGAGGAGCTGGCAAAGAGTTATGACCAAACCCTTGCGATCATCAACGATATCGATGCAGGTTTTGCGGAGATCCGCAAGAGCGAGGGGATGATCACAATGGAGCTACTCACTGGTGAGGGGCGAAACAAATCGAAAAGAGAGCAACTCTCTGCTGAGATGGAGAATCTCAATGAGATTCTAGAGCGCAATCGCGAGCGCATATCACAGTTGCAGAGTAGTCTGTCGGCATCAAATCGCAATAACGGAGCATTAGCGCAAACCCTTGAGCGTGTGCAGGCTGAGCTGGAGTCGAAGACCATAGCTGTTGAGCAACTCCAGCGAGAGTTAGCCTCTCGACGAATCGAAATTAAGCGACTAAATGTGCGTGTAGACTCCCTCTCGACAAGTGTTGAGCAGCTCAGCTCTACGAGTCAAAATCAGAGTGACAAGATTCGCAATCAGAGTCAAGTTATCGAGAATCAAGATGTGATGCTCAACACCGTGTGGTACTGCATGGCACGTGAACGAGACCTGAAGGATGCGAATATCATCTCAGGGGGTGGGCTCCTTGGTGGAGCTCGACTCTTAAGCTCTGATTACGATGCCTCGCAGTTTGTGCAAGGCGATATGCGTGAGCTACTCTCGATACCGACAAACTCTAAGCGAGCAAAGATTCTATCTGCCCACCCTGAGGGTAGCTACACTCTAAGTCGTGGTGATGATAAGCTCATAACTTTAGAGATCAGTGATCCATCTAAGTTTTGGAGTGTGACAAAGTATCTGGTGATAGCGCTGTAAATAAACATATATAGCAAGGGCGACCAACAGTGATGTTGGTCGCCCTTATTGTATTGCTTGGTGATTATATCTCAACTATAGGTCGAGCGTAGCGCTCCATGAATCGAGTGTCGTGGTAGATTCGCTCGTTCAGATAGCGTTTGTCAAAACGTATAGGCTGAGCTGCAAATTGAAGACTCATTTGAGTTAGCCCCGACACGATTAGTATATCTCGCATATGAGACTTTGGTAGGTCTAAAACATGATCTAGATATAGTCTCTGTATCTTCGCTTTATCCCACTCTTCGGGACTCTTCTCTATCTCGGCTTTAAGCTTTTTGTCGTCATTTCGGAAATCATCATAAATGCCTCTTATGTACTGCACAAACAGTGAGTGTTCTGCATTTTTAGGGTTGTATAAATCGAAGAATTTATCGCTTCTTATATCGTACCTCTCAGCGGAGTAAGCACCATCGTCAAGGCGATAGCTCAGAGTCTTTAGTCCCAACATATATAGATAATTACGAGTGGCGTAGTCTCTAACCTCTGGGCTGATTGACATCTCGGCAGCACGCTTTGCGAAACCCTCCTCTATTGTCTTAAACTTGTCGTTTAGTTGTGCTAATATACCCTTGTCGTCACTGTTTAGATCAAGCCCTATGGTATCATAAAAATTGATGGCAGTTAGCTGTGCAAGCTCATTATTGAACTTCGAGTTTGCACCACTAAATTGGATTGTGTGTTTTTCAGCGTCAATAACCACATATATCGAATCTCCGGGCTGCGCAATGGCATCCCACGAGAAGTCGTTGAGCATGAGTGTCACATCGTGTCGATGTGTCATATCGAACTTGGCGTGGAATTTCCCACCACTCTCTTCGAGGTTAAAAAGTGTGTTTTTGAAGATGTCGACAAAGTCGTTGTGTACGACCATTATGGTCTTTGTTGGTAGGCTCTCCATAGATAGAACCTCGCCACAGATGATGGTAGGTTTGTGTGGCGGTGTGTTTTCGCTCTGCTGCTTAGTTGCGCAGCTGGCGCATAGAAGTGCACTTAGCAGTGCAAATAGTCTTACAGTTCTCATTTTCTAGATTAGTGTTTTACTATCTTAACGTGAGTTCGATAATTGCGCCAATCTAAACTCGCTGTTTTAATGTGTGTTATGGTTGGCGCAATTATCAACCACACGTTAGCTTTGTTTTAAAACAAAGCAGATATTTATAATCTCCCCTTTAGTCCCCTCTTTGAAAAGAGGGGACTAAAGTCGCTGTTTCTCCAAAACTGCTCCTCGGAGGTGTGTGAGCTCGATTTTAATTATCGAACTCACGTTATCTTATGCACGTTAGTTTAAAATGTCGCTATAGATCTCTATCTAAAATACTTTGTGCTACCTGCTGCATTAGCCAGTTTGGTGTGGATGTAGCACCACAAATACCAACACGCTCTGCGCTGGATAGCCACTCTGGGTCGATCTCCGATGCCTCCTCGATATTGTAGCTTTGTGGGTTTGCTCGTCGACACACCTCGAAGAGAACCTTCCCGTTGCTCGATTTTTTTCCGCTAACAAAGATTATAACATCGTAATTTTGTGAAAATTGAGTCAAGTGCTCCTCTCTGTTTGATACCTGTCGGCATATTGTGTCGTGGGGTATTATCTGGTGCGCAAACTCTCCCGCACGACTCTGCATCTCGAATAGAATGTCGTTGAAGAGCTTTATACTCTGTGTAGTTTGAGACAGAAAGTATATTGGTCGAGTGAAATCTATAAGATCAAGATCGCTTACTCCCTCAACCACAATTGTGGGCTCGTGGACCTGCCCCGTCAGCCCAATAACCTCTGCGTGGCCTCGCTTGCCAAGTAGAACAACTTGTCCGTTGATAGCCTGCATCTCGGTGTGAGCGCTAATGATCTTGCGTTGTAGCCTTGCGACAACAGGGCATGTGGCATCGATCACCTCTACGCCATGTTGCATGGCTGTTTGGAACGTTGTCGGGGGCTCTCCATGTGCACGAACGAGCATACTCTCTGCCTTTAGATCCTTGATCTCATCGTGTGAATGGATCGTTCTAAGTCCAATCTGTTCAAGGCGCTGAACCTCTATGCGATTGTGCACAATGTCCCCAAGGGAGCAAACCTTTGAGTGCTCCTTTAAGGCGCTCTCTGCGGCAGAGATTGCACGCACAACGCCAAAACAAAAACCCGATTTATCGTCTATCTCTACGATCATTGTATAGTGCTAAGAACCACTCCATTTGCTGCTCTACGCTCATCGAACTGTTGTCGAGAGTGATAGCATCATCAGCCTTTTTGAGTGGTGAAACAGAGCGATTCATATCTGCATGATCTCGCTCAATAACATTGGTTTTGATCTGCTCCAAAGAGACATCTTCTCCCTTTGCTGTGAGCTCGTCGTATCGTCTCTGAGCTCGCACAATCGGGTCGGCAGTCATGAATAGTTTGATCTCAGCATCGGGGAATACCACCGTGCCAATATCACGACCATCCATCACCACGCCACGACTCTTACCCATGAGTTGTTGCTGTGCGACTAGCTTCTCTCTCACTTGAGCGATAGCGCTTACAGCGCTCACCGAGTTGCTCACATCGATCGAGCGAATTTGCCCCTCGACAAGCTCACCATTTACATAGATATCGCTAGCATTGCGCTCTGGGTTGAACCTAAAGTCGATGGTGATATCATCCAAAAGAGATATAACCTTTTGCTCATCAACCACGCCCGATGTGATCGCCCCATTATCTTTAGCGTATAGGGTCACTGCACGATACATAGCACCCGTGTCGATGAATATGTAGCCTAGCTTTGCAGCGATAGCTTTGGCGAAAGTACTCTTGCCGCACGATGAGAAACCATCGATAGCGATAACAATTTTGTCAGTATTATACATAAGTAAACTTGTCAAAGAATGTAGATAAAATGGTGTAGGCACCAAGTATGCCAATGAAAGAGCCTGCGACACGGTTGATCGTTAGCATGTGTCGAGGTCTAAATTTGTGTCTAATAGATCCGATACCCCACGCTAGGCCAATCCACCAGCAGAGTGCCCCCGATAGGAAACCTGCAAGGACCATAACGGTGCGAGCAGTATTGTTCAGCGCAACGCCTGGATCGCCAACACCCGAGATCTTGAACACTGCAAAGAATGCCAGGATATAGGGTATGACCATTATGAAATTTGCCATTGTGAGTCCGAAAACCGAGGCGAAATCCTGCCACGGGGACTTCTGGCCAGTTCGATTGCGGCGTATCTGAGGCACAGGATTCTGCATGAAAATATAAACTCCAACGATAACAACAAAGATCCCTCCAACGACCCTGAGTAGGGTGCTGTGTTGCTCGATCTGAGATTGTAGGATAGAGTAGAATAGGAATGCAATTATTGCGAGCACAGTGTCGGCACACGCAACACCGATGCCCGAAAACACCCCCGAACTTCGCCCCTTGCTAATAGTGCGCTGGATGCAAAGTATGGCAACTGGACCAACAGTGATCGAAGCTGCTATCCCCACACAAATCCCTCGCAGGAGTATATTTAAGTAGTCTAATATCATAACTGGGTGTTCACTTTTACAACGTACAAATATACGTAATTTTTTTGTTTAACAAAAATATAGCCTTAGCCATGAGATGTAACTAGTGCGCTTCGAGCCAGTTCTCACCAGTTCCACTCTCGGCGAGGAGCTTGACTTTCAGCTCCACGGCGCTCTGCATTGCGTCAGTGACGATACTCTGCACCCTTTCGAGTTCGCTCTTGAGCGTGTCGATGACGACCTCATCATGCACCTGAAGGATCATCTTCGACTTTATACCCTCTGTCTTAAATCGCTGTGAGATGTGTATCATAGCGAGCTTCATCACATCGGCTGCCGACCCTTGGATAGGGGCATTAATGGCGTTGCGCTCGGCTAGAGAACGAGCTATTGCGTTGCGAGAATTTATATCGTTGAGGTATCGTCTACGCCCAAAGATAGTCTCCACATAGCCCGTCTGTTTCGCCTGCTCCACAACGCTGTCCATATACTCTCGAACCGCAGGATAAGACCTGAAGTAGCCACCAATAATCTCCTTTGCCTCTGATTGTGGGATGTCAAGACGCTGTGAGAGCCCAAATGCTGATATTCCATATATGATACCAAAATTTGCGGTCTTAGCCTTGCGTCGCTCGTCGGATGTAACCTCGTTGAGAGACTTCCCAAAGAGTCGTGCAGCAGTCGCTGAGTGGATATCCTCACCATTTGCAAACGCCTCGATAAGCGCTTGATCGCCTGAGAGGTGCGCCATGACTCTAAGCTCCACTTGGCTGTAATCTGCCGAGAGCAGGGTGTGATCTCCATCTGCTGGCACAAACGCCTTACGGATGTAGCGCCCCATCTTATCCCTGATCGGAATATTTTGTAGATTGGGATTTGTCGAGCTAAGTCGCCCAGTTGCAGTGACTGCCTGATTATATGATGTGTGTATTCTCCTGCTCTTGTCGTTGATAAGCTTTGGTAGCGCCTCTACGTAGGTTGAAACGAGCTTCTTGACTCCACGATACTCCAGCACAAGGTCTACGATCTCGTGTTTGCCAGCAAAGCCTTGCAGATACTCCTCATCTGTGCTATACTGCTTGGTTTTTGTCATCTTTGGCTTAGCTGCAAGTTGTAGTTTTCCAAATAGAACCTCTCCGAGCTGACGTGCGGAGTTGATATTTAGCGATGGCTCATCCGCTATCTCACGAATCTGCGTTTCGAGCTTTATGAGCTTCTCGTTGAGCTCCACAGCGTAGTTGTGTAGCACCTGAGCATCGACCCTTACCCCCTCGCTCTCCATCTGAGCTAGAACCATAATTAGAGGCTCCTCGATTGTGCTATATAGCTCCTCGAAGCCCTGCTCCTGGATCTGAGCCCATAGCTTATGCTTTAGTTGCAGAGTGATGTCGGCATCCTCGGCAGCGTACTCAGTCACCTTTTCGGGTGGCACCATATCCATCGTAATCTGCTTGGATCCTCGCCCCTTTGCTCCGATTAGGGTTGTGATCTCAATAGGCGAGTAGTTCAAGTAGCGCTCAGCGAGTGCCGTCATGTTGTGGCGAGACTCAGGATCCAAAAGGTAGTGTAGGATCATCGTGTCGAATAGTCGACCTCGAACCTCTATACCATACTGCTGTAACATCAAGATGTCGAACTTGATGTTTTGTCCCACCTTCGCTATATTTTCGTTGGCGAAAAGCGGACGCAGAATCTTGGAGTACTCCTCGTCCAAAGCTCCATTGAATGGAACGTACCACGCCTTGTGTGGCTCTATGGCGAGCGATATGCCGATGACCTTATTATTTAGAAAATCGAGACCCGTAGTCTCTGTGTCAAAGCAAAATTCGGTGTGGGCGCTGATCTGATCTACAATCTCTTGTAGCTTCTCGCAGCCCCTTATCATCGTGTAGGTGTGCTCTGTGCTCTGTGCCGTTGCCATCTGCTCCTGGATTGGCTCCTCGGTTGGTGGCGCGGGCTCTGTTGTCTCTATTGACGAGAAAAGGTCGGGCACAGAATTTACATTTGTAGGCGCTGGTTTTGTCGCCTTTGGAGTTGCGGTTGTGTCACCCCCAAGTTCGCTGAGAAGTGCCTTGAAGTTTAGCTCCGTATATAGCTCTTTGAGCTTTTCGGTGTCGGCTTTGCATATAGTCAATGCGCTAGGATCTAGCTCAATAGGAACATCTAGACATATCGTTGTTAGCTCCTTCGACTTTATGATTAGCTCTTTGGATTCAGCTATCTGAACCCCTAGTTTACCGCCTATTTTGTCGCAATTCTCGATGATCTGCTCCACCGTGCCCCACTCCCTAACTAGTTTAGTGGCACGCACCTCGCCCACGCCAGGAACGCCAGGGATATTGTCCGATGCATCGCCCCATAGTGCCAATATATCACGCACCAATGCAGGATCTTCGATGCCATATTTTTGGCAAATTTTCTCCCTGCCAATAACCTCTATTCCATCGGCACCAGTCTGCTTATATATGCTTGAATGCTCATTCACTAGCTGCCCGTAGTCCTTATCGGGAGTCACCATAAAGACCTCATATCCAGCCTCTACACCCTTGCGAGATAGCGTTCCAATCACATCGTCCGCCTCATAGCCCTTGACCTCAAGAATAGGGATGCACATCGCCTCCAAAAGGCGCTTTACGTAGGGAACCGAGATTATAATATCTTCGGGAGTCTCGCTACGGTTTGCCTTGTAGGCGGGGTATAGCTCCTTGCGAAACGACCCCCCAGGAGGATCGAACGCCACACCCAAAAGGTCGGGCTTCTCACGCTTAATTATCTCGCGCAGGAACTTCGTAAAGCCAAAGACAACAGAGGTGTTCATCCCCTCGTTGTTTCTCATTGGGCGAGACAGGAGTGCGTAGTAGTATCTGAAGATCAACGCATAAGCATCGATCAGGAATAGTTTTTTCATAGCTATCTAAATTGTATTATCCTCGGCGTACCACTCTGCAAATGAGGTCGCTGTCTCGTGGAGTTTGAGTGAGTGCAGCTCCACTCCTGTGGGTAGACCAGAGCGAAGGCGCGCGGCAAAATCCACGAGCATATTCTCGCACGTTGGTTGGTAGTCAACCTCGATGATGTTGCTAAACATTCCTCTCATTGTGTCGATTATCTGGGCGCTCTTTTCGCTACGGCGCATCACAAATGCGTGGTCGAGCTGCGAAATTATAGTCTCGTTGACGATGCGTTTGAGCACTCCAAAATCTAGTACCATGCCAGCCTTTGGGTCGCCCTCGCTGGTCGATGGTTCTCCCTTGACAGTCACGAAGAGTCGGTATGAGTGGCCGTGAATCTCGCGGCAAGGCCCATCGTAGCCCTCTAGGGCGTGCGCTGCCTCGAAATTGAACTCCTTTGTTAATCTTATCTTGTTCATAACTTTTTCCTAATTTACATATCTTTTGCCAAAGGCGCTGGCACGATGTCGCTAACATCGAAATCACCCCAACGATCGGCTATCGAATCAATCGTTGCGTTTAGCTCCTCGATGTCGAATGTCGTGACTAATTTAAGGCGTGTCTCCTTGAAGTGGGGTAGCCCCTTGAAGTAGTTCGAGAGGTGGCGACGCATCTCCAGCACACCAACCTTCTCGCCCTTGATCTCTACTGACTTGGCGAGGTGGCGCTTAGCGATCTCGACTCTCTCGAGAACGCTAGGTTGTGGCATAGGAGTTCCTGTCTCGAGGAAGTGCTTCACCTCCTTGAAGATCCACGGGCGACCATACGTTGCACGACCAATCATCACACCATCAACACCATAGCGATCGAACATCTCGGCAGCTTTCTCTCCCGAATCAATGTCACCGTTACCGATGATAGGGATCTGGATCCTAGGGTCGTTCTTGATCTGCCCAATTAGCGACCAGTCGGCTTGCCCCTTGTACATCTGAGCACGAGTGCGACCGTGGATTGTGAGCGCTGAGATACCTACATCTTGCAGACGAAGGGCAATCTCGTGAATATTCTTTGAATCTTCATCCCATCCAAGGCGAGTTTTTACAGTCACGGGCAGCTTCACTGCCTCAACAATGCGGCGTGTCATCTCCACCATTAGGGGTACATCACGCATCATGCCCGAACCAGCACCACGTCCCGCAATCTTGCGAACGGGGCACCCAAAGTTAATATCTATGAGGTCGGGCTGAGCTCTTTCGGCTATGATTGCAGCCTCGACCATAGGCTCTAGAAGGTGCCCATATATCTGAATACCAACGGGTCTTTCGTGCTCCGAGATGTTGAGTTTGACCATCGAGCCTGCGATGTCACGTACAAGACCATCGGCAGCGATAAACTCCGTGTAGACCATGTCTGCACCGAACTCCTTGCACATGTAGCGAAACGATGGGTCGGTGACATCCTCCATTGGTGCGAGGAAAAGTGGCTTGTCGCCAAGATCTATATTTGCGATTTTCATCAGTTACATTTTAAATAATGGTACAAATGTAGTTGTTATTTAGCAATAAAACGCTAAATTTGCAGACAAAAATAGTACTATTATGAAGATAGAGGAGTTTATTTCGGGGATTGCGATCCAAGCAATCGAACAGCAATATGGCCCTATGGGCGGTGAACAGATTCAGATTCAGAAGACTCGCAAGGAGTTTGAGGGCGACTTTACGCTAGTTACCTTCCCTTTGTTGAAGCTCTCTCGCAAGTCGCCTGAGGCTACTGCTCAGGAGCTAGGGGAGTGGATCGTAGCCAATATTGAGTCAGTCGAGGCTTTCAATGTGATTAAGGGTTTCTTGAACCTATCTCTCTCGGCGAAGTTCTGGCAAGAGAAGTTCTCAGAGATTATCGCTGATAAGAATTATGGACAAGCCTCAGAGTCTGGACGCACGATGATGGTTGAGTACTCATCTCCAAACACAAATAAGCCTCTGCACCTAGGGCACATCCGCAACAACCTCCTCGGTTACTCTGTGGCTGAGATCCTAAAGGCTAATGGTCACAACGTCATCAAGGTGAACTTGGTGAACGACCGTGGTATCCACATCTGTAAATCGATGCTCGCATGGCAGCTATACGGAAATGGCGAGACACCAGAGTCGACAGGCATGAAGGGCGATCACCTTGTGGGTAAGTACTACGTTGAGTTCGACAAGCACTACAAAGCTCAGATCAAGGAGCTTATGGCTGAGGGCATGAGCGAAGATGAGGCGAAGAAGTCTGCTCCGATCATGATTCAGGCGCAAGAGATGCTCCGCAAGTGGGAGGCTAAAGAGCCAGAGGTTTACTCTCTGTGGGAGACTATGAATGGTTGGGTCTACAAAGGATTCGACGTAACATATAAGGCGCTAGGTGTCGATTTCGATAAGATTTATTACGAATCTCAAACATATATTCTAGGTAAGAGTATCGTCGAGCAGGGGCTCTCTAAAGGGGTGTTCTATCGCCGTGACGACAACTCAGTGTGGATCGACCTCACGGAGGATGGACTAGATGAGAAGCTTCTATTGCGTGGCGATGGAACCTCTGTCTACATGACTCAAGACCTAGGAACAGCATACAACCGCTTCGAGGAGAATAAACTCGATGATTTGGTCTATGTGGTTGGTAATGAGCAGAACTACCACTTCCAGGTGCTTAAGCTAGTTCTCAAGAAGTTGGGCTACGACTGGAGCGATCACATCACCCACCTATCATACGGTATGGTTGAGCTTCCTGAGGGTAAGATGAAGTCAAGAGAGGGTACCGTAGTAGATGCCGACGATCTAATTGCAGGCATGATCTCAACGGCACGTGAGATGTCCGATGAGCTAGGCAAACTAGATGGATGCACCGAGCAAGAGGCGATCGCATCTTCGACAATGGTGGGCTTGGGAGCTCTAAAGTACTTTATCCTGAAGGTTGACCCTAAGAAGACTATGCTCTTCGACCCAAGAGAGTCAATCGACTTCAACGGAAACACAGGTCCATTTATCCAGTACACTCACGCACGTATCCGCTCAATTCTTAGAAAAGCTGGCGAAGCGTCGATCTCATACAACGAACCAAGCCAAGCGGAGCTAATTCCTGCCGATGTCGAGCTTATCAAGACTCTGGCGGAGTATCCAAATGCAGTTGCAGCGGCTGGCGAGAGCTTCTCTCCATCGATCATTGGAGCCTATGCCTATGACCTAGCAAAGCAGTTCAACGGCTACTACCACGACCACTCAATCCTCAAGGAGAGCGATGAGCAGGTGCGCATGCTTCGTCTTCAACTCTCGGAGCAGGTCTCTTTGGTGATAAAGAGCGCAATGCGTCTGTTGGGTATCGATGTGCCTGAGCGCATGTAGAGATGTTATAATTAATTAGAGGGGCGATAACCGATGAGTTAGTCGCCCCTTTTTTTTGCGGTTGGTATGAATCTTGTGTATTGGTTTTGTGAAATATCAAAACACGCACATAGCATGAAAACAATCGTAACAACACTCCTTGCAACCATCACGGTGATGGGGGCATTATCCGCACAAGCGCAACAGCGTGCAATCGCATCTCAGTTAAGAGGTGTGGTGGCTCAATCAACAAACGACACACTTCTGATCGAAGAGGTGGCAGGTGATGAGATGATGATGCGCAGTTTTATGGTCTTTGCACCAGAGCACTCAGATTATGAGGTGCACTACAAGATTAACTCCTCTAGATTGAACTCTATGGTGAAGGGCACCACGAGCGAAATGGCGAGCCTAAAGGCGTTCATTGACCTTGTGAAGCAGGACCCAAGCCTAAGGATCAACTCATACATTGTCACTGGCTACTCATCGCCCGATGGCTCGCATGATGCAAACGAAAAGCTGGCTCAAAAGCGTGCTCAAGACTTTAAGGCAGTGCTAGATAAGTACTTTGGCGAAGCGATGGGTCGTGAAGTTGAGGTTGATTGGGTCGCTACGAATTGGGAGGGGTGCCACCATCTGGTGGAGAACTCCAATATTCCAAACAAGAGCGCTGTGCTGAGTATCTTGTCCAGCTCAATCTCGCAAGCCGAAAAGGAGCGCCGAATAATGGCTCTGCCTGCTTCGTGGTCCTACATGAAGCGTGACATTCTACCTGAACTCCGCCGTGTGGAGCTTGCGATAAACTACGATATGGGTATGTTGGTTCAGCAGCAGGTGAGACTTGTGCCCGTAGAGGTTGAGGTGCTTGCTGTGGAGTCTCCTCAAAATGATATGATGATGGTAGATCTTGCAAATTTGTACAACACTTCGGGCTATGTGGTCGACATTCCGAGCGATAGTGGCATAATTCGCAAGGAGAAGCATGCAGCGAAGAAGGCGCTAAAGTCACAGATCGATGCCGAGAAGCTAATGGATGGCAGACACCCACACCACAACGCTCATAGCGCCGATAGAAAGGGGCGCAAAGCGATCAAGAAGGATGCCGAGGCGTATCGCAGAGCGATGCACAAGGCAATACGTGAGATGTAGTATTTAACGTGAATTCGATAATTGCGCCAATCTAAACTCGCTGTTTTAATGTATATTATGGTTGGCGC
>CAYJIY010000007.1:0-27652 GCA_964370415.1 uncultured Alistipes sp.
TTTTTTAGTTTGTCACCACATTTTCGAAATACTCTTTGAATATTCCCTCCGCTATGGCTAATTGCTCAGGTGTATTATCCTTTATGTCGCCGAGTTTATACTCTAGCCCCATCACCTCGTATTTATGCACTCCAAGGCGATGATACGGCAGAATTTCGACCTTCTCGATCATCTTATACCCCTTTAGTGTCTCACATAGGGTGCGAATATCCTCCTGAGCATCGCTCCACCCTGGAACTAGCACATATCTCAGCCAAAATGGACGAGAGTTCTGCTCCAACCACTGCGCTGTGCGTAGGGTCTGAGTGTTTGAGCGCTCGGTTAGTGCCTCGTGGCGCTCTGGATTCGCCTGTTTGATGTCGAGCAGAGTGAGATCTACCATAGATAGTAGGCGCTCTACACTCTCGTTCCACACCCCACCATTAGTGTCGACGCATACGTGAATATCCGCCTTTTTGAGGCGCTCCACAAGTGGAATCAGAGCTGCTGCCTGCATCGTAGGCTCTCCCCCTGAGAACGTCACCCCTCCACGTTTGCCAAAAAATGGTTTCTGGTCAACCGCCTGCTCTAGGATGTGCGCTGGGGTTGTTGGTGTACCTCCCTTGCACTCGATAGTGTCGGGATTGGCGCAGTATAGACACCTGAAGTTACACCCTTGAAGGAAAACGACGAGCCTTAAACCAGGCCCGTCGAATGTCCCCATAGATTCGTATGAGTGAACGTTAATCATACTTAACTCTTTATTACATAGCGTCGTGGAAACTACGGCTGATAACCTCCAACTGGTGCTCACGGCTCAGCTTGATGAAGTTTACGGCGTAGCCCGATACTCTGATCGTAAGCTGTGGATACTTCTCAGGGTTCTCCATTGCGTCCTCCAACATCTCGCGGTTTAGTACGTTCACATTGAGGTGGTGTGCACCCTTTGTGAAGTATCCGTCGAGCATAGTTACAAGGTTCTCAACACGCTCCTGCTCTGTTGGACCTAGTGACTTAGGAACGATAGAGAATGTGTTGCTGATACCATCCTGAGAGTCACGGTAACGAAGTTTTGCAACCGAAGCCAAAGATGCAATAGCACCGCTCTTATCGCGTCCGTGCATTGGGTTTGCTCCTGGTGCAAATGCAACCCCTGCGCCACGACCGTCTGGTGTAGCACCTGTCTTCTTACCATACATCACGTTTGATGTGATCGTAAGGAGTGAAAGGGTAGGATCTGCCTTCTTGTAGATAGGAAGTTTCTTGAGCTCCTCGTTGAAGAAGTAGACAAGATCAACACCTAGGTGGTCTACAAGGTCGTTGTTGTTACCGAAGCAAGGGTACTCACCCACAGTCTCAAAGCCCTCAGATAGACCCTCAGCGTTACGCTTAACAGTAACCTTTGCGCTCTTGATTGCCGACAAAGAGTCAACTGCGATCGAAAGACCCGCAACACCATAAGCTAGGTTGATGCGTGGGTTCGTGTCAACGAACGCCATTTGAGCCTTCTCGTAGTAGTACTTATCGTGCATATAGTGGATAATGTTCATCGACTCGTTGTAGACACGAGCTACTTGAACAAGAACCTTCTTGTAGTTAGCCATCACCTCCTCGAATACGAGTGTATCGCTCTTAAGTGGTGGGATTCCCTCAACTAGGAGTTTACCTGTGAACTCGCAACGACCCTCGTTGATAGCCAAAAGTAGCGCCTTAGCAAGGTTTGTACGTGCACCGAAGAATTGGATCTGGCGACCGATATCTTGGTACGATACACAACATGCAATTCCGTAGTCGTCAGAGTGGCGAACCTCACGCATAAGGTCGTCATTCTCGTACTGAACCGAGCTAGTGTCCTTAGATACTTGAGCACAGAAAGATTTGAATCCTTCAGGGAGTTTAGGGCTCCAAAGAACTGTCATGTTTGGCTCTGGTGATGGGCCGAGGTTGTATAGAGTCTGAAGGAAACGGAACGAAGTCTTAGTAACCTTCGTGCGTCCATCGTTGAAACGTCCACCGATCGCCTCAGTAACCCATGTTGGGTCTCCAGCGAAGATGTCGTTGTATGACTGCATACGTAGGTGACGCACCATACGTAGTTTGATAACGAATTGGTCGATCAGCTCCTGTGCGAACTCCTCAGTAATTGTGCCTGCCTCAAGCTCTGCGTTGATGTAGATGTCGAGGAACGATGATACGTTACCAAGTGACATCGCTGCACCATCCTGCTCCTTAACTGCAGCGAGGTAAGCCATGTAGACCCACTGAACAGCCTCTTGAGCCCCTTGTGCTGGCTTTGATAGGTCAAGACCATAGATCTCGCCTAGTTGCTTGATTTCGTTTAGGGCTTTGATCTGATCTGCGATCTCCTCGCGAAGACGAATTACGTGATCTGTCATTGGGCCTTTAAGCTCAGCGAGATCTCTCTTCTTGCCTGCGATCAGGCGATCGATACCATATAGCGCAAGGCGACGGTAGTCTCCGATCACACGACCACGTGCGTAGTTATCAGGTAGACCAGTTAGGAAACCTAACGAGCGGTAAAGACGAATCTCCTCTGTGTAGACATCAAAAACACCATCGTTGTGTGTCTTGCGATACTTCGAGAATACATCTCTAACGTCAGAGTCAAGCTCAGCGCCATTCTCCTTACATGCACGATCAACTACGTTGATACCACCAAAAGGCTTGATTGCACGGCGAAGTAGCTCGTCAGTCTGAAGACCTACGATAAGTTCGCTCTGTTGATCGATATATCCTGCTTTGTGAGAGATGATTGTTGAGATTGTTTTGCTATCTAGCGAGCGAATGCCGCCATTTTTGCGCTCCTCTTCAAGAGCTACGAGACATAGGTCCCAGATTTTTGTTGTGCGTGTTGTTGGACCTGCAAGGAAAGAAGCATCGCCCTCATATGGAGTGACGTTTCTGTTTACAAAATCAGTTGTGTTGATCTGTTCTTGCCAAAGACCTTCAACGAATTGCTTATATAAATCCATGTTGAAACGTTTAAAGTTTACAAAAAAAATATTTTGATGCTGCAAAGGTACATCAAATATTCTAAATAACTGCTATTTTGTACTTTTTTTATTTTGTAAATTTTTTAAAATAATGCCTTTACGCTCTCATACTCCAAACTTTATATAATTGTATGTGGATGTGCTAATAGCTGCTACATAAATAATGGGTGGGTTTATTTTTAGGCTTTGGAAAAAATAGCTACCTTTGTCGCCTTAACTATATTAACTACACATAAAATGAAAAGAATTTTTAAACAACTTACACTCCTAGCGGTGATGTTGCTCATGAGTGCATCGGTGCTTGCTAAGCCTAAGTTTTGGACGTGGACAGGCTATGAAGCAGAGCGTGATTGGCACGCATACTTCGCAGAGATGAAAGATATTGGAATAACAGGTATTATTCTCGGTGCAAACAAGGCGGAGTATGAGCACGTGATTCCTATCGCTAAGAGCCACGGAATTGATATATATGCGTGGTTGTGGATCATGAATAACAGACCCCTAGCCGCCGAGCACCCAGAGTGGTTGGATTACAACCGCAACGGAGAGTCAATCAAGGATAAGAAGGCGTATGTGGACTACTACAAGTTCCTAAACCCTGCAATTCCTGAGGTTCAGGAGGCTATCGTGAAGCAGGTTGAGGAGATTGCAAGCATCAAGGGCTTGAAGGGTATCAGCCTTGACTACTGCCGCTATGTGGATGCAATTCTACCTACAACACTATGGAAAAACTACGATGTGGTACAAGACAAGGTCTATGCTGAGTGGGATTATGGTTACCACCCATACATGCTGGAACTATTCCAGAAGGAGTATGGCTACGATCCTAGAGAGCAGGAGGATGTAAATGCCGATAAAAAGTGGCATCAATTCCGCATGGATAAAGTCAATGAAGTTGTATTCAAACTCGATTCATTGACCAAAAAATATGGTATTGAGCTTACGGCATCGCCATTCCCAACACCTGAGATGTCACGCCGTATGGTCTACCAAGATTGGGGTGCATGGCCACTAGATCGTGCTTTTGCGATGATCTATGACGAGTTCTATCATGGTGATCTAGAGTGGATTGCTGACAACGTAAGCGAAGCTCGCCGTGATATGGATGCTGATGGCGCACTATACTTCGGTCTCTACGCCCCGGGTTACGCCAACGATAGAGGTTTCGATGTCTACGAGGCTATGGATACGGCAATCGCAAACGGTGCAGAGGGTATCGCATTTTTCGCACCAGACGAGCTTATCAAGAGTGATAAGGATCGTTTGAAGGCGTATATCAAGAAGACAACAAAGATGCTAAAGCGCAGATAGTCTCTATTGGAAAATACAAAAAAAAATGCAGTTCGTTTTGAACTGCATTTTTTTGTATTTACTTGGCTCTTTTGCACCAAGTTCGACTGTCGCTCGATATGTACCACGTGTCACCCGCAGCGTTCTGCTTAGTGATTATGATGCTCTCGTGAGCAGGGAAGTAGCTAAAGCCACCAGCTCTCGTTGAGCTTGCTCCGTCTGAGAATTTACCGTGCTTGTTGAAGTGATCTAGCTCAAAGTCGAGAACCTCACGCAATTCACGCTTGATGGTCTCATCCTCGTTCCATACGAAATCTTTTTTAGGGTTGCCCTGCTGCTTGTCACTAAACTGTACAAATCCCCAGTGCTCAGGGCGGTGGATGTCCACCACACCAGTTGGCGCCCACACCCAGTTCTCCTCGTTTCCGAAGCCCTCAGTGCCTGGATTCTTCTTATATTTGCCATCCACGACAGATACCTTTAGCCACTCTACACGTGAGAAGTTCATGCGCCACTGCTCACCCGACTTTACGTCGTGATTCACTAGTGAGCGAAGTGGAATTTTGATCTCCACAGTCCACTTTTCGTCCTCGTCCGATGGGTCGTTGATCGTGCCGTAGATCTTGGTCTTAGTCTCAAGGCCCTTGATCGTAAAGCCGTTGATGAACGTTCCGCCAAAGCGGTAGCCCTTAGTCATGAGTAGATCCCACTCTGTTGCAAAGGCGTTGGTCTCATACTCGAAGTAGTTGTGAGTGTCGCCATCAGGATCGAGGAATACCTCAAAGTCGTTATCCCAATAGATCACCTCATCTCGCTCGGTGATAGTCGCCCAGATATGCTTTTCGGGCAGCTCGCCTGCGATGTATAGGTTCTCTGAGTCCCACAACATCTTCATGCGTGTGACGTAGATAGGCTTTACGGGGTGCTCCTCGCCACGAATGTCGACAAAGGCATCGCTCCAAGGCGCTGCTGCCCACTCTTCGCCATAGATATCGCCATCAATGACCACTGGTTGCGATGCTTGGTAGCAGACGTAGCGCGGTGGGGTCTGTTTGTTGGTGTTTTGTGCTAGTGCAGCGCCCCCAATAAGGAGCGCTCCTAGCAAAAGTGTTAATTGCTTCATTATATTACAACGTTAATGATTTTCCCTGGTACAACGATGATCTTCTTCGGCTCTTTGCCGTCGAGCCACTTTTGCATCGCCTCCTGCTTGACGATGTCCTCCTGAATTTGGGCAGGTGTCATCGATAGCGAGTACTCCTGCTTGAAGCGCATCTTACCATTAACCGAGACTGGATACTCAAATGAGCTCTCTACGAGGTACTCCTCGTTGTGGATCGGGAACGCAGCGTCACAAACCGATGTCGAATGACCCATTGCGCTCCAAAGCTCCTCGGCGATGTGTGGTGCAAATGGTGCGATGAGCGATGTTAGAGGCTCTAGAATCTCACGCTTTGAGCACTCTCCAAGCTCGTTTAAGCAGATCATGAATGCTGCGATAGAGGTGTTGAACGAGAAGTTTTCAATATCCTCGCCGATCTTCTTGATCGTCTTGTGAAGGCTCTTTAGCTCCTTGTCTGTTGGCTTTTCGTCGTTGAGTAGGAGTTTGCCGTCACGATCATAGAAGCGGCTCCAAAGCTTGCGTAGGAACTTGTGAACACCATCAATTCCGTTTGTGTCCCAAGGCTTCGACTGCTCCAATGGTCCTAGGAACATCTCATACATGCGTAGTGTGTCGGCGCCATATCTCTCCACAATAAGGTCTGGATTCACAACGTTAAACATCGATTTTGACATCTTCTCGATAGCCCATCCGCAGATATATTTGCCATCCTCTAGGATAAACTCTGCATCTTTGTACTCAGGCATCCAAGCACGGAACGCCTCGATGTCTAGCTGGTCGTTCTTCACGATGTTCACATCGACGTGAATAGTCTGAGTCTCATACTGATCCTTTAGTCCGAGTGACACATATTTGTTAGTGCCAACAACACGATACACGAAGTTCGAACGCCCCTGAATCATACCCTGATTAATGAGCTTTTTGAACGGCTCATCCTCGCACACATAGCCCAAATCGTAGAGGAACATATTCCAAAAACGAGAGTACATGAGGTGTCCCGTTGCGTGCTCAATACCACCAACGTATAGATCCACCGAACGCCAATACTCGTTGGCCTCCTTGCCCACTAGTGCCTGATCGTTCTTAGGGTCCATATAGCGCAAATAGTACGCCGATGAACCCGCAAATCCAGGCATTGTTGATAGCTCGTATGAGAAACCTTCGGCTGTCTTCCACTCGGTAGCACGTGCCAAAGGTGGCTCGCCTGACTCTGTTGGTCCATAGTTCTCGATCTTAGGGAGCTCTAGCGGTAGGCTCTCTTCCGATACTGTGTATGCAACATCATCCTTATAGTAGATTGGGAATGGCTCTCCCCAGTATCTCTGGCGTGAGAAGATCGCATCACGCAGACGGTAGTTGATGAGCATCTTGCCCAGACCACGCTTCTCGACCTCAGAGAACATCACGCTGATCGCCTCCTTGACATCCATGCCGTCGAGTAGACCCGAATTTATCATCTTTCCGCTCTTAGCGTCGTATGACTCCTTCTCGATGTCGCCACCCTCCACAACTGGAGTGATCTTTAGGTCGAAGTGGCGAGCAAATGCGTAGTCACGAGAGTCGTGTGCAGGAACCGCCATGATAGCGCCCGTTCCATAGCCTGCTAGCACATAGTCCGAGATGTAGACAGGGATCGCCTCCCCCGTGAATGGGTTGATGGCGTACGAGCCCGTAGCTACACCGCTCACTCGCTTGGTGTCGGAGATACGCTCACGCTCCGAACGGCGCTTCGCTGTGGTGATATACTCCTCCACGGCTTGCTTGTTCTGCTCTGTTGTAAGCTCCTCTACCCACTTGTGTTCTGGTGCGATCACCATAAACGTAACCCCGAAAATTGTGTCAGGGCGTGTGGTGAAAACCTCCAATTTTTTATCGCTATTTTGAACGTCAAAGAAGACCTGCGCACCCTTCGAACGACCTATCCAGTTGCGCTGAATCTCCTTCAAAGATTCGCTCCACTCAAGGCGCTCTAAGCCATCCAACATCCTTTGTGCATAGGCAGTTACACGCAGTAGCCACTGCTTCATCTGCTTCTGCTCTACGGGGTGTCCTCCTCTCACCGAGAGACCATTGCTCACCTCGTCATTTGCGAGTACAGTACCCAAGGCTGGGCACCAATTCACCATAGTGTCGGCACGGAATGCAAGGCGATAGTTTTGCAGTGTTAGCTCCTGCTCCGCCTCGCTCATTTCTGCCCACTGCTCGGCTGTGAATGTTAGCTCCTTTGTGCAGGCAGCATCTACACCCTCAGTTCCCGATGTGGCGAACTTTGTCTTTAGAGAGTCGATAGACTCCGCCTTCTGTGTTGTGTTGTTGTAGTAGTGGGCAAACATCTTGACCATAGCCCACTGCGTCCACTTATAATATTCGGGCTCGCACGTGCGAACCTCTCTGTCCCAGTCAAACGAGAAGCCTATCTTGTCGAGCTGCTCACGATAGCGAGCGATGTTTTTCTCTGTCGTAATGGCAGGGTGCTGCCCTGTCTGGATTGCATACTGCTCGGCTGGTAGACCAAAGGCATCGTATCCCATCGGATGGAGTACGTTGAATCCCTTTTGGCGCTTGTAACGAGAGTAGATATCCGAGGCGATGTAGCCCAGTGGGTGTCCAACGTGAAGTCCCGCTCCCGATGGATAAGGGAACATATCCAACACATAGAACTTAGGGCGCGAGGGGTCTATCTCGACTCTGTAGGTTTTGAGTTCCTGCCAGCGTTTCTGCCATTTGGACTCGATCTCTCTGAAATTGTACTCCATAGTTTGTTATCTGTTTTTTAGTTGTTTTCTCTAATTTCCTGCAAATGTACAAAAATATTTAGTTGCACGGTAATAGAGAGCTTAATTTGAGTCGAAAAAAGAGATTTGTCTAGTTTTTTGAGCAAAGGAAATGGAGTATTGTTTTTGGAAGTGTAATGAGCGACATATCAACTGTTTAGTGTTTTTGTGATTGTTTTGATATAGATTTTTACTTATGGTTTTGAAATTAGCATAAGCAAATAGTATTGTCGAGGGCGTAAAATCGTGAAAAAAAGCGCAAAAAAGGTGCATTAATATTGTTATATCAAAAAAAATTACTACCTTTGCAGTCCATTTTGGACAATGGAAATCGAATTTTATAACAATTAAAGGACAGCTAAAATGCCAACTATTCAACAGTTAGTTAGAAATGGTCGTGTAAAAATGGAGGACAAAAGTAAGTCTCCAGCACTGGCTGCGTGTCCACAGCGCCGTGGTGTTTGTACTCGTGTGTACACAACAACACCTAAGAAGCCAAACTCGGCTATGCGTAAAGTGGCACGTGTTAGATTGACGAACGGCAAGGAGGTCAACGCCTACATCCCAGGTGAAGGACACAACTTGCAAGAGCACTCAATCGTATTGGTACGCGGTGGTCGTGTAAAAGACCTTCCCGGAGTACGTTATCACCTAGTTCGTGGAGCACTTGACTCTGCAGGTGTAGATGGACGTCGTCAACGTCGTTCAAAATACGGAACAAAACGCCCTAAAGCAGGGAAATAGTTAAAAAAACTTTAAGTTAGCAAATTACAATGAGAAAAGCTAAACCAAAAAAGCGAATTCTACTTCCGGATCCGAAGTTCGGCGATGTCGAGGTTACTCGTTTCGTGAACAATCTTATGCTGGATGGTAAGAAGAGTATTGCCTACACAATTTTTTATGACTCTTTGGAGCTAGTAGGTAAGAAGATGAAGGATGCTGATAAATCTCCTCTGGAAATCTGGAAACAGGCCATCGAGAATATCACTCCACTAGTAGAGGTGAAATCGAAGCGTATCGGTGGCGCAACATTCCAAGTACCAATGGAGGTTCGTCCAGAGCGCAAAGTTTCGATTTCAATGAAAAACCTTGTCCTTTACTCGCGTAAGCGTTCTGGCAAATCAATGGCGGAAAAGCTTGCTGCTGAAGTAGTAGACGCATTCAACCAACAAGGAGCTGCATTTAAGCGTAAAGAGGAGATGCACCGTATGGCTGAGGCGAACAAAGCATTTGCACACTTTAGATTCTAATAGAAAAGGATTAAGACAATGGCAAGAAATCTTAAATTTACTCGTAACATCGGTATCATGGCCCACATCGATGCCGGAAAGACGACAACATCTGAGCGTATTCTTTTCTATACGGGAAAGACTCACAAAATTGGTGAGGTTCACGAAGGTGGTGCAACAATGGACTGGATGGTTCAAGAGCAGGAGCGTGGTATCACAATCACATCTGCTGCAACAACTGCTTTTTGGCAGTATGGCGACAACCAGTACCAAATCAACCTAATCGACACTCCTGGTCACGTTGACTTTACAGTTGAGGTGGAGCGTTCACTTCGCGTACTTGATGGTGCAGTAGCAACATTCTGTGCAGTAGGTGGTGTTGAGCCTCAGTCTGAGACTGTATGGCGTCAGGCAGACAAGTACAACGTTCCACGTATGGCTTATGTCAACAAAATGGACCGTACTGGTGCTGACTTCTATGCAGTATGTAACCAGGTTAAGGAGCACTTCGGAGCAACAGCTCTTCCAGTGGTTCTTCCAATCGGTGCAGAGGACAAATTTGAAGGTCTAGTAGACCTTATATATAATAACGCGATCTACTACTTCGACGATAAGACAGTTCGTGACAACTTCGAGCTTCGCGAGATTCCTGATGTATTGAAGGAAGAGGCTGCTGAGTGGCGTGCAAAACTTATCGAGGAGGTTGCATCTACTGATGATGCACTTATGGAGAAGTTCTTCGAGGATCCAAACTCAATTACTCCAGAGGAGCTACTTGCAGCGATCCGTACAGCTACTATCTCTATGCAGATCGTTCCTATGTTGTGTGGTTCTTCATTCCACAACAAGGGTGTACAGAAGCTACTTGACTACGTTATCGCGTTCCTTCCGTCTCCACTAGATGTTCCTGCAGTTGAGGGTATGAACCCTAAGACTGAGGAGACAGAGGTGCGTCAGCCTTCTGAGGAGGATCCATTCTGTGGTCTTGCGTTTAAGATCGCTACTGACCCATTCGTAGGTCGTCTAGCGTTCGTTCGTGTTTACTCAGGTAAACTTGATGCAGGTTCTTACGTATTGAATACTCGTAGCGGTAAGCGTGAGCGCGTTAGCCGTCTATACCAGATGCACGCTAACAAGCAGAACCCTATGGAGACTATCGGTGCAGGTGATATCTGTGCTGCTATCGGTTTCAAGGAGATTCGCACTGGTGATACTCTTTGCGCAGAGAACGCACCTATCGTTCTTGAGCAGATGACATTCCCTGAGCCAGTTATCGGTCTTGCAGTTGAGCCTAAGACTCAGAAAGACCTTGACAAACTAGGTATGTCTCTAGCGAAACTTGCTGAGGAGGATCCAACGTTCACAGTTCACACTGATGAGGATTCTGGTCAGACAGTAATTAGCGGTATGGGTGAGCTTCACCTTGATATCATCGTTGACCGTCTTCGTCGTGAGTTCGGTGTTGAGATCAACCAAGGTGCTCCTCAGGTTAACTACAAGGAGGCTCTTACTAAGACTATCCAGCACCGTGAGGTGTTCAAGAAGCAGACTGGTGGTCGTGGTAAGTTTGCTGATATCATCTTCGAAATCGGTCCTGCAGAGGAAGGAAAGATGGGTCTTACATTCGTAGACGAGGTTAAGGGTGGTAACATCCCTCGCGAATTTATCCCAGCTGTACAGAAAGGTTTCGAGCAAGCGATGGCTAACGGAGCACTTGCAGGTTATGCAATGGACTCTATGAAGATCACTCTTAAGGATGGTTCATTCCACCCTGTCGATTCAGATCAGCTTTCGTTTGAGATCGCTGCACGTACGGGTTACCGTCACGCTGCTCCACAAGCGGGTTCAGTTATCATGGAGCCTATCATGGCTGTTGAGGTTGTTACTCCAGAGGAGAGCATGGGTGATATCATCGGTGACTTGAACAAGCGTCGTGGTCAGATCACAGGTATGGAGTCTAAAGGTACGGCTCGTGTGGTTAAGGCTAAGGTGCCACTATCAGAGATGTTCGGTTATGTAACGGTTCTTCGTACGATCTCTTCAGGTCGCGCTACATCATCAATGGAGTTCTCTCACTTCGAGGAGGTTCCATCGGGCATGGCTAAAGATATTATCGAGAAATCGAGCGGTAAACTTAAGGATATTGAATAAGTAAGCATATGAACCAGAAAATTAGAATTAAACTAAAGTCGTTTGATCACAATCTTGTTGACAAGTCAGCAGAGAAGATCGTTAAGACTGTAAAGAGCACAGGTGCAGCAGTAAGCGGTCCAGTGCCTCTTCCAACACATAAGCGCATTTTCACAGTTAACCGCTCTACGTTCGTTAACAAGAAAGCACGCGAGCAGTTCCAACTCTGCACATTCAAGCGTATCTTGGATATCTACTCTTCGACTCCGAAGACGATCGATGCGCTAATGAAGCTGGAACTACCTTCAGGTGTTGAGGTTGAGATCAAAGTCTGATCAAACCGAGAGCTCTAATTCACTGCGTGCGAAGGCGGGGCCTATAATATATAGGTAGACCTCTTTGCCGCTTGAGATGGAAGCCTCTCAAACAAAAAAGAAAATTTAGACGGTGCTCTGCATAGGAGTTGAAAGACTCCTATGCTCTGCGACTGTCAATTTAAACGAAAAAAGTTTAAATACTTTTTTTATTATATTAACAAACTTAATTTGACAACATGTCAGGACTAATTGGAAAGAAAATCGGAATGACTTCCGTTTACAGTGCCGAGGGTAAAAACATACCATGCACTGTTATTGAGGCTGGTCCGTGTGTAGTTACGCAAATCAAGACTGTAGAGAATGATACATACTCAGCAGTTCAGGTTGCCTATGACGACAAGAGCGAAAAACACACCAGCAGCAGTTTGTTAGGACACTTCAAAAAAGCAGGAACTACTCCTAAGCGCAAGCTTGTTGAGTTCAAGGAGATGCCAGAAGTGAATCTTGGTGACACACTAACAGTTGACCTCTTCTCAGAGGAGGACTGGGTAGACGTTACAGGAATCTCTAAAGGTAAAGGTTTCCAGGGTGTTGTAAAACGCCACGGCTTTGCGGGTGTCGGCGGCCAAACTCACGGTCAACACAACCGTCAGCGTAAGCCAGGTTCATTGGGTGCATCATCTTATCCATCACGCGTATTCAAGGGCAAGCGCCTACCGGGTCAGATGGGTGGAGCCCAAGTTAAGGTTCTTAACCTTAAAGTATTGAAAGTGATTCCTGAGAACAACCTTATTTTGGTTAAGGGTTCTATTCCAGGAGCAAAGGGGTCTTATTTAATGATTGAAAAGTAGAGACATGGAATTAGCTGTATTAAACACACAAGGACAAGAGACTGGTCGTAAAGTAGAACTTTCGGCAGCAGTTTTCGGCATTGAGGCTAATGACCACGCGATCTACCTCGATGTTAAGCAGTATTTGGCTGCACAACGCCAAGGTACTCACAAGTCAAAGCAACGTAACGAAATTTCAGGTTCAACACGTAAGCTTAAGCGTCAAAAGGGTACAGGTGGAGCACGTTGTGGTAGCATCAAGTCACCTTTGTTCAAAGGAGGAGGTCGCGTATTTGGTCCAGTACCACGCGATTATAGCTTCAAGCTGAACAAAAAACTCAAGCAGTTGGCACGTCGTAGCGCACTTACTTACAAGGCGCAAGCAGGTGCAATCTGCGTTATCGAGTGTCCAGTAATGGAGACTCCAAAGACAAAGGCAGTAATTGCAATGGTTGAGGCACTAAGCCTATCTTCAAAGAAGGCTCTAGTTGTATTGCCAGATGCAAACACTAATTTGCAGCTCTCATGCCGCAATATCCCTAACGTAAAGACAATTCTAGCTTCTAACGTAAACACTTACGAAGTTATGAACGCATCTACACTCGTTATGGTTGAAGGCGCAGAGAGTGTTTTGAACACAATGTTAGCTTAAAACAAACGCGAATCAAGATGGAAATTATTATTAAGCCGGTTTTGACCGAAAAAATGACGATTCAAGGCGAGAAGTTGAATCGCTACGGTTTTATCGTTGATGTGCGCGCTGACAAGCTGCAAATCCGTAAGGCCGTTGAGCAGATGTACAACGTTGTGGTAACAGACGTTAACACTGCAAACTATATGGGCAAACTCAAGAGCCGCTACACAAAGGCGGGTCTATTGGAGGGTCGCACGAACAACTTCAAGAAGGCAATTGTAACCTTGAAGGATGGGGATCAGATCGATTTTTACAGTAATATCTAAAGAAGATGGCAGTAAAGAAGTTTAAACCAATAACTCCGGGTACGCGTCACAAGGTTATCGACACGTATGGCGATATCACAACAAACGTACCTGAGAAGTCTCTTCTTAGTCCTAAGAAGAGAACCGGTGGTCGTAACAACACTGGTAAAATGACAATGCGCTATATCGGTGGTGGTCACAAGCAAATGTACCGCCTAGTCGATTTCAAGCGCGAGAAGGATGGAATTGCAGCTACTGTAAAGACGATCGAGTATGACCCAAATCGTACAGCACGTATCGCTCTGTTGGTATATGCCGACGGACAGAAGAGCTATATCATTGCTCCTAACGGCCTCGCAGTAGGTCAGACAGTGATGAGTGGAACTGGTGCAGCACCAGAGGTTGGAAACACGCTATTCCTTAGCGAGATTCCACTTGGTACTGTGATCCACAACATCGAACTCTACCCTGGTCAAGGTGCCGCTATGGCACGTTCGGCTGGTTCTTACGCGCAGCTTTTGGCTCGCGAAGGAAAGTATGCTATTATTAAGTTGCCATCAGGCGAAACTCGTATGGTGCTCGTGACATGCCGTGCAACAATTGGCGTGGTTTCGAATGTCGATCACAACTTGGAGTGTTCAGGTAAGGCAGGTCGCAAACGTTGGTTGGGCCGTCGTCCTCGCAACCGAGGTGTGGTAATGAACCCAGTGGATCACCCGATGGGTGGTGGTGAAGGTCGCTCAAGCGGAGGACACCCACGTTCACGTAAGGGTCTTCTTGCTAAGGGCTACAAGACACGTAATCCTAAGAAGACGACTTCGAAGTTTATTATTTCAAAGAAGAAAAAATAATTAAATAGAGTATCATAATGAGTCGTTCGTTAAAAAAAGGACCTTTTATTGACCCAAAACTAGAGGCTAAAGTTCTAGCACACGCAGAGGGCAATAAGAAGACAGTCATCAAGACTTGGTCACGCGCAAGTATGATATCGCCTGACTTCGTTGGTCAGACGATTGCAGTGCACAACGGAAACAAGTTTATTCCAGTGTACGTAACTGAGAATATGGTTGGACACAAACTCGGTGAGTTTGCAGCAACAAGAAACTTCCGTGGTCACGGTGGTAACAAGAAAAAATAGTAGAAAATGGGAGCAAGAAAAGCAATAAGAGCCGAGAAATTAAAGGCTGAAAAGAAGCAGAAAGCGATCGCTATCATGCGTGACTGCCCCACATCGCCTCGTAAGATGCGCCTAGTGGCAGACATCATCCGCGGCGTAGAGATCAATAAAGCGCTTGGTATTCTCCGCTTCTCTAAGAAGGAGGCATCAATTCGTTTGGAGAAACTTCTTAAGTCTGCAATTGCAAACTGGGAGTCGAAGAACGAAGGAGAGCGTTTGGAAGATACAACACTCTGCGTTAAGGAGATTTTCGTTGACGGAGGTCGTATGTTGAAGAGAATTCAACCTGCACCACAGGGTCGTGCGCACCGCATTCGCAAGCGCTCGAACCACGTTACGATCGTAGTTGATAAAATGGTAACCGAAGAAAAGAAGTAATCAAATGGGACAAAAAGTTAATCCGATAGCAAACCGTCTTGGTATCATCCGAGGTTGGGATTCCAACTGGTTCGGAGGTAAGGACTTCTCAGAGAAGTTGGTAGAGGACGCTAAGATCCGTAAATACTTGAATGTCCGTTTGGCAAAGGCGAGTATCTCGAGAATTATCATCGAGCGCACGCTAAAGCTTGTAACGGTAACCATCTCTACAGCCCGCCCAGGTATCATCATTGGTAAGGGTGGACAAGAGGTCGACAAACTCAAGGAGGAGCTAAAGAAGCTCACTGGCAAGGAGATCCAAATCAATATCTTTGAGATCAAGCGTCCAGAGGTTGATGCAACAATCGTAGGTCAGAACATCGCACGTCAATTGGAGGGTAGAGTATCTTTCCGTCGTGCAATCAAGATGGCCGTAGCATCGACAATGCGCATGGGAGCTGAAGGTATCAAGATTCAGGTGTCTGGCCGTGTAGGTGGAGCAGAGATGGCTCGTAGTGAGACAATAAAAGAGGGACGTATTCCATTGCACACATTCCGTGCTGATGTAGATTACAGCCTAACTGAGGCACTTACTAAGGTAGGTATCCTAGGTATCAAGGTTTGGATCTGCCACGGAACAGTGTATGGCAAGCGTGATCTATTCGCAATCGCAGGTGCATCAGCACAGGCTCCAACAGGACAGCAACAGTCAGGTGGAGATCGTCGTGGTCGTGGAGATCGTCGTGGTGCAAAGCGTCGCAATAATAAGTAAGTAGGACCTTTTAAAGCAAAACAAAATGTTACAGCCAAAAAAGACCAAATTTAGAAGAGTGCAAAAAGGTCGTATGAAGGGTATCGCTCAAAGAGGAAACCAACTTGCATACGGATCATTTGCGATCAAAGCTCTCGACTCGGCGTGGATTACAGGTCGCCAAATCGAGGCAGCGCGTCAGGCGATCACACGTTATATGAAGCGTGAGGGTCAGCTCTGGATTCGCATCTTCCCTGATAAGCCTATCACTAAGAAGCCTGCAGAGGTACGTATGGGTAAGGGTAAGGGTAACCCAGAAGGATTCGTAGCTCCTGTTACACCAGGACGCATCCTCTTTGAAGCCGAAGGAGTACCTTTGGAGATTGCACAAGAGGCATTGCGTTTGGGCGCACAGAAGTTGCCAATCACAGTTAAATTTATTGTAAGACGTGATTACGTTGAAAACTCAATCTAAGCGAAGAAATGAAAAGTGCAGAAATTAGAGAGATCTCTACAAAGGATCTGACTGAGCGCATCGCATCAGAGAAGGCGCAGCTTTCGAAAATGAAGGTGCAACACGCAGTATCGCCGGTTGAGAATCCGTCGATCATTAAGAAGAGCCGCAGAGACATAGCGCGTATGCTGACAATCCTGCGTCAAAAGAACAACCCTAAATCTTAATTAGAACAATGGAAAGAAATCTTAGAAAAGAGCGTATAGGGGTGGTTGTCAGTAACAAAATGGAGAAGACCATCGTGGTTGCCGTTGGACGTAAAGTTAAGCATCCTATCTATGGTAAGTTTGTGAACAAGACTACGAAGTTCGTAGCGGAGTCATTGGACGCAACATGCCAGGAGGGTGACACAGTACGCATCATGGAGACCCGCCCGCTTAGTAAGACAAAGCGTTGGAGATTAGTAGAAATTATTGAAAGAGCTAAGTAATTATGATACAACAAGAAAGTAGACTCACAGTAGCCGACAACAGCGGTGCGAAGGAAGTTCTTTGTATTCGCGTTCTTGGTGGTACAAAGCGCCGCTACGCATCGATTGGCGATAAAATCGTTGTAGCCGTTAAGAGCGCTTCCCCTTCTGGTGAAGTTAAGAAGGGTGTGGTATCTAAGGCAGTTGTTGTTCGCACAAAGAAGGAGATTCGTCGTGCGAATGGATCATATATCCGTTTTGATGACAACGCAGTAGTGCTGCTCAACAATCAGGGTGAGATGCGTGGAACACGTATCTTCGGTCCAGTCGCGCGTGAATTGCGTGATCAGCACATGAAGATCATTTCACTAGCCCCAGAGGTATTGTAATCTATTAAAATACGTTTCAAATATGTCGAAATTACATATTAAGAAGGGTGACATGGTCTTCGTTAACGCAGGCGACAGCAAAGGTAAGCAGGGTAAAGTACTCTCTGTTGACACTGAAAAGCGTCGTGCTATCGTTGAGGGAGTGAACATGTGCAAGAAGGCTATGAAGCCTAATGCTGAGAACCCACAAGGAGGAATCGTTGAGAAAGAAGCTCCGATTCACATCTCTAACTTACAAGTTATCGATCCAAAGAGTGGCGTAGCTACTCGTATCGGTCGCAAGGAGAATGAGAAAGGTAAACTAGTTCGTTTCGCAAAAAAATCAGGGGAGGAGATTAAATAATGGCATACGTACCAACACTCAAGACACAGTATAAGGAGCAGGTTGCACCTGCACTTATGAAAGAGTTCGGCTACTCAAGCGTAATGCAGTGTCCGAAACTCCTTAAGATTGTTATCAATCAAGGTATGGGACAGGCGGTAGCTGATAAAAAGCTTATCGATGTTGCTCAAGCTGAGCTTTCGCTCATCACTGGTCAGCAGGCTGTTCAAACACGTTCTCGTAAGGACATCTCGAACTTCAAGTTGCGTAAAGGTATGCCAATCGGTGTACGTGTTACTCTTCGTGACAGACAGATGTATGAGTTCATGGAGCGTTTGATCGCTGTGGCTCTTCCTCGTGTTCGTGACTTCAAGGGTATCAACGAGAAGTTCGATGGTCAGGGTAACTATACACTAGGTATCACTGAGCAGATCATCTTCCCTGAGATCGATATTGATAAGATCACTAAGATCTTCGGAATGGAGATCACGTTCGTAACGACGGCTAAAACAGACGAAGAGGGTTATGCTCTACTTCGCGAGTTTGGTCTTCCTTTCAAAAACGCTAAAAAGAACTAAGCTGTATGGCAAAAGAGTCAATGAAAGCGCGCGAAGTAAAGCGCGAAAAACTTGCAAAGCGCTATGCGCACAAGCGTGAGGAGATCGCAGCAAAGGTTAAGAGCGGCGAGATGGATCACGAAGAGGCTTGGGTGGCACTATCTAAGTTGCCACGTAATGCAAATCCTATTCGTCAGCACAACCGTTGTATGATTACAGGTCGTCCGAAGGGATACATGCGTCAATTCGGTGTTAGCCGTATTCAATTCCGTGAGATGGCCTCTAATGGTCTTATCCCAGGAGTTAAGAAGGCTAGCTGGTAGTATTTGATAGAGAGTCAGAGCAGGGGTATATATCCCTGGCTCTAACTCTTTGTTTTTTCTTCTACGGGTACTTATTCGTTAGGGGTTGCGATACTTTCATGCAGGGAGTGTGGCAGTGACACTTGTGTGTCGGCTGCATATGCTTTATGTGTGGATGTATGAGAGCCCGAAAAACTCTATATAACCTCATTTGTGGGGTAATGTAGTACTTTAGGTGGAGTATCTCCTCCTGATATGTTGTTTTAGACGAAGAGGACCCTATACGAGTGGTGGATTCAGAGTAGAGCGAGATCATCTGATGAAAAGTGTCGTCATGGGCGATAACTTCTTGGATTGTATCAACCTCAAAATAATCGATCACTGTTACAAATTTCTTAAAGTAACGAGCGATGAGCTGTGTTCTGAGATAATGTCATTGTTGTAGCCTATGGGCTGCGCCTGATGGTCGTTGTCTCTTGTATGAACAGTTTTTTGTTGCGTTGAAGGTGTAATTTGTGCGATTAAATGTTAGCCAGAGTTATATGTGCTAACTTTGTTCGTATAGATATTATTGGCTTCACGGACAAAATAATATGCTGATCGTGAGGTTATTTGAGAAATAATACCTATATTTGCACGCTTAATATGCGCACACGAGGGGCTCTAGGGCAGATTAGGGTGCACATAGTATGGTGGTCGTTAGGGCTGAGACGATGTGAGTTGTTGAGGTAACTAGCTGACTGCTATATTGATAGCAAATAAAACAGATCGTAAGCCAATAGGCATAGCGATAAATTTAAACTAAATTATTAATTTTAACTTTTAATTCATTATGACAGATCCTATCGCGGATTTTCTGACGAGAATTAGAAATGCGGTGAAAGCCAATCACAAGGTGGTTGAAGCTCCCGGTTCAAAAATTAAGCAAGAGATCACTAAGATTCTTCACGAACAAGGTTACATTCTTGCTTACAAATTCGACACAAATGAGAAGGGACACCAGATCATTAAGATCGCTTTGAAGTGGGATGCCGCTACAAAGACAAACGCAATCAAGAACCTTAAGCGTGTGAGCCGTCCAGGTTTGCGTCAGTACGCTGGGGCTACTGAGATTCCACGCGTTTTGAACGGTCTTGGTATCGCAATCGTATCAACGTCGAAGGGAATCATGACAGACGCTAAAGCACGTCGTGAAAATGTAGGTGGCGAGGTAATGTGCTACATCTACTAAGAGTCAAATTTAACAAAACAAAAGAAAATGTCAAGAATTGGTAAATTGCCTGTAAGCATACCCGCTGGCGTAACTGTAGAGGTTAGCGCTGAGAACGTGGTAACTGCGAAAGGACCACTTGGGACACTGAGCCAGAAAGTTGACTCAGACATCACGGTTGAGGTAGGTACATCTGTTGACACTCGTTCTGGTAATGAGTTTGCAGCAGTATTGGTATCTCGCCCAACAAACCAGCCACGCCACAGATCACTTCACGGTCTATACCGCGCTTTGATCAACAACATGGTTGTTGGAGTATCAAAGGGTTACGAGACAAAGCAAGAGCTTGTTGGTGTTGGTTATAAGGCTGATGTTCAAGGAAACATCCTAGTGCTTAGCCTTGGTTATTCACACGATATTCACATCCAGCTTCCAGCGGAGGTTACAGCAACAGCAGTAGCTGAGAAGAAGGGTAACCCTATCCTAACACTTAAGAGTACGGACAAGCAGCTTGTAGGTCAAGTAGCAGCAAAGGTTCGTTCATTGCGTAAGCCTGAGCCATACAAAGGTAAGGGTATTAGATTTGTTGGTGAGCAAATTCGTCGTAAGGCGGGTAAATCAGCTGGTAAATAGTAAATAACAGATAATTATGTCATTGAATAAGATAGATAGAAGAGAGAGGATTAAGATGCGTATCCGCAAGATCATCAGCGGAACAGCGTCGAACCCTCGTATGACTGTTTTTCGTAGCAACAAGCAGATCTACGTACAGTTCATCGACGATCTTGCAGGTGTAACATTGGCGTCTGCGTCATCTTTGGACAAAGAGGTAGCAGAAGCAACTGCAGGAAAGACTAAGATTGAGGTTGCCGCATTGGTAGGTAAACTAGCAGCAGAGCGTGCTCAAGCAAAAGGTATTTCAGTAGTGTCATTCGACCGTAATGGTTACCTATATCACGGACGTGTTAAACAATTGGCTGACGCAGCTCGTGAGGGCGGTCTTAAATTCTAAGCATTATGGCAAATACGAATATAAAGAAAGTACGCACTAGCGACCTCGAGCTCAAAGACAGATTGGTGAGCATTCAGCGTGTTACAAAGGTAACAAAGGGAGGTCGTACATTCAGCTTTTCAGCCATTGTTGTAGTAGGAAACGAGAATGGTGTAGTAGGTTATGGTCTTGGTAAGGCTTCTGAGGTAACTTCAGCAATCGCAAAGGGTGTTGAAGATGCAAAGAAGAACCTTGTAAAGATTCCAGTAATCAACGGAACTATTCCTCACAAACAAGAGATGCGTTACAGCGGCTCGTTTGTTATGGTACGTCCAGCAGCTCCTGGTACGGGTATCATCGCCGGTGGTGCGATGCGTGCTGTTCTTGAGTCTGTAGGTATCAAGAATGTCCTAGCTAAGAGTAAGGGTTCTTCTAACCCACACAACTTGGTGAAGGCGACAATCGCGGCACTTTGCGAACTTCGTGATGCACACAGCATCGCACGTTTGCGTGGTATCTCGATGAATCAGGTGTTTAACGGTTAATTTAATACAAAGAAATGGCAACATTGAAAATCACTCAAGTTAAGAGTCGTATCGGCGCTACAGAGCGTCAATGCAAAAACCTTGACGCGCTAGGTCTTCGTAAGATTAACATGAGCGTTGAGCACTCTGACTCGGCTATCATCAAAGGTATGATCGAGCGTGTAAAGCACCTTGTAAAGGTGGAAGTGAAAGCTTAAATTTAAGTAAAATAAGTAAGAGATAATTAAGATGGAACTCAATAATCTTAAACCCGCAAAGGGTTCTACTCACCACGATAAGCGAATTGGTCGCGGTGCAGGTTCTGGTCACGGTGGCACAGCTACGCGTGGTCACAAGGGAGCTCAATCGCGTTCGGGTTACTCTCGTAAGATGGGTTTTGAAGGAGGTCAGATGCCACTTCAACGCCGTCTTCCAAAGTTTGGCTTTACGCCCCTGAACAGAGTTGAGTATAAGGCGATTAACCTTTCGACACTAGAAGAGCTAGCAACTAAGAACAACCTCAAGCAAGTTACAATGGAGGAGCTTACAGCAGCTGGTTTTGTGTCATCAAAGGATAAGGTTAAGATCCTAGGTAATGGTACACTAACACTTGCACTTGCAGTTAAGGCTCACGCCTTCTCTAAGAGCGCAGAGGCGGCTATCGTAGCTGCTGGTGGTAGCGTTGAAAAGAACTAAGAACCCTTAGAGAACCAGAAATTATGACACAATACTATCTAATCGTTGGAATAGTCTTTTTGGCAGTAATAGCTCTTTTGGCTTCCAACAAGAAAGTCGTAGAGACTATCAAGAATATTTACAAAATTGAAGAGCTTCGCAAGCGTGTAGTTTACACAATTGGGCTCATTTTGATCTATCGTTTAGGTAGTTTCATCGTGCTACCGGGTATCAACCCACTCGCCATAGCTGAAGGATCGAACTTCGCTTCTCAGATGAGTGACAATGGTCTTTTGGGACTATTGAACGTCTTCTCAGGAGGTGCATTTGGTAATGCTTCGATCTTCGCTCTTGGTGTTATGCCGTACATCACCGCCTCTATCGTTATCCAGCTTGCTGGTATGATGATCCCTGCAGTTCAAAAATTGCAGAGAGAAGGAGAGAGTGGTCGTCGTAAGATGAATCAGTGGACACGCCTACTAACAATTGGTGTGTTGCTTATCCAAGGTCCTGCTTACGTGGGCAACCTATTTAAGCAAGCCCCTGACGCATTCGTCTATGGCGGATCACTAGGTTTTGTAGCCTATGCAACAACGATTCTAATCGCAGGTACCATGTTTGTAATGTGGCTCGGCGAGAAGATCACTGACAAAGGAATCGGAAACGGTGTCTCTTTGATCATCATGATCGGTATCGTTGCAGGTCTTCCTGGAGCTCTTTGGGCTGAGGTGACTGCTCGCATGGGTGTAGGTTCAGGTAGTGCAATCATGTTGATCTTTGAACTAGTTCTACTATTCATGATCTTCATGGCAACAATTGCTCTTGTACAGGCTGTTCGCAAGATCCCTGTGCAGTATGCTAAGCGTATCGTAGGTAATAAGCAGTATGGAGGTGTGCGCCAATACATCCCATTGAAAATGAATGCTGCGAATGTGATGCCAATCATCTTCGCGCAGGCTCTAATGTTTATTCCTGCTCTGTTCCCAGGAACATCTTTTGCTATCGCATTTAGCGATATGAGAGGTTTCTGGTACAACTTCACGCTAGCAGTGTTGGTAATCGCGTTTACATACTTCTATACAGCGATTATCGTCAACTCTCAGCAGATGGCTGAAGATATGAAGCGCAACGGCGGTTTTATACCAGGTGTTAAGCCAGGTAAGCAGACGGTGCAGTATATCGACACCATTATGACACGAATTACACTTCCAGGTTCAGTATTCCTTGCTTTGGTGGCAATTTTGCCAGGTCTAGCAATGAAGTTCTTGGGCGTTCAGCAAGCGTTTGCTCTCTTCTTCGGAGGAACATCGTTGTTGATTATGGTGGGTGTGGTTCTAGACACTCTCAAGCAGATTGAAAGCTACCTGTTGATGCGCCATTACGATGGTTTGATGAAGACAGGACGTATTCAAGGTCGTCACTAGAGATAAGAGATTACACTAAAAAGTTTTTGAGGTAGTGATATATCTAAAGACAGATGAGGAGATTGAGTTGCTCCGCGAGAACAGCATACTAGTAAGTCGTACACTGGCTGAGGTGGGTCGCCACATTCAGCCAGGTGTAACGACCAAGTCACTAGATATACTTGCTGAGGATTTTATCCGCTCTCACGGTGCAGAGCCCGCTTTCCTCGGGTATCAAGGATTCCCCGCGTCGTTGTGTATCTCAGTAAACGAACAGGTAGTTCATGGTATTCCATCTACGAATTGCGTCCTCAAAGAGGGCGACATCGTTTCCGTTGATTGTGGCACTATTCTAAAGGGGTTTGTTGGTGATTCGGCATACACGTTTGCCGTTGGAGAGGTTGATGAAGAAGTACGTCAACTATTGGCAGTCACCAAAGAGGCTCTTTATAAGGGTGCAGCACAGGCAAAAGTTGGGGCTCGCGTAGGCGACATCTCAACCGCTGTGCAAGATTATGCCGAGAGCTTCGGCTATGGCGTAGTGCGTGAGCTAGAGGGGCATGGCATTGGTCGTTCGATGCACGAAGGACCTGGCATTCCGAACTACGGCGCACGAGGCAGAGGACCACTCCTCAAGGAGGGTATGGTTATCTGTATCGAGCCAATGATTAATCAAGGAACCAAAGCGGTGGTATTCGAGCGTGATGGCTGGACAGTAAGAACGAAGGATCGCAAACCTTCAGCACACTATGAGTTCATGGTTGCTATCAGGAAAGGCGGTCCAGATATTTTGACTGATTTTAGTATTATCGAAAACGAGTAAAAAGAGAAAACTCTATGGCAAAACAAACTGCTATTGAAAAAGATGGGACGATAATTGAGGCTTTGTCGAATGCGATGTTTCGCGTCGAACTAGACAACGGCCATATTTTAACGGCTCACATCTCAGGAAAGATGCGTATGCACTACATAAAGATCCTTCCTGGAGACAAAGTTAAGGTTGAGATGACTCCTTATGATCTATCAAAAGGACGTATATCCTTCCGATACAAGTAGAATAATTAGAAGATTGCTTGAAAATTATGAAAGTTAAAGCATCAATTAAGAAGCGTAGCGAAGACTGTAAGATCGTAAGACGTAAGGGCAAGCTCTACGTGATCTGCAAGAAGAACCCGAAGTTTAAGATGCGTCAGGGTTAGTATTCGAAACGTTAATTTAAAGTAGAAAAAAAGAATTTATGGCACGTATAGTTGGTGTAGATTTACCAAAAAACAAGCGTGGTGAGATCGGTCTTACATACATTTATGGTATCGGCCGTTCAACATCTCGTCAAATTCTCGACGCAGCAGGTATCAGCTACGACATCAAGGTCCAGGATTGGAGCGACGATCAAGTAGGAGCTATCCGTTCGCAGATCGCAGAATTGGGAATCAAAGTAGAGGGCGAGTGTCGCTCTGTGGTTCAACTCAATATCAAACGTTTGATGGATATCGGATGTTATCGTGGTATCCGCCACCGTATCGGTCTTCCACTTCGTGGTCAGAGCACTAAGAACAATGCTCGTACACGTAAGGGTAAGAAGAAAACTGTGGCTAACAAGAAAAAGGCAACGAAGTAATAGCATAGAAGAGTTATGGCAAAGAAAACAGGAAATGTTAAGAAGAAGGTTGTTAAGGTTGGTGCAATGGGTATGGTTTATGTCCACTCAACCTTCAACAACGTGATCATCACTATCACAAATGAGAACGGTGATGTGATCAGCTGGTCTTCAGCGGGTAAGATGGGTTTCCGCGGCTCGAAGAAGAATACTCCATATGCAGCACAAACTTCAGCTGCTGATTGTGCGAAGGTAGCCTATGATATGGGTCTTCGTAAGGTTAAGGTTTATGTAAAAGGTCCAGGTGCAGGTCGTGAGTCGGCTGTTCGTACTATCCATGGTTCGGGTATCGAGGTTATGGAGATCATCGACGTTACTCCACTACCACACAATGGTTGCCGTGCTCCTAACCGTCGTCGCGTATAATTTTATATGGAGGATGGTCTCTTAGGCTACAAGTCTTTAGTTTGGCACGCAGCTGGTCTAAGCAATTAGGCGGAGCGGTGTTTGATAAGAGGGCTCGTATTTGAGAGGCGGAGTATTTTACATAGCAATAATTAAATCAAACGTAAAAAACAATGGGAAGATATATAGGACCTAAGTCCAAAATCGCTAGAAGATTCGGCGAAGCTATTTACGGTGCGGATAAGGCGTTGGATAAGCGCAATTTCCCTCCTGGGCAGCATGGCCTAATGCGCAAGCGTAAGAAGGTTTCTGAGTACGGAATCCAGCTTACAGAGAAGCAGAAGGCAAAATACACTTATGGACTCCTTGAGAAGCAGTTCGCGCGTACATACGCTGAGGCTGCTCGTATGGGTGGTATCACAGGTGAAAACCTCCTTAAACTTTTGGAGTGTCGTTTGGATAACGTAGTTTATCGTCTAGGTATTGCACCTACACGTGCAGCTGCTCGTCAGTTGGTTTCACACCGTCACATCTGTGTTAACGGAGGAGTTGTAAACATTCCATCTTATTCACTTAAGATTGGTGATGTTATCTCGGTACGCGAGAAGTCTAAGAGCCTTGAGGTGATCACAGCATCACTTACAGGTGGCCAAAGCCGCTACGCATGGTTGGAGTGGAATGGTGAGACAATGAGCGGTCGTTTCCTTCAGCGTCCAGAGCGTGAGGAGATTCCAGAGAACATCAAGGAGCAGCTGATTGTCGAGCTGTACTCGAAGTAGTAATCAACAACAAATTCAATAATATGGCAATATTAGCATTCCAAAAACCCGAAAAGGTAATTATGCTCGAATCGACTTCGTCGTTCGGAAAATTTGAATTCCGTCCGTTGGAGCCAGGATTCGGTATGACTGTCGGCAATGCGTTGCGTCGAATTTTGCTCTCTTCTTTGGAAGGTTATGCAATCACGACGGTTCGAGTTGCTGGTGTTGACCACGAATTTGCGGCCATCCCTGGTGTTATGGAGGGAATGATCGATATTATCCTTAACCTAAAGCAGGTTCGCTTTGCATGCACAGTAGAGGATCAGGACACTGAGACTGTATCTGTGAACGTTGCAGGTGTATCGGAGCTTACGGCTGGATATATCTCGAACTACCTCTCGTTCTTCAAAGTTCTTAATCCTGACATGGTGATTTGTCGCCTAGCTCCAGGAACTAAGATGCAACTCACAATCACAATCGGTAAGGGTCGTGGTTATGTTGTTGCTGAGGAGAATACACCAGAAGAATGTGAATTCGGCACCCTGCCAATCGACTCGATCTTTACTCCAATCAAGAACGTAAAGTACTCAATCGAGAACTATCGTGTTGAGCAGAGAACAGACTACGAGAAATTGAATTTAGAGATCACTACTGATGGTTCGATTCACCCGAAAGATGCGCTTAAAGAGGCTGCAAAGATCTTGATCCAGCACTTTGTGCTATTCTCTGATGAGAAGATCACGGTTAATTTGGATGACTCGAACGGTGCTGAGGAGTTCGACGAGGAGGTACTTCACATGCGTCAGCTGCTTAAGACTAAGCTTGTTGACCAGGATCTAAGTGTTCGTGCATTGAACTGTCTTAAGGCAGCCGATGTTGACACTGTTGGTGATCTAGTGAAGCTTAACCGCAATGACTTGTTGAAGTTCCGTAACTTCGGTAAGAAGTCGCTAACAGAGCTCGATGAGCTACTTACGTCGTTGAACTTGAAGTTCGGTATGGACGTATCTATCTACAAACTTGATAAAGATTAATTAATCAATGAGACACAATAAGAAATTCAATCACCTTGGTCGTCAGGCAGGACACCGCAAAGCGATGCTTTCAAACATGGCATCATCGCTTATCTTGCACAAACGTATCGAGACTACGATTGCTAAGGCGAAAGCCCTACAAAAGTTTATCGAGCCTCTTGTAACAAGATCGAAAGAGGATACAACTCACTCACGTCGTGTTGTTTTCTCTTATCTTAAGCAGAAAGAGGCAGTTACGGATCTTTTCCGTACTATCGCTCCTAAGATTGCGGATCGTCCAGGAGGTTATACACGTATTCTAAAGACAGGTTTCCGTTTGGGAGATGCTGCTGATATGTGTATCATCGAGTTCGTTGACTTCAACGAGGCGTACACTCTAGGTATCACTCCAGCTGCTCCAGCTGCTGAGGCTAAGCCTAAGACTCGTCGTTCGAGAAAGAAGGCAACTGATTCAGTTGAGGACGCTACAATCGTAGAGGACAAGAAGAAGCACACAACAGCTAAGAACGCAGCTCCAAAGGCAGCTTCATCGGCTAAAGGTGCTAAGAAGACTAACGTTGGTAAGAAAATGTAATTTTTCTGATACAATAAAAATTCTCCAAGATGGGGTAGGCCACAGTGCCTGCTCCATCTTTTTTTGTGAGTATAG
>CAYJIY010000007.1:27752-85780 GCA_964370415.1 uncultured Alistipes sp.
CCACGATGTGAGATACTGTTCTTTAGATCTGCACTCATCTGAGCGAATGTCTGCTCATAGCCGTCAGGGCGAAAGACTGGATCATAGCCAAACCCCTTCTCTCCGTGTTGCTCCGTGAGGATCTCACCCTGCACCACACCATCGAATAGGTACTCCTTGCCATCGAGAATAAGGGCAATTGAGGTGCGGAACTGCGCACGGCGATTTGTGGCATCTGAGAGGTTCTTCAGCAATAGCGATATGTTCGCTTGGGTGTCGTGCCCATCGGTGGCGTAGCGTGCCGATCGTACCCCTGGCGCACCATCAAGAGCCTCTACCTCTAGCCCCGTATCGTCTGCAAAGCAATTGAGCCCAGTTCTCTCGTAGAGGTATCTAGCCTTCTGAAGGGCGTTGCCCTCTAGCGTGTCGGCAGTCTCTGGTATATCCTCCGTGATGCCGCAATCACGTGGTGTTGTAAGCTCAAATCCCTCACCAAGTACCGCTTGAACCTCGGTGAGTTTATTGTTGTTATTGGTTGCAAAAATTATCTTCATGCTGAAAAAATGCTAGATTGTTGGGTTGAATTCATTTAGTTTGTGATCTGTTTCGATCTTATCGAGAATGCCCTTCACGAGCCTATCTAGCTCCTCTCCCTCGGAGTAGTTGGCTGGGCAGAAGTAGTTGACACGATCGTCTTTTACGAGTTGGACCATCTCTTTGCGAGCGTTCTTGAGCTCAGGATCGAAGACAGCGATAGAGTAACCACCATAGTTCTTAACTAGACGCATACACGGAATGTCGGTCAATCCATCACCGAAGTATATGATGTGCTTGAAAGGCACTGCACGGTTATCCTCGGGTATGTGTTGGTTCACGAGTTTGCTATCATAGACCGACTCTACGCCCTTGTTGATCTTGAATATGAACTGTGTTTTATTGGTGTAGTTCACCGCCACGGCTGGCCAATATGCGATGCCGTCAACATCGTATAGGAACGAGCAGGCGTAGATCTTCTTAAACTCATTGGCAATTGCTGTGCCCTCGATAATCTCTTTTAGCCCCGAGGAGTTGATGTAGTGCAGGATTGTTATCCCACGCTGCTCAGCATAGTAGTTAATGCGAGAGAACCACTCCTTAACTCCCTCGAAAAGAGTGACATTGCGCCCTGACTCTCGGAAGGCTTCACGCTTTAGGGAGAGACCCTTCGATTTCGCCTCTTGAATCATGCGTGCCATGTAGGTTAGGATCATATCAGCGTCTTGCTCCTGCGCTAGCTCATTTGCGGCGCTCCAGAACTCCTTGTTGCTCTTCCCTACGGCGGGTATGAAGTCATACTCCTGCATATTTCCTGGCGCTAGTGTTCCGTCAAAGTCGTATATTAGCGCTACTGTGAGTTTAGTTTCCATAAATAATATAGTTTATGGAACAAGGTAGCAATTTTTTGCTATTTTTGCAAGAGAGTATAGATTTAGTAATTCTAAATTACGTGAGTTCGATAATTAAAATCGAACTTGCACACCTCCGAGGAGCGGTTTTGGAAAAACTGCGACTTAAGTCCCCTCTTTTCAAAGAGGGGATTTAGGGGGAGATTATAAATATCTGCTTTGTTTTAAAACAAAGCTAACGTGTGGTTGATAATTGCGCCAACCATAATATACATTAAAACAGCGAGTTTAGATTGGCGCAATTATCGAACTCACGTTAAATAGTAAACAATTATGGAGTTTAGAGAGTTGGTTAGAGCACGCCGAAGTGTTCGCAAATTTGAGGATAGAGAAGTAGAATCAGAGGTGCTAGATAGGCTCATTGAGGCCACAATGACAGCCCCTTCGTCGAGAAACTCACGCTCCACAAAGCTACTTGTGGTGCAAGACAGAGAGAAGATCAACTCACTAGCCTCGATGCGAGACTATGGCACGAGCTTTATCTCTTCGGCTCCCCTTGTGATTATCGTTGCGGGAGATCGTACATTGAGCGACACTTGGGAGATCAACGCCTCGATCAGTGCCACGATCCTGCAACTTGCATGTGCAAACGAGGGTTTGGGTTCGTGCTGGGGTCATATCGTAGGTCGCCCTCACAAGCAGAATGAACCAGATGGGGTGACTGCGGCTCAGTATGTGAGGGGTGTGGTGAGTATCCCTAGCGAGTATGAGTTGCTGTGTGCTGTGGCGATAGGATACCCAGCAAAACTACCTGGCGAATTACCTGAGTTTGATGCAAAAGATAGTGTGATTTTTGTTGAGTAGATTACATTCTATATCTATTGTAATCAGGGGTCTATAATAAGAGATTAATATCAAAGTGGCGCATAAAGTTTTATACTATAAGCGCCACTTTTTTTGTGGTAAATCTTGCATTTTAAATGTGTAAATTTTACTTCATTTTTACTATCTTTGCGAATATAGAGGTCTGCAAAGGGCCTTTTTTTGGTTGTTAATGAGAAAATGAGATGGTGATGAATAGAGATTCGTATAGTGGAGGCCTCTACTCTCCGGAGTATGAGCATGACGCATGTGGTGTGGGGCTTGTAGTGAATATCAATGGTAGTAAATACCACAGCATAGTGGAGAGTGCTCTGCAGGTTCTAGAGAATATGGCGCACCGAGGAGGTGAGAGCGAAGGTCACTCGGGGGATGGCGCAGGTATTATGGTGCAGATCCCACACGAGTATATTCTTCTAAACGGTATTCCAGTACCCGAAAAGGGGCGCTATGGAAT
Organism: uncultured Alistipes sp.; assembly: GCA_964370415.1. Lineage (GTDB taxonomy): Bacteria > Bacteroidota > Bacteroidia > Bacteroidales > Rikenellaceae > Alistipes. The sequence continues at coordinate 30,453 of CAYJIY010000007.1, forward strand.
GGGAATGTTCTTCCTGCCGAGCGAAGAGGAGGATTATCAGAGCTTCATGCAGATCATTCGTGATGTGATCTCGGAGCATGAGCTAGAGCTTATGCACGTCAGAGATGTGCCTCGTGATAGCTCTATCCTTGGCGATGAGGCGATGGTCTCGGAGCCTCGTATCCAGCAGATGTTTATTACGGGTTGTGATAATCAAGAGGAGTTAGAGGATCGACTCTATGTTATCCGCAAGGGGATAGAGCGCCGTGTTGCCGACTCTCTCATCGTTGATAAGGTGAGCTGCTACGTTGTGAGTCTATCAACTCGCACACTAATCTACAAGGGTATGCTCTCCTCACGCCAACTCAAGGAGTACTATCCCGACCTAACAAACAAATACTTCACAAGCTCAATAGCGGTTGTTCACTCACGCTTCTCGACAAATACCTTCCCGACATGGAGCCTTGCGCAACCATTCAGAATGATTGGTCACAATGGCGAGATCAACACAATCAGAGGTAATCGCCTATGGTTAAAGACACGTGAGTCGGTGCTCAAGCCTGCTCACTTGGGAGATATGGCTACACAGCTTAGCCCCATCGTGCAACCTCAGATGAGCGATAGCGCCTCGTTTGACAATACGCTGGAGTTCTTTGTGAGGAGCGGTATGTCGTTGCCACACGCATTGGCAATGCTCATCCCTGAGAGTTATAACCAGAAAAACCCTATTCCATCAGCTCTAAAGAGCTTCTACGAGTACCATAGTATCTTCATGGAGCCTTGGGATGGACCGGCGGCGATACTCTTCTCTGATGGACGCTATGCGGGTGGTATGCTCGACCGTAATGGATTGCGCCCAGCGAGATACGTCATCACTAAGGGAGGCATGATGATTATGGCATCGGAGACGGGGGTTTTCGATATTGAACCCGATCAGATTGCATCGAAGGGTCGTCTGCGCCCAGGTAAGATCGTGATGGTCGACACTGAGAATAGCAAAATCCTCTTCGACGAGGAGATCAAGCGAGAGCTAGCCGAGCAGTTCCCCTATAAGGACTGGCTGCTGCACAATAGAATAATCCTAAAACAGATAACCAGCGGTCGCACCGTAACACACTCTCTGCCCGATCAGGAGCGCTTGTTACTTGCGTTTGGTTACAACAAGGAGGATATTGAGCGAATCATCAAACCGATGGCATCACGCTCCGAGGAGCCGATAACATCGATGGGTGACGACACCCCTTTGGCGGTGCTCTCTGCACGTCCTCAGAGGCTGTTTAACTACTTCAGACAACAATTTGCGCAGGTTACAAACCCTCCGATCGACCCAATTCGTGAGGAGTTGGTTATGTCGCTGACTAGTTATATCGGTGCGGTGAAGGGTAATATTCTTCGCCCATCGCCTGAGCTTTGTAAGGTGGTTAAACTCCGCTCTCCAATCCTCTCTAATGCCGATATGGACAAACTCCGCAACCTTAGATACAAGGGCTTCAAAACCATCACTCTACCATTGCTTTTCGAGGCTAAAGGTGGAGCAAAAGCGATGGAGAGAGCTATAGAGAAACTCTGTGTCGATGCCGAACGAGCTGTGGATGAGGGGTATAACTATGTGATAATTAGTGATAAGAATGTAAGTTCGAAGCACGCTGCAATTCCATCTTTGTTGGCACTTGCGGCGGTTCATCACTACCTTATAGATAAGAAAAAGCGTGGTCAGATTGCCATCATCGTCGAGAGTGGCGAGGTGTGCGAGGTGATGCACGTGGCACTGCTGGTTGGGTATGGTGCTAGTGGTGTGAACCCATACATGGCATTTGCGATCCTCGATGACCTAGTGCGCAATAATGAGTTACAACTTAACTTTGCGACGGCAGAGTCACACTATATCAAATCCATCAGCAAGGGTATTCGTAAGATCCTCTCGAAGATGGGTATCTCAACGATTAGAAGTTATCGTGGAAGTTCACTCTTCGAGGCGGTGGGTATCAGCTCATCGATTCTCGACAAGTATATGGGTGGAGGTCTCTCTAAGATCGAGGGTGTTGATCTCGAAGATATCACTCGTGAGGTGCTGGAGGCGCATAAACGAGGGTTTACTCAGGATGAGGTCTCTATGGACAACTTCGGGCGCTATGGCTATCGCAAGGGCGCTGAGCTTCACGCTTGGTATCCTCAGAGTGTTGCAGCGCTGCAACTAGCAACTCGTAATAATAGCTACGAAAAGTATAAGGAGTTCTCACAGATGGTTCGCAACGAAGATGCTCCTATCTTCTTGCGTGATTTGATGAGAATCAAGAGCGATCGAGAGCCAATCTCCATCGATAAGGTCGAACCTGTGGAGTCGCTCTATAAGCGTCTTTCGACAGGTGCAATTTCGTTTGGTGCAATTAGCCGCGAGGCGCACGAAGCGATGGCGATGGCGATGAATGCAATCGGTGCAACAAGTAATACGGGCGAGGGGGGCGAAGACCCGTCACGCAACACTCCGAACGCAGATGGCACATCATCGAGAAGTGCCGTGAAGCAGGTAGCCTCGGGTCGCTTCGGAGTCGATACAGAGTACCTTGTCAATGCCGACGAGATCCAAATCAAGGTGGCACAGGGAGCAAAACCAGGTGAGGGAGGACAACTCCCAGGCTTCAAGGTCAATGAGATGATCGCCAAGACTCGCCACTCAACACCAGGTATCACGCTGATCTCGCCACCGCCACACCACGATATCTACTCGATAGAGGATCTCGCACAGTTGATCTTCGACCTGAAGAATGTCAATCCTCAAGCTAGAATTAGCGTCAAGCTCGCCTCGGAGAGTGGTATAGGCACCATCGCTGCGGGGGTTGCTAAGGCTAAGGCGGATGTTATCCTCATAAGTGGGGGTGATGGCGGTACGGGTGCTACGCCTGCAAGTTCGATGAAGCACGCAGGTCAGCCTGCCGAGATTGGACTTGCGGAGGTTCAGCAGACCCTGATGCTCAATAATCTGAGGGGCAAAGTGCGCCTGCAGGTCGATGGACAGCTCAAGAGTGGCTACGACATAGTCCTCTCGGCGCTATTGGGTGCCGAAGAGTTCAGTTTTGGTACCGCTCCGATGGTTGTGTTGGGCTGCAAGATGATACGTAAATGCCACCTTAACACCTGTCCAATGGGTGTTGCGACACAAGATCCAAAGCTACGAGAGAAGTTTACAGGCAAATCGGAGCACTTGATTAACTACTATCGCTTTATGGCTCAGGAGGTGCGAGAGATCTTGGCTCAGATGGGCTACGAGAACCTAAGTGATATTATTGGTCGCCCAGAGCTCCTCATTAAGGCGGAGCAACCTAAAGGAAGCAAGGCGCAGAAGGTCTGCTTAGACCGCCTATTCTGGAGCCCTGAGGGCTCTGAGACGATGGATCGCCAATTCTCAACGCCTCAAGATCACAAGCTAACGCAGGTGAAGGATGTGGAGCTGCTCGATGTTGTCGACACGGCAATCCGCACTCGCAAACGCATAAACCTAGGGGTGCCTATTCTCAACACCGACCGAAGTGTGGGGGCGATGCTCAGTGGCCACATCACAAAGATGTATGGGCGTGAGGGACTCCCTGAGAATAGCATACACATAACATTCAGAGGTTCAGCAGGTCAGAGCTTTGGTTCGTTCCTCTGCCCTGGAGTTACATTTAGACTGGAGGGTGATGCAAATGACTATCTGGGCAAGAGCCTTTCGGGTGGTCGCATAATTATTACACCTGTCAAGGAGTCGCAATTTGCCGCTTCGGAGAATATCATCGCAGGAAATACGCTGCTCTATGGTGCAACGTCAGGTGAAATATATATCAACGGTCAGGTTGGTGAGCGTTTCTGTGTCAGAAATAGTGGTGCCGTGGCAGTTGTTGAGGGCGTCGGAGATCACGGTTGTGAGTATATGACGGGGGGCTGTGTCGTAGTGCTTGGAACTACGGGTCGAAACTTTGCTGCTGGAATGAGCGGCGGTGTGGCGTATATCTGGAATCCGAACGAGGATTTCGACTTCTACTGCAATATGGAGATGGTCGAACTTACACTCCTAGAGGATCCTGCCGATAGAGCCGAACTTCTGGAGCACATCAAGGCGCACTATAAGCACACGGGGAGTGTCGTTGCAGAGCCTATGATAGAGGATTGGTCGAAGTACTCAAAGCAGTTCCTGAAGGTTATGCCTGTGGAGTATAAGAAGATTTTGCAGCAGCGCGCAAAACAGCAAAAATAGAGAAGACTACTCATCAAACTGAAGAGGATAGCTGTTTATACGCAGAGTGTACTCCGAACCGTAGTAGTCGAGAATAGCAGTCAAGGTGCCAACACCGCTTGGAACTTGATGCCTAGCAAATAGAGCCGATGGGGAGACTCTCAACTTGAGGGAGTCTCCTCTTTGGTTTATTATGGCGTGCTCCGTGGCGATTGGCTCATTGGTGAGGGAGTCCAAGTCGCAGAAGCATCTGTTGGTATCTGAGAACCTCACCTCTGAGAATTTTAGATGAGTGTCAACCATCGATGGATCGATCTGCGAGAAGTCGACCAGCAAAGGTTCGGCACTTACGTATTCGTTGGTTTGCGTGATGTGGCGCTCTGCCTCCTGTTCTGAGATGTAGTCTAGTCGATACTGAGTTGTGGTTGGAGGTGCACCAAGAGTCACTTTCCCCGTATAGCGACCCAGCGCTAGACCGTTGCAGTTGATGTGGACGATAGAGCCAAAAGGGTAGCGAAGATGTGCGCTCTGTTCGCTGAGTAGGACCTCAATGCCCCCGAACTCACTCTCGATAACGATCGAATTGCTGTACTCGCCATAGATGCCGTTTGCAGTTACGTAGCCAGATATAGATATATCCTCTGTGATGATGTGGAGATTATCCTTACACAGCGATTTTAGGTGTATAATGCTCTTCGTTGGGGCAGAGGTTATTTGTGTCTCAGAGGATATAACCGATGTCGCCTTATCGCAACTAACGAAGAGCAGAAGAAGAAATATCAGCTCTCTGAATGTCATATCTGTCTCGTAGTTTAAGTGTGAATCCCGAATTTGTATCTCTGCTTGGTCGTTGAAGAATGCCCGTGAGTGTTAGTGCCGCCTCGCTAGGTATAGTGTCGTCGGCAAATGTAGCATAGGTGCTTGTATAGACTCTGATTTGGTTGCCCACACTATCTGTGAATAGGCGATCACCACTCCACACGGCATCTGCTTGTGGTGTGAGTGTCAAGCCCTCGATCTGCACTAGCGACCCTAGGTGCGCCTCTGTTAGCGCCCCGATCTGAAGTTTTATTGGATCGGGCTCATCTACTACTTGAGCTCTGAAGATGTGCTCATCGGCTCGAACTCGAGACCCTATATAGTCCACATCGTAGCCAGAGCCCAAGGCTGGTGGCATGCCAATCTGTATAACGCCATAACTTTTGGCGATGTGTAGCCCCTCAAGCTTGATCGTAAGCTCTGCTCCGAGAGGGTATATGGCGCTGATGCCATCTAGCCCCACCATCACCTCTACACCGTGCTCTTGGCTCTGGATGTATAGGGTTTTGTAGAAGTTTTGGCCGCTGTCGCTCGATGTTACAAGCCCCGAGATGACCATCGGTTGTGTTATAGTTAGGGGCTCATCACTGTATAGCGATTTGAGCCCCTGTATAGTGACTGTCTGCTCAGGCGTAAGCTCGTCGAGCACAATTTTAGATTGATTGTTGCACGAGAGTAGGCACAGAGCTAGTATCAACAGCCTTAGTTTCATGTTGTCTATTCAATACGTGAATCCTTTAGTCCAAGGAAGTAGAGTATGCCATCAATACCGATAGTCGAGATTGACTGCTTGGCAGTTGCCTTGACCTTTGGCTTGGCGTGGAATGCGATACCTAGACCTGCGAGTGTGAGCATCGGAAGGTCATTAGCGCCATCTCCCACAGCAACCGCTTGTGCGATGTTGATAGACTCGAACTGGCACAACAGACGCAGAAGCTCCGCTTTTCTGTTGCCATCGACAATCTCCCCTTGGTAGCGCCCCGTGAGCTTACCATCCTCGACCTCTAGCTCATTGGCATAGACATAGTCGAAGCCATACTGCTGGCGAAGGTACTGTCCGAAGTATGTGAATCCTCCCGAAAGAATTGCAGTCTTATAGCCCACACGCTTAAGAATACGCATTAGGCGCTCAAGTCCATCTGTGATGGGTAGGTTCTTGGCTATATCCTCCATAACAGAGACATCTAGGCCCTTGAGTAGGGCAACCCTCTGCTCGAAACTCTCCTTGAAGTCGATCTCACCACGCATGGCGCTCTCTGTGATTGCGCGAACCTGCTCGCCTACACCTGCACGCTCCGCTAGCTCGTCGATCACCTCAGTGTCGATGAGCGTAGAGTCCATATCGAAGCAGATCAGGCGGCGTGAACGGCGGTATATGTCATCCCTTTGGAACGAAACATCAACTCCGATCTCCGATAGCTCGATGAATGTCTCCTGAAGAGAGTTTCTCGACCCCTCGTCTATGCTACCTCTGACCGATAGCTCGATACACGATTTAGGTACTCGTTGATCTTTGTTTAGTGGAATACGTCCCGTAAGGCGATTTATGGCATCGATGTTGAGTCCTAGACTAGCGATTGCCATCGTTGCTTTGGCTATGTGCATGGCTGTCACCTCTTTGCCCAGAAGAGTTATGATGTAGCGGTTCTTGCCTTGGCGATCCACCCAATTCTCATACTCATCCTCTGCGACAGGTGTAAATCGAATCACCACACCAAGCTCCGAAGCCTTGAATAGTAGCTCCTTCATGATGAAGCCCGACTTGTCGGCCGTGGTTTTAATGAGGATTCCCAGAGTTAGTGACTGATGAATATTTGCCTGACCAATATCGAGGATAAATGCGTCGTATTTTGATAGTATATCCGTCAGCGAAGATGTCAAGCCTGGCTTATCTTCTCCCGATATGTTGATCTGAATAATTTCAATTTTCTGCTCCATGCAAATTACTATTATAGTGTCTATTAATATTTTGGCTCGCTGTTTTCGTAAGACAAATATAGTCAAAGTTTATTACTTTTGTGTTACACAATAGAAAATTGTGTGTTTAATATTCAGATTTATTGATTATATTTGTACCTTTACGGAGCGATGATGAGCCTCGAGGGCTCGCCTAGAGAGGTGTCAACGCTCTAATTATCTACTCTTAGAGTTTTTTTTGCATGAGTGTACAAACTCTAAGAGATGAATGAATGATTTTTATAGCTATGAGTGTAAAACTATCGTTAAATCCGACCCTAAATCAGACGGTGGAGTTGATAACAACCCCTTCTACATACTTTGAAAAGATCCTTGAGGAGTCCTTTATCCTGCAAGAGGATGGCGAATTTGAGCAGGCGTGCCAAAAGCGTCTAGATGGAGTCGGCGCGCTTTTTGAGGCGCTACCCGATGATGATACTCCCGAAGTGGAGTGGGAACACCCCGCATCGAGAGCTGCCGTTTCGGTGCTCTACTTCTCGGCGAACGACCACTTCTTGATTGGAGATTTCGATGCTGCGGCATCAATCTATGAGGTGGAGCTAGAGCTTGACCCTGAGGATCATCACGGAGCGATATTCCCGCTTGCACTGTGCTACGTGGCGCTAGAGTGTTATGACGAGGCAGCGGATGTGATGATGGATCTGGCGGAGAAGGGTGTAGAGCACCTGCTCCTGAAGATGTGGATGCAACATCGCCAAAAGGGGAGCGTAGATGCAGGTGATCTTCACCGCTTCAAGGAGCGTTTCCAGGCCTACTACGAGGAGTTTACTTGCGAAGAGCACCTTCAAGACGAGGTTCTCTATATGGAGCTCAACACAAAAACCCCATCGCAAGCGGCTCAAGCACGTGACTTGTGGTTAAGGACTGAGAGCCTATGGGAACTATACCCAGACTTTATCCACGCTCTTAGAGGAGAGTAGCTAAGAGCTCGCTCTTTGGGCGAGAAGTAGATAACACTGTGATCACTCCTCGGGGTGGCGCAAGAGTACAATAATAAAACGAATAACAATGGAACAAGAGACACTACAGGCAATAGAGAAGGCTGATAGTTCAGCTGTGTTTACTATTGAGTCGATTATTGACAAGGCTGTGCACATGAACGTAGACGATATAATCTCGCTAGTCACAACCTACGCTTTGCCCATTATTTGGAAGATAGCGGTCGCTATATTCATATACATCGCAGGTCGTTGGATAATTCGTCGTCTTCTGCAGCTCTTTGATATCGCTTATGAGAAAAGGGGGGGCGATCCATCGCTCAAGAACTTCCTGCGATCTACGATCAAGGTTCTCTGCTCGATACTTCTGATATTGGTGGTTGTGGCGACAATCGGGATCGATATCACATCGATCATTGCGCTATTTGCATCGGCATCGCTCGCTATTGGTATGGCACTTAGCGGTACGGCTCGAAACCTTGCAGGTGGAGCTGTCGTTCTTGCTCTAAAACCATATCGAGTGGGAGATTATATCGAGGCACAGGGGCAGCAGGGTACCGTTATGGCGATCAACATGTTCAACACTCAGATGCTTACTTTCGATAATCGCACAATATATGTCCCGAATGACACTATCTCAACGTCGATTATCGATAACTACTCTGAGCAGGAGCATCGCCGTATAGATTTTGTGATTGGTCTATCCTATGGCAGTGATGTGAAAGCGGCTCGCAAGGTGATCCTTGGTGAAATAGCAAAGGACAAACGAGTGTTGACCCAAGAGGGGCGAAAGGCATCGGTGCACCTTGTCGATTTGGCGGACTCGTCGATCAACCTAAAGATCTTTGTTTGGGTTAAATCTGCGGACTATTGGTCAGTTAAGTTCGAGACTCTGGAGACTATATACACTGAGCTTCCGAAACATGGCTTCTCGTTCCCATTCCCTCAGATGGATCTGTATGTCAAGGAGATAGTAAAACAATAATAAAAAACTTTTTAACAATATAAATATAAATTAGAGATGGAGTTTAGAGAGATTCTTGCAATTTCAGGCATGCCAGGCCTTTACAAATATGTGGCACAGTCAACACGTGGTATTATCGTTGAGGCGCTTGCCGATGGTCGCAGAACAAACGTAGCGTCAAACGCTAAAGTTAGCGCCCTATCAGAGATATCTATGTTCACAGAGGCTGACGATATCGCACTAGCAGAGGTATTCACAAACATATACAAGCATACGAATGGCGCTGAGGCAATCAGCCACAAGGAGGATGCAAACAAACTAAAGGCTTACTTCGCAGAGGTGCTTCCTGAGTATGATCGTGATAGAGTTCACGTCTCAGATATGAAGAAGTGCTTCGCTTGGTTCAATATCCTTATCGGTGCGGGCTTCACATCTTTTGAGCTCCCATCTGACGAGGAGCAGGAGCCAGCTCAAGAGTAAGAGAGAGGGGCGATCTACTATACGAGTAGATGAGCCGATAAAAGGGCACTGTTTAATGTTTTAAATATTTGAATGAGATGTACAATAGAAAGAAAGTTGCGTTAGTTGCGCACGATAACATGAAGCATGATCTAGCCGAGTGGGTCGACTGGAATAGTGAAGTTCTAGCTAAGCACGCATTGGTTTGTACTGGAACTACGGGTAAAATGGTGGAGCGCACGCTCTGGAAACGCCATGAGGGGAAGATCGAGAATCTCGATATTCAACTCCTGAAGTCGGGACCTCTTGGGGGTGATCAGCAGCTTGGTTCTCAGATTGTTGAGGGGCGTATCAGTGCTCTGATATTCTTCTGCGATCCGATGGCAGCACAGCCTCACGATGTCGATGTGAAGGCGCTTCTTCGTCTTGCATCTCTGTACAATGTGCCGACAGCGATCAACCGCTCAACAGCAGATTTTATGATCTCATCTCCGCTCTTCTTCGATGAGGAGTATGAGCCTGTGGTGAAGGATTATAAGACCTACGTAGAGCGTGTACTAGAGTAGTTTTGGTGGCTACTCCGTAGTGGGTGGTGTTTAAAAACTAGATAAAATAGGGTGTAGTCAACAAAAAATCTTGTTGATCGCACCCTATTGTCGTATTGTTTTGTTACATTTATATTAATTTGTTGCGTGTGAGAGATACGAACGGTAAAAAATAACTAAATTTGGTGATAATTTTTTGTGATTAACAACTATGAATAAAGAGCGAATTTTAGTAGTAGATGACGAGGAGTCTCTATGCGAGATATTGCAATTCAACCTCGAAGCCGAAGGGTATAGCGTTGATGTAGCTTATAGTGCGGAACAGGCACTAGAGATGGATCTAACACAGTACTCACTGCTCTTGCTGGATGTGATGATGGGGGAGATGTCGGGTTTTCATTTAGCTCGCCAACTGCGCCAAGATCCAAAGATGGACTCTGTTGCGATTATCTTCTGTACGGCAAAAGATACGGAGGACGATACAATTACGGGGCTTAATCTAGGTGCCGATGACTACATCTCAAAGCCCTTCTCTCTGCGTGAGGTGTCGGCACGAGTGAAGACGGTGCTTCGTCGCTCAAAGAGCGCAGCGGCGGTGAATGTGAAGCCTGACGTAAGTGAGCGCCTTCAATTCGAGACACTGAGCATTGACCTTACACGTAAGATCTGCACGGTCGACGACCAGGTAGTTTCACTCACAAAAAAGGAGCTCGAAATCCTACTGCTGCTACTCTCAAAGCGTGGTGTGATCTTCTCTCGTGAGGAGATCCTGCAACGAGTATGGAGCGATGAGGTCATAGTTCTGGATCGCACTATTGATGTAAACATAACACGCCTGAGAAAGAAAATCGGGCGCTATGGCGAGTATATCGTCACAAGACTAGGGTACGGCTATGGCTTTGAGGGGTAGAATGCCTTATCATAGGCGGGTATTCTTGATGTTGGCAGTCGTTTTTATGGGGCTGGCAGCATGCTTTGTGCTGTTCCAATATGGGCGTGAGAAGCGATTCAAGGAGGAGTCGCTCAACGCTAGTCTTCAGATTGTGAACAATCGCATCTTAGACAAAATCGAGGATTATGGTGTGGACAGCCTCTATTTATTTGCTGATAGAGAGGGTGTGCGCATAACGATTATGAATAGGGGGGGAGATGTGCTCTTCGACTCCTTTGAGGGAGACGAAATAATGCAGATGACAAACCACAGCGATCGTCCTGAGATTATCTCTGCGATAGATAACGGCACGGGCTACATCGTGCGCCGTCTGTCGTCTAGCACCAAACACGAATACTTCTATTCAGCACTCAATGCTGACTCCTTGGTTATTCGTACAGCGATACCATACACTGTCACCCTCACGGGGATGCTAGCCGCCGACCTGAGATTTGTGTGGGTTATGCTCTCTGCGATTGTACTTATGAGTTCGCTGGGCTATCTCATCACGCGCCGTCTGGGTGAGAATATCATTCGACTGAGAGAGTTTGCACGCAAGGCTGATAAGGGCGAAATTGTTGATCCCGACACTAATTTCTCGAACGATGAGCTGGGCGACATCTCGAAATATATCGTAAAGCTCTACTCTCAGCTCCAAAAAACAACAGCCGAGCGTGATAGTGAACACGAAGTAGTACTTAGGCAGGAGCAGGAGAAAATTCGCATCAAGCGCCAGCTCACAAACAACATCAACCACGAGCTTAAAACGCCAGTGGCAGCAATTCAAGGCTACTTAGAGACCATCTTGAACAACCCCGACATGAACCCCGACATGCAGAGAGCCTTCATTGAGAAGGGGCGTTTGCAGGTCGAGCGTCTGCATCGTCTGCTTCAGGATATATCCGCCATAACACGCATGGATGAGGCTAGCCACCTAATTACTGGTGGGCAGAAGGTAGTAATTCAAGATGTCATGGCAGAGATCTGCGCCGATGTAGCACTGCTGCCTTTCGAAAGACGACTAAATATCCATAGTCAAATATCCGAAGATGTAGTCATAGAGGGTAATTCGGCTCTCATCGCATCGATATTCAGAAATCTCACGGACAACGCCTTGGCATACTCTATGGGTAATGATATCTGGGTCAAAGTGATCGATCAGAGCCCTACGCACTATACTTTTAGCTTCGAGGATAACGGCATTGGAGTTAGCGCCGAGCACCTATCACGCCTATTTGAGAGGTTTTATCGAATTGATAAAGGGCGCTCACGCAAGCAGGGGGGAACGGGACTAGGGCTCTCCATTGTGCGCAACGCTGTGGTTCTGCATGGCGGTGAGATCAGCGTTAGCAACTGCGCAGATGGTGGTCTAAGGTTTGTCTTTACACTTAGGCGAGTCTCTTAATAGATAATAACAATATGGGCTTAATCTCGAAGATTAAGCCCATTGTTTTACTGTAAATACTCAAACTCTCGCTGACGCTTTCGCATCTTTCGTATCTCAAGGATGAGCATGACGGCTGTGATGATGATTGCAGCTGAGTCGGATATTGTGATGGCGTACCAAACCCCCGTTGGACCTAGTCTCGGAGGTAGTATCATGAGCAGTGGCAGAAGGAAGAACATCTGCCTAGATAGCGACAGGATGATCGATTTTTGCGCCTTGCCTATGTATAGGAAGAACCCCGACGTGACGATCTGCATTCCAACCAAAGGGAACATCATTAGCGCAATGCGCAAACCCTGCTTGGATAGCTCCACAAGGCGTAGTGCCACCTCAGGTGGTGTGTCGGGGTCGACATCCTGATTGACAAATGCCGATGTGATCAAATCGGGTGCAAGCTGTACGATTAGAAAACCCATTGTTGTGATCCCGATAGCGATCATTATGGTGTATTTAAGTGCCTTGATGACTCTGTCATAGCGCTTGTTACCGAAGTTATAGCCCACGATTGGTTGCATACCTTGGTTGAGTCCCGATACCATCATCACAAAGAGCAGAGCCACACGGTTGATAACCCCGAAGGCTCCGATGTAGATATCGCCATCCTCTCCTCCGCTACTCTTTAGCGCCTTGTTGACAAAGATCACAACTATCGAGGCGCAAATGTTAAATAGGAGTGGCGCAACACCAATAGATAGGATTCCCTTGATTATCTTCGTTCTCAGGCGCAGTGCCGTGCGTCGAAATCTAATGTAGCTACTCTTCGAGTTGAAGTGCGAGAGCGAGAAGCTCAGCGCAATGCATTGAGCTATAACTGTGGCGATCGCTGCTCCACGTATGCCCCAATCAAGCCCAAAGATAAAGATAGCGTTTAGTATTCCGTTTATCACCACCGTAAGGAGTACGAGCATCATCGCCTTTTGAGGGTAACCCGTAGCGCGAAGCATCTCGTTAAGCCCCAGGAATGTGTGGGTGACGATGGTTCCCATGAGGATTATCTGCATGTAGTCGTATGCGTAGTCTATGGTCAAGTGGCTAGCTCCAAAGAAGTAGAGCAAAGGTTTGAGCGTTAGTAGCCCTCCCGCAGTGATGAGCAAACCCACGATTATCTTTAGAATCATGAGGTTGCCAAGGGTCTGCTCGGCGGCACGTCGATTTCCCTCACCGAGTTTTATTGAGGTGATCGATGATGCGCCGATCCCGATCATGGAGCCAAACGCTGCTGCAATTGTCATGAGTGGAAGCGTTAGAGCGAGCCCCGTGATGGCGTATGGACTCACCCCCTGCCCGATGAAGATGCTATCCATGATGTTGTATAGCGAGGCGGAGGTGGTTGCAATTATAGATGGTATGGAGTATCGAACCAAAAGTTTCGAGACTCTATCAGTCCCTAATGAGAGGGGGGAGTTGTTATTTGTCATTTTATGTGCGAGGCCTAGTTGTTAATCCTCCATGTCGTCGAGGTGGATCTTGAGAGCACGCACCGAGATGTGGATCTCCCACAAAGAGACTCCGAGCGAGGCGATCAATAGCAGAAGTGCCGCCCCAAAGATATATATAGCGAGGGTGCTACTGCCAATAAAGATCAAAAACATCGTTACAACACATAGAAATAGGCTTGCCACCCCCATAAACTGCATGAGTCTCGTTAGTTGGAGTCTTTGTCTGAGGTTGTCTATCTGGGCCTGAGTCACAGACGAATGGTTGTCTTTGAACTGCTTTTTTAGTGTGCGAACTAGTTGAGCGTAAGATAAAAAGCGATTTGTATATGCGAGCATAATTAGCGATATCGCCGAGAATAGCAGCGCAGGTGTTGTGAGTGTGAACTCTTCCATGTGAGTAATTTTTCTGCAAATTTAGATAAAATATTTTGTAGAATAAAAATATTTGTCTACATTTGTACTCCCAAGACGGCACAATGTGATTGTTGATGTTCTACTTTGGTTCAAAAGTAGGCGTGCTAGTCGAGGGACATTTTAATGCGGAAATAGCTCAGTTGGTAGAGCACAACCTTGCCAAGGTTGGGGTCGCGAGTTCGAGTCTCGTTTTCCGCTCAGAAGGTCTTCTTAATCGAAGACCTTTTTTTGTTATATATCATTGTGCAATATTATTTGCCCTAGCTCGTTATCTCATTACTTCATATAGTTGAAGATAAATTAGATATAAATGAGCAAGCAAATGATTAAATCACTATTTTTGGCAGTGTCACTGCTCGTGGCGGTGGCTTGCGTAGGACAAAAACGAGAAGATATGAAACTAAAAGATTTGACAGCAGCCGAGAGGCATGTTATTATAGAGAAGGGAACCGAAGCTCCATTTACGGGGGAGTACAACGACCACAAAGAGGCGGGCACATACCACTGCAAGCAGTGCGGTGCTGCGCTATATAGCTCAGAGGATAAATTCTCGTCGGGGTGTGGATGGCCATCGTTCGACGATGAGATCAAGGGTGCTGTAAAGCGAGTACCCGATGCAGATGGTGAGCGCACGGAGATTGTATGTGCTGCGTGCGATGGGCACTTAGGCCACGTTTTCGAGGGCGAGGGCTTCACTGCGAAGGATACACGCCACTGTGTCAACTCTATCTCGATGGAGTTCGTACCAAAGAGCGAGGAGGCTATTTTTGCTGGTGGCTGCTTCTGGGGAGTCGAAGATCTGATGCAGAGACAAGATGGAGTTCATAGCGTTGAGTCGGGCTACATTGGTGGTAGTGTCGACAATCCGACCTATGAGCAGGTATGCACAGGACAAACAGGGCATGCCGAGGCGGTGAGAATTGTCTACGACCCTAGCCGAGTTGATTATGAAACACTCGCAAAGCTATTCTTTGAGATTCACGATCCAACGCAAGAGGGTGGGCAAGGTCCCGATATTGGAGATCAGTACCGCTCAGTTGTCTTCTACAACTCTAAGGAGCAGAGAGAAGTAGCAAAAGATCTAATCGAACAGTTGCGCGACAAGGGCTTTGATGTGAAGACCGAGCTTGAGAAGGCAACGGAGTTCTTCCCTGCCGAGCAGTATCACCAAGACTACTATGAGAAGACGGGCAAAGAGCCATATTGTCATATATATACTAAACGCTTTTAGTAGGTTTGTATAATTTAAAAGGGGCTAATCGCCCCTTTTTAAATTATCTATATTGACCATGTCACTATGTAGTCGCTCTCTCTCTTGTAGTGGATATCGACTGGTGCGAGATCTAGGATCTGCCCTCGGCAGATGCCCATTGCCTTATCTAAGGATGTGATTCTAAGATCTGTCTTTAGGTTTAGTTCGCTCCTACCCGATAGCTTGTAGAGGGTCTCCTTGGCACACCATATAAGTGCTAGATCCCCCTCGCAGATTAGCTCCTCGTCGGAGGTGGTGTATCTCGATGACGCTCTTGTGAAGTCACGATTCACCGATTCAATGTCGATTGCGCAAGCTCTATCCGATATGGCGACAGCCACTCGTTCTGCTCCATGCGATACACCTATATATATGTTTGGATTCTCTACTATGTAGGGCGCGCCAACTTCGTTATACTCGATTGTGACTATCTGCCCAAGGGTCTCGTATAGCATGGCACGCCATGAGAGGTGCTCGCTACGGCGTTTGGCAGGCATGCTCTCAGCTCGTTGCCAATCCTCAGCACTGACGCACTCACGAAGTTGCTCGTCGGTCATAAACGCTTTGATGTAGACACCCTTGTGCATCTTCTATTCTGATTTGTCTATCTTGACTCTTATCTTATCGATTCTGCGCCCTTCGAGCGACTCAACGACAAATGTGATGTTCTCCCACTTGAACTTATCGCCCTTTAGAGGGAGGTCTCGTTTGAACTCCAGCATCAAACCTGCGAGTGTTTCAGCATCGCCTTTAATCTGATCCATTGCGTTCTCGTCCATATCCAGGATGCGCTCAAAATCACCTATATGGATCTTAGCCTCAAACATATACGTGCTCTCACTTAGGCGAGTGTACAGTTTCTCTTCGCTATCGCTCTCATCGGAGATCTCTCCGACAACCTCCTCTATGATATCCTCTAGAGTGACCAACCCTAGGGTCGAGCCATACTCATCAACGATGATCGCCATGTGGACTCTATCACGCTGGAAATCCTCCATCAGATCGTTAATCTTCTTGTACTCCGACACAAAATATGGCTTTCGGATGAGTCTCTGCCACTCAAAATCGTCGTGATTAATGTGTGGCAGTAGATCTTTGACAAAGAGAGTGCCCTTTATCTCATCAATATCTTCGGTGTAGACAGGTATGCGCGAAAACCCCGACTCGTTGATTATCTGCTTGACTTTTTCGTAGCTCGCAGTGAGAGGCAGAGCGGTAATGTCGACACGTGGACGCATGATCTCGGCAACTTCCGTTGTCCCGAAGTTAATGATCTCTGAGAGCATCCCATGCTCCTCTTTTGTCGGGTCGTGTGTTATATCTACGGCATCTGCCAACTCGTTGAGTGATAGCTCAGGACGGCGTGATGCCTTCTCGCTAATGCTGTTCGATGCCCTTACGAGAACGAATGAGAATGGGTAGAATATCTTTCTGAGAAGCAGCAGAGGGCGTGATGCAAAGCTGGCGAAGCTTACAGGTGTCGTCTGTGCAAATACCTTCGGTAGAATCTCGCCAAATAGCAAGAGGATGAACGTCACAAACACGGTCTTGAATAGAAATTCGTAGCGTGTGAATGTGAAGAGTGAATCGATGATATTAGAGGTGAGGATTACGATACAGATATTGACAAGGTTGTTGACAACCAGTATCGTCGCTAGGAGTATATCCACATCCGAGAGTAGGTTCTGTATCGCTTGCGAAGCAGAACTTTTGCGCTCTTTGATCTCACGCATGTCGGTGTGCGAGAGCGAGAAAAATGCTGTTTCAGCTCCCGATACCAATGCTGAGACCATCAACAGTAGTATTGTCACAAATAGTGTAGCTACTGTCGCTGAGTCAAATCCGTTGAATGCTATCCCTAAAAACTCCTCCTCCAAAATATATCAATTTTTCGTTTTAAATTTAGCTTTTCGCTCGCCTCTAAGGCTAGAATAGCGATCCGCCCTTATCTTCGTCCTTGCTTGCTGGTTGCTCGTTTATGACAACTTTTCTGTGCGTGTCATCTGCCGAGACAACAATATTCATCTTACGAGTCTGATAAGCAGGCTTGCTCGTCTTTGTCGAGATATTGCTGTACTTGCTCGACTTTCCGCCAAGCATCATCGGCTCGCTCGATCGCTTTGGTTTGCGATCAGCAGGCATGGTTATATCATTCGTGTCGTGCTGCTGAGTTGGCTGTTGATCCTTTTGCTCGGCCTCAGATGTTGAGTCGTCAAATCCTGTGGCAACGAGTACTACCTCCAGTTCACTACCTAGGCTAGGCTTTTCGCTTGTTCCCCAGATTATGTTGGCGCTGTTGTACATATCGCCATCGGCACGACCGCTAGCGTTGGTCTGGATGTACTCTAGTATGGCTGTGACCTCATGCCCTAGAAGAGCGTTTGTATCTGATACTGAGATGTTGATAAGGACGTTGCGTGCACCACTGATATCACGATTTGCGAGAAGTGGCGATTCCAGCGATTTGCGTGCAGCCTCCTCTGCTCTGTCGTTGCCATCCGAAGAGGCAACACTCATGTGAGCACGTCCGCTATTACGCATGACCTTCTGCACATCGGCGAAGTCGATATTCACAAGATCGCTCTCTGTGTGGATGATCTCTGCTATACCTCTTGCTGCCGAAGCGAGTATATCGTCAGCTTTGTTAAATGCTTGACGCAGAGTCTGATTTTCATACATCTTGAAGATGTTTTCGTTGTCGAGAATCAGCAATGAATCGACATTTGCACGAATCTCCTTGAGACCACGCATTGCCTGGTCCCAGCGAGTTTTACCCTCAAGTGCGAGGGGTGTAGTGACGATACCCACAGTGAGGATGTTCATATCCATCGCAAGCTTAGCGATGATCGGCGAGGCACCAGTACCAGTTCCTCCACCCATTCCTGCAGTGACAAAAAGCATACGAGTGCCCGACATCTCAAGACGCTGGCGCACTAGATCGAGCGATTCGATAGCAGCATTGCGACCATTGTCGGGGTCGTTACCTGCTCCAAGTCCCTCTTTCCCGAGTCTAATTTTATTCTCAATAGGGCTCTTGTTGAGTGCTTGCTGGTCGGTGTTACAGACCATAAATTCAACGCCTCGAATCCCCTGCTCCCACATGTGATTCACGGCATTACCTCCAGCACCGCCGACACCAACGACCATAATCGTTGATTTCGCTGCCTTGTGCCCGTATAGTGCATCCATTAAATCGTCGCTCATATCTCTATCTCTTTCGTGTGTTTTACTTAAAACCAAAATTCTCCTCTTCTTCCTGTCAACTCTCTTTGCCTGTCAATCCCCCCGTTCGTTTCAACTCCCTCTGTCTGTGGAATCTCCTCTCTTTGTGGAATTTCCCCCCTTCGTGGAGACTTATCGACTAAAGGCTAAACCTCCTCGTCGTCGGCACCTCCAAAGTTGTTGTTGAACTCCTCCGCCTTTCTTTTGATCTTCTCTAGGAAGCTCTCGCGCTTTGGCTTAGAGGCAGGCTCTTGGTACTCCTCTTGCTCATGAGAGCTTTGCGGAGCTTCAGGCTCAACAGTGCTTTGACCTTGTGCCGTTATAGGCTTTGGCTGCAATAGCCCCTCATCCTGAGGAGTCGGAGTCGGCTGGTAGCTCTGTTGTGGTTGTGCCACAGGCTGTTGCGCTGGGGTGCTTTGCGCCACTGGTGGCGTGAAAGCTGTTGATTGTTGCGCTGGTTGCGCAAGTGGTGCTTGGCGCTCAACAATGTTGCACTCCCCCTCTTTGAGACCTCGAAGTAGGAGTCCGATGACATTTGAGTGAGCTGCATCGTCGGCAATCTCCTGCGATTCAGGCTCGATGTTAACCGTAGGCGTTGCAATTCGAACATCCATCTTCAACGTGCGGCGGAATAGCTCGTCAACACTCTTTAGTTTGGCACCACCACCAGTTAGTACCACGCTGTATATCTTGTGTGAGAATCCCGAATCCTTTATCTCTTGGCGCACAAACTCCGCAATATCCATCAATCTCGCCTCGATAGCTGTCGCTAGGTTGCTGAGCAGAATCTCCGTGAAGCGCTGGCGACTAAATGGAACGCGGATCTTCATGTCGGTCTCGATCAAATCAGCTAGGGCCGAGCCGTAGCGATGCTTTAGAGTCTCGATGTGTTTTTCGAGAACCCCCATCGTCTGTATATCTTGGTCGATGATATCGCCACCCATAGGGATCGATGCGATGTATCTTACTGTATCTTTGTATATTACGCAAACATCTGTTTTGCCCGCACCCAGATCAACAACTGCAACTCCGTCTTCTTTCTCGTCTGGAGTCACAACGCTGTGATATGTTGTCATAGCGCCCGAAAAGACCTTCAAGGGGTTGATTCCTCGCAGAGTTAGCGCTCTTTTGAAGCGATTTAGTGGCTCCTCCTCACAGAGTGTGAAGTTGAATGTCGAGTATAGTTTTCGCCCGAATGAGCCGATCGGATTCTTCACCTCTAGCCCGTTATCTACGGTGTAGCTCTGAGGGTTTATCTCCATGATGATCTCCCCTGCAGGTGATTTTACGTTGCGCATGCGGTCAAAAATCGCATCGACATCAGCCTGGCATATACCATTCTGATCGTCCGTTGCGAAGACGTGATCCGTGAGGCTTGAGCAGCGAATAAAGTCGCCCGAAACACCGATGTATGCCTCCGTGATGCGTATATTGAGTGATGTCTCGATCTGATCTACTGCCTTGTCAACAGCATCTCCAACGAGTGCAATATTAACGATTTGTCCCCCCTCGACCCCTGCCGATGGTGATGACGTAACAGCCAATAGTTTCAACTTCTTATCTGTAGTAGTCTCTCCAACAGCAACAACTACATTCGACGTACCTAGGTCGATCGCAACAACGTAACTCTTCTTTTCCACAGCTAATATATCTTATAATCTTGTTATCTACTCTAATAATCAAAAAAATGCAAAAATATGGGAGACTGATAGCGCCTCTAACGACACACTACCTGCCCCTCATATCGTAAATCTACATACGTGAATTTATTCCACCCAACTCGACTCAATCCATCTTCGTAGAATTTGCGCAGGCGATCGAATTTTATCTCTGCATCGTCTACCCCTCCGAATAGTATTTTATGTTGTCCGCTACGTGGAATAAGAATCAGCTCTACGGCTCCGCTGTCTGAGATGTAACTCTCGATTTGCACAATTTCGGAGCGCCAGAAGCTATCCGATTCAACTTCTTCAACAAAGGTAATAAGTTTAGTTAAATCTTCGAAGTTTTTATCCAGTTTTTTTTGTTTTTGTATCTCTGCCTCCTCTTTTTTCCTGTTTTTTTCGAGTTTTGCCTCCGTCATGCGCTTTTGATAGCTGTAGAATTTATATCTCTGCGACTTTTTCTTGCGCAGGGCTATAACCTCCTGATCGAACTGCGCTTGGCTCTTGCCTGCCCACTTATTGCGCTTGACCTTCTCTTTGCGCGACTCGAGATACTCCTCTCGCTCTTTTTGTGCTTGTTTGAGAATAGGGATGCGCTCTAGTTTGATCTCAGCAATCCTCTGCTCGATCAAAAGCTTCTGTCGCTCAAGCTCTTCTGTGATGCTCCCTTGGTAACCAACGGCAAACAGTGGTGAGTAGCTACCCGTGACGATTGGCACATATAGCGACGACTGAGGAGGTGCCTTGAATGTATAGTAATCCTCCGTAATGTAGGCGTTGTGCCCACTGCTAATGAAGCGCAAGACGGGTTTGTGTTGCTCGACATCGATATTGAGCCCACCCGACCATGTGGTGTAGGCATTAACACTCGATACGAAGCCATTGTTTGCGATTATACTCTCAATCTCGTGCAGTTTTACCTCTTGTATAGAGTCACCCACAGGGTTCAGGCGATTTCTGTCGATCATGGATCTAATCTGCTTGCTGTTAGCCATGTACCCGAATTGAGAGCTGTCGTCCAAAGTTATTTCAATGTTCGAAACGACCAGAGATGAGCGGTGTTCATGCGTAGCGCTTATGGCGTATATAATATACACCACAGCAACGCACCAAATCGCCCCGAGTCCTATGTATCCCTTTATTCGTTTAAACATCTTATATCAAAATTTAAGCTCTCTGACTCAGTAGTTTAGCCAAGCTTTCGCACTTCGTGTCAATATCCCCAGCACCAAAACTAATCACAATATCTGTCTCTAGTTTAGCCACATGGTCAACTATGTTCTCTAGCTCCACGATCTGACACGGTACGCTCACTCTCTGCTGAATCATCTGAGAGCTAACACCCTCCATTGGCAACTCACGTGCAGGGTAGATCGGCAAAAGAACCACTCTGTCAGCCATCGATAGCGCCTCGGCAAACTCGGCGTGTAGATCGTTTGTGCGAGAGTATAGGTGTGGCTGGAAGAGCACTGTGATATCTCTGCCTGGGAACATTCCCTTGACAGAGCTGATAGCTGCACTTAGCTCACGTGGGTGGTGTGCGTAGTCATCCATGTAGACCTGCTTCTCGTCGTTTATGTAGAAATCGAAGCGACGACGTACACCCGTAAACTCGTCAAGAGCAGCCCTTGTCGCATCGTGATCTAGCTCCTTGCCTTCACGCTTTGCGGCGCACCACATGGCAGCCACGGCAGCCACGCAGTTCTCTATATTCACCCAGCCAGGAATGCCGAGTCGACACCCCGTAATTGCAGAGTCAGGCAACACAATATCGAAGATAAAGTGCCCCCCTTGGCTGAGGGTCATCCCCTTGGCGTAGAAGTCACATGGCGTGTCGTATGAGTAGCTGTAAGTCTTTATACCTTTGTTTATTATCTCTAGCTCCACATCGTGTTTTAGGATTAGCGAACCGCCCTCTTTTATCTGTCCAATGAACTGAGAGAATGCCTGCTTTACAGCCTCGTGAGTGCCGTATATGTCGAGGTGATCGGCATCTGCTGAGGTGACGATGGCAATGTTGGGGTAGAGCCTTAGGAACGAGCGGTCAAACTCATCTGCCTCCACCACAAGACGATCACCCTCGCCAAGAATGAGGTTGCTGTTAAAGTTCTTGGAGATACCCCCCAAGAACGCACTCCCACCGCCCGTTGTGCGATGGTTTAGCCACGTTAGGAGTGTTGTGGTCGATGTCTTGCCGTGTGTGCCAGCAACCGCCATAACGTACTTACCCTCAGATATGTGTCCAAGCATTTGCGAGCGCTTCTCGATAGTGAAGCCCTCCTGCTTGAAGTGGCAAAACTCGCTGTGCGATGCAGGAATAGCAGGCGTGTAGACAACTACGGTGTGCTCACGAGAGAGAAACTCCTGAGGAATAGCCGTTACATCATCCTCATAGTGGATCCACGCCCCCTCTTTTTCGAGCTCTGCTGTGAGTGGCGTTGGGGTTTTGTCGTAACCTCCAACTCGATACCCCTCTTTGAGGAAGTAGCGAGCCAAGGCGCTCATTCCGATTCCTCCAATCCCTAAAAAATATATGTTTTTCTCCATTTTACTCTATCTCTTTCAAAATATGATCTACTATATCCGATGCCGCATTTGGGTGCGCCATGCTCTTCGTGTTTGTCGACAGACTCTCCAACAGGGCTGGGTCTGTCACTGCGCTTATCGCCATGTCTATCCCCTTGCCAATAGCCTCGGAGTCCTTGACAATGAGCGCTGCACCACGATTCACAAGCGCCATTGCATTCTTCGTTTGGTGGTCGTCCGTCACGTTTGGCGATGGCACAAATATCGTTGGTAGCCCCACGAGTTCAAGCTCCGATATTGTCGATGCTCCACTCCTCGATATTGCGATATCGGCAGCTGCATAGGCTAGATCCATGCGATCGATGAACGCCCCTTGCCATATGTTTGAGCGAGGGTTCTGCGCCAAGAATTCACGCATCTCGCTCTCGTAGTAGCGTCCCGTCTGCCAGATGATCTGCACCTGATCGCTCGTCTCGTTGCGAAGTATCCACTCTTTGACCATCTCATTCAGGGTGCGAGTACCGAGAGAGCCCCCCACAATTAGAATTGTTGGGCGATCGCCCTTCAGCCCATAGTACTCCAGAGCCTCGGCTCTAGCCGCTTTATCCGATGAAAATGACCCTCTTAAAGGGTTTCCCGTCAGAGCGATACTCTCTTTTGGGAAGAACTGCTCCATCCCCTCATATGCAACGCAGACCCTCTTGGCTCTGCGTCCTAGGATCTTGTTCGTAAGCCCCGCATAGGAGTTTTGCTCCTGAATAATTGTGGGGATACCCATCCTCTGTGCAGACCATAGCACTGGGGCGCTAGCGTAGCCACCAAAGCCCACAACGATGTCGGCATTGAAGCTCTTTATCGCTTTGCGAGCACGGCAAAGGCTGCTGAGGAGTTTGAATGGTAGAGCAAAGTTCGAGAGCGAAAGTCTGCGCTGTAGTCCAGCCACTGGCAGTCCCACGATATTGTAGCCTAGCGACGGGATTTTCTCCATCTCCATCTTGCCCTCGGCACCCACAAAAAGTAGCTCTACACCACTGCCTAGCCTGCGTTTTAGCTCCTCGGCAACGGCAACAGCAGGGTAGATATGCCCACCTGTTCCTCCTCCTGAAAGTATTACTCTTATCATATCTTTGTCTCTATTATCTTAGTTTATCGCCCCCAAGAGTCTCTGTCGAGTGAGCGGTAGTTGATAGCCTCGGCTATGTGTGTTGACACTATATTCTCTTCGCCAGCGATGTCGGCAATGGTTCGTGCCACCTTGATTATGCGATCGTAGGCACGTGCCGAGAGCCCTAGTCGCTGCATCGCCATCTCAAGAAGCCCCTGTGCAGCTGGCTCTAGGGAGCAATATTGGCGGATCATCGCCGAGCTCATCATGGCGTTTGTGTGCACTCCCTTCAGCCCCTCAAAGCGCTTGGCTTGAATCTGACGAGCCGCAATGACTCTTTGGCGGATGGTCTCGCTAGACTCTGCACGCTGTGACGAAGATAGTTCGTTGAGCGGCACGGGGATTACCTCGATGTGCATATCTATGCGATCGAGCAGAGGTCCCGAAATGCGCCCTAAGTAGCGGTTAACCTGCCCTGGGGAGCATGTGCACTCCTTGTCGGGGTGGTTGTAGTAGCCACAAGGACATGGATTCATCGCCGCTAGGAGTGTGAAGTTCGCTGGGTACTCCACGCTATATCTTGCTCTCGATACTACGATCTGCTTATCCTCCAAAGGCTGACGAAGAACCTCCAAAACGTTGCGTCCAAACTCTGGTAGCTCGTCTAAAAACAGCACCCCGTTATGCGCTAGAGAGACCTCCCCTGGTTGGGGTGATTGTCCTCCTCCGATGAGCGCCACCTGCGATGTGAGGTGGTGAGGAGCTCTAAATGGACGAGTTGTGAGTAAACCCCTCTGCGAACCAAGTTTCCCCGCAACGGAGTGTATCTTTGTTGTCTCTAGTGCCTCTTGCGATGAGAGTGTTGGCAGGAGTGTCGGCACTCTACGTGCGAGCATCGTCTTTCCCGACCCTGGAGCTCCAATCAGAAGGACGTTGTGTCCTCCCGCAGCGGCAATCTCCAGAGCTCGCTTGGCGGCACTTTGGCCCTTGACATCGGCAAAATCGGCGGCAAAAAGCTCCGAGGATTGCTCCTCCTGCGCAATGTGCGGCTTCGAAGGCTCCACCTCTAGATCGCCATTGAGATACTCAACCACGCTCTTTAGGTTGGGCAGGGCTATAACCTCGATGCCCTCCACTACGGCCGCTTCATCGGCATTGTCTTCGGAGAGGATAATGCGTTTTAGCCCCTCTTGTCTCGCCATTATAGCGATAGATAGAATCCCCTTCACTCCTCGCAACGAGCCATCTAGTGATAGCTCACCCACGAAAAGACTCTCTGTGACCCTCTCGCTAGAGATCTGCTCCATCGCAGCGAGGATCCCCACAGCAATCGGAAGGTCGAACCCCGACCCCTCCTTGCGAATATCGGCTGGGGCGAGACTCACCACGCACTTTTTCATCGTCATTCGAAGCGACGAGTTCTCAAAGGCTGAGCGTATTCTCTGCTCACTCTCCTTGACCGCATTATCAGGCAAGCCGACAAGGAAGAGACCAATGCCCCCTCCTGCTATATTGACCTCGACACTAACTCTAACAGCGTCGATTCCGATATTTGCCCCTGCATAAGTGCGAATAAACATGCTGAATGTTAATTTATGGTAGTGCTAAAATGGTGCTTCATCACTCGTAGTTGATGATTTAGCTGGTGTTATGTCAAATTCGTTGTTACCAACCGTAGCGCCTAGAGTGCTCGATGCGGTGTTTGTGCCACTCGAATACTCATCGTACTGCTGTGCAGGTGCTCCAGCGCCTTGAGTGTGGATCATCGTCATATCCATGTCGGCAAACTTCGCCTGATCCTTCAAGAATCGCAGCGGAACATCGCACACCGCGCCATTACGGTGCTTGGCTAGGATGATTTCTGCCATACCAGCGGTAGGTGTTCCATCCTCAAGGTTCTGAATGCCGTAGTACTCAGGACGGTGGATGAATGCCACGATATCGGCATCCTGCTCGATGGCTCCCGACTCACGAAGGTCACTCAGCTGAGGTCGCTTGGAGCCTCCACGAAGCTCTGTCGAACGGTTCAACTGCGAGAGGGCGATGATCGGAACGTTGAGCTCCTTGGCGATCGCCTTCAGTGTCCTCGATATGAACGAGACCTCCTGCTCTCGGTTTCCGCCCTTTGTGTCCTGAGTTCCAGTCATAAGCTGGAGGTAGTCGATGATGATGATTTTTATGTCGTGTTGTATCTTCAAGCGTCGAGCCTTCGATCTAAACTCAAAGACTGAGAGCGCTGGCGTATCGTCGATGAATAGGGGAGCCATACCCAGAGGCTTTGTCGCCGACTCCATGTGGCTCCACTGCTCGTTGGTGAGCTTACCGCTCTTCACATCGTTACCCGAAAGTCCCGTCTCACCCACAATTAGACGCATCATAAGCTGTACGGAGGACATCTCCAGGGAGAAGAACGCCACCGCTTGCTCGTGGTCGAGCGCCATGTTGCGTGCCATCGAGAGTACGAATGCAGTCTTACCCATCGATGGACGGGCCGCCACGATCACAAGGTCGGAGAGCTGCCAGCCCATTGTAACTCTGTCCAGTGCGGTGAATCCCGAAGGCACACCGTTGAAAGAGTTTGTATTCTTTGATGCCTCCTCGATCTGAGCTAGTGCCATCGCAAGGATCTCCTTTGCCGACTGTACGGAGCGCTTTACGTGCCCCTCTGCCACCTTGAAGATCGCCCCTTCGGCAAAACCGATGAGGTCCGTAACGTCGGTTGACTCATCATACGAACGGCGCTGAATCTCCGTAGCGGAGCGAATCAGCTCACGCTGAACATACTTCTGTGCGATGATCTTCGAGTGAAACTCCACGTTGGCAGCCGAACCCACCTTTTGGGTTAGTTGTGCGAGGTATGTCGCACCGCCCACTTTTGTTAGCTCGCCCTTGACCTTTAGTCGCTCGGTGACGGTGTATAGGTCGATGGGTTTTAGCTCTGCTGAGAGCTCCTCGATCGCTTTGTAGATCATGCGGTGCTCCTCGGTGTAGAATGAGTCGGGCGTGAGGAACTCCTGCACCGTGATTACGCTATCCTTTTCGAGCATCAACGCGCCGAGTACAGCCTCCTCTAGCTCTGTAGCCTGAGGAGGAACAGTCCCGACAGTGTCGGTGAGTTTTTCGAAAGCCTCACGATTATTTGAGGATGGGGTGTATTTCTTCGCCATTGTTCGTAGATCTCTTTTTAACCCTCAAAGGTAGTGATTTTTCCCAAATTATCTCTTGAAAAAACAAAAATTCCCGAAAAGAATCCTACGGATATCTTTTTTGCGCCTCCACCAAGTAGACAAAAAACCGAAGTCTTTGAGAGAACTTCGGTCTTTTGTTTTAACTTTGAGTTGTGTTTTTACTTACTCTTGCGAGCTGTGTCTCTTTGGGTGAGGATCTCTTGGTAGAGCGCCGAATCGTCGAGTATTGCCTCGGCCGCTAGAACCTCTTTGTCGTTTGGTAGCTCATATTCGCGCACCCCAGCCTCGTAGGCGAAGCGAAGAACGATGTTCTGATTTATGAGATCTCTAATCTCCTCGCTATAGGTCTCAAGGTTGGATTGTGTGTCGTCCTTGAGCTCGCTCTCTATCTTCTCGATATGCTTGCTTAGTTCCGTAAATTTATCAGAATCGGCAGCCGACTTTAGGATGTTGAGAACATTGCGAGTCTCCGATTCATAGGTTATATCCTCCTTTTTGAGCATCTCTTTGAAGAGGTTGTACTCCTCGTCACTAATGCTGAACGACTTTAGGTCGAACTCAAACTCTGGGTTGCGTCTGATGAAGTCGTCACCAAAATCGTCGATGTGACCAAGCGCTAGGAGCATCACCGCAAAGCGGCTCACGTACTCTGATTTCATCACCGAATCGGGCATGATACCCCCACCGTCATAGACCTTGCGTCCCGCCTTTGTTGAGTACTCTTCTATGAGCGAATCGGGCACAGTGTGTATGTTGTTGCTCTGTGATCCTGAGTAGTCGATCGCCTGAATACAGCGTCCCGATGGGATGTAGTATTTCGCTGTCGTGAGTTTTAGGAACGAATTGTAACCCAATGGTATAGGTGTTTGAACTAGCCCCTTTCCAAAACTGCGCTGGCCCACAATAACCGCACGATCAAGATCCTGAAGCGCCCCAGCTACGATCTCGGCAGCTGATGCTGAGTGTGAGTTGATGAGCACCACTAGAGGTAGATCTGGCAGTGTCGGTTTCTGTGATGTTTGGTACACCTTATTTGAGTTCGGATCGCCCGCTTTACCTCGCATCTCGACAACTGTTGTGCCCTTTGGAACGAACATCCCAAGGATTTTGACAGCCTCTTGGAGGATACCTCCACCGTTGTCACGATAGTCGAGAATTAGCCCCTTTAGCTCACCCTCTGAGCGTAGGCGCTCGATCTCGGCACGCATCTGCTCGGCTACGCCCTCGGTGAAGCTGCTGTGTTGTATGTAGCCTATGCCCTCGCCCACATAACCCGCATAAGGGATACCTGGGATGGCGATTCTAGCGCGCACGATCTCCACCTTGCGCTCTTGACCATCGATACCTCTGATTTTGAGCTTCACGGTGGTGTTCGGATCGCCCTTGAGCTTTGAGCTAACTTGATCGACTTTGAGCCCCTTTGCGCTCTTGCCATCGATCTCAACTATCAGATCACCAATCTTTAGCCCCGCTTTGTCGGCAGGAGAGCCCTCGTAAGGCTGATTGATGCTCACATAGTCATCTTTTTGGCGGATAATAGCTCCAATTCCTGCATACTTACCCGTTGTCATAACCTCGAAATCGGACATCTCCTCCTCGGGGATATACTCCGTGTATGGGTCTAGTTGGCGAACCATTCCAGCCGCCGCCCCTTGCATCAGTGCATCGACATCAACCGAGTCGACGTAGTGAACCGAGAGCGCACGCATCATGTTGACCAACAGCTCCATATTGCGCCCCATGCCAAAGTCATTGCGCTTACCCCAGATGGTGAGCGACGCAAAGGCAAAAAGCACTACAAGGGAGCATATATATCTTTTTGTTCCTCGTCTCATGCTGTTCTATTTTTTCTCTCTTAGAGCCTGTCTGTATCTTAGATCTAGGGTGTTGATCTCTCTTGTTGGACCTGCAAACTCAACGTGAGGACCACTCTGCGAGATTTGAACCTGATCTTCGTAGAGCGCCAAAGCTCGCTTTACAGGGTTTATGAGCTGGTAGTGACCCTCTCCGAGTGGTTTATATCCCGAATTGAGCATCACCTGATCGATTATGTCTTGATCCTCAGCTAGGTTGCCGACAACTTTTGTTGTTGAGAAGCCAATCTTTGGATATACAGCCGAAAGGAGTAGCATGCCAAGTAGTAGAACATAGCCTTGGGTCGTGCCCGTTAGTATGTATATGATTGTGTCACCATCGAGCATTGTGAGTCCCGATAGTAGCATGATGCTCAAAACGATAGCTGTTAGGATTGTGAGGCGCAAAAAGTATTTTAGTGCGCGCAGTAGGTACTTCATAATATATGTTTTTTTATTCAATAACGTAATTTTTTGCGAGTCCCCCCTCTGAGGTCTCACGATATAGGCTCGGAAGATTCTGTCCCGTCTCGGTCATCACCTCCACCACCTTGTCGTAGCTCACTCGGTGCGAGCCGTCCGAGAGTGTTGCATAGGCGTTAGCGTCGAAAGCGCGAGCTGCCGCTATGGCGTTGCGCTCGATACATGGGATCTGCACCAATCCGCACACAGGGTCGCACGTGAGCCCTAGGTGGTGCTCCAGCGCCATCTCTGCGGCGTACTCAATCTGAGAGGGTGTCCCCCCGAATACTTGACAAGCCGCTGCCGCTGCCATAGCGCACGCAACCCCAACCTCGCCTTGGCAACCCACCTCGGCTCCCGAGATCGAGGAGTTCGTCTTGGCGATATTGCCAAAGAGTCCTGCGGTTGCTAGGGCACGCACGATGCGCACTCGCTTGAAGTCTCGTGACTGCTTGATGTGGTAGAGCACCGCAGGCACCACGCCACTCGACCCACACGTTGGAGCCGTTACAACCGTACCACACGAGGCGTTCTCTTCGGATGTAGCCAGAGCATAGGCGTAGATCTTAGCTCGTGAGCTTAGGGAGTCGGTGTAGCTCTTCGACTTCACGAAGTAGGTGCTCGCCTTGCGTGCTACCTTTAGCCCTCCAGGCAAAACCCCATCGTTGTTGAGTCCCGCTTGTATAGTGTCGCACATCTGACTCCATATCATGTTTAGGAAGTCCCAAATCTCTGGACCCTCGCACATCTCGACATACTCCCAGTAGGTGCGCCCCTCACGGTAGCACCACTGCTGTATCTCCTCGATGGTTGTCATCGGGTAGATATCTCGTCCCATCTTGAAGGTTCCCTCCTCATCGTGCAGGGCTCCTCCACCGATGCTGTACGCTGTCCAGCTCTCCTTGACCTCGCCCTCTACCAGCGCTTCGAAAAGCATGCCATTGGGGTGGTGGGGTAGGATTATGTTTGGTTGCCAACGAATTTCGGTTGGTGCGATAGGCTCTAGTATTGATAGAATGGCTGTATCGGTCATGTGTCCCTTGCCCGTTGCTGCGAGAGATCCATAGAGGGTTACTCTATATGATTGAGGCGATGGGCAGCGCTTGGCGAATATTTCGGCAGCCTTCTTGGGCCCCATCGTATGGCTACTCGATGGGCCACTGCCCACACGATATAGTTCCTTTAGTGATTCCATTTAAGTTGTACTTAGGATTTAATTTGCACAAATATATACAAACTTTTTCTGATATTCAACACTCTTGCGGGGCTTATCCCCTTTTTTAAATGAGTATTGAGAGTGGGGGTGAAAAAAATGTGCAAAAATGGTTTGTGTCTCAATATTTTTTTGTATATTGATTTTTGATGGTTATGCGAGGTCTATTTTTTAACCAGTTGTTTTTTTACTTTGAAGCCAAAATTATCAACCAAAATACCTTAAAACGATACAACCATGAAAAATTACTCATCAAAAGAGATCAGGAACATTGTCCTGTTAGGTGCACCTGGCACCGGGAAAACCACCCTTGCTGAAGCGATGGCCTTTGAGGGGAAGGTTATCGACCGCAGGGGGTCGATCGAGACGAACAATACGCTCTCGGACAACACGGAGATGGAGCACGAATACAAACGCTCGATATACTCCACAACCCTCTTTACAGAGTTCAACGATCGTAAGTTAAATATCATTGACTGCCCAGGCTCAGATGACTTCTGTGGTAGCCTATTCTCAGCATTTAAGGTTGCCGATATCGGAATTTTCGTCTTCAATGCACAGATCGGATGGGAGGTCGGAAGTGAGATTCAAGCTCGCTACGCTCGTATCTTGAAGCGACCAGTTATCGGTGTTATCAACCAATTAGATTCAGACAAAGCATCCTTCGAGTCGGCGTTCGAGTCGATCAAGAATGGAGCTAGAATCAAACCAGTTATCGTTCAATATCCAGTCAATCAAGGCGCAGGCTTTGACACGTTCATCGACGTTCTGTTGATGAAGATGTATCGTTTCAAGGATGAAAATGGAACACGTGAGGAGTTGGAGATCCCAGCCGATGAGATGGATCGTGCTATGGAGCTACACAAGGAGCTTGTGGAGCTAGCCGCAGAGCACGACGAGGCGCTCATGGAGCTATACTTCGACAAGGGCTCGCTCACCCAAGAGGATATTCGTGCAGGTCTAAGAATAGGTATCGCAAACCGTGATCTAATGCCTATTTTCTGTACAAGTGCAAAGCGTGATGTGGGAACTAAGCGTCTTATGGAGTTTGTCATCAACGTGGCACCAGGCCCTATTGATGCTCCAAAATTCATCACAACTGAGGGCGAGGAGATCGCTGCAGATGAGACAGGCCCAGCAGTAGCATTTGTCTTCAAGAGCCAAATAGAGAGCCACATAGGCGAGATTAGCTATATCCGTGTGATTCGTGGTAAATTAACCGAGGGGTGCGAGCTTATCAATGCACGCACGGGCAACAAGGAGAAGATCTCTCAACTATTTGTTGTCGCAGGAAAGTCTCGCACAAAGGTCACAGAGCTGGTTGCGGGTGATCTAGGTTGCACCGTAAAACTCAAAGGTACTCGTACAAATGACACCCTCTGCGCCGCTAGTTCGGTGTTGAGCATCGATCCAATTCTATTCCCTGAGCCACGCTATCGTGCTGCGATTAAGACCAAGGAGCAGGGCGATGAGGAGAAGTTGGGTAAGATCCTAAATGACGCTAAGTATGAGGATCCAACGATCATCGTCGAGTACTCTAAGGAGCTAAAACAGACTATCATAAAGGGTCAGGGTGAGCACCACCTAAATATCCTAAAGACAAAGATTGGTAACGAGAGTAAGATCTCATTCGAGTATATGGCTCCTAAGATCCCTTATCGTGAGACTATCACTAAGGTTGCGCAGGCGGACTATCGCCACAAGAAGCAGTCGGGTGGTGCAGGTCAGTTCGGTGAGGTGCACATCGTCATCGAGCCATACTACGAGGGTATGCCAGAGCCGAAGAGCTACAAAACCGCTAAGGGTGAGATTGTTGTCAATGTTAAGGGCAAAGAGGAGCACGATCTACCTTGGGGCGGTAAGCTGTTCTTCTATAGTGCAATTGTGGGGGGTGCAATCGATGCACGCTTCATGCCTGCAATCCTGAAGGGTATCATGGAGAAGATGGACGAGGGGCCACTTACAGGCTCTTATGCACGTGATATTCGAGTAGTGGTCTATGATGGAAAGATGCACCAAGTCGACTCGAACGAGATTTCGTTTAAGCTCGCTGCACGAAATGCCTTCAAGGAGGCGTTCCGCAACGCTGGGCCTAAGATCATGGAGCCTATCTACTCTGTTGAGGTGCTTGTGCCGAGCGACTACATGGGCTCTGTGATGAGTGACCTACAGAACCGACGTGCAATGATCGAGGGTATGGAGTCCGACAAAGGGTTCGATCGCCTACTGGCACGTGTGCCGTTGGCTGAGCTCTATCGCTACTCAACAACTCTATCGTCACTCTCTTCGGGCGCTGCGACCTACACGATGAAGTTCTCATCGTATGAGCAGGTGCCATCAGATGTGCAGGATAAACTCCTCAAAGCGTACACAGACTCTGACGAGGAGTAGAGTCTTTAAACTAAAAAAAATATATGGCGATCAGCTTACTGCTGGTCGCCATATATTTTATCTGTTAGGGGGTGTTTAAAAATCCTTAAATAGACTTTTGAAGAGTCTGAAACTCAAAAGCAGTAGCAGGATTAATACCCCTGCTGAATATGCAGCGGCTTTGATCTTTATTGAGCGTTTGTTTGCCTCATACCACTCATTGTCATACATATATAGAGCGATCGAGACCTCTGAATCATACATCTTTGCGGTGTTGAATAGAGCTTTTTGTGCCGCATTTGGTATGCGATATCTCTTGCCGATTGGTAGCTCGACCTCTTTGCCACTGTTGATCTGCTTGGCGTACTTCGGCTCTAGAAGTGCGAAGATATTCTCCCCATCGGCTAGTTCTAGTATGTAGTACTCATACATGTTTGCACTGTTGACAAATGAGCTTGTCGAGATCAGTGGGATAGGTCTATTACTCGATGATCGTGGGCGACGACGTGGGCGATAAGTTGTAGAACTTCCGTTCTCGTTGGCATCTATCCATGCTCGGCGCTGGTAGATCCCCGTTGGGATGGCTGCCGTGGGTACAACTGTTGCGAAATCCGAGGCGCGCATCATCACGAAGTCGTCATAGCTCTCGATCGATGGCACTACGCCCTCTTCCGAGAACTTACCAACGGGGCTAACATCAGATGTGATCTGCGAGATGTACTCCTTAGGGCGAGATACGCCATCTCCGCTGAAGTGGAGGTAGGTGTAGCCACAAATAGCGGCAACAACAAGGAGGACGATGAAGCGAAGTATCTTTTTAATCATGACGGGTGTTGTTTTAAGAGAAAGAGCGTGAAAAACCAGTTGTTAATCACGCTCTTTGTTGTCTTTTTTAGGCTGAGTGGATTACTCCTCCTGACGATATGTCTTCTCTACGTAGATTGCGTGTTGTCTTGCAATACGGTTTGAGATAGATGGCTTAGTGAAGTACTGACGACGACGTAGCTCCTTAAGTACACCTGTACGCTCATATTTACGCTTAAATTTCTTAAGGGCGCGCTCGATGTTTTCGCCCTCTTTTACTGGCATGATAATCATAATTCCTAAATTTTTATTGTTTTATTAATTTTTGTCTTTTTTTGTCTGCTCTCGTTGAGCGATTTTTTTCGCTCGGAGCATGTTTTTTTTGTGTTAAGGTCGCTCAAAATCACGAAACTGAAGATACGGGGCAAGCTTTTTTGCCTGCTCCTCATTGATAATTTTATCGTCTATAAGCTCTTCAGTCGAACGCCAACCTCCTTTCAATAACCTTATTTTCATTAACTTACGCAGTGTCTTGGCTCCGATGTACGGATGTTGTCCAAGAGTGCTTTGGGATGCAAAGTTAATATCAATTTTTTGAATTTCACAAGAATCGCAAGAAATTTGTTTCAAAATTTTCTCAAAATTCGACTCCGTGATGTAATCAACCTCTGAGAGTTGCTCCAAATTATGGAATCCACCAAGCCTTTTGCGGTACTCCAAAATCGAGATAAGGCTTTTGGGGCCAATGCCCACAACAGAGAGTAGAGTCGCCGAGTCTGCCGTGTTTATCTCGATGATTTTGGGTTGCGATATTTCGTTGTCGGTATATATCACATAGGGCTCCAAAAGTAGTGCGATAGAGTCGGAGACGACGTAACACCCTCGAAGCTCTTCGGTGCTGTGTATTCCGCTCAGATCTCGCCAACGGATAAGTGCCTGAGCCTGTTTTATGCTGAACGCTCCAGTCGAGTGTAGCCACTCGGCAGATACGGTGTCGATCATGAACTCCGAGAGGGCGATCTCTGCCTTTTTGCGTGGGGTGTAGGGGCGGTGCTCGTAGTTGCGCACCGATGGCTTTATCCTATACTCTGGTGCAATTTTGATGTATGGCATTAGTACTTCATACAGCGAGTCCGTCATGCCGTAACACAGTGCCACATCCTCCTCGATTCGAAAAATTTTGCCCCCCTCTCGATACTTTATTAGACTAACACACAGGCTCTTGTCAAGACCCAGAGCTCTTAGATCGGCATAGGTCGCTGTATTGGGGTCAAATTCACGTAGAGTGACAGCGGTTGTGTCTGTGATTTGGACCTCAGCGCTCTGAATAGACTCTTGATATTGGTCGTCACGCCTATCTGTCCAGAAGATGGCGACACCGACCACTACTCCCATTATCAAGAGGAATAGCATTGCGCCACGAATCTCTCGTGAAGAGAATAGATTTGACATACTTAAATCGAGTGTAATCTGTTATATTAAATGGAAATAATAGCTTGAATCAAAACAAAAATAGTGTAAAAAATCGCCTATTCCAACTATGTTCCAAAAAAAAAGTGTAATTTTGGGGCTTAAAGTGAAAATAGAGTAGTAAAGATAAAATAGTGCTAATATTATGTCTGTTGATGTAGGAGTAGTAATTTGTAGTTACATGGCGAGCAATCGCCGTTTGGTTATACCTCGTTTGGGTGCCATAATTCGCAAGGGAGAGGGGCAGGCTATGGTCTTTTCGTCGCTCATGCATCGTGATGATGGCGTGCTTTTGGGGGCTGTTCAGGCTGCTGGAGCAAATCAAATTGAGGCTGTAGGGCTTGTCGATCGTTTTGTCTTTGAGGTGCGCCACGCACTAGAGACCGAGCAGGCATATCACATCCAGAACCTAGGCTATCTAGTCAGGGGGGCTGAGGGAGCTCTGCTTTTCCAGACCGATGAAGAGTATCACCTCTCAAAGGAGCAGGAGCGCCTAAAGGAGAGAGCCGCAAGTGTAGCGACAGCATCAACGCCCGAATCAACGACTCCGCCAGAGGTTGTTGCTGAGCCAGCTGTGGTGCCACCGCCAGTGGTCGCGCCAGTTGAGGTTGCAGTACCTGTGCCTGCTGTGTCTGAGCCAGCGTCTGAACCCGAAAAGGAGCCAGAGGTTGCGCCTCAAAGCCCACCTGCGGTTTCGAAGTCCGCCAAGATGGATCCTGATCCAAGCCTCAAGGGGCTCAACTATGGCACTCCACGCAAGGGTTCGAGCTATACACGACGTAGCAGCAAGAAGGGGGTGGATAAGTTTATCGTAGTGGCAATAGCAGCGGCAGTGCTCGCTATCGCGGCGATAGCTTATGGCTATATCCGAAAAGCACAAAACGAGGCTATAATCCAAGAGTTTGTGGAGCAGGCCATAGATCAAGCGACAAAGTCGAGTGATTCGCTAAATGTAGAGTAAGTCCAACGACATGACAGAGATAACAACTATAAAACAACGTTTCGGTATAATTGGAAATTCGGAGCTTATGAATCGTGCCCTAGAGATTGCGGTGCGAGTGGCTCCGACCGATCTTTCGGTGTTGATCTCTGGTGAGAGTGGCGTGGGTAAGGAGTTTTTTCCGCAAGTGATCCACACCTGCTCCGCTAGAAAACATAATAAATACATTGCCGTGAACTGTGCCGCCATTCCTGAGGGGACGATCGATTCGGAGCTCTTCGGGCACGAAAAAGGGGCGTTTACGGGTGCTCACGAGGCTCGTAAGGGGTACTTTGAGGAGGCAAATTCAGGGACGATTTTTTTGGATGAGGTGGCGGAGCTACCTCTATCCACTCAGGCTCGATTATTGCGTGTCCTGCAGACGGGAGAGTTCATAAGAGTGGGCTCGTCGAAGGTGCAGAAGACCGATGTGAGGGTTGTTGCCGCGACGAACGTTCACCTTCAAGAGGCGATTAATTCGGGGCGTTTTCGTGAGGATCTGTTCTATCGTCTGAACACGGTGCCGATCTCGGTGCCAGCGCTCAGAGAGCGTGCGGAGGATATTCCCCTGTTGTTCCGTAAATTTGCGTCGGATGTAGCCGTGCAGTATCGTATGCCGACAATCACGCTCGACGACCAAGCACGTCAGATGCTCATGCACTATGCGTGGCGAGGAAACATCCGCCAACTAAAGAATGTAGCGGAGCAGATCTCTGCCATTGAGGAGTCACGAGTGATAACACCTGCAATTTTGGCGAAATATTTGCCCGATCAGAGCGTTGGGCAGTCGATCATTGCGTCAAGCTCACGTGCGACAGCCGATGAGAGCTTCTCGAATGAGAGGGAGCTAC
The DNA here is from genome assembly GCA_964370415.1 of uncultured Alistipes sp. Taxonomy (GTDB): domain Bacteria; phylum Bacteroidota; class Bacteroidia; order Bacteroidales; family Rikenellaceae; genus Alistipes. The sequence goes on from CAYJIY010000007.1 coordinate 67,534, forward strand.
TATATAAGATTCTCTTTGATATGCGAGCAGATATTAGCGATCTGAAGCGTATGATATCGGATCTTAGCGCCTCGAAGCCAGCGGCTACGCACAACGACCCTATGCCAGTGCGAGGGTTTCTCCCCTCGACAGCGGAGAGTACGGCCGATTATGCCGATAGCGAGGATGTGACCCATGAGCCAGCCAAGGAGCTAACCAAGGCGGATGCTCAGCGAGAGCAGATCACCGCGGCACTGCGTCGCCACAATGGCAGAAGACGTGAGGCGGCGGCGGAGCTATTTATCTCGGAGCGCACGCTCTATCGCAAGATCAAGGATTTGGGTATTGAGGAGTATAATTAATATTGTAATATAGATGAGTAAAAGAGTATATATAGCGCTGATTGTGGCGCTTTTAGTCACAGTGACAACGGGATGCTTTACTATGAAGTATTCACTCTCGGGGGCATCAATTCCGCCCGATGCAAAGACCTTTTCTGTTGCATATTTCCCAAATAATGCACCAATGGTAGCGCCAATTCTGAGCTCGACAATAACTCAGGCCCTGCAGGATAAGTTCCTCAATCAGACTCGCTTGCTTCAAGTTGAGGAGGGTGGTGACTTTGCCTTCGAGGGCGACATCACTAACTACACATCTACCACTGCATCCGTGTCGAGTGATGATTATGCTATTCTCAATCGCTTGACAATCACGGTGAAAGTTTCGTTTACGAATGAGATAGAGCCAGAGTCATCGTTCTCGAATAGAACATTCTCGGCGTATGCCGACTACGACTCGTCGCGTCTGCTCACAGAGGTGGAGGGAGAGCTAATTCCTGAAATTGTGGATCAGATCGTAACAGATATTTTCCAAGCATCGGCATCGAACTGGTAGAGATATGGAGCAGTTGAATGATTTTTTGAAGGGGACAGAGCCTCGTGTCGATACAAAGACTTTAGATTCGCTAATTGCAAAGTATGAGTGGTTGATGACGGCTCGTTGTGTGCGTGCTGTCCTGAGTGGCAACGTGGACTCACGTTTGGGGCTAGGTGCTCACTCTAGAGCGGAGAGTTCGCTTGCGCAGACAAAGATAGATTTTGGTGCGATGTCACGACTTAGCAGCGATGATATCATAAATCGCTTCCTTAGAGAGGACGATCTGCGCATTGTTGCAAGTAGTGATGGTGATCAGATCGAAGTCTCGTTAGATGCCGAATTTGATGATGACGATGACTTTGTGAGTGAAGATTTAGCGGAAATTTACCGCTCTCAAGCACTTTATGAGCAGGCAATAGCAATTTATCGCAAATTAAGTTTGCTAAATCCCGAAAAAAGTGTTTACTTTGCCGAGATAATTCGTCAGATAGAGACGACTAGCAGAGAAAATAAGTAATTGTAAATAATAATTTCAAAGTATTATGTTGTATTGGATTTGTATTAGCTTGATCCTCGTTGCGTGTGTTTTGATCATCCTCGCAGTGTTGGTTCAAAACCCGAAGAGCGGAATGGCAGCCAATTTTGGAGTGTCAAACCAAGTGATGGGCGTTCGTCAGACAAGTGATTTCCTTGAGAAATTCACATGGTCAATGGCGCTTACAGTAGTTGCGTTGAGTCTTTTTGCAACAGTAGTTATGGATCACGAGAAACTTGCGAAGAGCAACGCTGCTATCTCTAAGGATGCAAAAGCACTTCAGGAGGTTGTGATCTCAAACGAATCAGCTACTATCCCAGGAGTAGAAGTTCCTGCTGAGGTAGAGGTTGAGACTGAGCAACCAGCTGAGTAAATTTAGCGGGTGGGGTGGCGATTTTAGATTGCTCCCTGTAAAGCTTTAGAAAATAGAGGTTTGGAATAGCTCTATATTGGTGACGCAGATCACCGATAAGAGCTATTCCAAATCTTCTGTATATATATGTGTAGTAACTTTCTACTCGTGTGTAGTACTTCCGCTCGTCATCTAGTGCGTTGTTGGCTACAATAAAAATAGAGGAGGGTGCATCGTTAGCGGATGGCAATAGTGTGTGTCATGTATGTTTGTAAAGGCTTTGCTATGTGCATGCTCGTAATGTCCCGCAAAATGATTTTTTCGGTCTTTGCTTTAGCGTCGTGAACGGTAATGGTGCAGTCGCAATGATGGTGCATTATATGTCAAGGCTTTGCCGTGTGTGCGCTTATAGTATCTCTCAAATCCTCATTTACACCTAAGTAAATTGCGGTGTGAGAGCTTGCGTAAAACCCAAAGATAGGCTCGTAGATAAAACAAAATGGGGTGACTAACATAAAGTTAATCACCCCCATTTTTAATATCTAACTTAAAGCTAGATAGGACTATTTCATTCCTTTGCCGATCGCTAGGAAGTTCTCAGCTACAAGAGCAGCACCTCCGATTAGACCACCGTCAACGTCCTCTTTAGAGAAGATCTCCTCAGCGTTTGTTGGGTTGCAAGATCCACCGTAAAGGATAGATGTAGATGCAGCAGCAGCGCCGAACTTAGCAGCCAATACCTCGCGGATGTAAGCGTGGATCTCTTGTGCTTGGTCAGATGTAGCAGTCTTACCAGTACCGATAGCCCAAACTGGCTCGTATGCGATAACTAGGTCAGCGTACTGCTCCTCTGTAAGGTTGTAAACAACCTCCTCGATTTGCGCCTTAACAACGTCGAAGTGCTTACCCGACTCACGCTCCTCTAGCTTCTCACCTACACAGTAAACAGGAACTAGACCGTTAGCGTAAACTTGAGCCATCTTCTTGTTAAGAGTCTCAGAAGTCTCACCGTAGTACTCACGACGCTCAGAGTGACCTAGGATTACATACTTGCAACCTAGAGCCGCAAGCATAGAAGCTGCGATCTCGCCAGTGTAAGCACCCTTAGCCTCAGTTGCACAATCTTGTGCTCCAAGTGCGATGTCAGTACCTTTGATCTGCTCAGCAACCTGTGAAAGGTGTGTGAATGGAGGGCAAACGATGAAGTTTACACACTCGCAAACCTCGCCACGACCAGCCACGATGCCTTTTGCCAACTCAACACCCTCTGATGGAAGAGTGTTCATTTTCCAGTTACCTGCAACAATTTTCTTTCTCATTTTTCTAAAAATTATATTTATATTAAAAGTTTTATATCTACTCCTGCTCCGTGCACCAGCTCTTAACCTCGTCGATTGATGGCGCTTTGAGTCCTAGTTTGTTCTTCTTGTTGAATCCGCACATGTCGTTGAAGAGCTTGCCTGGAGCCTGCTTTTGAAGTGCATCCACTGTGATGAATCCCATCTTTTGGATCACTGCAACCCACTCCTGTGGCACTCCGATAGCGGTGTATGCCTCCTCTGGATCGTTAACAACCTTCTTCTCTGGGCGCATCTGTGGGAAGAATAGTACATCCTGAATCGATGGCTGATCTGTCATGAACATCGTCAGGCGGTCGATTCCGATACCCATACCTGAGCACGATGGCATACCGTACTCTAGTGCACGCACAAAGTCCATGTCGATGAACATCGCCTCGTCATCACCCTTCTCGCTCAGGCGCATCTGATCTTGGAAGCGCTCCAGCTGATCGATCGGGTCGTTAAGCTCAGAGTATGCGTTGCAAAGCTCCTTACCATTAACAAATAGCTCGAAACGCTCCGTGAGCTCAGGATTTGAGCGGTGGCGCTTACACAGTGGCGACATCTCGATTGGGTAGTCCGTGATGAAAGTTGGCTGGATGAGATCCGCCTCGCAATACTCTCCAAAGATAGCATCGATTAGCTTACCCTTACCCATCGTCTCGTCTACCTCAACATTTAGGCGAGCGCACGCTGCACGTAGCTCCTGCTCGCTCTGCCCCGTGATGTCGTAGCCAGTCTTTTCGCGAATAGCATCGGTCATCGACAAGCGGCGGAAAGGCGCTTTGTATGATATTTGGCGATCTCCCAACGAGATCTCAGTTGTACCATTAACGGCGATAGCAACACGCTCAAGCATCTGCTCGGTGAAGCTCATCATCCACTCGTAGTCCTTATATGCTACGTAGATCTCCATCACCGTGAACTCAGGGTTGTGAGTTCTGTCCATACCCTCGTTACGGAAGTTCTTACCGAACTCGTAAACACCATCAAAACCACCTACGATCAACTTCTTGAGGTATAGCTCCGATGCGATACGCATGTATTGTTGCATGTCGAGAGCGTTGTGGTGAGTGATGAAAGGACGAGCCGAAGCACCCCCTGGTATTGGTTGAAGGATTGGAGTCTCGACCTCGATGTAGCCCTTCTGATCGAAGAACGCACGCATCGTAGAGATGATCTTCGAGCGCTTTACGAACACGTCACGAACCTGTGGGTTAACCACTAGGTCGACATAGCGCTGGCGGTAGCGAACCTCAGGATCGGTAAATGCATCGAAGGTCTGACCATCCTTCTCCTTCACGATTGGAAGTGGGCGGATAGACTTCGATAGAACTGTGAACTCCTTACAGTGGATCGATAGCTCGCCAGTCTTCGTTAGGAAGGCGTGCCCCTCCACACCGATGAAGTCACCGATGTCGAGTAGTTTTTTGAACACTGTGTTGTATAGGGTTGTGTCACCCTCTGGGCATACGTCGTCACGTTTGATGTAGACCTGTATGCGTCCTGTATGGTCTTGAATCTCGAAGAATGAGGCGTTACCCATGATTCTGCGAGTCATAATACGTCCTGCGATCTTCACATTGGCAAAGCTGCCCTCTGTTTCAGGGTTGAACTCCTCTGTGATCTGCTTTGCTGTTGCTGTCACTTCGTACATGGCAGCTGGGTATGGGTCGATGCCCAACTCTCTGAGTGCATTAAGCGATTGGCGTCTTAAAAGCTCCTGTTCGCTGTGTTCGATACTCATCGTTATATCCTTTTTTGAGTTTTAACTATTTTAACCTCGCAAATATACACAAAAGTTTATGAAATTAAGGAGTGTGGTCTCAATAAAATCGCAAATTCTGCGTATATTTGCAGAGCTAGAGCTACGCTTGGGCGTGGGATGGGCTCTTTGTGCCCGAAATTGGCGAAAAACAAGAGGCTGATAAGCGAAGTGATGTAGGTATCAAATTTAACGATTTAGAGATGAAGTCGATCATAAATAAGAAGTGGTTTTTATCGCTCAAAAATAGAATTATTGTTATTGTCGTGGGGTCACTGTTGGGGGCTCTGTCCCTACTCTTTACCAATGGTATGGCGCAGGAGCTCAAGCAGAAAGAGCGTCACGATGTGGAGATATGGGCACAGGCAATCAAGCGCTTGAGTCGCTTCAATGCTATGGATCGTGAGGTGCGTGATCCCCTTGTGGAGAGCATCATGAGTAGTAATAACAATATTCCGTTTATCATTACAAACGAGGATCTCGATGTGATAGACTCTCACCTCATTGATGATGAGGTGCTCAATCACCCCGATCTGCGACGAGAACTTATAAACGATCTGACGGATGTTAACCCTCCGATCAGGGTTCAGATCTCGCCATTCGATGAGAGCTATAATATCATTTTTTATGGTGAGTCTGGGCTGTTGAAACTGCTCTACTATTTCCCTTATGTTCAAATCCTAGTCTTTGCGATCTTCGTATTTATTGGTTTTATTGCGGTACGATCCTCCCAGCAGGATGAGCAGAATCGTGTGTGGATAGGCCTTGCGAAGGAGACCGCCCACCAGTTGGGTACTCCAACATCCTCGCTATTGGGGTGGCTGGAGTATCTTAAGACTCAGGATGTTGATCAATCTGTGGTGGATGAGATGAACAAAGACCTAGCGCACTTGATGAAGATCGTAGATCGCTTCTCGAAGATCGGATCCGAGACACCCCTCACGCCAGCCAACATCAATGAAGTTGTGGGCGATACGGTGCTCTACTTCAGAAAGCGTGTGCCTCGCAACGTGACACTCAATTATAACGGACTGGCGATCGCTCCTGTGCGTGCAAATATCAATGTGGCGCTATTTGAGTGGGTGATCGAAAACTTGATGAAAAATGCGCTCGATGCACTTCAGGGGCAGGGGCAGCTCAATGTCAACATCTTCGCTAACGATCAGTTGGTGATGATCGACGTTCAGGATACGGGTAAGGGTATCGCAAAGAGCAACTGGAAGCGAATATTTGAACCAGGCTTCACGACCAAAACACGTGGTTGGGGGTTGGGTCTCTCGCTCTCACGCCGTATTATAGAGGACTATCACCACGGAAAAATCGCAGTTGTGGACTCTGAGGTTGGCAAAGGAACAACAATTCGTGTCACAGTTAATCGAATATTCGAATAGAGGATGACTCCTACAGATACACTAAGTTTGATCTCAAAGCAATCAGATGCGCTCTCTCACATCTTCGGAGAGGGTAGTCGTCTGTTGACTCCCTCGTCTTCGGAGCTCGTAGATCGAGGGCTGAATGCCGACCCATATTTTCAGATACTGACGCTCATTGTCATGATCCTATATCTGATTCAACTCATATATAATAAGCGCGATACCGTCGAGATGCTTCGCTATATCTCGGTGACACAAAAGAGTAAAGTGCTGCTCTCTCGCAGGATTGGTGAGGCTGGGCGCTCTCGCAGGATGAGAACCCTCGTTCTGCTGTGGGGCTTTAGTGTCGGGATATTTGTCGTGGGGGCGATCTCGCAGGTCGAGGATCTTGATCTAGGCGAAGGAGGCGGTGCGCTTCTAGCGCTTGGAGTAGCAGGGGCACTTGCCGTTGTCTATCTGATTCAGTCGCTCGTGCTCATGTTTGTGGGTTGGATGTCTTATATGCCGAAAATCGCCAAGAGTTTGATCATCGTAAAGAGCAGCTACACGATGCTTTTGAGCCTGTTTGTGGTGCCAGTTATTCTTTTAGCGGCATTGGGTTTTGGGGTGGAATCTAGGATTTTGCTCTATGTAGCTCTGTTTGAGGTGTTTGTGTTGCTCTTTCTGTTCGTTAGGGAAACTCTTTTTCTCTTTATTGATAAAAAAATTTCTATTTTGCATTGGTTTTTGTACCTTTGCACCGTCGAAGCTCTACCATTGAGCTTTATTGTGGTTATCACAATAAAATATTTGTTAGTATAAAACTAAAACATATTGAAAGTGAATAATGTATTGGTGTCACAACCTCGTCCAGCAGTAGTCGAAAAATCGCCATTTCATGAGTTGTCTCAGAAGTATGAAGTTGAGATTGAATATAAGCCCTTCATTCGTGTAGAGGGTGTCTCTCTCAAGGAGTTTCGCGGACAAAGAGTCGAGATTTTAGATCACACAGCAGTTATCTTCACCTCGCGCACAACTGTTAATAGCTTCTTTAAGCTATGCGAAGAGGCTCGTATCTCAATCCCTGAGAACATGAAGTATATCTGCCAAACAGAGGCAGTAGCTCTCTATTTGCAGAAGTATATCGTATATCGCAAGCGTAAAATCTCGTTTGCCGATGGTTCGTTTACATCTCTAATCGAGTTGATTATCAAGAACAAGGCTGAAAAATTCCTTCTCACGCTTAGCGAACCACACAAACCTGAATTGCCAGAGGCGCTGAAGAAGCTAAATCTGACGTTCAGCCCCGTGATTCTTGCACGCACAGTGCCTGCAGATATGAGCGATGTGGATTTCGAGAAGTTCAGCGTAATGGCGCTTTACTCACCCTCTGATGTCAAGACTCTCGTCACAGCGGCTGAGGGTCAGAGCCTACCACCAGTTGCAACATTTGGCGATGCAACTCTGCGTGCTGCCGTTGAGGCGGGTCTAGCTGTAAAGGCTAATGCCCCAACTCCACAAGCACCATCTATGGCAAAGGCGGTAGATATCTATCTGTCTAGAGTTAAGAGCGGAGAGCAGATCGATGATGTGCAGGTGGCCGAAGACTCAAGTAAAGAGGATTTCATCCGCACACAACAGTGCAAACTTGCAAAGAAAACACGCACTCGCAAGACAACAACAGCAAAGAAATAGAGGCTAATGGAGCCACTAACCCTATCACGTGAAGAGAGGCTACGGAGGCTTGGTGCCATCCGTCGCCTCTTTGAGTGTGGGCAGAGTGGTTATCTATACCCATTCAGATATGTGTGGTATGCCGAAGCTGATGTTGAGTTCTCAGCCAAGGTGATGATCTCCGTCCCTAAGAAGTTTCACAAAAGAGCCAACAAGCGCAATATTCTCAGACGTAGAGTCAAAGAGGCGTATCGGCTCAATCGAAAGGAGATATTTTTGGAGAGCATCACTCGCAAATTACAGCCTAACTGTGCTCTGGAGTTGGCTCTTATCTACTCCACAAAGGAGCGCCTACCTTATAATAAGATCGAAAATGCAGTCCGAAAAGTTCTCAAAGAGATTAGCGAGAGTTTGTAAGGGAGTTGCTATTTTTCCGTTTTTACTCCTCATTCGTATATATCAATGGTGTATCTCGCCATTCACCCCCTCGTCGTGTCGCTACACACCAACCTGCTCTGAGTACTCTGTGCAGGCGTTCAAGCGTTACGGCCCTTTTAAGGGTGTGTGGCTCACCATCAAGCGCCTATCGAGGTGTCACCCATGGGGTGGAAGTGGTCACGATCCAGTGCCTTAGGCAGAGTGATTTTTTAGCTGCGTATTGCAAAAAACATTAATTTGCCTATATTTGTACTCCTAATAGATAAGAGTCAGATGGCAAATAGTCAAACACCACGTGCAAGCGTGATTATCCCAACATACAATCGCGGAGAGAAGATCCTCGCGACGCTTAACTCATTGACTAAGCAGAGTGTAGATCGCTCGCAGTGGGAGGTTGTGGTGGTGAACAATAACTCTACAGACTCCACAGCTGAGCACCTCAATAGCTACTCTGGACTCGATAATATGAGAGTCGTTCTCGAAAAAAACCAAGGACTTAGCCACGCTCGAAATTGTGGAATCAGAGAGTCGAGAGCTGAAATCTTGCTGTTTATTGATGATGATGAGTTAGTGTGCGAGAGCTTCATAGAGGAGTATCTCAGCTTCTTTGATGCTCATAGCGATGTCTCAGTTGCAGGCGGACGCTATGTGACCGTGTATGAGGAGTATAAGCCTCGTTGGGTCTCAAAATTTATAGCACAACTTCTAGCTGGGGAGCTGCACTATTCGAACACAATCACAAAATTTAAGGGTGTCTCGTCTCCCAATGGGGGCAATATGGGTGTTCGTCGCTCTGCATTCGAGCGTTATGGGCTCTATGATGTTCGCCTTGGGCGAACAGGGGCGCAACTCTTAGGGGGCGAGGAGCGTGAATTGGTGGCTCGCTTTCGTAAGGCTGGAGAGTCGATATACTACCTTCCACAAGCTATAATATATCACTGTATACCGCAATCACGTTGGAGTTTTGAGCATCTGCGAAAGACTGCATTTATGGTTGGAGTTACAGCTAAACTTCGAGCTCGCCACAGGGGTTCTCTCGCCTATCTATCTGCTATTGTGATAGAAGCGATGAAGTGGATTGCAACACTTTTTTTGATGTTGTGGTACATGGTTTTATTTGCGCCGAGTAGAGGCTTTGCACTAGTCATTATGAGGTGGAATATCACAAAAGGGTTAATTTCTCAATAAAAATGCATAAAAAATTGCAATTTTGTTTTGGAAAATTGGTTTTTTGTTTATTTTTGTAAATGAGTTATTAGTCAGCCCCCCTTTCTAGGGTGTGAAGCCAGCTAATAATATACTTCATTGAAATACAAATCAAACAAACAGTTAACCTTTTTATAACTCCGCAAATAGTACATTTGTTGTCTATTTGCGTCTACAAATGAAACACATTATGTACACACAAAGTATCACGCGAAAACATCGCACAGCATTTGTGATGATTATCGACATGTCTGGATCGATGGCTGCTAAGATCCAATACAGAGGCGAGCAGCTTGCTATGGCCGATGCGGTTGCAGACATTGCAAACATGCTAATCTTTGACGTCATCGAGCGAGCAAGAAGAGTAGATGAGATTCGAGACTACTATGATATAGGGGTCTTTGGCTACTCAGGTGATGGGGTAGTTCCATTAATAGATGAGAATAGATCTCTTTTGTCGGTGAGCGATCTCGCCGCAAGACCTGTTAAGATGCTCCGCCAGACGGTGGAGGAGGAGGGAGCCGATGGACGCAAGGTGTTGCGTCGCTATTCGACACCTCAGTGGGTGCGACCTCACGCTTCGGGAGGCACCCCAATGTTAGAGTCGTTTGACTACGTACATGAACTTTTGGCGCAGTGGTGCGCCGATCCGAACAATGCGGATAGCTATCCGCCGATTGTCTTCAACATCACCGATGGCGAGGCTTCGGACTGTTGTGAGGATGAGCTACGACAGATGTGTGATAAGATAAAGGGGCTCAAAACTAGTGATGGAAATGTGTTGATTGTCAACATTCACATCACATCGAGTGGCGAGCGACCAATGATATACCCAAACGAATCGGAGGTGATAAACCATCGCTACGCTCAACTTTTGTTTGAGTGTTCGAGTGTGCTCCCCGAGTCGATGAATGAGATTATATATGAGATGAAGGGTAGGGCTGCGCAACCTCCATTTAGGGGTGTGAGCTATAACGCTGCCGTGACAGATCTTCTCACATTGTTAAACATAGGTTCTATAAGCCTACAAATTGAATAGAGATATGATACCGTCAATATACAGTTTGTCGAGGGCTTTGTTGAGTCCTGCTACATCGTTAAGGAGTTTGGGCGCTGATGCGTCAGTAGTCTTAAATGCTGATGGGATGCCACAACTGGTGCGCACCTCTCACTTTGTTGAGGCGCAGATTAACACCCCACGAGGGCGTTTGCTGGTGGCTATGCCTCTCACGGTATCAGCAACCAAGGGTCTAGAGGTGAGGATGGCGGCTCTGCGTAAGGTCAACTCTTCGTTGGTCGGTGGGGTGAAGATCCTACCTCAGGAACTTGTCTATGAGGATAGTTGGGGTTTGACCCGCAGTTGCGATCTAGTGGTGCAGGAGATGCCATATGGAGCAAATTATGAGGATGTTGTGCGCTCTGGTGAGACTCAAAAATTGCAGTCGGCTCTGGTTTTATTGGAGCGTGAACTCAAGAGGTTGGAGATCTCGCACCACAACCTCAAACCGCAAAATTTAGTCTATAGAGATGGGGTTTTATATCCAATTCGTTGGTGGATGGGCTCTGCATGTGATGGAGATAGCGACTCTAGGGCTATTGAGCAAATGCTTGGAAGATTGGGTTGTAGTGTGGAATCTGAGCCACAAAATGGCTTAACATCATATAAAGTTAGTGCTAGTTTGTCAGAATATTCGTATATTGGCAACGTGTTTGACAATATGATCTGTGTTCAGAACGAATATGGCTATGGTTACGTTGATACAAAGCACGAGGTAGTCATTGAGCCACACTTCGAGTGGGCAGACGATTTTCATGAGGGACGAGCTGTGGTGCAACTACCCAACGGAATGGGGCTAATTGACAAGCAGGGGCGATATGTGATTGAGCCCGAGTATGAGATTGTTGAGTATGGCTATACGGATGGTATAATAGCGGTTCGCAAGAGTGGGTTATGGGCAAACTTCGACTATAATGGAGTGCAAATAACGAGCTTTATGCCAAGAGAGAAGATGACAAGAATGCCTAATAGTTAGGTTGATTAAAATATTATTATAAAATTACTATATGGAGAGTGTAAAGTGTTTAATTATAGGGAGTGGCCCTGCTGGATATACAGCAGCAATTTATACATCGAGAGCAAATCTTGCGCCAGTTTTGTATGAGGGAATCACCCCAGGGGGACAGCTCACAACAACAACTGAGATCGAGAACTTCCCAGGTTATCCTGAGGGGATCGATGGCCCAAGAATGATGGAGGATCTACGCAAGCAAGCGGAGCGTTTTGGTACGGATGTACGCCGTGGAAATGTGACCTCTGTGGATCTTAGCTCACGTCCGTTTCACGTTATCGTGGATGGCAAGCATGAGATCAGTGCTGAGTCGTTGATAATCTCAACAGGGGCGACAGCTAAGTACTTGGGGCTACCTTCAGAGACAAAATATAGAGGTCTTGGCGTTAGCGCATGTGCTACGTGCGATGGCTTCTTCTATCGTGGTAAGGATGTTATCGTTGTGGGTGGTGGTGATACCGCTTGCGAGGAGGCTACATATCTAGCATCGATCTGTAACAAGGTCTATATGGTTGTTCGCAAGCCGTTCCTTCGTGCGTCAAAAGCTATGCAGGAGCGTGTGATGAATAACCCTAAGATCGAGGTGTTGTTCGAGTACACAACAGCTGAGGTTTTGGGTGATGACGATGGAGTGACTGGTGCTCTACTTCGCAATACGGCTGGCGAGGAGCGTAAGATCGATGTTATGGGATTCTTCCTAGCGATTGGTCACCATCCTAACACAGAGCTATTTGCAGGTCAACTTTCGCTAGACGAAGAGGGCTACATTGTAACTAAGGCGGACTCTTCACACACGTCTGTTGAGGGGGTATTCGCTGCAGGTGATGTTCAAGATCCACACTATCGCCAAGCGATCACTGCCGCAGGTTCGGGGTGTAAGGCTGCGATGGATTGTGAGCGATTCATGCTTCAGTAATGAGATTTGAGGTTACTATACTCGGCACAGCTTCTGCTAAGCCCACAACGAGTCGTCATCCATCAGCGCAGGTGCTCAACATCGGTGAGCAGTACTACCTGATTGATGCAGGCGAAGGGGTGCAGCAGCAGCTGGTTCGTTATGGTGTAAACCCACTGAAAATAAAGGCGGTATTCATATCGCATCTACACGGGGATCACGTCTATGGGCTATTCCCTCTGCTCTCGACAATGGCGCTATATGGTAGGCGAAATTCGTTGCCAATATATGCGCCTGCGCCATTTGGTGAGATCCTCGAATCGCACCTCAAACACTTCGATAGTGATCTGCCCTACGAGCCCGTGTGGTGCGAGGTCGACACTACGAAGGATAGGGTGATTTTCGAGAATCGCACACTTCAGGTGGAGAGTATTCCTCTTCGACACAGGATCCCAACGTCGGGGTATCTGTTCCGCGAGAAGGAGCCTGCGCTAAATGTTCGTAAGTCGAAAATCGAGGAGTATGATCTCGGTATTGCGCAGATCACGGCAGCGAAACGAGGGGAGGATGTGCACCTAGAGTCGGGGGAGATTATCGCCAATGAGGAGCTTACGTACACCCCATATCAAGGGCGCTCGTATGTCTATCTCTCGGATACTAACTTCTCGGCAAAGGCGGCACGTTTGAGCCTTGGGGTGGATGTGATGTATCACGAGGCAACATATTCAGCCTCAGAGAAAAAGATAGCAAAAGATCGAGGTCATGCCACTTCGGCCGAGGCGGCGAAGGCTGCCACCTTAGCTCAGGCAGACAGATTGCTCATAGGGCACTTTTCGGCACGCTATAAGTGTGTGGATAGCCTAGTGGCGGAGGCAAGGGAGATATTCCCTCAGACACAAGCCGCCGTGGAGGGTATGGTAGTAGAAATCAAAAGAAAAGAGAATAAACAGAGGTGATAACAAAAGCGGATATACAGTTAGTGCGCTCGCTCTCGGATAAGAGGGTGCGAGATGAGGAGGGCTTGTTTGTGGCAGAGGGCGAGAAGCTCATCGGCGAGTTGCGTGAATCGCAATTTCAGATTGAGCAGATCTATGCACTTGAGGGTGTTATGTCGGGCTACGATGTGCAGACTCTCTCTCCAAAGGAGATGGAGCGAATCTCGCATCTAAAGTCCGCAGCTAGTTGCTTGGCTTTGGTGCGCAAACCCGATTATAAACCCAATATCGAGACTCTCAAAAAGAGACTTATTTTGGCGCTCGACGAGGTTCAGAACCCAGGAAATATGGGGACAATTATTCGTCTTGCTGATTGGTTTGGCATTGAGGATATCATCTGTACACACAACTCAGCCGACTGCTTCAACCCGAAAGTTGTGCAGGCGACAATGGGTGCAATCCTAAGAGTGAGAGTCCACTATGTCGATCTCTCGGAGACACTCCGTGAACTTAAGGATCAGGGAGTTCCCATCTATGGCGCTATGCTTGAGGGGGAGAATATCTACCGAAGTGAACTGAGCGCTGAAGGGGTCATTCTTATGGGTAACGAGGGGCGTGGCGTTAGCGAGCAGTGTGCCCAGAGTATCACTCATAAGCTCTATATTCCACCCTATCCTGCCGATTGTGCAGGGTCGGAATCGCTCAACGTGGCGATGGCTACTGGTATCATCTGTTCCGAATTTAGGCGTAGAATGGGGTGATAAATCGGTCGAAATAGTGTTTAATAGGGTTGGAGAGATAAATTTCATGGTTGTGGAGTGTTATTTCTCCACTTTTTTTTCTATCTTTGGACTTTGAATATAGAATAAGTTTATGCCAGAAAACAGACTCAAAATAGGTATCACTCAGGGTGATCCAAACGGAATCGGGTGGGAGACAATCCTTCGTATCTTTGCAGATTCGAGAATGTCGGATATGTGCGCACCCGTGATCTATGGCTCACCAGAGGTTGCAAGCTATTATAAATCAAAATTTTCGGAGACATCAGATCTTCGTATAAATATGGTCGCATCGGGTGCTGAGGCACGTAAAGGTCGCCTATCTATGGTCGCTTGCGCTGAGTCGTTTAAAAAGGTAGAGCCAGGTCAGATCTCATCTGAGGCAGGAGCTGCGGCTGTGGCAGCACTCAGAAAAGCGGTGCAGGAGCTCAAAAGTGGTGCTATTGATGCCCTCGTGACAGCTCCAATCAGCAAGGAGAGCGTCCAGAGCGATGATTTCAACTTTACGGGGCATACCGAATTTTTGGCATCGGAGCTCGAAGGTGATTCAATGATGATAATGTGTAGCGAGCGCCTACGAGTGGGGCTTGTGACTAAGCATATTCCAGTCTCGCAGATCAGCGAGAGTATCTCAGCGGAGAAGATCGTTAAGGATCTAAAGAACCTAAGAGAGACCCTAAAGAAGGACTTTGGAGTAGTTGAGCCACGAATTGCAGTGCTTTCACTCAATCCACACGCTGGTGACGGAGGTCTGCTAGGTCGTGAGGAGCAAGATATTATCAAGCCTGCTATCGTTGAGGCGTATACCTCTGGAGTTCTAGCATTTGGACCGTTTGCAGCAGATGGACTCTTCGCAAGTGGTGAGTATGCGAACTACGATGGTATCCTTGCTATGTATCACGATCAAGGACTAACGCCATTCAAGACGCTTTCGCCTGAGGGTGTGAACTTCACAGCGGGTTTGAGCCACGTGAGAACATCGCCCGACCATGGCACAGCGTTTGGAATTGCTGGGCAGGGAGTCGCCGATCTTCAATCTATGCGCAACGCTATCTATATGGCGATTGACACCCTCAAGCGCCGCAGAGCGTGGCTAGAGTGGTCGAAACGCCCTCTTCAAAAGGCGGAGCGTGAGCACGGTGGTCGTGACCTCTCGGTGAAGGATATTCCTAATATGGAGAAAGTTGATTAACAACAAGATATAAAACAGAGCATAAGCTGTATTCCGTCTCGTAATTGTGGAAGCGGCGAAGTGTTCAAAACAATAATTAACAAACAAGTATGATTAAGATTACATTCCCAGATGGCTCACAGCGTGAGTTTGAAAAAGGGACAACAGCCTATCAGATTGCGGAGAGTATCAGCCCTCGTTTAGCTGCCGACTCTCTAGCTGCATCGGTAGATGGACAGACAGTTGACATGATGCTTCCTGTTGAGAGCGATGCATCGATTAAGTTCTACAAGTGGGACGACGCTGAGGGTAAGCACGCCTTCTGGCACACCTCGTCTCACCTATTGGCAGAGGCACTAGAGGCACTCTACCCAGGTATTAAGTTTGGTATCGGTCCAGCGATCGAGAGCGGATTCTACTACGATGTAGACTCTCCAACTCCAATCACAGAGGCCGATCTAGAGCGTATTGAGAAGAAGATGCTCGAACTAGCACGCAACAAATCGGTGCTAAAGAGAGAGGAAGTATCAAAAGAGCAGGCTCTAAAGAACTTCACAGAGAAGGGCGATCAATACAAGATGGAGCTAATCTCTGAGCTAGAGGATGGAACAATCACCTTCTACACGAACGGTGAATTCACGGACCTTTGCCGTGGACCACACCTTCCAACGACAGCTCCAATTAAGGCTATAAAGCTTACATCTATTGCTGGTGCTTACTGGCGTGGAGACGAGAATAATAAGATGCTAACACGTATCTACGGTATCTCATTCCCGAAGAAATCACTTTTGGACGAGTACCTAGTGATGATGGAGGAGGCGAAAAAGCGTGACCACAGAAAGATCGGTAAAGAGCTAGAGCTCTTCACATTCTCTCAGAGAGTGGGTCAGGGTCTTCCGCTTTGGTTGCCAAAGGGAGCGGCTCTGCGTGAGCGCCTAGAGCAGTTCCTACGTGGTGTGCAGAAGGAGTATGGATACCAGCAGGTTATCACTCCTCACATCGGAAACAAGGAGCTATATGTAACATCGGGGCACTACGCTAAGTATGGTAAGGACTCTTTCCAACCAATCAACACACCAGTTGAGGGTGAGGAGTACTTGTTGCGCCCTATGAACTGTCCTCACCACTGTGAGATCTATAAGTCGAAGCCTCGCTCATACAAGGAGCTGCCAGTTAGAATGGCTGAGTTCGGTACTGTGTACCGCTACGAGCAGTCGGGAGAGCTTCATGGTCTTACTCGTGTGAGAGGATTTACTCAAGATGATGCGCACCTTTTCGTTCGCCCAGATCAACTTCTAGAGGAGTTTGAGAAGGTTATCGACATCGTGCTATACATCTTCAAGACTCTGAAATTTGATAACTATACGGCTCAAATTTCACTTCGTGACCCAAACAATACAACGAAGTATATCGGCTCTGATGAGAACTGGGATAAGGCGGAGAGCGCTATTATCGAAGCTACTCAGAAGAAGGGTCTAGATACAGTTGTGGAGTATGGCGAAGCGGCATTCTACGGTCCTAAGCTCGACTTCATGGTGCGTGATGCTATCGGAAGAAAGTGGCAGTTGGGAACAATTCAGGTCGATTATAACCTACCTGAGCGTTTCGACCTAACGTATAAGGGTGCAGATGATAAGTTGCACCGCCCGATCATGATTCACCGTGCGCCATTTGGCTCTATGGAGCGTTTTGTGGCGGTTCTACTCGAGCACACAGCTGGTAAATTCCCGTTGTGGCTGTCGCCAGATCAGGTTGTGATCCTCCCAATCTCGGAGAAGTACAACGACTATGCAATGCAAGTTTCGGCAATGCTCAATCGTCACGATGTGCGTACAACAGTCGATGATCGTAACGAGAAGATCGGTCGTAAGATCCGTGACAATGAACTTAAGCGTATCCCATATCTACTTATCGTAGGAGAGAAAGAGGCTGCTGAGAATCTAGTCTCAGTGCGTGCTCAGGGAGATGGCGATAAAGGACAAATGTCTACTGAGGAGTTCTGTCAGATGATCAACGACAAGGTTGCTCAGGAGATCGAAGAGAATAAGATGAAATAAATAGATTAAATAACCATTAAAATTTTACAGCTATCGCAGCACCAAAACCATTTAGACCGAGACCTTCAGGTCCGATCAGACAAAGACAGAATTTTCGCCGTCCGCCAGAGAAGGAGAACCCACACCGTACAAACAAGGAGATCACAGTTCCTCAAGTACGATTGGTAGGCGAAAATATTGAAGAGCCAGTAGTTATGCCTACATCGCAGGCACTAAAAATGGCTGACGAGATGAACCTAGACCTTGTGGAGATATCTCCTAAGGCGGATCCTCCTGTGTGTCGTATTGTTGACTACCAGAAGTTCCTATACCAACAGAAAAAGAAGGCTAAGGAGCTAAAGGCAAATCAATCTAAGGTTGTAATCAAGGAGATCAGATTCGGTCCTCAGACTGACGATCACGACTACAACTTTAAGCTCAAGCACGCTGAGAACTTCATCAAAGAGGGCGCTAAGGTTAAGGCTTATGTATTCTTCCGTGGACGATCGATCGTCTTCAAGGAGCAGGGTGAAATCCTACTTCTTCGCTTTGCAACTGACCTCGAGGAGGTGGCAAAGGTGGAGCTTATGCCTAAGCTCGATGGTAAGAAGATGAATATGATTCTTGCACCTAAAGTAAAGAAATAATAGTACTTTAAGTACACTATAAGAGTAAAAGGGTACTTCCTTGGAGATTCGCTCCAATGGAAGTACCCTTTTCTCTTTCTAGTAGCCATCTGAGTATAATGAAAATGATGGTTGACTATCGCTTATTGATCATATCTTTCTTGCATTGTAATGTGGGCGTAAGTTTCTCCACTATTGTTTTATGATATCTTGCCAAGC
>CAYJIY010000008.1:0-25315 GCA_964370415.1 uncultured Alistipes sp.
TTTGGATGGCGATAGCAACGCCAAGTGGGTGCATTTCGTTTGTTGAGATGTGTGGGCACGAGCGCCATGAGATCGTAGAGCGTGCGTCACGAATAATACAAGAGAGATTACTTGAAGAGATAAAAAAAAGCCTTTCTAACTAGAAAGGCTTTTTTGTTATAATTATGCTGAACTACTCAGCAGCAGGGGTGAAGATCACCTCCCCTAGCGATGGATCGTCTACTTTGTGGGTGATCGATGCCTCGATGTTTGCTTGATCGTTCCATCTATTACCCTGAGCATATACGGTCTTCGCACTACTATTATATAGGTCATACAGGCTGCCGTTGTTGCCGTTGTTGCTGAATGTGTTGTTGCCAGGGTTGTAGTCCGTACCTTGAGTGAGGTTACCCACATTTACATCTGCTCCAGTGCCATTAGCGACGCTTCCAATGTTTGTGATTCCCCAGTAGTTGCCGCTGATCGTGTTACCCTCGATATATACCTTCTGTCCCCCATTGGAGTTGTAGATGCTGATTCCACTACCACCATACATCGGATTTGACTCCCAGTTGTTGTCTGTGATGGTGTTGTTGACAATTCTCACATCCATAGTACCGTTCGTTGTGATTCCATAGCGACAACCACTCACTGAGTTCCCTTCGATTGTGACTTTATTAGTTCCTCCGATTCCAAGTAGGTTAGATACAGCGATACCTCCACAAGTTGTGATCTCAAATGGACCAGTTATTGTGTTGTTTTTGATCTCCGTTGGGCGATCACCTGCCACAGTGATGTTGATCTGTGGGCGATTGCGAGCGTCGTTTGAGTTGTTCTCTAGGTAGTTGTCGTTGAAGTGGATCTCAACGGCCATGTTCGACCCTGAGCTAATTGCTGGATAGGCATTCTGTATGAAACGACAGTTCGTGATGTTTGCTATGCCGCTTCCACCAAGATCGATACACTCTTCGGAGTCTATAACCTCGGTAAATGTACAGTTGCTGACATTGAGTGTTAGAGTTGTGTATGATCTGAGTGTCACACCTTTGAATGTGATGTTGTCGAAATCTCCGCTCGAAAGGTCGCCCGTCATTCTGATCGGATCTGGAATTACGCCTGTCTCTGTGACTGTCACTACGGCAGGGCTCTCTGGGGTGAAATCAATGTGACCATACGCAAGAATTTCGACTTTATCTGCGAGTTTTACAGTCGTTGCATCACCAAGTTTAAGAGTGTCGCTCTCTGATAGAGTGATGCTAGCCGATAGGGTATATGTTGAGCCATCCTTGGTAACTCCAGATGACGGATAACCAGCTAAATCAGCAAATGTATATGCTTTTTTAGTGCCATCTGTCGAGAATACATCCACGATCTCAATCTCGGTACTTGCTGAAACACCACCTGCAGTCGCTGTAATTGTAACAGGACCTGGAGCCACAGCACTCACATTGCCAGCAAAGTCAATCTCTGCAATTAAAGGGTCAGAACTCTCCCAGCTTAAATCGTCGATATTTGCCACCTCAGGGTCGCTAGAGACTGTAAGTTGCATCTGCTGCCCAGCCACTAATTTTAGTAGTGGAGCGCTAATTGTGAGTGATGTTGGCGTAGGATACGCAACTTGACTTACAGTTACTAATTTTGTTTGGTCGCCAGCCATGATCTTGATGTCGACGCTGCGAGCCTCCTTATATAGCATGTCGAGGATTGTTACCTCAACATTTGTGTCGCCACTTGTGCCTTCGCTTGGAGTTAGGGTTAGCCATGGGGCGTTGAAAGCAATCTCCCAGTCGGTGTTTGATGTGATTTTAAAACTTTTAGAATCAACCGCTTCACCAGGGTTGAATATAACCTCAGTCGTGTCTGTAGATAGCTCTACGACCAATTCATCAGAATCTTTACACGAAAATGTAGAGAGCAGAACAAGGGATAGAATACCCTTAAAAATCAAGGAGAGTGTTTTCATTTTTTAGAATGTTTTGAGTGAGTATTTTGTGTGATAAATTGTAATTTAATAGCTGTTTTTACTATCTATTTGTGGCTTTTAAACGGATATTTACTGCCTATTTTCTTCGTGTAAGTTACAGTTCGCAATGTATAATAAAATATTTGTATATCCAAATATTCTTAAAAAATATTAATTATTATCTCGCCTCGTGGGGTACTATTGTTGTACTTGGAGCCATCTTTTGAGGGATATTTTTGAGGTAGAAAAAGGATAAAAAACACTATTTTTAATAAATCTTATATCATAAGCATTGTAATTCCGATAATTATGTATATATTTGCAACCCCTTATGGGATAATTTTTAAGTTTAAAAAAAAGATGAAAGCTTGCGAAATTACAGGTAAAACCGCGATGACAGGTAACAATGTCTCGCACTCAAACCAGAAAACCAAGCGCAGATTCGCTCCAAATTTGAGAACGAAGCGTTTTTGGTTAGAAGAGGAGGGTCGCTGGATCACACTAAAGGTGACAGCAGCCGGAATTAAAACAATCAACAAAAAGGGTCTTGCAGCTGCTCTACGCGGTGCAGTAGCTCCTAAAAAAGTCTATTAAAAGCGATTAACAAATGGCAAAGAAAGGTAACAGAGTTCAGGTCATCCTAGAGTGTACTGAACAAAAAGAGAGCGGTGTTCCGGGAATGTCTCGTTACATCACTACTAAAAACAAGAAAAACACACCAGATCGTTTGGAGCGTAAGAAGTACAATCCATACTTGAAGAAGGTGACAGTTCACAGAGAAATTAAATAGTATTAGTGAGTTATGGCAAAGAAAGTAGTTGCAACCCTCAAAACTGGTACAGGTAAGAACTATACTAAGTGTATCAAGATGGTAAAATCTGAGAAGACTGGTTCTTACACGTTTAAAGAGGCGATCGTCCACAACGACGAAGTAAAAGACTTTTTCGCAGAGAAGAAGTAGTGTTTAGATCTCACTAAAAGGGACTAAAACACAAAGGGCATCCAATTTGGGTGCCCTTTGTGTTTTTTTTGTTATATGTAAAAAAAATGTAGAGCATAAAATTATACCTTTGTTACTATAGACATAAAATAAAACATTTAACCTATGGTAACTACTACGCAACCTAAACGCATTGAGTGGCTAGATCTACTCAAATTCATTGCGATCTTCATGATGATCGCTGTTCACTGTACCGACAATGTAACACCAGAACAACGCTCTGAGCCTTGGTATAACATGTGGGGAAGTCTCTATGGATCGCTCCTGCGCCCTGCTATTCCGTTGTTCTTAATGGTGACGGGTGTGCTTCTCCTTCCCGTAAAGGAGACAATGACTGGCTTCTACAAGAAGAGAATGATGCGCCTAATCGTACCGTTCCTGATCTGGTCGGTTGCCTATAATCTATTCCCTTGGGTGTCGGGTCTGTTGGGTTGTGAACTATCGACAATCAACGAATTTTTTGCATGGGTAACTCCTTCGCATAGCTTCTCAGACGCTATAAAGGATGTTTTGATGATACCATTTGCATTCACCTACTACGCAACACAAATGTGGTATGTCTACGCTCTGATCGGCATCTATCTATTCCTGCCTATCTTCTCGGCGTGGGTTAAGCAGGCATCGAAGCGTGAACAGCAGATCTTCCTTGGAATCTGGTTCGTCTCGCTATTTATCCCATATCTTCGCCAGTTCCTAGTGCAGGATCTTTGGGGTGTTTGCTCTTGGAATGAGTTTGGAATGTTGTACTATTTCGCTGGATTTAATGGCTTCCTGCTGTTGGGTTACTACATGAAGAATAACCCACTGAACTGGAGTTGGGCGAAGATTGCACTTGTGGGACTTCCGATGTTTGCGGTTGGATACTGCATTACGTTCTTCGGATTCAAAGACATTACAGCTACACCAGGTCAACCAGCCGCACTCGTTGAGCTGTTCTACACATACTGCTCGCCAAACGTTCTGCTTATGACCATTCCAATCGTGATGATGGCGCAGAAGATTAACTTCACAAATGTAAGGTTCAATAAGCTTTTGGCTAGCATGGGCGCTTGCACGTTCGGAATCTGGATGTCGCACTACATGATCCTAGGCCCTATATATAACCTTATCGAGAAGCTGCCAGTACACGTTATGGCGAAGATGGTTATTGGCTCTGTTGTGATCCTGCTAGTGAACTGGGTGCTTGTGGCATTGGTGCTAAGATGGAAAAAGTATGGAAAGTGGATCATGGGCTAGGCCTAAATCTCGCATTCAGGTAATCGATGCCCTGAGGGGTTTTGCAATAGCGATTATCCTGCTGATTCACTGCTCCAACAACTTTCTCTACTCAACAGATATGGCGTGGAGCGCTCCACAGTGGCTACTAGGGCTTGACTCTACGGTTCGCTCTACCCTCTATTTTCTGCTTGAGGGTAAGGCGTACACGATCTTCGCACTGCTGTTTGGCTACACATTTGCGATGCAATACGCCAATCAAAAGAGAAAGGGCAAAGATTTTTCGCTAAGGATGTTTTGGCGAATGATACTGCTAATTGGGTTTGGTGTTGCGAATGCAGCCCTCTTCTCGGGTGGCGATCCGTTGGTTTTCTATGCACTGACGATGATGGTTGTGATACCTCTCATTAGGCTCAATAGCGTGGTACTGTTTGCGTTGGCGGTAATTTTTGCAGCGCAACCGCTTCAGATTATCGATAGCTTCAGACCTATAATTTCGAATAACTATATGGGTGCCTACACCGAGCTAGCTAGTGCAAATGCTGGGAGTGGACTGCTTATGACGCTCTACAACAATGCAACTCTAGGGCTAAAGGCGTGCCTGCTTTGGGCACTGGAGGAGGGGCGATTGGCTCAGACTTTCGCTCTGTTCTTGCTTGGAATATTAGCCTATCGCATAGAGTTCTTTAGCTTGCCATCGGTGCGATTTAGGCAGATGGCAGTAGTGAGTGCTTTGCTATCCGTTGGGCTCTATATCCTAAAGGCAAAGATCCCCTTTACGGGATTTACGATGTACTACAACCTCATGGCATCGCTGCTGCTCATATCGCTCTTTGTGTTGGCGCATCGCAAGTGGGGCGAGGGAAAACTATTTGGACACCTATCAATATATGGTAGAATGAGCCTCACAAACTTCATAGGGCAGTCGCTGATCTGCTGTACTCTGTTCTACGCATGGGGTTTTCACCTCACACAATATCTGGGTATAACGCTCAGTGTGGCGCTAGGTTGTGTAGTGTTGGTTCTTCAGATATGGCTGAGTGAGATGTGGTTGTCACGACACTCAAAGGGGCCTTTGGAGGGGTTGTGGCATCATTTGACGTGGCTAAAATTTAAGTGATGTGTTAAATTCATAATTTTTTTATATCTTTGGTATAGAAATTATGAAAAACATCATCAACTCCATACGCTCTATCTATCCCGTTAGCGACTCCTCGATTGAGTTGCTAACCTCTAGTTTCACGCGCCATGACCTCCCCAAGAGGCATGAGTTGATTCGGGGCGGGACTCTAGATAGCAATATCTACTTCATCGAGAGCGGAATGACTCGCTCTTACTGCGTGATAGATGGGTGCGATATAACGACATGGTTCTCTAAGGAGGGGGATATAACCTTTGGGCTTTTGAGTGCCTATCGTGGTGAACCAGGTTTTGAGTACGTTGAGACCATCGAGCCAGTGGAGTGCTACTCAATACCTATTGAGCGCCTAAATGAGCTCTATGAGCAGAGTATTGATATTGCTAACTGGTCGCGAGTCATACATCAGGAGTGCCTTCTTGGACTGCAGCTGCATCGTGTAGATTCGTTGTCGCTACCAGCCTCGGAGCGCTATCGTAAACTGATGGATAATCACCCAGATATATGCCTTCGGGCGAACCTTGGACACATAGCCTCGTTCCTTGGAGTTACGCTCTCGACACTGAGTAAGATACGTTCGGGACAATACTAAAAAAAACGCTAGAGTGATAAACTCTAGCGTTTTTTTTAAACTCCACCTCGCTTACTTAGCTGAGAAGATAGCTATAATCTCACCACTATCGAGCAAGATGAGCGAATCGCCATCTATTGCGTAGTGAGTCGCTTTGGATAGTGTGCTGAAGAATAGAGCCTCCTGCTTTGCATCTCGACACATCATGCGAGTTCCTGCGATTGCGCCAATCTTAAGGGCACGACTCTCAGTTGTTGTGTAGTCAGCCATTAGTCGGTTGCAATCTCCAAGCCCTCCGATTCGCCCTTCGGAGTCGAACTGGATTGTGTATTTACTCTCCGTTGGGGTGATCTCCTGTCCGTTTATCTGCGACAATTGCCACTGAGTCTGAACAAGAGGTTTGTTTACTTTGTTGGATTTTGAACGGCAAGAGCAGCAACCCACAAAGAGAAGTGATGCTGCAATCATTGTTAAAATTGTTCTGAATTTCATCGTTTTGATCTATTATATTAAAATTAATTTGTGAGCTAGTCGCAAGGCTCCTCAAGGTGAGTTAGCTAGCAATAATCTAGTGCTAAAACCTTGCCGTATGTGCAGAATAAACCACCCAAAAAAGGTGTTTATTGCGCTGATAGCTCTCTGCAAAGTTAGTAAATATATCGATAGTTTTAACAATTCACATTTAATGTTGATTGTGAGAGCGAGTTTTTTTATATCTTTGTGTAAACATTAAACTAAATATATTATGAAAAAAATCATTGCATCGCCACTAGCCCCAAAGGCAGTTGGGCCATACTCTCAGGCTGTTGAGGCAGCTGGAGCACTATACGTATCGGGACAGTTGCCACTTGATGGCGCAACATCAACTATGGCTGAGGGAATCGAGGCGCAAACTCGCCAAGCACTCACTAACCTAGGTTATATCCTTCGTGAGGCTGGTTATGACTACTCTGACGTGGTAAAAACAACAGTTTTGCTCGACAATATAGGTGATTTTGCCGCAATGAATGCAGTTTATGCTGAGTTTTTCACTACAGATATGCCAGCGCGCATGTGCTACGAGGTAGCTAAACTACCGATGGGAGCACTCGTTGAGATCGATGCAATTGCTGCAAAGTAATCCTGCCAGAGAAAGAGAATACGAGTCCGACTAGCTAAAAGTGCTAGTCGGACTCGTATTTTATATATGTGAATATTTTACTCTATTGAAGTAGCAGTTCACACTCGATTTTAAGCAATTCGCATCGCAATTCATATGTTTTAGCGTCGCTATTCGTTATCACGAAAGCAAACAAACCATTTACAATTTAACGTATGAATAAATTTTTTATAGCACTACTTTTGTTGTGCTCTGCTACCTCTGTGTTTGGTCAGAGCATAACGAGCCTTAGGCTGCCCAAGGACTACCGAAGGGATGATGTGGACAAGATCATTGCGCAGATTGGCGAGGATCTAAACATTCGCTTTGTCTACGATGCCGAATCTCTATCTCGATACAAGGCCTCTTTTATGTCGAGTTCCTATGCTGTTGCTCGCGAAAATAGAGCAAAAACAGTTGGTGACGTGTTAGAGATCTTGCGAGACTCTTGGGATATGGTCACACTGGTGAGTGATGATGGTCGCATCTATATCGCCAAGGATCAACAGCAGCTCGAAGCCCTTCAACAAAAGGTGGCAGCGTCTAAGCAGAGCCAAGTTGCAAACACAACACAACGACGTGATGTGCTGAGCCCCGTAAAGCGTAATTTTATGCTTACGGGTGAAATTGTCGATTCGAAAAGTGGTGAGCGTATCCCCTATGCAACGGTATCTGTGGACGGCACAACCATTGGAACAGTCTCGGATGCCAACGGTCGCTTCACGCTCAATGGTGTGCCTGCCGACACCTGCACCTTGAGTGTCGACTACATTGGTTACCTCTCGCAGAAGATACACCTAGAGCCATCGGAGCAGAGCACCCCAAGAAATATAACCCTTGAGCCACAGCCTCTATCTATTGCTGAGGTGTTTATTATTGGTCGTAAGGACGATAAAGCCCTGCAACAATATACGGGAGAGCACAAGATGAAGATGGCACCCGAGGCGCTCAAACTACTTCCCAATGTTGGTGAGAAGGATATTTTGAGAGGTTTTCAACTAATGCCAGGTGTTAGTGCTTCAAACGAGAATAGCTCAGGAATGTATGTTAGGGGAGGAACGCCCGATCAGAACCTTATACTCTACGATGGATTCACGGTCTACTACGTCGACCACTTGCATGGATTCTATAGCGCCTTCAACTCTAATGCGATCAAAGATGTGCAGCTATACAAAGGTGGCTTCGAGTCAAAGTATGGTGGGCGACTATCGAGTGTCACTGAGATCACGGCAAAAGATGGTAATCGTGAGTTTACTGTAGGGGGTGAGGTTAGCCTTTTGAGTATGAATCTATACACAGAGATCCCAATCGGCGAGAAGATAACATCGCTCTTCGCATTTAGACGATCTTACCAAGGGTATATGTGGGATCGAATCTCAGGGCAGAACTCCACCGATGAGCAGGCAACGGCTGTTCCAGGTAGACCAGACATGGATATAAAGAGCTCCCCTGCATACTTCTACGACATAAATGGTAAGATCACATACACGCCAACGGATCGAGATATAATTTCACTGAGCATATTTAATGGTGCGGACTATATCGACAACACACCAGATTTTGACTTTGCAGGTGGCCCTGGAGGTGGGGGTGGTGGAATGGCTAGCATCTCGATGGATAACTCCGATTTTGCGCATTATGGTAACTTTGGAACGAGCCTGCGCTGGAATAGAAAGGTTAGCGATCAACTCAGTAGCAATCTCTTGGCAAGCTTCTCGAACTTCTATGCAACACGAGACCAAACAAGGAGTGTGTCCATCACCGAAGATACAACAACCGAGACAATCGAGTCGGGAACTCTCGAAGAGAATAATCTATACGACGCAAGCCTAAAGTACGATTGGCGCTACCTTCTAAACAATCACCACACCCTAGAGTTCGGAGCGTTCGGTACCCTCTACGATGTCTCGTATAGCTACGCAATAAATGAGGGCGAAAAGCTACTCGATAAGCAGAACAACGCCCTACTGATGGGGGTCTATGCCCAAGATAAGATCTCGTTGCTCGATAGTCGATTGACAGTGACTCCAGGCCTTCGATTCAACTACTATACATCGACCTCTAAACTCTATATTGAGCCTCGATTGAGCGCAAGCTATAATCTGACTAATAGACTGACTCTCAATGCAGCCACTGGAGTATTCTATCAATATGCAAACCGAATTGTTAGAGAGGATATACTCGCTGGAAATACAGATTTCTGGATCCTTTCGGATGGTGAGGAGATCCCCGTTAGCCAGTCAAATCACTTCAATCTAGGCTTTAACTACGACCTGCCAAACTATATCTTCAGCGTGGAGGGATACTATAAGCGCAACTATGACATCTCGGAGTATAACCTACGCTACAAATCCAGTAAACCAGGGCCTGGAGGAGGTGGTGTGGTAGATGAGAGCCAAGTCTCTGAGAGCTTTTTTGTTGGTGATGGCTATGCAACGGGAGTTGAGTTTCTAGCGCAGAAGAAGGCGGGTAAACTAAGTGGTTGGATTAGCTATACTCTAGGGCAGGTTAAGAGCCGCTACCCAGAGCAGTCGGACAACTACTACTACGCCTCGCAGGATGTGACGCACGAATTTAAGGCTGTGGGGATCTATCGTTTGGGAAATTTCGACCTCTCAGCAACGTGGATCTACTCGACTGGGCGACCATACACAGCGCCTATTGGTGCCTATGAGATTGAGGGTGCAGGGGGTAATCTTGAGAGCTACTTTGCGGTGAGCGATCGAAATACTTTTCGTCTACCCGACTACCATCGTCTCGACCTAGCGGCAAGCTTTAGGTTTGATATGTTTGGCACCCAAGGTCGCCCAAATGCTATAAGTCTCTCGGTGTTTAATGCGTATAATCGTAAAAACGTGAGTGCTAAGCAGTTTGAGATTGTTGATGGTTCCATCCTAGAGTCAAATATTAACTACCTTTCGATAACTCCAAACCTTTCGTTGTCGTTTAAATTTTAATGATTATGCATAGATTACTATATATACTAACATGTTCAATTCTAGTTGCTTGCCAACCAACCCTATTAGCAGAGTTTGAGGATAAGCCTGTTGTAAGTTGTTATCTCGAACCTGGGGTCTCCCCCACTCTGCAAGTTCAGAAGCTGATCGCCCTGAGAGACGATGTAGAGTATAGCGATGAGAACGTTGATGATCTACAGATTACGATAACAAATGAGACAAAGGGCGAGAGCTACAGCTTACAATCTCTAGGCGAGGGGAAGTATCAGAACCTATCGCTAGTTGTTGTGCAGGGCGATGAGTACTCTTTGGAGTTTACGTATAATGATAAACTGATAAGCTCCTCGACAAGTGTACCTACAGCGCCGCAAGATGTAGTGTTTTCGGCAACATCAATAGATGTTAGCTCGCACGGTGGGCCAATGGGTGATAGCAATATAGATATTACATGGCTAAACAGCGATGAGGGCTACTATATTGTAGAGGGTTATACAGAGAGTACGACTCTTGTCGACGAGTATAATAATAGCCCCTCACAGAGCATTCGTTTGAGTAGTACGCAGGGTGATTTAGCGTCTCTCTCAAGGGAGGATTTCCACTATGAGGGAGAGTATCAAATCTCGCTCTGCCACATAAATTATGAGTATGTCCTCCTTAGTCAAGGAACTGGTAGTTCGTCCTCAGACCTTGTTGATATCAAAGGTAATATTGATGGTGGCTACGGAATTTTTACGGGAATAAATAGAGTGGTGCAGAGCATTAGGGTATACTAAAGCACAAAAACAAGAAATCCGACAAACATGAGCGTTTGTCGGACTTCTTGTTTATATGTTGATCTCTTACCCTAGGTATGACTTCAGTAGTTTGCTGCGTGACGAGTGGCGAAGGCGGCGGATCGCTTTCTCCTTGATCTGACGCACACGCTCACGCGTAAGGTCAAACTTCTCACCAATCTCTTCGAGTGTCATCTCCGAGCAACCGATTCCGAAGAAGTACTTAACGATGTAGCGCTCTCTATCTGTGAGAGTCTCCAGCGCACGATCGATCTCCGTAGCTAGCGACTCGTTGATGAGCCCTCTGTCGGCATTTGGGGCGTCGTGGTTGATGAGTACATCCAAAAGGTTGTTGTCCTCACCATCCGAGAATGGAGCGTCGACCGACACGTGGCGACCTGCAACACGAAGTGTATCTGTGACCTTATCCTTTGGAAGTTCTAGCTCATTTGCAAGCTCTTCTGGCGAAGGTGTACGCTCGTGCTCCTGCTCAAACTTAGCTAGTGCCTTGTTGATCTTGTTGAGCGATCCTACCTGATTGAGTGGTAGGCGAACGATACGTGACTGCTCTGCTAGAGCCTGAAGAATCGACTGACGAATCCACCAAACGGCATATGAGATAAATTTAAATCCACGAGTTTCGTCGAACTTCTCAGCAGCCTTGATAAGACCTAGGTTACCCTCGTTGATAAGATCGGGAAGGCTTAGACCTTGATTTTGGTACTGCTTAGCAACCGAAACCACGAAACGAAGATTCGCCTTTGTTAGCTTCTCGAGTGCCTCTTGATCCCCTTTTCGGATCCTCTGGGCCAGCTCTACCTCCTCTTCAACGGTGATTAGCTCCTCTTTGCCAATCTCCTGAAGGTATTTGTCCAGTGACGCACTCTCACGATTCGTGATGGATTTTGTAATTTTTAATTGACGCATTTCCTAACTTCTTTAAGTTTTGTGCTGGGAGGGCGGGCTGAACCCTCCTAGCTATTGTTAATATATTCTCTCTCAACACTTGGAAATGTACTCTACAATCACAGACACCACCACCGAGTGCCACTCTGAATTTGGCACCACTCTACCCCGCCTAATTTTCGAGGAGGTTTGTGTTAACGGATAATCGGATAGCTCGCTGAGCGCCCATTCGGATAGATGCCATCCACAGATGTAATCTCGCCTTTGATGCTCCCCAAATCGGCAACTGACTCAACTCTACGGTTGTTGATGTGGGTGATGATAAATCCATCTTTAACCCCTGCATCAGCCAGAATGCTATCAGATTCAATGTCTGAAACTTGTACACCGCCAGAGATTTCGAGTTGACGTGACAACTTATCGCTAGCGTTAACAAAGTTTGCGCCAAGTAAACTAACTTGTTGGTCTGTCTTGGCTATTAACTCTGTCTTTCCTGCCTTATTACGTAAAACTACGTCGATTTGTTTCACAGAATCCCCTCTTTTTACCGATAATTTAACTTTATCATTAGGTCTGTGACGTGCTATTTGCTCCTGAAGAGTCGCCTCGTTCTTGATATCTATACCGTCGATAGAGAGGATAACGTCCCCTTTTCTGATGCCAGCCTCAGATGCTGAGCCCCCTTCAGAGACCGATGCAACATAGACTCCACCGATCTGATCGACTCCCATTTGGTCGCCCATCTGGTCGATAACCTCCTGAGTGATAGCTATGAATGAAATTCCAAGCAGAGCACGCTGAACAACGCCATACTCCTTGAGGTCGAGCACTACTTTGCGCACGATCGCCTCAGGCACAGCGAATGAATAGCCCGTATAGCTACCCGTCTGTGATTTAATCAGGGTGTTGATGCCGATAAGCTCGCCGTGAGTGTTCACAAGCGCACCACCTGAGTTTCCTGGGTTGACAGCAGCGTCGGTCTGGATGAACGATTCAATACCAAACTCCGCTGGAATCGCCCCAAGGTTGCGAGCCTTAGCGCTAACGATACCCGCTGTGATTGTCGATTGAAGACCAAATGGAGATCCAATAGCGAGGACCCACTCCCCAAGACGAAGAGCGTCTGACGAGCCGAACTTTAGGGTTGGAAGCCCCTCGGCTTCGACCTTCACTAGTGCTATATCTGTCGTTGGGTCGCTACCAATCACAGTTGCGTCAAATTCACGACCGTCGTTGAGTTTAACCTTAACTGTCGATGCATTGTCGATGACGTGGTTGTTTGTAACGATGTATCCATCCTCCGATATAATGACACCAGAGCCGCCCCCTTTGCGCAGGCGCTTCTGTCCCTGTCCCTGCTGTTGTGGTATTCCGAAGAACTCATAGAATGGGTCATAGCCACGAGATTGGGTCTGCACCTCTTGCGTGACTTCGATGTTAACTACTGCCTTGACCGAGTTCTCGGCGGCATACGTAAGATCGGGGTAACTACCCTCTTGAAATGATGTGAAGTGTGAACCTAGCTGAGGTGTTCGCTCAACTATGGTCTCTACATACTCTACGTTGCCAGTTCTTTTATGTAATATGCTGACAGTAAGTGAGCTTGCGACAACCGATGCCGCAACAACTCCTATAAAAATAAACGCCTTTTTCATAATCCAATTTAGTTTGTAAATGTTGTTTTAATCAATAGGCAAGCTCTCTCATAGGCAAATTTAAAGTTTTGTTTACTACTCATAACGACTAATTTTTGTGAAATATTATTTTGATGTCAAAATTTTGCATATCAACTTTTTTGCCACCATCCGCTCCTCTCCAAAATAATGAGTCTACTCATTACGTTCTAAAGCTAGGAATTTGTGCGTTGTAGGCGAGAAGTCAAAAAGTTTGTGTATATTTGCGTGAACAATAACAGAGATAGTGAAATTTTCAGATATTATAGGTCAGGATGAGCTCAAAGGGCAGTTAGTACGCAGTGTGGATCACAATCGAGTGAGCCACGCTCAGCTCTTCACGGGTAGTTCGGGTGCGGGACTTTTGCCAATGGCGGTAGCCTATATTCAGTACCTAAATTGCGAGAATCGTGTGGCTGGTGACTCGTGTGGAGAGTGTGCAAACTGCCATAAGATAGCCTCCCTGGAGCATCCCGATGTACATCTAGTCTTTCCAGTTAATAAGCAGGGCAAGAAGTCGGGCGAAGTGGTCCTAAGCGATGGATTTCTACCCACTTATCGTGAGCTTTTTCGTGAGCGAAGAGGTTACTTTACCCCACAGGATTGGTACTCAGCACTAGATTTGGGTAAGACTCTCAAAGGGGCAATTACCGCTAAGGAGGCCGATACAATCATCAAAAAACTGTCACTCAAAGCCTTTGAAGCGAAGTATAAGACGATGCTAATTTGGCTGCCAGAGATGATGAACGAAGAGGCATCGAATAAGATACTAAAGATTCTGGAGGAGCCTTGGGATAATACGATATTTATCTTGGTTTCGGAGCGTCCTGATAGGTTGTTGCAGACGATTCTCTCAAGAACACAGCAGGTTGCAGTGCCACGATTGAGCACAGAGGTGCTAGAGCAGAGAGCCATTGAGGTGATGGGTGCAGATCCACTCAGAGCACGCAACATGGCACGAATTGCAGGGGGAGACCTTCTCGAGTTGGAGAGTATAATCTCTGGGGAGCAAGACCAGACTCACAAAGAGCACTTTGAGCTCTTCAAGAGCTTGATGCGTCTTAGCTACACGAAGCGTCACCTCGAACTCATCGACTGGGCAGAGCAGGCGGCGGCACAATCTCGTGATAGACAGCAGGCGTTTTTGCTAAACTCGTCCAGACTCCTACGTGAGAGCTACATGCTCAACGCTGGGGCGGAGTCTATAAGCTACCTATGGGGCGAGGAGCTGGCATTTTGTACGAAATTTGCACCTTTCGTAACGTCTAAGAATATAGAACAGCTAATTGCGGAGATTGAGACCGCATTTAGACAACTAACGCAAAATGGAAACCCGACAATTGTGTTTACACACTTTGCGCTTAGTGTAAGTAAAATGATATAAGATTATGGCACGTGCAGTGTTGATTTTTGGAGGTAATATTGGGCGAGTGGAGCAGACCTTTGCTCATGCGATAGGGAGTATTTCGCAGAGGATAGGTGTGGTCACACAGCGCTCAGACATATACATGAGTGAACCTTGGGGCGAGATGGCTCGAGGCACTGCGCTGTTTCGTAACCAAGTGGTAGAGGTGGAGACCAACCTCGACCCTGAGCAGCTATTGCAGACAACCCAGAGCATTGAGCAGGAGTATGGGCGCAATCGCGCGGTGGAGCACATCGAGAAGGAGCACAACTCGACTCGTTACGCTTCACGACCGCTAGATATAGATATACTCTTCTACGATGAGCTTGTGATGACAACCGACCAACTCACTATCCCTCACCCAGGGATTGAGTGCCGTGAGTTTGTCCTAGAGCCACTCGAGGAGATTATGCCAGAGAGGGTGCACCCTTTAACGGGCAGGACCGTCTCGCAGATGTTGCAAAGATTAAAACATAGTTCATAGAGGATGAGAGCAGGAGTTAGAAATATATTTATGGGGCTTATCTGTGCATTTTGGGCGGTGAGTTGCTATGATGACGTGACACTCGACACGGAGTATGTGCTAAAACCATTCGTGAGGGTGTTGAGCGATCAAGCGATAGAGCCTCAAAGCGGAGTTGTGGTCTACGCCTTTGGTGTGGATTCAACCTCTTGGCAGGTGGCATCCTATGACGATGCCCTAGAGGGGATACTAACCTCGAAGAGTGACCCTTCGGACAAGATGAGCACTCCTTTAGCCGTTGGAGCGCCCTATACACCTATCGACACATTGCCAGAATCGGCAACATGGCTCACGATGTCTATTCAACAGCCATCGGTGATGCTAGTTGCGGTCGATCCAGCCAATAAACTATATGCTTACAGACAGCAAACTCTGGTCGAAAACCTCGATTTTATCTACGTTTCGGTTCTGTTCCAGCCATGGAGGGAGTCAAACAAGTTTCAAGAGGGGAGTTGGTGGATTCTAAACGATTTTTATGTGCCAACAGAACCAGAGACTGAAGTTGTGCCATAAATAGTTAGTATAAGTTAAAGTTATGAATAGAAAAAGATATATAAATACTCTATATGCTATGGTTGTAGTACTCTTCACAACCATGTGCTTTAGTCGCTGTGCGGTGACAATGACCCCTTCGGGAGGGCCTATCGATACCCTACCGCCAGTGATTGTGAGCATGACTCCCCCTGATTATCTGATAAATGCCCCTACGTACTGGGGAAATCAGAAGATCGTTGTGGAGTTTAATGAGTATGTCCAACTAAAGGATCAGCAGAAGGAGTTCTTCACATCGCCTAAGATGAAGAAGAAGCCACAGCTCTTGATTCGTGGTAAGAGCGTTGTGATTCAGATACGTGATACCCTCATGCAGAACACCACTTATGCACTGAATTTTGGCTCTACAATTCGTGATAACAACGAGGGCAACCCCTTCAACTCGTTCCGCTATGTCTTTTCTACGGGGGCTACCATCGATTCGATGTATATGTCGGGCTATACGGCTGATAGCTACACCGCGGACTCAGTATCAAAGAGTTATATCTACTACTTCCCTGCGGACTCCATCAAGGAGGATCTCTCGATTGTTGACTCCGTGATGTTCAACTACGAGCCTGCGGTGATTGGGCGTGCAGAGGATAACGGTATCTTTATAGCTCAAAACCTAAAGCCGATTGACTATCGAGTTTATGCATTCGAGGATACTAATGACAACCAACTCTATGAGCCTGGTGTCGATCTCGTGGGCTTTATTCCTGAAGTGCAGAACCCTGCTCGCCTACCTGAGTTCGCTATATGGTACGACTCGTTGCGTCAATATGTTTCGGCAGATCCTCAGCTATATTTCAGAATGTTCAAGGATAAGGCGCACCGTCGTCAGAACCTAGCCGACGCACTTCGTCCCGACCAACATAGAGCGGAGTTATTTTTCGCAGCTGATTATCCGCAAATCGACTCCCTAGTATTCGAGGGTATCCCTAAAGATAGTATCATTATTGAGCCAATAACCGATGGTAATGACACGCTAAATATATGGTTCAATGTAGCATCTAAATCTCTACCTGACACCATCAAGGGGCGAATTGTCTACCAAAAGCAGGACTCTCTGAATCAGATGATGCCCGAAGGTGAGGACTTAGAGCTTGTGTGGCGATTGATCGAGACCAAGGAGCAGGAGAAGGAGCGTGAGAAGCTAGAGAAAGAGAGAGAAGAGGCGCTTAAAAATGGCGAAGAGTGGGAGGAGCCAAAAGTTGCATCTAAGTTTGGAGTAAAGATGGATAAGAGCGGTGCGATAAACCCCGAAAAAGGACTTGTGCTCGATTTTGATGCCCCTCTAATCGATTTCGACTCAACGGCAGTGACGCTCATGTATGAGAATGATGAGAAACAGATCATGGAGATTCCTGTCCATTTTGAGCAGGATACCGCCTCTATGCGCCGCTGGCATGTATCAGCACCGTGGAAAGAGCTGGGTCGCTATACCCTAACGATTCCTCAGGGCGCTATGGAGAGTGTTCCTCGTTATGTGAATGACTCTATCATAGGAGAATATACGTTGATGGATCCCGAAGATTATGCACGTGTTATCATCGATGTGAAGGGTAAAACCCCTGAGTCGAAGTATATAGTACAACTATACAACGAGAGCAACAAGCTCATTGAGGAGAAGGTGGGTGTCACCACTGGGCAGATCACATTCAACTATGTCGCACCAGGCGAGGTGAAGTTGCGTATCGTAGAGGATAGCAACGCCAATGGCATGTGGGATTCGGGAGTTCTCGTTAAGCACATCGAACCTGAGCGAGCAGAGGTATATCTCAACGCTAAGGGTGAGGAGATCTTCACCACGAAGAAGAACTGGGATGTGGAGTTGGAGATGGATATGAACACTATATTTGCGCCTGTGACCATGCAATCGCTGATACATCTACTTGACTCAAGGGAGATGGAGCGACTCAGAAAAATAGAGGAAGAGAAGGCTGAGAAAAAACCAAATCAACAACCTCAGCAGCAGCAACAGTCAAGTTTTGGCACAGGTAGTGGTTTTGGCGGGGCGATGGGTCTGCCAGGAATCTAGGTATTAGAAGTTATGAAGAAGTTAATATTAATCATATTTTTTGCGCTATGTGGCGCTCAATTCAACGCCTCGGCACAACATACATTTGGTGTTGTAGCAGGAGTTGGATCGGGCTCAGAGCGCTTCGTGGATGATGTTGTAGGCAAATCTATATATGGTCTCTACAACGCAGGAGTTACATGGCGCTACTACTCTACAAGTCGTTTTGTTGGTGGCGTGGGTGTGGATCTGGAGTTCCAGCAGCGTGGATTCTCCTACGTTCCGTTCCCGTCTCTGTATGACGATCCGTCTGAGTACCTCTATTATAGACGTGAGATCAACAGCATCATGATGCCTATCGTGTGGCAACCGCACTTCTACATAAAGAAGCGTGTGAGGGTATTCTTCGAGGCAGCACTAACTATCTCGTATAATATGTCCTCTACCTACTCAAATGAGTATGCTCGTTCGCTCGGAGAGCCAAACTGGGAGGGTGACTACGATTTCAAGCTACCACGCGATAATAGATGGGGTTATGGCCTCGCAGGAGGTGGTGGTATCGCTGTGCTTATGGGTCGCATTGAGGCGCAGGTGCGTGCACGCTATTACTTTGCGTATAGCGACATAGTAAAGAATGCTAATAAGTACTCAGGAAACACGATTGATGGACCTGAGAACCCATTCACATACTCACCAAAGCAATCACCTATCGATAATCTAAACCTAAGCCTAGGACTTAGTTATCGTTTCAGTGCCGATGGATATAAGATCTGGAGCGTGAAGCGAGTAAAGATCGAGAGAGCTAAGACTAACTTTAGCTCTGCAGGTTCATCGCAAGGCGCAGGATCATCGGCACGCCCATAAGAGATAACATCTTGAGCGTGATTTGCTACTCACGCTCTTAGCAAATAAAGTGGCTTATTAGTCACCCTTATTACCAAAAAAATATGGCGACCAAGCTTTGTGCTGGTCGCCATATTATCTTTTATACTAGTTGGTCTACTCTGCGTCGTAAGCCCACTTTAGGTATATTGCACCCCAAGTGTAGCCACCACCAAATGCCGAAAGAATGAGGTTGTCACCCTTCTTGAGTTGACTCTCATAATCGAACAAACATAGTGGAATTGTCGCTGCTGTAGTGTTACCATAGCGATCGATATTGATCATGCACTTCTCTGCTGGAAGACCCATTCTACGAGCCGTAGCGTCGATAATGCGCATGTTTGCTTGGTGTGGTACTAGGAAACTGATATCCTCTGAAGTCAAAGAGTTGCGCTCCATAAGCTCTACCGATACATCTGCCATCTTAGATACAGCCCACTTAAACACGGCTTGACCCTCCATGTGAAGGTAGTGCCATCCATCTTTAATTGTCTGCTCTGTTGCAGGGTAACGTGAACCTCCAGCCTTTAGGTATAGCTGTCCTACGCCCGATGCATCTGAGTGTAACGACTCATCCATTAGACCATTTCCTTCGGTGTTAGGCTCTAGAAGAACCGCAGCACCTGCATCTCCGAAGATAGGGCAAGTCTTTCTGTCTGTGTAGTCTACGATCGATGACATCTTGTCTGCTCCAACAACGATAACCTTCTTGTAAGCGCCAGTTTCGATGAATTTTGATGCTGTAGATAGTGCGAAAAGGAATCCGCTACATGCTGCTGCAATATCGAAACAGAAAGCGTTGTCGCATCCAGCCTCACCAGCGATGATATTTGACGTTGATGGGAAAGCCATATCAGGAGTCACCGTAGCGCAAATAACTAGGTCAATCTCCTTTGGGTCAAGACCTTTCTTTTCAAGAAGATTTTTTACGGCACGTGAGCCTAAGTAAGATGTTCCTGCCCCCTCTTCTTTAAGAATGTGGCGTGTTTTGATTCCAACATGCGATACGATCCACTCATCAGATGTGTCGACCATACGGCTAAGTTCATCATTTGTCAGGATGTAATCTGGTAGGTATCGACCAACTCCTGTGATTGCTGCTGTAATTTTTCCCATTAAAGTCGTTAATTCTTAAAGGCACTCTGGAGCTTCTCTGTGAGATTTGCTTTAGCGCACTTTTCAGTTGTGAGTATCATGTTCTTAATTGCCAATGGCGATGAGTGTCCATGCCCAATGATCACTGTAGCGTTGACCCCAAGAACTGGAGTGCCACCAAAGTTTTCGTAGTTCATAGCCTCCCAAAATGGATTTGTGCCGCCCATAGCTTTGTTAATGCGGTATAGTCCCTCAGCCATCTTTAAGATGGTGTTACCCACAAAACCATCACATACGATAACGTCAGCAACCTTGCCTGAGAAGATGTGTGATCCCTCGACATTGCCTACGAAATTGATGTTGTCCTGTGTCTTTAGGAGTTCATATGTCGCTTTTGCCTGAGCGTTTCCTTTAGCCTCTTCCTCCCCGATGTTGAGTACTGCGACCCTTGGGTTTTTGATTCCCATAACGCTCTCGGCATAGATTGACCCTAAAAGTCCATATTGAGCCAGTACCTCAGGTTTGCAGTCGACATTTAGTCCTACATCGAGAACTAGAGCCATACCACCCCCCACAACTGGGACGTGAGATGAGATCGTTGGTCTTAGTACACCTTCAATTGGCTTTGCGGCATACATCGAGCCTACCATCATGGCGCCAGTGCTTCCTGCACTTGCAAATCCGTGTATCGCTCCCTTTGCGAGGTGGCCAAATCCGACAGTGATGCTCGAGTCTGCTTTGCCTTGGAAGGCTTTAGCAGGATGGTCTCCCATCTCGATCACTTCGGTTGTTGCTACGATGTCGAACTGTTCGGCATCGCATCCCTCTTGAGCGAGGATATCTAGGATCTGAGCTTTGTCGCCAAAGAGTACAATGCGAGAATCTGCACCAATAGCATCAAGAGCCATTACTGCCCCTTTGACTGCTGCTGATGGTGCATAGTCGCCCCCCATTGCATCTACTCCGATTTTTAACATTCCCGTGAGTTTTGGTTCAAAAAAATTTCATTATAAACATTGAGACCCGTCTCTAGGATAAGAGAACGGGCATCGCAATGTTTTGTTTCACTACTCTGCAGACTTCTTCTCGATAGCAAGTTTGCCACGGTAGAATCCGCACTCAGGACATACACGGTGGTATAGTGTCGCTGAACCGCAGTTCGAGCATGATACGATTGTAGGAACAACCGCCTTGTAGTGAGTTCTTCTCTTGTCACGTCTTGTAGACGAGATTTTGTGTTTAGGATGTGCCATTTTACAAAAATTTATTTTTTAAGTTTATACTCTTATTCTTTAGTCGTTAATACTCCCCAGAGGTTACTATCACCTCTTTGTGGAGATTACTCCTCTGTCATCTTCTCTTTTATCGCTGCGAGTTGATCCTTCCATCTATTTTTTTCGGGATCATCCGCCTGCTGGTCCTGCTCTGCTTGTTCTTGAATCTTCTCGAACTCCTCGGCGCTAATCTGCTGGAACTGCTCCATCATCTTAGGATCACACTCCCCATCTTCGTGCACACGGTTGTATGGCAACGAAAGGAGTATGCTCTCATATATATATAGGCCTAGGTCAACAAAGTCCTCTGCTGGCGATAACCACATGACTTCTCCATCAAATTCATCCTCTGTGGATGAAAATTTAACTAAAAGTTCATCTGCATAATCGACTTCGAGGTTACAATCCTCCAAACAGCGATCACACTCGACCACAACTTCTCCCTCTATTTCTACGTAGAGTTTGAGCATCGTTTCCGAGCGATCTACCTCGACTTTTGCGAGGCATTTGCACTCCTTAATGTCTTGGTAGTTAAAGTGTTCAAATAGCGATGTGTTCACCTCAAACTCGAAGTCGTGAACGCCATTTTTTAGCCCTTTATAGGGTATTGTATATCTTTTAACTACCTCCATTTAGGTGTGTTTTGCCTGCAAAGGTAGAAAAAATTTGGTTTATACACAATGTTTTTTGTTTTTTTGCAACTTCTTATCGAAAAAAAAGAGAGAGTAAAATCTAAAATGTCAGCATGTTTTTTGGATATTTGCATTTTTTGGATCACAAATCTGATATACTAATCGTGTGTGATCGCTATTCGTTTTTGCTTTGATAGCACAAAATTTGTGTAATTCGCTCATTATTCGTATAATTGTAGCTTATCGAGAGGCTATTGTGGCAAGCAATGTGAATCTAGGTGCTGTGTCTGGTTCGATGAAGTTTCACAGGGTTACAAAAAACGATTTGTAGTTTACTAATTTTAATCACAATTAAACTTTGCTATTATGACACATACGGCTATCAGCGTTGTAGATCTATCCTCATTCATTCATCTAGTTTTGATGGGCTTCATAGCCCTCTTTCCAGTATTCAACCCCATAGGCACTGCCTTTGTGATCAATCCATTCTTTGAGGGTGTCGATCAAAAGCAGCGCACCAGATACGTGCGCCGAATTACACTTATGACCTTCTATTTTGGTTTGATTATAATCTTTCTAGGGCACCTCATTCTCGAACTCTTCGGCATCTCGGTTGCAGTGGTGCGTGTATCGGGAGGTCTTGTGATATTCATGCTGGGGTGGAATATGCTATCGGGAAAGGGTTCGAATGAGGATGAGTCGGAGCACGCAGCGACCGATAGTAGTAAAGGTGTCGAATCGAAACTCCTATACCCTATCACCTTCCCCATGACCGCAGGTGCAGGAGTTATATCGGTGCTCCTTACGCTGAGCTCCCACACAGCGACAAAGCATGTGAGTGACTATCTGCTGAATGTCTCGGCGATTATCCTCTCGCTGGTGATGATATGTGTGCTGATCTTCTTTATGTATGCCAACACAAATCGAATTATCGAGACCCTTGGCGAGAAGAATAAGGTGGTGGTGAATAAGATCTTTGCTTTCCTTATAATGTGTGTCGGGGCAGAGATTGTCAGCGCTGGATTGACTGAGCTCTTTAAATAGGGCGCTTATAATATATAGAGAGGGCGATCAACTCAAAAAGTTGATCGCCCTCTGTTTAGCTTGTTATCTCTACGACTAGAAGCGGTAAGATGCACCAAGTTGGATAACGCGGTTCTTAGCTGCGCTGTTTAGTGTGCTCTCGAACGTATCGCTCACACCGAAGTTGTAGCGAAGGTCGATGCTGATCTTGCTGATGTCGATCGAAGCACCTAGTCCGATTGATACCTCAGCACTCTTAGTGATGTCCTCGAGGTCTTGACCTGCGAACGCAACATTATCATTAAGAAGGAATCCAAACTGAGGACCTGCATAGAGTGAAAGGATCGGAAGTGGGCTGAATTTCATCAACACTGGAACGTTGAAGTAGTTTAGCTTAGTTGTTCCCAGAGCTGATTTAACACCCTGCTGAGAGTATAGAGCCTCAACCTGGATGTCGAAGATGATAGGGATGTTAACCGTAGTGAACACACCCGCATAGAATCCTGTTCGAGTCTCGCTGTCAGTGATGTCAGATAGAGTCGAAAGGTTTGCTCCAGCCTTCACTCCAAAATCAAGTGGTGAATATGCAAATGTGCTCGCTGCCAAGCAGATTGCAAATAGAGATACTAGGAATTTTTTCATGTTTTCAAATGTTTTGTCACACCCCAAATGAGGTGTGCACGTTAATATTACTCATCGCAAATATATATTGCTTTTTTTTATATAACAAATATTCTTCTGTTTTTTAACACTCCCAATTTTTTTCATATCTTGCTATCGATAGCGTTAAAAGTGCTGGATGATGGTGAGTCATAATATATTATACTTTTTAACAATATGATATTTATGATACCCCTGCAAAGATTGAGCCCAACCTGTAATTGGTGCAGTTATTAATCTTGTACACGGTGTAGGCCAATATTATATTTATGGCTAATTGTCTCAGTTTATGTTGATGGGTTTTTGTTATATGGGCTGTATTGTACTCCTATGGGGTGGAAACAGAGATTTGGTATCTGTTTTGAAGTGACGTAATTATCAGATATTAAA
Organism: uncultured Alistipes sp.; assembly: GCA_964370415.1. Taxonomy (GTDB): domain Bacteria; phylum Bacteroidota; class Bacteroidia; order Bacteroidales; family Rikenellaceae; genus Alistipes. The sequence continues at coordinate 23,749 of CAYJIY010000008.1, forward strand.
TAATATATGTATCTGTTATCTCCAACTCCCCATGCGATTAATTTATACTAAAATTTGCAATAACATATCGCACCTATTTTTTTGTACTTTAAACACTATTTGACTATCTTTGTTGCGTATGACTAATGAGAAACAATTTCAAGTCGAAGTAATGACAAACTTCGATAAGTGGTGGCGATATAATGTAACCTTGGTTTGTGAGTGTTTCGATTCTTTGGATAATCGCATAGAGTTGACCTCACATGAATCACACTTAGCCAATGTAGGCGAAGCATTCGACATGAGTCGAATGAGTGAGACGAAGGACCGGGTCGTTACCCTAAATACCGTTCCGTGCAGAAGCATACATTTATACGTGTACATAATACCTCACACGCTGCCGGTAGGTCGAAAAGTTGATGCTACAAAACCATTTAATGTAGAATTGAATATAAAATGTGAAGGCACATTGGTAGCAAATGAAACCCTCTTAGTAAATCAATGGTCAGGGGCTTCTGTAGAGAGGCATTTTACTGCACGATAGACGGTTTCCCTATTGTTCTGATTATCCGCAATAGGATGAATTAAAGACATCTTGTCCACAAGGTAGTTTTTTAGGCCGAGAGTTTAGTACCATTGTCGAATATATATAACGACTACACTTGGAGATTGTCGAGTGAGCGCATAATTATTGCGATGCACTGGTCAATCTCCTCTTTTTTTATTGTCAGTGGAGGTGAGATCCTAAATGCCGTGTCGCAGAACAGGAACCAGTCGCTCAAAATACCCTCCTGCTTGAACTGCTCCATCATACGAAACATCTTTTCGCTATCGCCAAGCTCCACAGCGAGGAGTAGCCCCGCACGGCGAATCTCCAAGACCTGAGGGTGTCCTATGATCCCCTGCTCGAATCTTAAGCCTTTCTGCTCTACTTGAGAGATTATCTCGTTGTCGATGATATAGTTAAGTGCTGCCAGTCCAGCCGCACAACACACTGGATGTCCCCCGAAAGTTGAGATGTGTCCTAGCACAGGATTGGTCTGCAGGGAGTCCATGATGCTCTTGTTGGCAACGAACGCGCCAAGTGGCATACCTCCCCCAAGGGCTTTGGCTAGGCAGATAATATCGGGCGTAACGCCATATTTTAGCGATGCGAAGTAGTCTCCAGTGCGCCCAAATCCAGTCTGTATCTCATCGAATATAAGTAGTGCTCCCACTTCGTTGCAACGCTCCCTCACGGCTTGTAGGTACCCCTCCTTTGGCAAGCGTACCCCAGCCTCGCCCTGCACGGGCTCCATGATGACACACGCCGTGCGCTCGGTGATGCGCTCCAGCTCTTCGAAGCTGTTGTATGAGATCGCTTCGACATCGGGTAGCAGAGGTCTGAACGCCTGCTTCCACTCCTCACCTTCGGGTGTTCCCATTATCGAGAGTGAACCATGCGTCGAGCCGTGATAGGCGCAACGCATAGATACTATTTGGGTGCGACCCGTGTATCGTTTTGCGAGTTTAAGTGCCCCTTCGACTGCCTCGCTGCCCGAATTTAGGAAGTAGACACTATCGAGTGGCTGGGGGAGAGTCTGCGCGA
>CAYJIY010000008.1:25415-83719 GCA_964370415.1 uncultured Alistipes sp.
CTGCCCGAATTTAGGAAGTAGACACTATCGAGTGGCTGGGGGAGAGTCTGCGCGAGGAGTTTTGCATAGGCGACCTGAGGGCGCTCGACAAGCTCCCCATATACCATCACGTGCATATAGCTAGCTGCCTGCTCCTGCACAGCCTTCACCACTTGTGGGTTGGCATGCCCTACGTTGCTGACTCCGACCCCTGCAATAAGATCGAAGTAGCGCTTACCCTCAGGGGTGTAGAATGACGAGCCCTCTGCTCTGTCTACCTCCACCAGCATTGGCGATGGCGATGTCTGTCCTATGTGTTGGAGAAACTCCTTGCGAAGATTACTATTCATTTTCGTTGTCGAATTTGCGTTCTAATATCTTGTCGGCATCCTTTACCGATGAGTGCAACCAGCGATATAGTAGCTCTGTTTGCTCCTCTTCGGATAGTTGCCACTGGCTAGGGGCCTGTTGGTGGAGTCTACCCGATAGCATGTATAGTAGTATAGCTGCTGAGGCAGAGACGTTCAGACTCTCTACCATTCCGCACATTGGAATACGCAGAAACTCGTCGCTATTGTCGATAACCTCTTGCGATATACCATCGTGCTCAGTGCCAAAAACGAGGACAAATTTACCCTTCGTAACATCAAACTGTTCGGGTGTAGAGTCCTCTCTATGTGGTGTTGTAGCGACAATTCGATACCCCTCTTTGCGCAGTGCCGCCAGTGCCTCTGCCGTGGAGCCGTGGCGCTGAATATCAACCCACTTATCGGTGCCTTTCACAATATTTAGCGATGGATCAAATGGGCAAAGCTCCTCCACGGTGTGCATCTGTTGTAGTCCAAACGCCTCGCAGTGACGCACAAGGGCGCTGGCGTTCTGTGGGTGGAACATGTTTTCGGTGAGCACGGTCATCTGTGTTGTGCGCTGCGAGATAGCCTGCTTGAAGGTCTCGAAGCGACGCTCGCTCACGAAACCTGAGAGGTACTCGATACGCTCTTTGTGCCACTGAATTGATCTATTTTCTGTACTTGTTGTCTTCATCTAAAATCTTTAAATAACTTTCATAACGTGAGATGGTGATCTCGCCCATCTCGACTGCCTGCAATACGGCACACCCAGGTTCATGGGTGTGGGTGCAGTTATAGAATCGGCACTCTGAGCCCGTTCGCATCATCTCGGGGAAGTAGTGCCACAGCTCGGCATTGTCGATGTCGAGCAAGCCAAAGCCCTTGATTCCTGGTGTGTCGATGATCGACCCACCCCCTGACAGAGGGTACATCGTCGAGAAGGTTGTGGTGTGTTTCCCCTTGTGGTGACTCTCCGAGATCTCGCCAGTGCGAACATCTAGTGTTGGTTCGAGTGCCCTTATAAGGGTCGATTTACCCACCCCAGAGTTACCCGATAGTAGCGTTGTTTTATCCTTTAGGAGTTCACTTACGAGCTCTAACCCCTCGCCATCTTGTGCCGAGATCTCGATGATAGGGTACCCTGCACTCTCATATATTGAGCGGAAAAATGCTACCGCCTCAGGATCTTGGCGAGCGATGTCAATCTTGGCAAGCAGAATCGTAACGGGGATCTTATACGCCTCACAAGTGACTAGAAAACGATCCAGAAACTCTGGCGCTGTGGTCGGTTGTGAGAGAGTTGCCACAAGCATCGCTTGATCGATATTGGCGGCGATGATGTGTGACTCCTTAGATAGGTTCGATGAGCGGCGAATGACGTAGTTGCGACGAGTGAGAATCTCATAGATCACCCACTCCCCCTGATCGTCCGCCTCGCACATCACTATATCGCCCACGACAACAGGATTTGTCGAGCGTATGCCCTTTAGGCGAAGCTTTCCTCTGATGCGGCAAGAGATCTGCTCTTGGTCGGTCTTCACCTCATACCAGCTACCTGTGGCCCTTGTAACGACACCTTGTCTCTGTTTTTGCATGGCTCTATATCTGTTTTGGAGTGTTAGGACTATCCGCTCTGAAATCGAACGATGGCAGGGACTCCATCCCAACACAATCCTTGATAGTCTCGATGGTTTTGTCCGCAAAGTTGCAGATTGGATAGAAGCATTTGGATTCATCTAGTGTCTTCTGCTCCACAAATTTCGAGTGGTGATTAATGGAGTTGAAGAGCGTGAACACAAGCCCCAGGATTAGGGCCGCTTTTGCCAGTGAGAGTGCAATACCGATGATGATGTCGAGCATTCCGAGCCCTGCGAATCGGAAGACCCCACGCAAAAGACGAGCTATGAGCGCCACGCCAACCATCGTCAGTAGTAGAACCACGGCAAATCCTCCGTAGAATACAAACGATTCGCCCATATCGAGAAATTCACCAACAGGCGTGGCGAATCTAAGAGCTAGGACTATACCAATTACGATGCCCACAAGGGTGCATATTTGAAGAATTGCACCCCTCTTCCAGCCATTATATATGGCGATTGCCGCAATGATAACGACAAAAATATCTATAAAATTCAACCTACTTTTACTATTAAAGGATTAACGATGTCAAAGATACAACTTTTTGGTGAGAGTACTCAAAAGAGCATGAAAAAAGTGTTAATATGAGCGCGATTCTTGCACGAGGTTTGTTTTTACACTATCAAATATATATATTTGCAAAAATGATTGTAAGATAATGAGACGATATTTTTTAACTTTATTGCTTGTTTTAAGCCTTGTGAGCCCGCAGCTTGTGGCGGCTCGTAATGTCTATGGGCTAAATGACGGCTGGCGCTTCTTCTTTAAGCACGAAAATAGTAGTGACATGGGACGTAGTGTCTCTATTCCTCACACATGGAACACAGACGCTGTGGGGCGTGAGGGCAGCTATTTGCAGACAACGGCAAACTATGTTAACAACTGCTACGTTCCCAAGGAGTGGGAGGGTAAGCGACTATTCTTAAAGTTTGCGGGGGTTAATAACGTCGCTACGCTCTTTGTAAATGGGCGCTTTTGTGGTGAGCACCGAGGTGGCGCAACGGCATTTACGTTTGAGGTTACTAATTACGTTCGATTTGGTGCCGACAACCTTGTCACTGTGATTGTGAGCAACAATAATGATAGCGGTATAATGCCTGTATCCTCAAAGTCGAATCTATATGGTGGAATCTATCGTGATGTCGAGCTAATTGTTACCGATCAAGTGGCAATATCGCCCCTATACTACGGCTCGGATGGAGTGTTGATTCACCAAAAAAATGTGACAGCACAATCCGCAGAGGCGTTGGCTGAGGTGCATATCTCGGCTATTGGCGAGCACAAGGAGATAGCGGTCGATATAGCGGTGCGAGATGAGGATGGGCAGACGGTTTTTGAAAATAGCGTGAAAAGTAGGCATAATACTCCTGTTGTGGAGGTGCCAATTGAGCTTAGCAACCCAAATCTATGGTCTCCACAATCACCCAATCTATACACCGTTGATGTGGTGGTGACAAGTGGTGATAGTCGTGACTCGATCTCTGTGAAGACAGGTTTTCGCTCCGTGGAGGTTACCCCACAGGGTGGATTGATGATTAACGGACAGCGACAGAAGATCAATGGAGTGACCCTCCATCACGATAATGCACTCTCGGCGGGTGCTCTTACGCTGGAGGATTACAGCGTGGATTTTGCCATGATACAAGATCTTGGCGCAAACGCAATACGCTCTAATGAGATGCCTCATGCGCAACGCCTATACGATATGTGCGATCAGCAGGGGATCCTCTCGTGGATAGATCTTCCATTCTCAAAAGCGCCATTTTTGGGTGATGTTGGTTACTTCCCAACGGATAGATTCCGCGAAAATGGTAAGCAGCAGCTCCACGAGATCATAGCGCAGAATATCAACCACCCATCTGTTGTGATGTGGGGAATATTCTCTATGCTTAGCGATAAGGGCGAGGACCCTAAGGCGTATATAAGAGGGCTTAATGAGCTTGCGCACAAACTCGACCCATCACGTCCAACAGTCGCTGCTAGCGACCAGGATGGCGATATAAACTTCATCACCGACCTTGTCGTTTGGCGACAGAGTGTTGGATGGAACAGTGGTCTGTTCACGGAGATAGATCTATGGCGTAATATTTTGCGTGAGGATTGGAATCACCTTCGTTCGGGTGTAACCTATGGCGAACCAGGTTTTATCTCACAGCAAAACTCAGAGCTGCGCAACCCTCCAAAGTCTAACTGGATGCCAGAGAATCGCCAGCGTGAGATGCATGAGGTCTACTCTAAGAGTCTTGATGCAGACTCCCTATTTTGGGGTGTATGGCTAGGTGCGATGTTCGATAATGGCGCTGCACGTCTACCCTATGGGGTCGATGGTTCGGGTCTAGTTACGATGGATCGCAGACAGAAAAAAGATGCCTACTACCTGTATCGTGCTCTCTGGAACGAGAAGAGTCCAACGCTCCATATCGTAGATTCAAGACAACATACACGTCTAGGCACAGATCAAAGCGTTAAGATATACGCCTCCGAGAGACCTACCCTGCTCATTAATGGCGATACGGTAGCTGTAACGGCAATTGCACCAGCTCAGTACATCTCTGAGAGAGTGAGCGTGGAGGGTGATGTTAAGATCGAGGCTCGATTAGACTCGCTATATCAAAGGGTAAATATTAGAGTTGGCAACGCTCCAAAATCGCGAGAGAGGCTCGTCCCTCTGAGAAGATAAGGTCTAGGACAGAAAGGTTGCTCTCGAATGGGTGGCGGTCACAAAATAGCTGAAAATAGGGCTCGACACTAAATGTTGAGCCCTCTTTTTGTTTAGGGCGCAAATCTAGATCGTGAGCCTCGGCCTCGACATATGTGTGGGATACCTCCAGAGTCTTATTAGCCCCCATCAACGCTAGGAGTGTGCGTGTGAGTTCGAGGTTGAACTCCGCCAGCGATGAGTACTCTTGTGAATAGAATCGCTCTAATTCAGGTGCAAAGTGCTCGAAGTATGCCGATGAGCGGTACGATGAGACTATCGCCCCCCAGTGTTGGTGTTGCCAGCGCTTTGAGTAGTCTATCACAACCTCTTTTACGGGTGTTTTAGGGCGATTTGCGTTGCGTACCTGCACCGTTAGGTCCATCACCCCATTTGCGGTCATGATGCGCCCACGATTGCGCTCCGAGCGCTTGATGAAGTGCTCGCCAAGATCTATGACGCACTCCTCTTGGATTAGGTGTGCGAAGTACTCTATCGATCCGAGATAGGCGACAGGAAGAATTGTCATTGTTGCTCTAAAATTTATGGTGCAGGAGTCTCCTCTTCGCCCGTGATTACCCTATACTCAAACTCCATTTCGCCAGTGATAGCGTAGTCGTTTGTGCAGACAACTCGCCCAACGATGTAGGCTGCCGTGTCCTGCTTTGGGATTACCTCTGAGAGAGGTGTTGCTACCCCCTCGCCAATGAATATTGGCTCGAAGGCGAAAACATCGCCCTGAGCGGCGCTCTGTGCATCCACTCCCACTTGGTATTCGAGCTGCGCTTCAGCATCGCCGTAGAGGTTAAAGATAGAGGTCTCTACCCTTACGCTATTGCCTATCAATAGAGTGTCGTTGAGCGGTAGCCCCTCAAGGCTATCGATTCTAGGCACCGCTTCTGTTGTGGCAGTTACTGATGATGAGCACCCAACACAGATTGCTGAGGCTATGATTGCTAGTATTACTATTGAGTTTTTCATCTCTACTACTGGAATAGGTTGTCGTACATACTTTGACTCTTGTCATACTTTAGATCGGCGAGTGATGCCGCCTTTGCTCCGATATTGAAGCTCCAACTACGGTGGAAACCAAATGGAATCCAGTTGAACGACATCTGGAAGCAGTGCAGGTCACGACTAATCGCAATCGATGATGTTGTGAGCTCTCGAGTCTTTATGTCGTAACCCCCTTGGAATGTGAGACCAGTCTTTGACGTGAGGTTCACACTACCGTTGAAACCGATGGTCTGTGTGACAGTGGGTTGATATCCTGTCGTGCCGTTATTGACGTAGCTGGCTCGATAGTTAATGTTGTAGTTGACACCCAGGTTCCAAGGGATCGAGAAGTCGTAGTAGGCCTGCGACATATACTGCCGCCTTAGGGTTGGATCCATCGTGCCGTATGGGTCGTAGAATGGATTTGTGTAGAGCGACGGGATACTCGTAATATCGTTTATGGCGGGTTGAGCGCCACTCTCACGTGATTTGAACGTATAGCTAAACGACCACCCCGTGCTTATGATTCGCCCAGGGAAGAAGAGCTCGTCGTAGCGTTGACCCTCTGGAGTAACCTTGTATGGATCGAGCGTCATGTTAAGGTTCAGGCTATAGTTCTTGAGGATCTTTGTGCGCAACGAAATTGGAATTGTCGATAGGCGCATAGAGTCTGCCAAGAAGTTGTAGGAGGCACTCACCGATAGCTGGTCGATGAGCGAAATCTTACGTACACCAGATGTGTCTCTCTTGCTTAGTACCTTCATCTCAAGGTTCTGCGAAAGTGAGAAGTTCAGCGATGCAGACTCGCCCTGTGAGGGCACTCCATATGCGTTGATAGAGTATGGTGAGTAGGTTGTGAAACCTCCCATCGAGTCGCTCTGAATGGTTTGGTAGTATCCATATTTTGGATCTCCAAAGTTTGGAGTGTATGATACCGACACCGAAGGTGTGATTGTGTGGCGCACGGCCTGCACCTTGCTCGTTTTGCTTGTCGACTGCACCATACCATAGATCGTTGTCGATGCAGAGAGTGCGGTGTTGTAGTTGTAGAGGCGATTGAAACTGTAATCTGGGTCTAGTGTCTCCACAGAGTTAGATGCGGGATTCCACTGCTGCTCCTGACTCTTAAGGAACCATCGCTCGGTGTAGTTGAACGAAGGCGAGATGTTGATGTAGTTCAATACGTTGAACGATGCCGACACGGGGATTGTGTGCTCTACCCCGTTCTTCATATCCTGGAGTGTTTGGCTAGTGAATATCTCGCTCTCAGTTGTTGTTACAGAGTTTGTTAGCTTACCTGTGTAGCTTGCCGAAATCTTCTCATACCAGCGCTCTTTACCGATTACCTCCTTACGCTTTAGAGGGTAGATTCTCGAGACGTTGAACACTACGTTTGGTAGGGTCACGGAGATGGTCTGATTCTGTGAGTTCTGCGATACTGCCATATTCGCCGAGAGGGAGAATGGTGTTCCAGCCCAGTTCTTCGAGTATGAGATCGAGGAGTTGGTTTGAGTCTGCAGGATATCGTTTAGGTTTGTTGCTGAGTAGCGTGAGTAGCCGCTCGTAGCGAAGTTAACCGATGCTGAGAATGTCGAACCAGGGTTCGCCTTCGGGTCTTGTGAGTGGTTCCACTGTATGCGGAAGTTGTTTTGAGCCACATAGTCGGGCTCGCCCTTCTCACCAGCCTTAACGCTCGAATACTCCATGTTGAATGCTCCAGAGTATTTGTAGCGCTTGATGTATCGCGATGCAGCACGTGTCTCCCACGATCCGAGGGAGTAGATACCTCCAGTCAGTGTTAGGTCCATGTGGTCGCTCAGAGTGAAGTAGTAGCCCAAATCACGCAAGAAGAAACCCTTGGAGTACTCCTCGCCATAGGTTGGCATCAAGAGCCCCGATCTTGGGCCTGAGTTTAGAGGGAAATAACCCCCAGGAAGCCCCAATATGTAGAGAGGAACATCCTCAATGACGAGGTAAGTGTAGTCGAAGACCACCTTCTGACCAGGGATTAGCTTGGCACGGCGCATCTGCATGTAGAAGTGCGGTGCCTCCAAATGATCGCACGTGGTGTAGACACCCCCCGCAACATACGAGGTGTTGTCGGGCATCTTCTTGACGCTACCGCCCACTAGCCACCCTTCACCCTGCTGAGTTGCAACACCCTTGATCTTAGCCTTTTGGCTGTCGATGTTGTAGGTGATTGTATCCATCGTGTAGGAGCCACTACCCTCTTCAAAAACGGGTTGTGTAGCGACTTTCTTTCCATCAACTGTGTCGATCTTACCATAGGCGTAGATCTCCTTGTTGTCCATGTTTATGCGCATGAAGTCGGCGGTGAGTGTCATGTTCTGAAACTTGACATCCCCCTCGTTGTAGAGGTAGACCAGCTTATTCTTCACGTCATAGACCATCGAGTCCTTTGTTGTGCTCTCGATCTTCTCGTTTAGGAATGCCTTTGGAGCTCTTCGTGCAGTGTCGGGTGCTGTGGTGGCACTACTATCCTGCCCAAGGACTGGAATAGAGTCTAGGCGTGATGAGTCTAGCGGCTGAATCTGCTGCATTGGAGGTATGCTGTCCTGCAAAAAGTTAGATCCACTGCGCAGGGATGCAGCGTAGAGAGCCGCTTGAGGAGTACAAAGACTCGGTACAAACAGCGCAACTATGCCCACTAAAGCGGTGATGATGATATATTTTATCTTAAACTTGCTCAAAATCTCAAAAAAAAGTAATAACTTTGCCGACAAGTCGGCAATTCCCAAAGGAGTAACGTATAGCCTTCGAGTTTTATGATATACATTTGGCAAATATACGCAAACTTTGTGACTTTTCAATCGCTATATATTAAAATAAAAGACTTTATATATAGAAGTTGCGGTTGCAAGAGCTTTTGGAGAGCCCTAACTTTTGTTTAAGACTATGAATGTAATGAGATATTTTTTAATACTGCTTATCGCCCTGTTTAGCTCCACTGTGGAGCTTCGTGCGGAGCAGGCACCTCACGGTGTGAGAGTGATTGTGATCGACCCAGGCCACGGAGGATCACGCTACCCTGGTGCCACGTATAAAGGAACCTACGAAAAGGAGCTGAACCTCAAAGTCGCTCTGCGCCTTGGGAAGTTGATCCAAACCAACATGCCAGGGGTGAAAGTAATCTATACGAGAAAGACCGATGTAGCTTTAGCATCAAATTTGAATGATGATCTACAAGCTAGAGCCGATATAGCTAACAGAGCAAATGGTGATCTGTTCATCTCGATCCACGCCAATGCAGCAGCGAGTGCCGCAGCGGTGGGAACAGAGACATTCATCATGGGAGAGAGCTCGCGTGAGACCTCAGCAAATGAGCGTGCGCTATATAATAATCACAAGGATGAGCTCGTTGATATGACTAACGAGGCTACGGCAGCGATCGTGAGGGCGTATATTCAGAACCTGCAGTACACCTATGGGCAGTACAGTGAGGCTTTGGCACGCAGTATTCAGAACCACTACGTAAAGGCGGGTCGTCGCAATCGTGGTGTTAAGCGTCAACCCCTAAAGGTGCTCTATGCGACAGATATGCCGTGTGTCCTCACCGAGATTGGTTTCATGTCGAACCCTACGGAGATGGCATATATGAAGTCGGAGAAGGGGCTAGACCAGTTAGCAAACGCTATTTTTAGTGGTGTGAAGGACTATTCGGAGTATGTCAAAGGTAATATGCTCATTGAGGAGGCACCAGCGGATGCCATCGACGATGAGATTGTGAGTGCTCCAGCGCCAAAACCTGTGGTCTCGAATGATGAGCTAAAGAGTGGCTTTACAGTGCAGATCTTTGCGAGCTCTAAGAGCTATGATCTCAATGATAGTCGATTTAAGAGCTATAAGGGCAAGGCTCGTATGCTAAAGGGTAGTGGATCGCTAAAGTATAAGTACTGTGTGGGTCGATATTCAAGTCTCAGCGATGCCAAGAGGGCGCAAGCGCAGATAAAGGCTGAGTTTAAGGATGCGTTTATTGTGAATTTTAAAGGAGATAAAGTAGTAAAATAAGAAGAAAAAGGTATTAAAAATAAGTTATGAAAAGAGAGGTTAAAATTGGCCTATTTGCCATCTTGATGGTGGCTTGCGCATGGGCAGGAATTAGATTTTTAAAGGGTGCAGATATATTTGGAGGTAACAACACATACTATGCGGCGTATGACCAAGTCAGTGGTCTAAAGACCGCATCGGCAGTGGTTATAAAGGGACTAAAGGTGGGTAGTGTTACCGACATACAGTTCGACCCTACGAAGAGCGATCAGATCATCGTTGTTATGAACATCAAGTCGCAGTATAAGTTGCCTGTGGACTCTGAAGCCAACATCTTTAGTGATGGTTTGATGGGCGCAAAGGCGATCGAGATTGAGCTTGGTGAGTCAAACGAGTATCTAGCAAACAAGTCAACCATAGAGTCTGCTCCAGTGATCGACCTTATGGCGGCGGCAGGCTCGGAGCTAGATTTCCTTAAGCAGAGAATCACTATGCTTACCGACGACATCTCGAAGACACTCGGCAATGTAAATGAGTTGATGCTTACAAACGCTGAAGCTATCAATGGTTCGATCACAAACATGAACTCAATCTCTGCATCGCTAGATGATATTCTTAGCTCTGAGAGCGATAATCTAAAGCAGTCGATAGAGGGCCTCGCCGAGTTTTCGCAGACGCTAAGCGATAACTCCGAGCGCATTGACAGCATCATGATGAACTTCAATGATGTTAGTGCCGATCTAGCGAACTCAGATCTAATTGAGAGTTTTGGGGCACTAAGCTCAGAACTATCGGCGCTTGTTGCGCAGATCAACGAGGGCGATGGTACAATGGGACAGTTGGTGAGCGACCCTGCGCTTTACAACTCATTCAACGAGGTTGTTCAGACTCTCTCGTCGCTTTTGGCAAATGTCGAGGCACAGCCTGAAAGATATGTTCACCTCTCTGTTTTTGGACGTGATCCATACAAGATGATGAAAAAAGAGCGCAAGGCACGAGAAGAGTTTGTGAAAGATTCAATTAAAACAGCTGAAAGGGAGCTCCGAAGAGCTCAGTAACGTTTAGATGATATATCCTGCAAGTTTTGAGCAGAAGGTCGGTTTTGACCGTCTGCGTGATCAAATTTCTGCGATGTGCACCATGCACGCAGCACGTGAGAGGTTGCTCTCAGAGGGTTTTATTGCCTCTGAGAGTGAGCTCTCACAACGTCTTAATCTCAGCGATGAGATGCGACGTATTATATCGATGGAGCGTGAATTTCCAGTTGGTGATCTCTTCGATATAGATAAAGTTATCGCAAAAATTAGGATTGAGGGAAGCTTCCTCGATGTGGATGAGTTGTTGGCTTTGCGCAATGCCCTTGCGGCGGTGGGTGCTGTCACAGCTTTTGTTTTCTCTCGTGAAGAGGGGGCGTATCCGTGCCTTAGAGCTCGAAGCGAGGGGGTCTCGACATTCCCTCAGATAGTCAGAGATGCCGACAATATTGTAGACAGATTTGGTCAGGTAAAGGACACAGCTTCGTCTCACCTTAGCGATATTCGCCGCATGATTCGTGAGCGAGAGGGTAAGGCGGCAAAGCGACTTCAGCAGATCCTAGCCTCAGCAAAGGGGGCGGGTATTGTGGATAGCGACGCTCAGCTCTCAATTCGAGATGGGCGTGCGGTGATTCCCGTTGTGGCGGCAAATAAGCGCAAGATTCAGGGATTCATTCACGATGAGTCGGCTACGGGAAAGACCTTCTATATCGAGCCTGTGGAGGTTGTCGAGATCAACAATGAACTGCGTGAGCTGGGCTATGCCGAGAGACGTGAGATAGTGAGAATCCTCACTAACTTCACAGATCAAGTGCGCCCTGAGTGCGATCTGCTCTGCGATGCGGCGGACTACTTGGCGCAGATTGATATGCTCAGAGCAAAGGCTCGATGGGCTATATCGAATGGATGTGTGCTGCCAATCATGTCGAAAGATGATAGATTGGTACTAAAGGATGCTCGCCATCCGCTCCTCGCTCAGACCCTAAAGGGGCAGGGTAGGGAGATCATTCCGCTGGATATGGAGCTCGACAAAAACAAGCGAATACTAGTTATATCGGGACCAAACGCAGGGGGTAAATCCGTCTGTTTGAAGACAACGGGTTTGATTCAATATATGTATCAGTGTGGATTTCTAATCCCAGCATCTGAAATATCGGAACTACCGCTCTTCAAGAGCCTGTGTATAGATATAGGGGATGAGCAGTCGATAGATAACGACTTGTCGACATACTCATCGCACCTTTTGAATATGAAGAATATGTTGGCGGCGGCATCTGAGCGCACGTTGGTACTGATCGATGAGTTTGGTTCGGGAACAGAGCCAATCATCGGGGGTGCAATCGCTGAGTCTATACTCGAAAGACTGCTCAACAAGGGGTGCTATGGGGTGATAACGACCCACTATGCCAACATCAAATACTACGCATCCAACACCCAAGGCATCGCAAATGGTGCTATGATGTTCGATGTGCAGAACATACGCCCACTCTTCAAGTTGGAGATGGGCAAACCTGGAAGTTCGTTTGCGGTGGAGATAGCACGCAAGATCGGACTGCCAGAGGATATAATACGTGAGGCTGGCGAGAAGGCTGGTACGGATCACATCAATATCGAGAAGCAGCTGCGTGAGATCGCTCGTGATAAGCACTACTGGTCGCAGAAGCGTGATCGAATACGTGTTGCAGATCGTAAGGTCGAGGCTCTGGAGCAGAACTACTCGGAGCAGCTATCTAAGATCAAGGCTGAGCGCTCAGAGATTCTCCGCAAGGCGAAGCTGGAGGTTCAGGAGATGATTGCAGAGGCGAACCGACAGATCGAGAATACAATCCGTACGATCAAGGAGTCGCAAGCCGAAAAGGAGCTAACGAAGCTCGCTCGTAAGGGCTTTGATGACTTCAGAGAGGCGATCTCTTCTCTCGATGAGCGAGAGTCGGAGCGTGCCGCTCAGGTTGATCGTGAGATGGAGAAGCTACAACGCCGTGCTGAGCGCCGTGCAGAGAGAAAGGCGAAGCAGGGCGAGGTGCAAGAGCCTCAAACTCAAGATCAGAAGCCAAAGGCTCTACCAATTGAGGTGGGTTCAAAAGTGATGCTTGCGGGGCAGAGCATCCCAGGCGAGGTGCAGTCAATTCAGGGCAATAGGGTGCAGGTCGCTTTTGGACAGATACTCACCAGTGTCGACAAGAAGAAGTTGACGGTGGTCTCAAATAATGAGTATCGTGAGGCAACACGACCTCAAGGCGTGCGAACGGTCATAGCGACTGATATCTCGAAACGTAGGCTATCCTTCAAAGATAGTGTCGATGTACGAGGAATGCGAGTGGCCGAAGCGCTGGACGATGTCCAAAACTTTATTGACGATGCGCTGATGGTTGGTGTGGGCTCGGTATCGATCCTACACGGCAAGGGCACGGGGGCTCTCAAAGAGGAGATTCGCCGATTCTTGCGAACGATACCAGGGATAGGGCGCATCACAGACGAGCATGCCGATCGAGGCGGTGCAGGTATAACGGTTGTGACCTTCGATATAGATTAAAATATAGTAACCAAGATGAAGTATCTACTCTCAGAGATAGCCGCTATGTGCGGTGGGCGATTGGTGGGGTGCGACTCCACAGTGCGCAGTGTTATCACTGATAGTCGCAGTGTAAGTTGCGAGCTTAGCTCCGAACCTATATTTGTCGCTATGAGAGGGATCAATCACGACTCTCACGACTTTGTGAACCAGTTGGTCGCACGAGGAGTGAGAGCATTTATCTTGGAGCGAGAGATGGAACTTCCGTCGGGGTGTGGTGCCTTGGTTGTAGAGTCATCTATCGAAGCCCTGCAAGAGTGGGCTAAGGCGCATAGATCATCGTTTGAGGGCAGGGTAGTGGCTATCACGGGCTCAAACGGTAAGACCACCGTGAAGGAGTGGATAGCGCAGTGTGTGGGCTCTGAGCATCGCATAATGCGCTCGCCGAAGAGCTATAACTCTCAGCTGGGGGTGGCTCTGTCGCTCTTGATGATCGAGGGTGATGAGCAGGTGGCGATAATCGAGGCGGGGGTTTCTCAGCGCTCTGAGATGGCTCGCTTGGAGCGGATAATTAGCCCCGATATAGTCATATTTACATCCATAGGCGATGCCCATCAAGAGGGATTCTTGGATCTTGAAGATAAGATCTCCGAGAAGCTAATCCTAGGGCAAGGGGCGCAGACGTTGATCTATAACGGCGCAGATGATCACCTCGCAAAGGCGATAGAGCAGCGGTTTGGAGATAAAAATCTGATAGATTCATCTCGATTCTCAGAGCAGTGTAATGCCATTTTTGAGGATCCAGCATCGAGAGCCAATGCGGCAAATGTATGTGGATTCTTCTGCGCTATGGGGTGGTCTCAGCCTAATTTAGAGCTGATTCAACCTCTGCAAATGAGGCTAGAGGTCAAGGAGGGTATCAACGACTCGATACTGATAAACGATGCCTATAACTTAGATATAAACTCTCTGGCAATAGCTTTGGATTACGCCCGTAGGGTAGCGCCAGATAGAGAGTGTACGCTTATAATTTCGGACATTGCGCAGAGTTCGCAGTCGGGAGCTGAGCTCTATGGCAAAGTTGCAGAGTTGGTTCAACGAGCGAAGATTGATCTATTGATCGGTGTAGGCTCTCAGGTGCGACAATACAGCGAACTATTTGATTGTAAAACAGCATTCTATCCTACAACTGGAGAGTGCGTTAGGGCTCTAAATCGTGCCGATTTTGCAGGGCGTGTAGTGCTGCTTAAAGGTGGGCGCGAGTGGCGATTTGAGCGAATTAGCCACCATCTCGAAAGACGAAGCCATACGACAACACTAGAGGTCGATCTAGATGCGATGACTCGCAATCTCAACACTTTACGCTCGAGGCTCAAACGCTCGACAAAGCTAATGGCTATGGTCAAGGCTGGGAGCTATGGAGCAGGGGAGTACGAGGTGGCGCAACTTCTTCACGATCAGGGGGTAGACTATCTTGCAGTGGCATACACCGATGAGGGTGTGCGTCTGCGTGAGAGGGGAATCACAATGCCAATTGTGGTGCTCAATGCCGATGAGAATAGCTTTGCGCTGATGATCGAGAACAGGCTCGAACCTGAGATATACAACTTCAAATCTCTGCGTTCATTCGCAAGAGAGCTGAGAGATTCTGGCAGACAACACCACTACCCGATACACATAAAACTAAATACGGGGATGAATCGCCTCGGTTTTGATAGCGAACAGATGGGTGCGCTCGTCGAGGAGTTGAGCCGTCATGAACAGCTACGTGTAGCCTCGATTTTTTCGCACTTGGCTTGTGCCGACATGCCATCTGAGAGGGAGTTTACCATCGAGCAGATCGCACGCTTTGACTCCATGACAGGGGAGCTCACAAGCGCTCTTTCGTATGGAGTTCTGCGCCACTTGTCAAACTCGGCGGGGGTGTGTAACTACCCTCAAGCACAGTACGATATGGTGCGTCTAGGTATTGGTCTCTATGGCTATGAGTCGGAGGAACTAACTCCCGTTTCGACTCTCAAAACGGAGATTGTTCAGCTGCGTAAACTGCAAAAAGGGGAGTCTGTTGGGTATGGCAGAGCACAGATCTTGGAGCGAGATAGTGTGATTGCAACGATTCCAATCGGCTATGCTGATGGTCTGGATCGTAAGCTAGGATGTGGAAATTGGTCGGTACTGATTGGAGGGGTGAAAGCTCCAATCGTAGGGCGAATTTGCATGGATAGCTGTATGGTCGATGTAACTGATTTGGTGGGAGTTGAGCCAGGAGATCAAGTGGTGATTCTCTCCCCTGCTAAGGGCAATGATGCAGAGGCGATGGCTAGGGTTCTAGGCACGATCTCCTATGAGGTGTTGACCTCTATTTCGGGGCGTGTAAAACGTATATATATTAAGGAATAAACGAACTTATGAGTGATAAAAAAACAGGGACACTATATCTTATCCCATGCCCAATAAATGAGGAGCGTGACGTGTGGTCAACCCTTCCGCAAGCGAACAAAGCTGTGATGGATCAGTTGGACTATTTCATCGTGGAGAACACACGTTCAGCGCGCCGATTCCTCTCGAAAGCAGGCGTTTCAAGGGCAATCGATGAGTTGGAGTTTAGGGAGTTGAACGAGCACACGAAAGATGGTCGTGAGGTGGAGGAGCTCTTGCGTCCAATTCTTGCGGGGCGCTCTGCGGGGGTTATCTCTGAGGCTGGGGTGCCAGGTGTGGCCGATCCAGGGGCTCTGATAGTGGAGGCTTGCCACTCACATGGGGTTCGTGTTGTTCCTCTTGTAGGCCCCTCTTCGATCATCCTAGCGGTGATGTCGTCGGGGCTAAACGGGCAGTCGTTCGCATTTAATGGCTACCTTCCGATCAAGCCACAAGAGAGAGCAAAGGCGATCCGCAACTACGAAAAGAGAGCGAGAATGGAGCATCAATCGCAGCTATTTATCGAGGCTCCCTATCGAAATGTGAAGCTATTTGAGCAGATCCTTGAGGTGTGTGCTGGGGAGACTAGGCTGTGTGTGGCGGTGGATATCTCGGCACCTGAGGAGTCGATCAAGACTCTGACTATCGCCCAATGGCGCAAGACAAAGCCCGTGGATATGCATAAAAAACCGGCAATTTTTATTCTCGGTATATAATTTGATCAATATAAAGTAAAAATAAAAGTAATATAGTTAGATATGAGTACAAAAGAGACAGTAGATCAAGAGGTTACAATGGATGAGAATGTCGTGAACGACCAAGAGTGTTCGTCAGCGGACGACACATCGTCTGACAATGTGTCATGCGAAGAGGGTCAAAATGCTGACACAATGGCAGATCAGGGTTCAGACGTGGAGTCGCAACTCGCTGAGATGAAAGATAAATATATTCGCCTTCAGGCGGAGTTCGATAACTTCCGTAAGCGCACGCTAAAGGAGAAGATGGATCTCGTTCAGACGGGTGGTAGCGATGTGCTAAAGAGCATGTTGCAGGTCAACGACGATGTTGAGCGTGCAGTGGTGGCGATGTCATCAAGCGACGATATCGAGGCTTTGCGTTCGGGCGTGACGCTAATCTCGCAAAAATTCATCGAGACTTTGCGCCAAAAAGGGGTTACACAGATCGAAGCCCTAGATCAAGACTTCGACGAGGAGCTTCACGAAGCGATCGCTCGCTTTGCGGCAGGCGATGAGAAGAGAGGAAAGGTTATTGACGTTGTTCAGACTGGTTATATGATTGGAGATAAGGTTCTTCGATTTGCGAAAGTAGTTGTTGGTGAGTAGGCTCTTCGCACAGAAATAAAAGGTATAAATACTCACTAAACTTGAAAATTAGGGTCGATTCTAAGGGACCCTTGAGATGAAGATATGGCAGAAAAAAGAGATTATTATGAGGTGCTTGGTGTCGAAAAGAGCGCCAATGCAGACGAAATAAAGAAGGCTTATCGTAAGGCTGCGATCAAGTATCACCCAGATAAAAATCCAGGTGATAAGAGCGCTGAAGATAAGTTTAAGGAGGCTGCCGAGGCGTATGATGTGCTCTCGGATCAGCAGAAACGTGCACGCTACGATCAGTTTGGCCACGCAGGAATGGGTGGTGCCGCTGGCGGTGGTGCAGGTGGTTATGGTGGCTTTGGCGGCGGTGGATTCTCGATGGATGATATCTTCTCGCAGTTTGGAGACATCTTTGGAGGGCACTTTGGCGGCGGTTTCCGCTCGTCTGGTGGCCAGAGAGTTAATCGCGGATCTGACATCAGAGTCAAGGTGCGCCTAACACTCGAAGAGATCGCCAATGGTGTGACTAAGAAGCTGAAAATCAACAAGACAATAGAGTGTGATACGTGTGGTGGTTCGGGTGCTAAGGACTCTAATTCATACACTACGTGCTCGACTTGTAATGGTTCGGGCTATGTGACTCGTGTTGAAAATACGTTCTTTGGTCGCATGCAAAGACAGGGGGCTTGTCCTACATGTTCGGGAACTGGAAAGATCATCTCAAATCCATGCTCTGCATGCTCGGGAGAGGGTGTTGAGAAGGGCTCTGAGGTTATCGAGGTGAAGATCCCAGCAGGTGTTGGTGAGGGTATGATGCTAACGGTATCGGGCAAGGGAAATGCTGCTCGCCACGGCGGTGTGAGCGGTGATCTGCTCGTTGTCATTGAGGAGGAGCACAACCCAGAGCTAATTCGTGATGGTAATGATTTGATTCACAACCTAAATATAACGATCACAACAGCAATTCTCGGTGGTAAAGTCGAGGTCCCAACCATCGAGGGTAAGGCTAAGATCAAGATCCCACAAGGAACGCACGCAGGTAAGGTGTTGCGTCTGGGTGGTAAGGGTCTGCCTAATGTGAATGGATATGGCAAGGGCGACATCCTTGTGGTGGTCGATATCACTATTCCAGATAAACTCACTAAGGAGGAGCAGGCACTTGTTGAGAAGCTATCCGAGCAGCCAAACTTCCAGAAAGCAGAAGCAGTGAAGAACCAGAATATCTTCGAGAGAATGAAGAGTTTCTTTAGATAAACTAAGCACTTCCATAGCGTTAGTTGGCCTCTTGTCGACACCTGAAAATGGTGCGATGAGAGGTTTTTTTATGCCGATAGTTCATTGTGCTCTCATTTGAGGGAGAAAAACTGTAAAGTTTTTGCTATTTTTGCAACAAAGCATGTAATAAATGCAGGAAAGTTTGCGTATATTTGACATCAAATATTAATAGTTATGTTTGGATTCTCACCCATAAAAAAACGAGCTAATAAATTCACCTACGTCCCACGCTTCTATGATCCTGAAAAAGAGGCACGTGAGCAACGTAGGGCTGAGATGTATGGTACACGATCTGATGACGATGCGGAGTACTCTCCAGGTCGATATATTCGTACACAGAGAGAGGCTCGCACGGAGCGTTATTCGGAGCGTGTTCGCAAGAACGAGATGCGAATATGGAAGATGGTTGGCGGTATGGTTGTCATGGCGCTCATCATAGGTGTCCTATACCCTAAGATCATTGGCATTATTAGCAATGTGGCTGAGGGTGCAGCGACCCAGGCTGTTGTGCAGGACACAGTCAAACGAGTTGATAGCTTCGATCAGAGGGGTATCAGCGATGTCGAGTGGTCTGAGATGCCACTTCGAGTGGTTCCAAACGATTAGTAAAGCAGAAGTAGTTCATGGCAGATAAGATAAAATTACTCTCGGAGCTAGTTGCCAACCAAATTGCGGCAGGAGAGGTTGTGAATCGACCTGCATCCGTTATCAAGGAGATGATGGAGAACTCCATTGATGCTGGTGCTCAGAGTGTGAAGGTGAACTTTAGGGATGGTGGCAAGGAGCTCATTCAGATCGTGGATGATGGTTGTGGGATGTCTCCTGTGGATGCACGCCTAGCGTTCGATCGTCACGCCACGAGCAAGATATCGTCGGTGGATGATATCTACGCTCTGCGCACTTTCGGATTCAGGGGTGAGGCGCTTGCATCGATAGCTGCGGTGGCTCAGGTGGAGCTACGCACTCGACAGTGTGACGATGAGGTTGGTACCCAAACTGAGATCAGTGGTGGTGAGTATGTCTCTCAGCAGCCGTGCATGTGCCCTCAGGGTTCGCAATTCTATGTGCGAAATCTCTTCTTCAATGTACCCGCTCGCAGACGATTCTTGGAGAAGAGCTCAACCTCCACAACACAGATAAAGCACGAATTTCAGAGAGTTGCCCTGTGCAACCCGAAGATTCACTTCGAACTATATAACAACGATGCGCCCCTCTATATTCTCCCTGCAAATACACTCGCTGGGCGAATTGTAGATATAGTGGGTCGCCACATTAAGCATAATCTGTTGGAGGTGTCGGTCGACACAACGATCGCAAAGGTGAGCGGATACATCGGTCGACCAGCAGCTGCAAAGAAACGAAATAGCGAGCAGTATCTCTTCGTCAATGGGCGCTTTTTCAACTCGTCATATATCGTAAAGGCGATTATGAGAGCCTATGAGAAGTTGATCCCTGAGAGCTCACACCCCTCGTTTTTCCTCTATTTGGAGGTAGACCCATCGAGGGTGGATGTGAATGTTCACCCCCAAAAAACGGAGGTGAAGTTCGCCGACGATGAGGCTCTTTGGCAGATCGTACACGCCGCCGTGCGTGAGACACTAGGAAAGAGTGGTGCGATCCCAATGATGGATTTTTCGAGCGAGCAGGTTGTGGATATACCAGTAGCAACGCAACACGAGGGGGAGTATAAGATCCCACGTGCGGTGATGAACGACAACTACAATCCATTTGCTAGTGATTACCTCTCTGTTTCGGAGTCTTCGCTGGTAAATATGGATGTTAGCTACTCACGCTCTTCGGGCACGAGTAGTTTTGGCGGTAGGCTCTCCGATGCAGGTTTTTCGAGCGAGGATAGCGAGTTTGAGGACTTCACAAGTAGCATTGCGCCGCAAGAGGAGGATCTGTATGAGAGCGTAGAGAGCTCCGTGAGCATCTCCCATGAGGAGTCTTCGTTGGAGTTTGTACCATCGCAGAGCGTGCAGGAGCAGGGTTTGACCTTGGAGGCAGAGAAGGCGACATTTGGAGCCGTAATATCGCTGTCGGGGGGCTATGTTGTCGCCCAATATGGCGAGGGAGTTGTGCTGGTTGACCTTCGACGTGCTAAGGAGCGAGTGCTCTTCGAGAGCTATCGTCGACTGCTTGTGAGTGGCTCTTCGGTGAGTCAGCAGTTGTTGTTTCCTGAGCGCCTGACCCTCTCGAATGAGGAGTATGCAACGCTAGAGGAGCTGTCGGTGGAGTTTGCATCTCTGGGTTTTGATATGCGATTTTTGGGGGATGGCAATATCGAGGTCAACGGAACACCTGCGGATATGCCTGCCGATGAGATCGATGTTCTGATCTACGACCTATTGCATGCGTTTGATGCCCCAGCTGATGCCGAGTCTCTAAGACGAGATAGGATAGCTGCAACGATGGCGCAAAAGGGCTCAAGAGCGATGGTGAGAGGGCTCTCAGAGGAGAGTATCGATGCGCTGTTACAGCAGCTTCAGGCGTGCGAAAACAGTACATATACCCCTCAGGGGCGAGTAATAATGTCGCAACTCACTGCTGAGGATGCGGCCGAAAAGTTAGAAAAATAAGATTTTAAGATAATGAACAGATTTATTAACAACTTTATACAGTCGTCACCAGTAGTGGCGAATTTGATGATTATCAATGTTTTGATATTCTTTGCGACAGCGATAATCGGCCCGTTGTATAATTTGATAATGGGTTATGGTGCGCTATACATGCCTCAGAGCCCAAATTTCCACTTCTACCAGTTGGTGACCTATATGTTCCTGCATGGTAGTTTTCAACACCTGTTCTTCAATATGTTTGCTCTTTGGATGTTTGGGCGCACGTTGGAGTATGAGCTGGGACCTCGTCGCTTCTTGACCTACTACATGATCTGTGGTATTGGAGCGGCACTGATCCAGATGTTGGTAGCCTACTACATGGGCGAGTATGGCACTGTGCTGATCGGAGCGTCGGGTGGTGTGATGGGTCTTCTGCTTGCGTTTGGAGTGATGCACCCTAACGCTATGATTATGCTGCTGATTCCGCCTATTCCAATGAAAGCTAAGTACTTTGTTATGATATATGCAGCTATCGAGCTCTTCCTTGGAGCATCGGGTCGTGGCGGTAATGTGGCGCACTTCGCTCACATTGGCGGTATGCTGTGGGGGTATCTGCTGTTGATGTACTGGCGCAAAAGACGATAATTTAGCTCAATAAAGTTTAGATATGGCACAGAGAGGGTATGGCTATGGCGATGATGCCAAGAGACACGATTCGATATTGATGAAGATCGCCGACTTGGGATTTGTAGTTATCTCAGTGGTGGTTGTGATCGGTTTTGTGGGGGCAATGCTAACACCGCATATTAACCCTGCATCGTTTTTGGCACGTCCAATCCTAGGGTTGATAGCGCCTGTAATATTCCTTGCAATTGTGCTGTTGGAGCTCTACTGGATCATAAGATGGCGATGGCGCATGATGCTCTTCGTGGGGCTGTTCTTGCTAATTGGGCTGTTCGATCTATCGCTGTTCTTCAAACCTGTGGTGCGTCGTGACTACAACAATGGCGAGTACTCTCGTAATTCGATGCTCGTTGCGAGCTATAACGTGAGGGGGCTCTACGATAAGGCAGGTCAATCGATTAGCTCGGACAAAGTGGCAGAGCTGATGATGGAGCAGGAGCCAGATATTATCTGTTTTCAGGAGTTTTCATACATAAGAGCCAAGACAAGCGCCAAGCTCTTGAGTTTGATGGACGACTACAACGTGGTGGTCGGAACGGAGGGGCTACAACCCAATGTGAGGCGACCTACACCACTCGTGATAATGAGTAAGTATCCGATTCTGGGCACTGGCTGTACAATAGAGAGTGAGCAGGACTCGATCATCCACCACTCGATTTGGGCAGATGTGAAGGTTGAGAATGACACGCTGAGGGTCTATAACAACCATCTAGAGTCAACCTCTATATCAGCGAGCGACGAGGCGTATATCTCGAATAGGGGCTACCTTACTGATACAACATATCGAAGCGAGATAAGGAGCATCTCGTCTCGTATTCAAAATAGCAGTATTGTTCGAGCGCAACAAGTTGATCATATTGTGGCGGCCATGGAGTCGTTTGATGGAGATAAGATTGTTTGTGGTGACTTCAACGATACACCCAAATCCTACACCTACGGCAAGCTCTCTCGTGGGTTGCAGGACTGCTTCTCAGAGGCAGGAAGGGGTTACTCACATACATACAGCGGCTTTTTGAACCTCTTGCGTATCGACTATATTTTGGTATCGGAGAGTTTTGAAGTTGAGAGTTATGAGGTGATTGACGAGGATGAAGTCTCGGATCACCTACCAGTTTTTGCACGAATTAAAATTACACAATAAACATTATAATTATGATTTTTGATACACTAGAGAATAGATCTCGTTACTATGCACTCAACCCAAGAATGGAGCGTGCTTTCGATTTTTTGATGAATATCGACCCAAATATTGAGCCTGGAATTCATGAGATTGAAGGGCGTGATATCTTTGTAAACGTTATGGAGTTGGACCTTAAAAAACCAGCTGACGCAAAGCTAGAGGTGCACAATGAGTACCTAGATATTCAGTTCAACCTAACGTGTGACGAGACATATGGGTGGTCTCCAAGGGCGACACTTGAGCAGCCACAAGGCGAATTTAACGAGGCGACAGATCTACAATTCTTCGACGATCAGCCACAGCTATACTACACTCTAAAGCAGGGTCAATTCACTATCTTCTTCTCGGAGGATGCACACGCTCCGATGATTGGTGAGGGGCATGCAAAGCGTGTTATTGTGAAGGTTCGCCAATAAGATAGAGATATGAAACACGAGCAAAAATACCTTAGTCGAGTAGACTCCCCAGACGATCTGAAGAGATTAGGGCTGGAGGAGCTCTCTCCCTATTGTGATGAGCTCCGTGATTACATTATTGAGCAGTGCTCGATCAATCCAGGACACTTGGCCTCGGGGCTTGGGGTTGTGGAGCTAACCACGGCGCTGCACTATACATTCAATACCCCCTACGATAAGTTGGTGTGGGATGTGGGCCACCAAACCTACCCCCATAAGATCATCACTGGCCGTAGGGAGGCATTCGTTGATAAGCGTAAAAAGGGAGGCATCAGTGGATTTCCTCGCATCGAGGAGAGCCCCTACGACGCTTTCGGTGTGGGTCACGCCTCGACTTCGATCTCGGCTGCACTGGGTATGGCTAGGGCAGCTAGACTAATGGGTGAGGAGCGTAAAGTGGTGGCTATCATCGGAGATGGTTCTATGACTGGAGGTCTCGCCTTCGAGGGGTTGAACAATGCAGGAGCTGACAGCAAAACCGATATGTTGGTCATTTTAAATGCCAACAATATGGCGATCGATAATGTCACGGGGGCGCTAAAGGGGTATCTGCTCAAGATCTCAACATCGAAACGCTACAACTACCTGAAGAATCGTATCTGGAGGGTGCTAGCTAAAACACCACGTTTTTTGAGGTTCTTGCAGATTGCAGGTAATGCCGTCAAGCATGGAATCTTGCGCAATAGCAACCTCTTTGAGAGTCTAGGATTCCGCTATTTTGGCCCAGTTGATGGGCACGATATAGAGGAGTTAGTGCGTGTGCTTAGGGTGCTGAAAGACATTCCAGGACCTAAACTCTTACACGTCATAACGAAGAAGGGAAAGGGCTACGCTCACGCTGAGCAGGAACAAACGCTTTGGCATGCGCCAGGGTGCTTTGACCCTGAGAGTGGTGCACGAAAACATAGTGCTGGCGGAGTTGCTCGATACCAAGATGTATTTGGGGAGACCCTGCTGGAGCTCGCACGCGAAGATCAGAGGGTGATTGGAGTTACTCCAGCTATGCCTACGGGCTGTTCGATGAATATAATGATGGATCAGATGCCCGATAGGTGCTTTGATGTAGGAATCGCTGAGGGGCACGCTGTGACCTTCTCTGCAGGTGCGGCGATAGCTGGACTAAGACCATTCTGCAACATCTACTCATCGTTCATGCAGCGAGCCTATGATAATGTTATTCACGATGTTGCGATTCAGAATCTTCCCGTTGTGATGTGCCTTGATAGAGGAGGATTGGTTGGTGAAGATGGCGCAACGCACCATGGAGTGTATGATCTCACGGCGTTCGCACCAATTCCAAATTTAGTAGTTGCGGCACCCCTCAATGAGCTGGAGCTTCGCAATATGATGTACACCGCTCTGAAGTCGGAGCGACCATTCATGATCCGCTACCCACGTGGAAATGGCGAGGGTGTAGCGTGGTGTTGTGAGCCATTCTCTGAGCAGGAGATTGGACGTGGAGTGATGCTTCGCCAGGGCGAGAAGATCGCTGTGCTGACACTTGGTACTGTGGGCAACTTTGCAAGAAGAGCCATCGAAAGGGCGCAAGAGAGTGGCGTTAGCGCTGCTCACTACGACATGAGATATGCTAAGCCTCTGGACGAGGAGCTCCTCAGGGAGGTTGGGCAGAAGTTCTCGCACATAATTACAGTCGAGGATGGCGCTATTCGTGGCGGTATTGGTGAGGCGGTATCGGCGTGGCTGCTGCGTGAGGGCTACTCTGCGGTGAGCGTCTCAAACCTTGGAATTAGTGATAGATTTGTCGAGCACGGAACCCCTCGTGAGCTATATGATGAGTGCGGTTTTGGTGAAGATGGAATCTATTCCGAAATAATGAAATACAGCGATGAAGCTAGATAGATACTCTAGACGACAAAGCCACGAGGTGCGCTTTGCTGATGTGATCATAGGCGGTGATCGCCCTATTTTGGTGCAGTCTATGACTAACACCGATACTAACGACACGCAAGCGAGCGTAGCGCAGATCAAGCGCATAGCCGATGCTGGTGGTGAGGTGGTTCGCCTTACGGCACAGGGTGTTAAAGAGGCGCAAAACCTCCAATTCATTGTTGATACTTTGCGCAAAGATGGCTACTCAACGGCTATTGTTGCAGATATTCACTTCAATGCTGAGGTTGCTCGTAGGGCGGCTCAGTATGTCGATAAGGTGAGGATCAACCCAGGTAACTACTCCTTAGCGGGGGGTAAACTCGAGTCACTCATTGAGCTCTGTCGTGAGCGAGGTGTGGCGCTTAGAGTTGGCGTAAACCACGGCTCATTATCGCAAAAGGTGGTGGAGAAGTGGGGTAATACGCCGCAAGGGATGGTTGCCTCTGCTATGGAGTTCCTCGAAGTGTGCCAAAAGGAGAACTTCGATCAAGTTGTAATTTCGATGAAGGCTAGTAATACCAGAGTGATGGTTGCGGCTTATCGTATGCTCGTTGAGCAGATGGATAGCCGTGGCATGACATACCCAATTCACTTGGGAGTCACTGAGGCTGGAAACGGAATGGAGGGGCGCATAAAGAGCGCTGTCGGTATAGGTGCACTGCTCTCAGATGGCATTGGTGACACTATTAGAGTGTCGCTGACCGAAGCTCCTGAAGCTGAAATTCCAGTAGGAAAACTGCTCGTTGAGCACTTCTCAAATAGAGAGGGTGAGTTCAAGATCCAGAGCACTCAACGTTATTCGCCATTGCAGTATCGTAGACGTAGCTCCGTAGAGATTCCCGTTGTTCGTGACGAGATCGACGAGCGCTTTACTCTCCTTAGATCCACCTCTCAAAACCCATCAGCAGAGCTTCGTGCAGCTATTTTGAACCTCGATTCTGAGGAGCCAGTAGCAGTTGTGCGTAGCTATGATGATGATAATATTGAGACTCTAGCCATTCGTGCAGCAGCCGATCTTGGAGTGCTGTTTTTGGATGGCTTGGCAGATGGATTGAAGATCGAATCTGCACACTTTAGCGATGACGAGTTGCGCGAAGTTGAGCTAATGATACTTCAGGCATCGAGGACTCGCTTCTCTAAGACGGAGTACATAGCGTGTCCGAGTTGTGGGCGCACACTCTTCGATATTGAGAAGGCATTGGCTGAAGTTAAGGCGAAAACATCTCACCTAAAGGGGCTTAAAATAGGAGTCATGGGGTGCATTGTTAATGGCCCTGGAGAGATGGCAGATGCCGACTATGGCTATGTTGGTGCAGGTGCTGGGTGCGTCTCTTTGTATAAAGGACAGCAGCTCATCGAGCGCAATGTGCCTCAAGATTTAGCGATAGATCGACTCATCGAAATAATTAAGGATAATGGAGGCTGGATAGAGCCTCAAAACAAGGAATAATATGCCTGTAAAGTACCATAACGAGGAGTGCTCATACTCTTTGCCAAAGAAGCGACTAACGAGCAAGTGGATAAAAAGTGTGGTCGAAAGCGAGGGGTATAACCTCTCTGACGTGAACTATATCTTCTGCTCTGCGGAGCGTCTGTTGCAGATGAATCGAGAGTTCCTACAGCACGACTACTACACCGATGTAATCACCTTTGATTATAGCGATCTAAAGGTTGCGAAGATGGTTTCTGGCGATATATTCATCGATGTGGAGACAGTTGCCGACAATGCAAAGATCTATGGAGTTACAGCCCTCGAAGAGATGCGACGAGTTGTTGTTCACGGGGCGTTGCATCTATGCGGGCAGGGGGATAAAACACCCCGTTTAGAGGCGCAAATGCACAAAAAGGAGGATAGATACCTCGCAGAGTTTAAAGAGCTAGAAATGGCTGAAAAATAGAAAATATAAGGAGAAAGTAATATGATTCTCGATTATGATATAGTAGTAATAGGGGCGGGGCACGCTGGTTGTGAAGCAGCTTCGGCAGCGGCACGCATGGGTTCGCGCACGCTCCTCATTACAATGGATATGACAAAGATGGCTAATATGTCGTGTAATCCTGCCGTTGGTGGTGTTGCTAAGGGACAGATAGTCAGAGAGATAGATGCGTTGGGTGGTGTGATGGGTATTGTTACTGATCATACTACAATTCAGTTCAGAATGCTAAATCGCTCGAAGGGTGCTGCGATGTGGAGTCCACGTGCTCAGTGCGATAAGGCTAAGTTTTCGGAGCTGTGGCGTTCGATTTTGGAGAATACCGATAATCTCTATATTTGGCAAGATGAGGCTGTGGAGTTGCTCTTCGAAGAGGAGTGTGCACAGAGTCAAAAAGCTCAGATAAAGGGTGTGCGTACTCGCATGGGTGTCGAGTTCTCAACAAGAGCTGTTGTGCTCACGAGCGGTACATTCATGGGGGGTCTCATGCACTGTGGTGATCACCAAGCTAAGGGCGGTAGAGCAGGGGATCCTGCTTCGGAGGGCATAACTCAGACGCTCGTAAATATGGGTTTTGAGGTTGGGCGTATGAAGACAGGCACACCTGCAAGACTTGATGCTAGGACTATCGATTTTGATAGACTAGAGCCTCAGTATGGCGATGATAATCCTCAGAAATTTTCGTATTCATCAGAAACAGAGGCTGTTAAAGATCAGATGCCGTGCTACTTGATCTACACTTCTGCCGATGTACACGACACATTGCGTGGCGGTTTTGACCGCTCTCCACTGTTCAATGGTACGATAAAAGGTATAGGTCCACGCTACTGTCCAAGCATCGAAGATAAGCTCAATACCTTTGCTGACAAGGACCAACACCAGCTTTTTCTTGAGCCAGAAGGGCGATCAACAAACGAATATTACCTTAATGGCTTCTCCTCTTCGCTCCCTTGGGAGGTGCAGTGGGAGGCGTTGCATAAGGTTGTTGGGTTCGAGAAGTTGCACTTCTATCGCCCAGGTTATGCCATAGAGTACGACTATTTTCCGCCTACTCAGCTGCACCATACGTTGGAGACAAAGCTCGTGAAGGGGCTATACTTCGCTGGACAGATAAATGGTACGACGGGATATGAGGAGGCTGGAGCCCAAGGTCTGATTGCGGGTGTCAATGCTCACCGTTCGCTAGTTGGTGCAGAGCCGTTGGTGTTGCGCCGAGATGAGGCGTATATTGGGGTGTTGATCGATGACCTTGTGACGAAGGGTGTCGATGAGCCATATCGCATGTTTACTTCGAGAGCGGAGTATAGAATCCTACTACGCCAAGATAATGCAGATTTGAGACTAACACCTAAAGGTCACGAAATTGGTTTGATTTCTGATGAAAGATATCAAAAATTCGAGCAAAAAAAATCGCTTGTAGAATCGCTTATTTCCTACGCTCGTGAGCAGAGTATCAAACCAGCTCAAATTTCAGAGTATTTAAAATCGATAGATTCTGAGCCTTTGACGCAAGGAAGAAAGCTATATGATATCATTTTACGCAATAATGTAACATTTTTGGGACTCTCTGAGTATCTACCTAAGTTGAAAAAATTCATTTCTGAAAATGAGATAGACGAAGAGATGATGGAGCAGGCGGAGATTCAGCTGAAATATAAAGGCTATATTGAGCGTGAAAAATTGATAGCAGAGAAGCTCCAAAGACTCGAAGATATTAAGATTCCACTCGATTTTGACTTTCATGAGATGAATGCTTTGACTATTGAAGCACGCCAAAAACTAACAAAAATTCGCCCATTGACAATAGGTCATGCAGCGAGAATCCCTGGAGTTTCGCCTTCGGATATCAATGTATTGCTAGTTAAATTTGGTAGATAGTTGTTGTGATTGATCTTGAATGTTCCACGTGGAACATATCAATAATAAAGCCCTTGAATATCGTATTCAAGGGCTTTATTGTATGAGTTTAGTTTGAATTGTTACTCAATAACCAAACACCAATTGTACTTATCCTCTTCGGTTCCGTATTGGATTCCTCGTAATTTGTTGTATAATGCCATTGTAACCTCGCCTGGAGTCTCTCCAAATTCGAACTTTTCACCCGTTTGCATGTCAAAAACAATGCCGATAGGGGAGATGACAGCTGCAGTACCACATGCGCCACACTCGCTAAATTCGCTCAGCTCGCTGACTGGAACTTGGCGCTCCTCGACAGAAAGTCCCATATCTGAAGCCAATTGACGAAGGCTCATGTTGGTGATTGACGGCAGGATTGACGGTGATTTTGGCGTGATATATTTGCCCTCCTTGATTCCGAAAAAGTTTGCAGCACCGCACTCCTCAATATATTTGTGCTCTGTTGGATCGAGGTACATAACATTTGCATAGCCGTCACGCTGTGCAATCTGCCCCGACATGATGCTAGAGGCGTAGTTTCCTCCCACTTTTACATCTCCCGTTCCGAGAGGTGCCGCACGATCCTGAATGCGGTTAATCACCACTGGCATTGGCTTTATACCGCCTTGGAAGTAGGCTCCCACAGGCGAACAGAACACAATTAGCATCGCATCGTTAGATGGTCGTACCCCAAGCCCAACCGATGTGCCTATAAGCATAGGGCGTAGGTATAGCGATGCGCCACTCTCGTAGGGTGGTACAAACTCCAGATTGCGCTTTACAACCTCCTCGCAAGCCTTTACAAACATCTCAACAGTCGGCACTGGCAGGCAAAGGCGCTCGGCAGATCTTTGCATGCGCTTTGCGTTCTCCTCAGGACGGAAAATACGAACTTTTCCATCCTTTCCTCGGAATGCTTTTAGCCCCTCGAATAGCTCTAGTCCATAGTGTAGGCAGTAGCTAGACATGTGCATGTTAATGTATGGATTGTCTGTGACCTCCATTTCGCTCCACTCTCCGTTTGAGAATGTGTAGCGAGCATTGGCATTTGTGTCGTGGTAATTAAACCCGATTGTTGCCCAATCTAAACTTTTCATCTTCTAAGTTTTATTTTATCCAACAATAGAGCCACTCATAACACTTTGGCTCGGTGAGACTAGTACTAATTTACCATCTGCGTCCTCCGCCATCAGGATCATACCCTTCGATACGATGCCCTTTAGTTCACGAGGTGCGAGGTTGACAAGAACCATCACTTGGCGACCCACTAGCTCTTCAGGCGAGAAGTGCTCTGCAATTCCAGAGACTATCTCTCTCTGGTCGATACCAGTGTCGACAGTTAGTTTGAGCAGTTTCTTTGTCTTTGCAACCTTCTCGGCCGCTAGGATTGTTGAAACACGAATATCCATCTTTGTGAAGTCGTCGAATGTGATGCTCTCCTTCTGAGGTTCGATGTTCGCTTCGGCTTGAGCAGCTTCATTAGCCTTTTTTGCGGCCTCTAGCTTCTCTAGTTGTGCTATAACTACTTGATCTTCAATCTTTTCAAACAAAAGCGCAGGCTCTCCGATCTTCTCTTCTGCCGTGAGTAGCTCCATGCTTCCGAGCTCTGCCCATCCAAACGCAGAGGTCTTACCTACCATAGAGACGATTTTAGCGGCCGTAAATGGCATGAAAGGCTCAATGGCGATAGAGATGTTCGCTGTGATCTGAAGTGCGATATTTAGCACTGTTTTGACCCTTTCAGGATCAGTCTTCACTAGCTTCCATGGCTCCATGTCGGCAAGGTACTTGTTTCCGATGCGTGCATAGTTCATTGCATCCTTGAGCGCCTCACGGAAGTGGTATGTCTCGATGTTCTTCTCCAGAGAGATGCGAATATCTTGTAGCTCAGAGATTGTCTCCTTGTCGTAAGCGGTTAGCTCACCACACGCAGGAATTGCCCCCTCGTAGTACTTTTGTGTGAGTACCAGTGCACGGTTTACAAAGTTACCAAGAATTGCTACTAGCTCGTTGTTGTTGCGTGCTTGGTAGTCCTTCCACGTGAAGTCGTTGTCCTTAGTCTCAGGTGCGTTCGCACAGAGAACATAGCGAAGAACATCCTCCTTGCCAGGCATCTCGTCGAGGTACTCGTGTAGCCAAACAGCCCAGTTGCGAGATGTCGAGATCTTATCGCCCTCAAGGTTAAGGAACTCATTAGCAGGCACATTCTCAGGGAGAATGAAGTCGCCGTGAGCCTTCAGCATAGATGGGAACACCACGCAGTGGAAGACGATATTGTCCTTCCCGATGAAGTGCACCATCTTTGTATCCTCGTCACACCAATACTTCTTCCAGTCTGGGGTAAGATCTTTAGTAGCAGATATATAGCCAATTGGAGCGTCGAACCAAACGTAGAGAACTTTGCCGTCGGCACCCTCCACTGGGACAGGGATTCCCCAATCCAAGTCACGGCTCACCGCACGTGGTTGTAGCCCTCCATCGATCCAGCTCTTACACTGCCCATAGACGTTCGACTTCCACTCTTTGTGGCCATCGAGGATCCACTCTTTGAGGAATCCTTCGTATTGATCTAGTGGCAAGTACCAGTGCTTAGTCTCCTTCTTGATTGGTGTAGCACCCGAAATCGCACTACGAGGGTTGATAAGCTCGTCTGGTGATAGGGTAGAGCCACACTTCTCGCACTGATCGCCATAGGCGTTCTCGTTGTCACACTTAGGGCATGTTCCCATGATGTAGCGATCCGCAAGGTACGTCTGTGACTCCTCATCGTAGAACTGCATAGAGCTCTTCTCGATGAATTTACCCTCATCGTATAGTTTGCGGAAGAATACCGAAGCGGTCTCTGCGTGTGTTTTTGACGATGTGCGTGAGTAGATGTCGAATGCCACCCCAAGGCGCTGGAACGACTCCTTGATGATCTCGTGGTAGCGATCCACAACCTGCTGAGGAGTAATGCCCTCCTTTTTGGCTTTGATTGTGATAGGCACCCCGTGCTCGTCACTTCCGCATACAGAGACCACATCATGCCCCTTCAGACGAAGGTAGCGAGTGTAGATATCCGATGGGATGTAGACCCCTGCGAGGTGTCCAATATGTAGTGGTCCATTGGCGTAAGGAAGTGCCGATGTGACCAAGTAGCGTTTAAACTCTTTGCTCATAGTTTTTATATATATAATATTATTTTTCTCTAGTTTTTGTCTGCTCCGCAAAGCAGTGGCGACAGATCGGCTGATAGGAGTCCTGAGCACCGAGCATCACCTGCCCCTGATCGGCAGTTAGGCGGTGTGAGTGGTGTGCTAGGTTGCCACAACGTACACAAATAGCGTGCACCTTTGTTACGTACTCCGCCATCGCCATGAGCTGAGGCATCGGACCAAAGGGTTTGCCCGTGTAGTCCATATCCAACCCCGCTACGATTACACGTATGCCCTGATTTGCGAGTCTATGGCACACGTCAATGATCCCCTCGTCGAAGAATTGAGCCTCATCGATAGCCACCACATCTACGTCGCTGGTTAGCAAGAGGATGTTCTGTGCACTCTCTACGGCTGTCGAAGGGATAGCGTTCGAGTCGTGCGATACTACCTCATCTTCGGCATATCTAACATCGATCTTTGGCTTGAATATCTCCACTCTCTGGTTTGCAAATTTAGCACGCTTTAGGCGGCGAATGAGCTCCTCGGTCTTGCCCGAAAACATAGAGCCACATATAACTTCGATCCAACCCTGACGGCTAGCACTCTCTAAAAACATAGTTGTCTCTTTATTTATAGTTTTTTACTCTGTCTCAATACGTTTGATATTCGCACCCAATTTGTTGAGTCGCGACTCTATATCCATGTACCCTCGATCTATCTGATCGATGTTTTGGATTGTGCTCACTCCCTCGGCGCTCATCGCTGCGATTAGAAGTGCTACTCCTGCTCGAATATCGGGCGATGACATGCGTGTTGCTCGCAATCTTATCTCGTGGTTGTGTCCAATGACTGTTGC
This sequence comes from uncultured Alistipes sp., assembly GCA_964370415.1. Lineage (GTDB taxonomy): Bacteria > Bacteroidota > Bacteroidia > Bacteroidales > Rikenellaceae > Alistipes. The sequence continues at coordinate 58,248 of CAYJIY010000008.1, forward strand.
ACGATGCGGATCACAAAGTATGATCTGCGCCCCCATGTCGATTAGTTTGTCGACAAAGAAGAGGCGGCTCTCAAACATCTTTTGGTGGATAAGAACCGAACCTTTAGCTTGCGTCGCTACCACAAGGAAGATCGACAAAAGGTCGGGAGTTAGCCCTGGCCATGGCGCATCGGCAATGTGCATAATCGAACCATCGATGAATGACTCTATCTTGTAGTGGTCCTGTTGTGGAATGTAGATATCGTCGCCACGCTGCTCGAAGAGTATTCCCATGCGCTTAAAGTACTCTGGGATGACTCCTAGGTTGTGGTACGACACATCCTTGATTGTGAGCTCTGAGCGAGTCATTGCCGCCATTCCCATGAAGCTACCAACCTCGATCATATCGGGAAGTAGCGTGTGTTCCGCTCCGCCAAGGCTCTCGACCCCCTCGATTTCGAGTAGGTTCGATCCAACCCCCGTGATGCGAGCACCCATGCGTATGAGTAGCTTGCACAGCTGCTGCAGGTATGGCTCACAAGCGGCGTTGTAGATCGTTGTTCTACCTTTGGCTAGGACGGCAGCCATCAAGATATTGGCTGTACCCGTTACTGATGCCTCGTCGAGGAGCATGTAGCACCCCGTCAATGATTTTTTAGCCTCTACGGTGAAGTGGTTATTCTGAGGATCGAAGTTGAACTCTGCGCCCAGCTTTTGGAAACCCATAAAGTGAGTGTCGAGTCTACGTCGCCCGATTTTATCGCCCCCTGGTTTTGGGATATAGCTCTTGCCAAAGCGTGCGAGCATAGGGCCTATTATCATCACCGATCCTCTCAGACGGCGACAACGATTGACATAATCCTCGGAGCTGATGTAGTCGAAATCTATGTCTGATGCCGTGAATGCAAAATTTCCGTTAGAGAGATCTTCGACCTTGACCCCCATGCACTTTAGTAGGTCTATTAGCTGCATCACATCCTCGATGCGAGGAATGTTGCGCACTACAACCCTTTGTGGGGTGAGCAATACAGCGCATATAATCTGGAGAGCTTCGTTTTTAGCCCCCTGTGGTGTTATCTCTCCGTGAAGGCGCAAGCCTCCCTCTACTTGAAAAATTGCCATACATCAAAAATTTTCATCAAAAGTACATCATTTTTTCTGTTTTGCCATCAAAATAGGTGATAAAAAGCAGATTTTACCCCAAATTTATAGGCGTTGAGAGGCTCGCTATGGTGGTTCGTAGTTGCGTTAAAGTGCTGAAAATCGGTGTAAAGTATAAAAAACTTATATTTTTTTTGCGAAAAGTTTTTTAGTATGAGAAATTTGTTATACTTTTGCACACCATAAAAATGCATTTTGAACAAATAAATACGATATCGTTATGGCAATGAAAAGAACTTACCAGCCTTCGCGCAGGAAGAGAGTCAACAAGCACGGTTTCCGTCAAAGAATGTCTACAGCTAATGGCCGTAAGGTTTTGGCTGCACGTCGTGCTAAAGGACGCAAGAAGCTAACTGTATCGGACGAGAGCACTTTCAAGTACTAGAAATTTCGATCTTGTCGATTCAGTAGATAAAAGGGCTGCCCAAAGTGGGTGGCCTCTTTTATTTGTATCTATACCCCATGTAGTTAATAAAGGGCGACCAGCTTAAAGTTGGTCGCCCTTCTATGTTAATGGTGCTGAGGCTACTCGGTCTTAGTGCCCTCAACCACACTGTCGGGTGCGTAGTAGATCTCCTTGCGAGTCCAACGCTCCTGAAGCGCAGGTAGAGCCTCACGGAAGCGCTCGTAGTTCTTTTGGCTCGGCTCGCTCCACCCCACCTCGGCATAGGCGGCAATACGAGGGAATGTCATGAAGTGCAGCTCACCAGGCGTTGGAATCCACTCGCTCCACATCTGGCACCCAGTACCCACTACGTTGTCGTGATACTCTTGGGGTAGTCCTGCAGGAATTGGATCAAAGGCGTAGGCTCTCGAAAGCGGTATTCTATCGTAATCGTAGTCTAGGTATGTCTCCCAGTTATTCGAGTTGACGATCTGGAATCCATCCTGAGCCGCCTTTATTGCAATGTTAGGGCTTCCAACCCAGTAGTGGACTAGGCTATTTTTTGCGAGAGATGTCTCTTCGTTCAAGCTCTTATCATTGGTCTGGAAGTGGTGAACATTGTGTCCTAGGATCTCGTTCCAGCCCATCATCCTGCGCCCTTTGCTCTGAATGTATTGCGATATTTTGTTAGTGAACTCAAGTTGAAGCTCAGCGTATGATTCGATTCCATGCTCCTGCATGTAGGCTCTTACAGTTGGCGAGTTCTCCCAGTGGTCATATCGCACCTCGTCGCCACCGATGTGAATAACCTCTGATGGGAATAGCTCTATGACCTCATCGAGAACGTTTTGAAGAAACTCAATAGTTTGTGGTGAAGTTACATCGTAGATGTCGAGACTCTTTCCAAAGTTTATCATCACATCCATTGGTTTTTTTGCTGTTCCCACCCATGGGTATGCGGCAACTGCGGCGCATGAGTGACCTGGCATCTCAATCTCAGGTACAATTGTAATGTTGCGCTGTTGTGCGTAGTCGATAATCTCACGTATCTGCTCCTGAGTATAGAAGCCCTCGTGAGCGATACCAGATTGCATGGTGCTCTTCCACTTTAGAGGTCCCACTTGCGTGCTTTTTCGCTTTGAGCCCACCTGTGTGAGTAGAGGGTACTGTTTGATCTCAATTCTCCAGCCTTGATCATCGGTGAGGTGCCAGTGGAACACGTTCATCTTTAGAAGTGCCATCTCGTTGAGTAGTTTCTTCACATGCTCCATCCCTTTGAAGTGGCGTGATTCGTCGAGCATGTATGCTCTCCACTCAAATCTAGGCTTATCCTCTATTATTAGGTGTGAGGCTGTGATATTCTCCAAATTTGTCATGTCGAGGATCTGAAGTAGGCTCTGTGTGCCGTAGAACCACCCTGTGTCGCCAGCAGCAGTGATCTCTACTCCATCGGAGTTGATGGTGAGGTGGTATGCCTCCTCTTCGAGAGATTTATCTCTGAGGAATTTCACCTCAGATGCTCTCTGTGAGGTCAGTTCAGAGCCGATGCCGTAGTCGTCTCGGAGTTGCTCCATAAGAAGATTGGCGCTCTTCTCGCAGTGTTTGTTGTTTTGGATCTGGATTTTGTCACCAAAGTTGAATATACCCTCCTTTATCTCAAGTTTTGCAGGGTAGGGGATGATGTTTACCGCCATGAGTGATGGGCACACAAGCAGTGTTAGTAGGAGTAGTTTTAGCCTTTTCATTTTATGGTATTAGTATTATAGTATTTGTGTCTGCATAATTTTGCGATACTCGCTAGGGGTTATGCCCTCTCTTTGTTTAAATACGCGCGATACATTCTTCACATCGCTAAATCCTGTCTCAATAGCAGCATCGGTGATGCTTTTGCCTCGACATATCTGCTCCTTGAACTTCTCTATTCGCAGAGATATGATGTAGTCGTGTATCGTGCACTTCATCTCGTGGTCGAACCTCTGCTCTGCCTGACGACGTGAGAGGGGCACTAGCTTTACAAGCTGGTCGATTGTGAGCTTTGTGTGTAGATTGGTGTTGATATATCTTAGTAGTGTGGCAACATGTGGATCGTTCACGGCGAAGTGATCCGTAGATTTTCGAGTGGCGATGTATGTCGGCATCACGACAACATCTTCAAACTCCATGTCGGGGTTGTTGATCATATTCTCGATAAGAAGTGCCGTTTGATACCCGCCAAGCTCCACATTCTGGTTTATTGAAGAGAGGTTTGGGATTGAGAGCTTGCAGATTGTCTGATCGTTATCCACTCCCAAAAGGGCTATGTCTGCAGGTATGCGAAGGCGACTGTGCTCCTCGTGCTGACCACAGATCTCTGCAATGTGATAGGCGTAGTTGTCGTCGCACGCCATTATCGCAACGGGCTTTGGAAGTGAAACGAGCCACTCTAGAAGCTCGGCAGAGTCGTATTTCCATATATCGATCTCGTTATTGTTGCGAAACTCTGAGAAGGTGTAATCTCGCCCCTGAGCCTTTATTCTGCGTTTGAAGCCGAGGTATCGCTCGTCAGACCATACCACATGAGGAATGCCGTAGAACGCAAAGTGGCGAAATCCTCGCTGGATAAAGTAATCTGCCCCCATCTCGCCAGCAGTGATGTGTGCCCCCGTGATGTTTGGAATGGAGTTAAAGCGCTCCTTGAAGTCTTGCGCTATTGCGATGATCCCATTCTGACGAAAAAGCTCCACGTTCTCATTTTTGTAGAATTGCCCGATTATGGCATCTGCCTTCATGCGCTTTGCCCACTCCACGACCTGCTCTAGTCCATACTGATCTCGTATTGATAGGGGGAGACGATACATACTCCACGCCTTGTCGTGTTGCTGGGTGTAGCGAACAATTCCAAGTATAAGTTCGCGTGCGTATGCCTCAGAGAAATCGGTTAGAAAAACAAGTCGAGCCATTGTTGAATAGGTAGTTTGTAGTTACACAAATATACATAATAAATTTCATATAGTGGCGACTAGTTTCTAAAAAAGTCAAGTAGTATTGCCTGTCGTTTAGAAATGTAATAATTTTGTAATATTAAGATTCTGTTACAATATAGGTGTATATTGCAGAAATACAGGATATTGTATATATTTGTGAAAAATGAGGAATTGATGTGTAAAAATGAGGACAATATCTGAAATCTCTTTACTAGATTTGTATAAATAGCAATATCGAAGAGTTAATTTAATAACACACAAGAACCGAAAATGAATATTAGATCCAACCTAACCCTAGCTTCTCTACTACTATTAGCTGCATGTACGGCAGTCGATAACGATCCAATTGACTATGTAGATCCATTCATCGGAACGGGCTATCACGGGCACACATACCCTGGGGCAACAACTCCATTTGGAATGGTACAACTCAGCCCCGACACAAGAGCTGATAACTGGGATGCCTGCTCGGGTTATCACTATAGCGACAACACAATAGATGGTTTCTCGCACACTCACCTCAGCGGTACGGGGTGTGCCGATCTTGCAGATATTATGTTCTACCCATCGACACGCACAGATCTTGTTGTGGATGGTAAGTTCAACGAGCGCCCATACTCGTTCTCTCACGCAGATGAGATCGCCTCTTGTGGCTATTATAGCGTGATTCTTCCTGAGGATGGGCTAGAGGTCGAGCTAACAGCCTCGCCAAGGGTTGGTGTTCATCGCTATAACTACGTTGATGGCGATGAGCGCCACATCGTGATAGATCTAATGCATACGGTTACACCTGAGCAGATCGATATGCACTCTTTGGAGATTGTGAGAGACAACGAGATTGTTGGTATGCGTCGAACACACGGTTGGGTGCCAAACCACTACGTCTACTTTGCAGCACGATTCTCAGAGCCATTTGAAGATGTCGAAATTCTCGATAACAAGCAGGCTGTCATCACATTCTCTTCGGATGTTGAGACTGTTACTGCCGCTGTGGGTCTATCGGCTGTTAGTTGGGATAACGCTCGTGAAAATATGCTCACTGAGGTGCCTACTCTCGATTTTGATATCGTTCACAGCCAAGCAATAACCCTATGGCGTGATGCCCTCTCTGATATTGAGGTGACGGGCGGAGACAAGGAGGAGCTCACAAACTTCTATACGGCGCAATACCACACTAAACTAACGCCAAACCTAATGAGTGATGTGAATGGTGAGTATCGTCGCCACGATATGAGTATTGGGACGATGCCTCAGGGCGAGAACTACTACTCGACACTATCGCTGTGGGATACATTTAGAGCGTGGAATCCACTCCAAACACTTGTAAATACAGAGCTTGTGAGCGATATGGTTGTCAGCATGATGGATATGTATGATGCATCGGGCGAACTACCGCTTTGGCCTTTGGCATCGGGCGAGACTTTCACGATGATTGGCTATCACTCAGCCTCGGTTATCGCTGATGCCTATGTTAATGGTGTAGGTGGCTTCAACCCAGAGCAGGCTCTTGCGGCGATGGTGCACTCATCTAATATAAATAAGAAGGGGTCGGACTACTACACAAAGCTAGGTTACATTCCTGCCGACCTAAAGCAGGAGTCTGTATCGTGCGCTCTGGAGTACGCCTATGATGATTGGGCGATTGCTCAGATGGCGAAAAAACTAGGCAACGAGGCGATCTATGAGCAGTATAGCAAACGTGCTCAGAACTATATCAACATCTTCAATGGTGAGAGCTCTTTCTTTAGAGGTCGCAACATGGATGGAAGCTGGACTACGCCTTTTGAGCCATACTCAACGGGAAGAGACTACACCGAGGCGACACCATGGCACTACCGCTGGTTTGTGCCACACGATATCTATGGACTAGAGCAGCTGTTTGGCTCAAGAGAGAGCTTCATTGCAGAGCTTGATAGATTGTTCTCAGAGGAGAGTGCCGAGCAGCAGATCGATGTTAGTGATGTTACGGGACTTATGGGGCAGTATGCTCACGGAAACGAGCCAAGTCACCACATGGCATACCTATATAGCTACGTGGGGCAGCCTTGGAAGACTCAGCACCTAACACGCCAACTACTCCGTGAGATGTATGCGGCGACCCCAGAGGGGATTATCGGTAACGAGGATTGCGGACAGATGTCGGCATGGTATATCCTCTCGTCATTGGGATTCTATCCTGTGTGTCCTGGCTCTAGTGAGTTTGTTGTGACAACACCACAATTCCCGCTGGCTAAAGTCGAGCTTGCGAATGGTAATACACTCACAATTAGAGCAAACAACCCAGGTGATAACACCTATATTAAGAGTCTGACCCTCAATGGCGAGACTATTGAGCAGAACTTCTTGACTTACGACCAAATAATGCAGGGAGGAGAGCTGGTCTTCGAGCTATCAGCAGAGCCAAACCTCGAGCGTGGCGTAGCTCCAACGGCAGCACCGTACTCTCAGAGTGAGGAGCCGATAGCCTCTATCCCATACTCGATTGGTGGTGCAGGTCTATTTGCTGAGAGCGCGAGTGTCGACATGGCAACAACAACGCCAGGGGCTATCATTCGCTACACAACCGATGGTTCAGAGCCAACGGCATCATCGAAGGAGTATAGTGCGCCAGTGGTGGTGAATAAGACGACGACAATAAAGGCAAAGGCATTCAAGGATGGTTATGCGCCAAGTGCAACGATGAGCGCAGTGGCGACAAAGGCTAAGTTCTTGGCCGCATCGAGCAGAAAACCAAGCCAAGCGGGTGTTAAGTACACATACTACGAGGGGAAACTATCTAGCGTGAATCAGATCAAATCTAGCAAACGAGTATCTTCGGGTGTGATGCCAACGCCATCTATTAAGGATGCACCTAAGGAGGATCACTTCAGCTACATCTTCGAGGGGCAGATCTACATCCCCGAGAGCGGAATTTGGGAGTTTATGACAAAGAGCGACGATGGTAGTGTCCTATACATTGGTGGCGAATTGGTCGTTAATAACGATGGTTCACACGCAGCGATCCAAGCATCGGGCAGGGTAGCACTCACGAAAGGATACCATAAATATGAACTACAATACTTTGAGGATTACGAGGGGCACGACCTTCAGTGGGGCTGGAGAGCTCCAGGAGCAGATGAGTTTAGCGCAATCCCAGAGCAGAACCTATATCAGTAAACTAAGATGAGAAAGAGCATGAAATGTGCCGCAGTGCTATTTGTAGCGCTTGTGGGAGCACAAAACAGTTATAGCCAAGGTCTAACGTCGGGTCCCTACGATCTGCCGTATAAGACGACCTATGTGAAGAATATTTTTGTGACGGAGAACACTTTCCGCACAGATAAACCAGAGAAGATCCAACCTAAATCGTTTGCTCAGGCACGCAATATTCTGCCTGCTCCAATATGGGAGGGGCACGAAAAAGAGGTGCAGATGTACTGGGATGCGTGGGAGATTGCCGTGGGTAATATCCGCCAACCAGAGGCGGGTTCGGGCTTCGTGTCGCCATACCTCGATATCGCCTACAACGGCAATATCTTCATGTGGGACGCTTCGTTTATGATGATGTTTGCTCGCTATGGCTATCAGTTCTTCCCGTTCCAAAGATCGCTGGATAACTTCTACGCTAAGCAGCACCCCGACGGCTATATCTGCCGTGAGATTCGTGCCGATGGCTCGGACTGCTTCGAGAGATACGACCCAACATCGACAGGTCCTAACCTGCTGCCTTGGGCGGAGCTTATGTACTATCGCCAGTTTGGAGACATCGACCGCCTACACAAGGTCTTCCCTGCGCTTTGCGCCTATGCTGCGTGGTGGAAGCTCAATCGTACATGGCAGAATGGAACCTACTGGTCGAGTGGTTGGGGTACTGGAATGGACAATATGCCGAGAGTCAAGGATGAGTACAACCCAATATTCTCGCACGGACACATGGTGTGGCTCGACACGAACCTACAACAGATGTTGGTTGATGAGTCGCTACTAAACATCGGTTTCTACATCGAGCGCTGGCAGGAGATCGAGCAGAGCGAGGATGAGATGAAGTTCCTGAAGAGCTACATCAACGAGAACCTTTGGGATGATGAGCAGGGCTTCCTCTTCGATCAATATCGCGATGGTGAGCTGTGCGAAACAAAAGGTATAGGTGCCTATTGGGCACTTCAGACCGATGCTCTGGACAGCACTCGCCTATCACGCTTGGTCTCACACCTTGAGGACACGACTGAGTTTAATCGCCCACACAGAGTGCCGTCTCTGTCTGCCGATCACAAAAAGTACAACCCCAAGGGGCGCTACTGGCAGGGTGGTGTTTGGCCAGGAACTAACTACATGGTCATAGATGGTCTCTACCGCAAGGGCTACGAAGATCTAGCATATGAGATAGCACAGAACCACTATGACGCTGTGCACAAGGTGTGGCTCGATACCGACACCTTCTGGGAGTACTACTCTCCTGAGTCAATAGAGCCTGGTTTCATGGCTCGCAAGGAGTTTGTAGGGTGGACAGGTCTACCACCAATTGCGGTCTTTATTGAGTATATCCTAGGTATAAAGTCGGACTTCTCGCAAGGGACGATCACTTGGGATGTGAAGCAGTTGGAGGAGCACGGTATTAAGCGCTATCCTTACGGCCCAGAGGGGGTGATAGACTTCCTAGTTGAGGAGCGCAAAAGTGGCGACCAGATGCCTAAGATAACAGTAAAAACAGATCAACCTTTTGATCTAGTGGTTAAGTGGGGCGATGCTCAGAGCCGAAAAGTTAGAGTTGAGAAGAGTGGAGTAATTAAATTGTAAAGTCAAGAGATGAAAATAGGAGTAGATTTAGGAGGTACAAACCTTAGAGTTGGGTTGATCGATAATAGTGAGATTGTTAATCTGATCTCGGAACCGTGCCTAAGTAGTGGGACAGAACAAGAGGTGGTAGATCACATCATCTCTCTAATCGAGAGGGTGATCACACCAGAGGTGAGCTCAATAGGTGTTGGGGTGCCATCGGTGGTGGACTCTGAGCTGGGGATTGTCTATAACGTAACTAACATCCCTTCGTGGAAAGAGGTGCATCTAAAGGAGATTCTAGAGGCACATTTCAAGCTGCCAGTAGGGGTGAATAACGACTGCAACTGCTTTGCCCTAGGGATTTCGCGCATGCCGTATGCAGTGGAGCATAAGAACTTGGTATGTATAACTCTCGGTACGGGAGTTGGCGCTGGTATTATGATCAATGGCGAGCTCTATTCGGGAAAGGATATGGGAGCAGGCGAGATTGGAGGAGTTCAGTACCTACAACACGACTATGAGTTCTACTGCAGTAGCCGTCTATTCATCGACAAAGGAACAACGGGCGTTGAGGCGTATAATAAGGCGATGCAGGGCGATGCGCAGGCTCTAGAGATATGGGCAGAGGTTGGCTCTCACGTGGGACAGTTGGTGATGATGGTTCTATACACCTATGCACCTGATATGATCGTCTTCGGTGGTAGCATCGCCAAGGCATATGATCTGTTTGCCCCTGCAATGCACGAGGAGCTAAAGCAGTTTGCATACCCTAAAGCGGTTGAAACGCTCAAGATTCACAACTCTACGGAGGAGAATATCGGTGTGGTTGGAGCATCGTTGTGTGTAAAATAAAATAGAAAGAGATGAAAAGAGTCTTTACAATAGCTTTGTTTGCTGCCTTTGTGACGAGTTGCTGCTCTGGTGTGGTGAGCGTTGAGGAGCAGATTGCCATCACGCCTCTGCCTGAGAGCGTGGAGCTTGGAGAGGGGACATTTACTATTCGCCCGTCGACTGATATTGCTATGCGTAGCGGTGGTAACTACGACTACGTGGCACAGGAGCTAAATCGCCTTGTTGAGCCTATATTTGGCAAGGAGCTATCGGTGATCTGTGCAACTACATCACAAGAGGGAGCTATCAATATTGAGTGCGATAGGCAGATGAGCGCAGAGCAGTATTGTTTGGATATTCAGAGCGATAGAATCACTATCACGAGTGGCAGTGCAGCGGGTGCATTCTACGGTGTGCAGACCCTGCGTCAGATGATTCCTCTCGAGGCGTTGACAAGCGAGAGTTCGGTTCGTGGTTTTGAAGTTGCTGCTGCACAAATTGAGGATAAACCCACGCTGGAGTATCGTGGTGCGATGCTCGATGTTGGGCGACACTTCTTCCCTGTTGACGATGTAAAGGAGTTTATCGACATCCTGGCACTGCACAAGATCAACACCTTCCACTGGCACTTGACAGAGGACCAAGGGTGGAGAGTAGAGATTAAGAAATACCCAAACCTTACAGAGTTTGGATCGGTACGTAAGCGCACGCTCATAGGTAAGGATCCAGGTGGTGAGGGGTATGAAAAGTGCGATTTCGATGAGACGCCACACGCTGGTTACTACACTCAGGAGCAGATCCGTGAGATTGTGCAGTATGCAGCCGAAAGATTCATCACGATCATCCCTGAGATCGAGTTCCCAGGGCATGCAGTGGCGGCTTTGGCATCTTACCCTTGGCTTGGTTGCACGGGTGAGCAGTATGAGGTGCGCCAGACGTGGGACATTGACGATAGGGTCTTTTGTATCGGTAAAGAGACAACATTCGAGTTTGTGGAGGGTGTCCTAGAGGAGGTTATCGAGCTCTTCCCATCGACCTATATCCACATCGGAGGCGACGAGTGCCCAACCAAGATGTGGGATAAGTGCCCACTTTGTCAAAAGCGTATGAAGCAGGAGGGAATGACTAACCTACGTCACCTCCAAAACTACGCTACGGCACGAGTTGAGAAGTTCCTTTTGGATCGCAACCGCAAGCTAGTGGGGTGGGATGAGATCTTGGATGGCAAGGGGATAACCCCAACGGCTATCGTCATGTCGTGGCGAGGTGTAGATGGCGGAATCAAAGCCGCTAAGAGCGGTAACTACGCTATCATGGCACCAACGACAAACTGCTACTTCGACTACTACCAATCCGAGGATAAGGACTCAGAGCCTTTGGCATGGGGTGGCTTTTTGCCAGTGGAGAAGGTCTACGAGATGAACCCATACGAGGGACTAACCACCGATGAGCAGAGATATATCTTGGGAGTGCAGGGCAATGTGTGGACCGAGTATATCAGCAATAGCGATCACATGCAGTATATGCTCTTGCCACGCTTAGCGGCTCTGAGTGAGGTGGCATGGAGTCTCAACAGAAAAGACTACGATGACTTCCTAGAGCGAGCTCAGCGCCTATCGAAAATCTACGATGTGAATGGCTACAACTACGCAAAACACATCTTTGAAGAGGACGACAAACAATAATTCTATAATATAAACAAACTAAACTTAACCAAAAATTTTATGAAGATGTTTCTACAAAATTTTAAGAGGAGCAAGAGTGCTATCTTTGCTTTTCTGATGTGCTTCTGCTTGAGCCTACCGCTCATGGCGCAGGAACGTATCATGGTTTCGGGAGTCATTCTTGACACTCAGAAACAGCCACTGATTGGTGCTTCAGTTGTGGAGCAGGGGACAACTAATGGTGTCATAACAGATCTTGACGGTCGTTATGAGATCAGCGTCAGCGCAGACGCAACACTCGATTTCTCATATATGGGATATGTGAGCAAATCAGAGGCGGTGATGAATCGCACGACAATCAACATGACACTAGAGCAGGATGCAGTCGCTCTAGATCAGGTCGTAGCAATCGGTTATGGTTCTCAGCGTAAAGAGGACCTCTCGATGGCGGTATCATCGGTGAAGTTGGATGACGTGGCAAGAAGCCGTGCAGCAGACCTTGGAACACTGCTTCAGGGTCGCCTCCCAGGTGTTACTGTTCAGCAGTCTGGTGATCCACTTCAGAAGTCGTCATTCTCGATTCGTGGACGTGGTTCTAAAGGTAATGATGGCGATCCAACATCGGGCGATGGTGTTCTTGTTGTGGTTGATGGTGTGCCTAACGCACCATACATCCCAGAGGATATCGAGTCGATCACAATCCTTAAGGATGCGGCTTCTGCTGCGATCTATGGAGCCTCAGTAGGTTCGAGTGGTGTAGTCCTAATCACTACACGTAGTGCTCAAGCGGGTGAGACAAGAGTGAGCGTGAATATCTCTTCTGGTTTCCAGCAAGCTACAAACCTCCCTACAATGCTAAACGCACAGCAGTTCTGCGATGTTTGGGGTGTGGCGGTTGATAACTCAACGAATGGTACTCTTCCAACGCTTGCAAACCCTAGCGCGTATGCAGGTGCAAATGTAACTCAAACAGATTGGCTAGATGAGATCTTCCAGACTGGTAAGACTCAGCACTATGGTATCTCTATCAGCGGAGGTAACGAGAAACTTAAGTCTATCCTTTCGGTAGCTTATGACAAGAAAGAGGGAACTATCCTCAACACATACAGCGAGAATCTTGGTGCAAAACTTAACACTGAGCTTAAGGTGAACGACTGGTTGAAGATCACCGAGCGTGTTTCGATGGACTACTTCAACGGACAGGGTAACATCAGCACTAGCCACACGGGTCCAATCATGGGTGCTATGTGGTTCCCATCATCGGCAGGTATCTACGATGTAGATGCTAACGGAAACGTGATCTATGACGCATCGGGCAACCCAGCATGGGGAGGTATCGCATCGTCGACAGATATGGCAAATGGTGTTCAAGGTCCAAATATCGTGAACCCAGTTGCAAGGCTAGAGACTATGTATGGTCGCAACCCACAGACGCAACTCTTCTCTACAACTTCGGTAGAGGTTCGCCCATACTCTAGATTGACTCTGAAGTCTGACTTCACGGCAGACCTTACTTTTGGTGAGAGCGATGGCTACGCACCAGTATTGGACGTTCCTGGTGGATCTTCAGTATCGAGCCGTGAGCAGTTCAACACAAACAACTTCAACTACCTGTGGGAGTCTACGGCTAACTACGCTGAGCGTTTTGGTCGCCACTCAATTAGTGCATTGGCTGGTTTTACAATGAGCAAGTCAAAACTACACTACAGAAGATTCGAGACTGAAGGCTATAGCGACGCTTCTGGCGATAAGCTTATCTGGGGTTCGGCAGGCGCATGGTCTAGCAACCCAACAGAGAGCATCTATGAGTACTCTATGATGTCTGTTCTTGGTCGTGTGGCATACTCGTTCGACGATCGTTATTTCGTGACTGCTAGTATGCGTCGTGATGCGTCGTCTAAGCTACCTGCTCACAACAACGCTGATGTGTTCCCTTCTGTTTCGGCATCTTGGAAACTAACTTCTGAGAAGTTCTTCAAAGATCTAAACGTTGGTCACATTGTGAACCTTATCAAATTCCGTGGAGGATGGGGTCGTATCGGTAACGTAGACCTATATCCACTCACTTCATCGACAGATATTCCACTTCTATCTTACAACGATGGATCTTGGATCGGTGGAAACACAGTGTACGGAACTTACCTTTCGACAATTCCTAACCCTAATGCACGTTGGGAGACAACAGAGCAGACAAGCTTTGGTATCGACTTTGGTCTGCTTAAGAACAAACTAGAGGTTAGTGTTGACTACTATAACAAGGAGACAATCGACCTAATCGATGAGCTTCCTACGCCATCACAGCTAGGTGTTGAGAACGCTCCACTAGGTAATATGGGTAACGTAACTAACAAAGGTTGGGAGTTCTCTGTATCGTACAACAATACATTTGCAAATGGCGAGGGAAGCTACAACGTTTGGGGTACTTTCTCAACAAACGAAGGTGTTGTTAACGACTACGGACCACAGGAGCGTGTAGAGCACACGACACCAAACCTAAACAGCCAGTCGATCCTATCTTCAGGTGCTGGACACCCTTGGTACTCATACTACATCTATCAGACAGATGGTATCTTCCGCTCTCAGGCGGAGATCGATAGCCACGTAACAAAGAATCCAGAGACTGGCGAGATCGTGCCACTTCAGCCAAACGCACTAGTTGGAGACCTTAAGTTTGTCGACACTAACGGCGATGGCGTTATCAACGACGATGACCGTCAGATGACAGGTTCTTATGCACCTAAGCAGACTTTCTCTTTGGGAGGTTCTATCTACTGGAAAAACTTCGATTTCTCGATCCTTCTTCAGGGTGTTGCTGGTAACTACATCTACAACGGTATGAAGCAGATGTCGATGAACGGTCGTCAAGACCTTGGAAACCTTAGCACTGATGTCTATCAGACATGGGATTTCGACAACGCAAATAGCAAGTATCCTCGTCTAGGTATCGTGGAGGATGACAACGGTAACTACCTTAAGTTCTCGGATATGTTCCTTGAGAAGGGCGACTACCTACGTATCAAGAACATAACTGTGGGTTACACTCTTCCTAGCAAGATTGTTCGCCGCTCAGGACTTGATAATCTATCGGTTCGTTTCTACGCAAGTGTAGATAACGCAGCAACATTTACTGGCTATACAGGAATTGATCCTGAGGTCGGAAACTATGGAGTAGACCGTGGTGTTTACCCTGTATCACGTCTATACAACTTTGGTGTAAACGTTAACTTCTAAACAAAAAAATAGAGATGAAAAAGATATTAAAATCGATCAGTTTTATAGCATGCCTCTTTGCATTCTGGGGGTGTTCTGATTTTCTTGAGATAGAGCCATACGGAGAGGATAGCTCATGGAAGACTCAAGAGGATGTTCAAGATGCAGTATATGCGCTGTATCACTTTGTATCGCCATATTGGGGCGAGGAGATCTGCGGTCGTGGTACTATGTGGTTTGAGACTGCAAGCGACAACGTCCTAATCGGTCGCGATAGAAGCTCGGTGGATGAGATCCGTGAGTTTAGAATGTCACCAAGCAATAGTAACGACGTTTCACGTGTTTGGGAGGTTATGTACCAGAATGTTGCTAAATCTAACAACATCATCAAAATCGTACCAGGTATGACCCTTGAAGAGGGATTCAAATCTCAGGCGGTAGGTACGGCATACTTCTTTAGAGGTTTCTCTATGTTGTGGATGGTGCCATACTATGGCGACGACACAAACGGTGGTATTCCGATCATTACGGACCAAACCGATCCTGCACAGATCGACTCTCCACGTCCAGATCACGTTCTAAGAAACTATGAGCAGATCATCGCCGATCTTCGCACAGCAGGCGAAATGCTCCCAGTGTGGGGCGATCTTGAGGCTTCGGAGTATGGTCTTCCTCACAAGGCTGCTGCTTGGGGATTTGCTGCACGTGCGGCTCTCTATGCTGCGCAGTATGATGCAAGCTACTACAACGTAGTGATCGAGTTCTGCGACAAGATCATGGCTCTTACGGGCTCTTCTGCGCGCTCTCTATACAAGGACTCTTCAAATACAGCAAACTCATACGCAAATCTATGGACAGCGGAGCAGAACCACAGCTCGGAGTACATCTTCTCTTTGGAGGGACACTACACTAATGGTGGTAAATTCCACGGTGTATCTTTCGTAAACGCAGGTTGGGGTATCTACAACACATGGGGATACTTCACTCCAAGTAAAGAGCTTTGGGACGCTTATGAGAGTGGTGACACTCGCCGTGATGCTACGATCCTATACCCAGGTCAGAATATCGAGTTCGTAGGTAATGACATTACGTTTGGAGGTTTCCGTACAGGAGGCGACCCAATTGATTACACTACAGGTCACGTATCTGCAGGTATGGTTTTCCGTAAGTTCATGGACTCTTGGAAAGATGCTGATGCGCTAGGTAAGGATGTATCGGCTTTGCGTGATAAGTTGTGGAATTCACTCAACATCTCACTTCTTCGCTATGCAGACGTTATGCTTATGAAGGCCGAGGCTCTTATCTGGACAAAAGGTGAGGGTGATGCCGAGGCTAAGGAGCTTATCAACGACGTGAGAGAGCGTGCGGGTCTTCCTCGCAATAGCCAAGCAACAAAGGCTCAGCTTCAGAACGAGAGACGTTGTGAGCTAGCATTCGAGTTCCAACCAAGCCGTCACCTAGACATGGTGCGTTGGGGTCTTGCTCAAACAGAGTACGCTAAGCCACTTCACAGTGTCTCTACAATGATGGTGAACGGTGAGCTTCAGGTTAGCGAGGTTGAGGTTTATCCTGGTCGTGTGTTCAATCCAACATACAACAAGGTGTTCCCTATCCCACAGAGAGCATTCTCTGGAACGTTCTACCTAGAGCAAAACCAAGGTTACTAGACCTAGCAATATAGTTTGAGTTCGGCGTGATATACACTGCGCACGCCGAACTCTTTTTTCTACATATCAATAGCGGATAAACTATGAATTTGAAGGGAATTTTTGCGTCTGCACTAGCTCTAGTCTCAATGGCTGGGGTGGCGAATCAGGCGCAAGCACAGAGCGTATCGCTCAAGTGCATGCAGTGGAACATCAAGTCGTTTGAGTATGTTGACAAGTCAAATGAACGAGAGGGTTTCAAAGTAGATAAGTTTGTTGAGGTACTTGTGGCACAGAGTCCAGATGTTGTTGTCTTCAACGAGTTTGAAACAGCAAATGGTCGTATGAGCTCTGTTGAGAAGTTGACCGAGATCAGCCAGCAGTTGGGCATGTTCCCATACGTGGTGTTCTCCTACGACAAGGATAATGGTGTCTACGGTAATGGTATCATGTCGAAGTACCCAATCCTCGATGCAGGCTCTACACTTCTAGGCAAGCACTCTGGTCCCGATCAGCGCTCTATTGGCTGGGTGGACGTTTGGGTGCCAACAACTGGTGATGCAGGACAACGTGTGCGAGTAGCAGCCACTCACCTCGAGGCGTTCAGTGGTACCGAGCTCTCGGGCTCTGAGATTCGTCTTTTGCAGGCTAAGGAGTCAATTGCAGCTGCAATTCAGCCAGCTTTGGATGCCAATATCCCTGTGATCTTGATGGGGGATCTCAATGCAGGCCCATCATCTTCGGCGATTGCAGAGTTTGAGATCCTTGGTGATCGTCTTTGTGATGATTCAGGGACGTTTGGTGGCTATTCGAAGCTTGACTACATTGTCTCTTATCCAAAGGCAGCGTGGAGTGGTAGTGGCTATGCAGTGGTTAAGGGGGGTGATCTAGATAATATCTCGGATCACTATCCAATCGTTGTGACAGCGACTCTAAATAACTAATCGAGTGTGTAACTTTCATGAATAATAAAACAATGAAGAGTATTAAAAAGTATGTTGCACTACTTCTTGGTGCCGCACTAGTCGCTCCTATGTTTACCGCTTGTGGTGGCTCCGATGAGCCTACACCAGAAGAGCCTGTAAAAGAGCCAACGAGCCTATTTAACACCCAAATTCACTTTGTGTCTGCTCTCGATGATGGTACCCTAGTGGGTAGTAGTTCGGATTACACGGCGCTAAGCGAATACATGGTAACAACACTCGAAGCGGGAGCAAAGAGCTGGATCACGGTTTTGGACCGTATGGATGGCAATAACCAAGCACAGGCGCTCACTCTAGCACTAGAGAGTGAGCGATGGAGCTTGTTTGCGCTTAATCGTGTCGTAGGTGGCAGTAGCTTCGAGGGGAGCTATATCTACTACAATGACTTTGTGATAGAGGGCAGCCCTCAGCAGTACGTCTCGTATCAAATGAGCGACAATAGCTTTGTTACGGGCTTCTCTCCTCTGATGAAGGGGACACAGACGAGCCGTGATGGAGATGGTAATGTCACTGGTGTTGTGGATCTATCATTCAACGTGCACTTTAGAACAGCACGCCTTGAGAGTGCAGATCAAATCACTTCGTTCGTAAGTAGCTCCGTAGACGGCATGTCTACCGACAATCGAAACTTTGTGATGGTGGGTACCGTGCGTAACTCTCTGGTGAGTCAACTTCAGAGTGCACTCACATCTCAGGGTAAAGTAGAGCTTACTACTATCGAGAGTGGTTCGGAGTTCTCGCTGGTACTGGTCGCTGATAGCGATTTTTGGGCGCTTACGAGCGTCGAGGCCTCTGATATAACATCATCTATCAAAGCGTACACGATCAACCTTAAATGGTAGTTTAAACGCCGCTAAAAAGCAAAAGGTGGTTGACCCAAAAGAGTCAACCACCTTTTTTTGTTATAATCTCCTGATTACTTATTGCACTTCTCGCAAGATAGACCTTTCCACACAAGAGCCGATGCCGCAGCACCAACCATAGGAGCTACGATAAAGAGCCAAAGTTGACCAAGGGCAGCACCGCCTTCGAATAGGGCAGGACCGAAGCTACGTGCAGGGTTAACCGATGTTCCAGTGATAGGAATAGATACGATGTGAACCAACACAAGAGTAAGACCAATAGCTAGACCTGCAAAGTTACCAGCACCCTTCTTCGAGTCTGTTGAACCAAGCACAACAAGAACAAAGATGAATGTGAATACAGCCTCTGCGATGAACGCTTGAAGCATTTCGCCCTCGCCAAAGCCGTTAGCACCTGTCGCTGTAGTCTCGCCATAGGCACCCGTTGATGTTAGGGTGTAGATCACTGCAGAACCGATCACAGCACCGATGAATTGTGCCACCATGTAGCCGATAGCATCACGTCCAGAGATGCGCTTCGAAAGCCACGCTCCAAGAGTGATCGCTGGGTTGATGTGACAACCTGATATCCCGCCAATAGTGTATGCCATAGCTACAACAGAGAGTCCAAATGCAAAGGCAACAGCTAGTACCTGCGCCGAACCAGCCTCGCATCCGAAGAATACTGCCGATCCACAGCCCATAAGAACTAGCACCGCTGTTCCTAGGCATTCTGATAGAAATTTGTTCATAATTTAAAATTTTTTAGTTAAAAAATGGTCGCAAATATACATAAAAATATATAAATAGATAGAAACATGCAAAAATTGATTGTAAAAAGAGCGTTTGTGCATAAAAAAGCGACCAATACAGATCTGCATTGGTCGCCTTCCGAGATTGTGAATCATCTAAAACTACCTGTCTAAAGGTAGTTGTTCCTTAACTATATGTCATTTCGTCCCCTAACTTTTTAGCCTCTTGTGTGTTGGTGATGCGCCTAGGCCGAGCCTAAGAGAGTACACCTTGCTGAGTTTTGCAGTGCAAATCTACTAATGCAACGTTACAAATGGATTAAAGGGGGATTAAAACGGTGTTACAGTTGGGGTATGTTGCGAAAAAAACAGAAAAAGCAGCTACGAAGTACTCTCGTAACTGCTTTTAAGGTGGGCCCAGAGGGGCATGATCCCACGACCTTCTGATTATGAGTCAGCTGCTCTAACCAACTGAGCTATGGGCCCAACTACTGCATTTGGGATCAATGGATCCCCGTAGCGAGTGCAAATATAGTAAAAAAATTTAATGTCAACAAACTTGTATTAATTTATTGCATTAAATTATTGTCGTGACAATCTCACAATCTAGTTTTTTTGTGCTGCACATCAAATAAAATATAATTTATAGTAATTGTTGAGCTATTTTTTTACATATTTTTTTGCATTGTAATAAAAAAGATATATATTTGCAGACCGAAAGAAAAACTTTCAGTCAGGAGGGATGGGTGAGTGGCTGAAACCACCAGTTTGCTAAACTGACGTACGGGCAACCGTACCGGGGGTTCGAATCCCCCTTCCTCCGCCACTACAAGAAGAGAGGTTGCTACGACAAGCAACCTCTCTTCTTTTTTTGTATCCTCTATTGCGGGCTATTTGCCAATGCAGTAGTACTCGAATCCCATCTCCTGCATCTCACTAGCACTATATATATTGCGTCCATCTATCACCAAGGCGCTATTCATGCTCCTCTTTAAAACCGCCCAAGAGGGTAGTCTAAACTGCTTCCACTCTGTGAGCAGAAGTATTGCATCTGTATCGAGTGCTGCATCGTAGAGATCGCTGGCGTAGTAGACCTTATCGCCAAGTCGTCTGGCGCACTCCTCCATTGCGATAGGGTCATAGACTCGTACCGAGCAACCAGCCTTTAGTAGAAGGTCGATCGTTACGAGAGATGTCGCCTCGCGCATGTCGTCGGTCTCTGGTTTGAATGAAAGCCCCCATATCGCCACTGTTTTGCCCTTTAGGTCGCCTGCATAGTGTTTTGATAGCTTATCGTACACGATGCTCTTTTGGCGGTCGTTTATCTGCTCTACGGCCTTTAGTAGGCGCATGGAGTATCCAGCCTTGTCGGCGCTCTTGATTAGTGCCTTGACATCCTTCGGGAAGCATGATCCGCCATAGCCGCAGCCAGGGTAGAGGAACTTATTCCCAATTCTCGTGTCGGATCCTATCCCCTTGCGCACCATATTGACGTCGGCACCCACCAATTCGCAGAGGTTGGCGATGTCGTTCATGAACGAGATGCGTGTTGCGAGCATAGCGTTTGCTGCATACTTTATCATCTCGGCAGATGGTATGTCGGTGAATATAATGCGAAAGTTGTTGAGCAGGAATGGGCGGTAGAGCTTCGTCATCACCTCTTCGGCTCTCTGCGACTCAACCCCAACGACAACTCTGTCGGGAGACATGAAGTCACGAATAGCCGCTCCCTCTTTCAAAAATTCGGGATTTGATGCCACGTCAAAGCTGATATCTACACCCCTTGAGTCGAGCTCCGCTTGGATAACTTGCTTGATTCTCTGGGTTGTTCCTACTGGAACTGTCGATTTGGTGACTAGAATAGTATATTTGTTGATGTGCTGCCCAAAAGTGCGAGCAACGGCTAGCACATATTGAAGATCGGCGCTACCATCCTCATCGGGAGGAGTCCCCACGGCGGAGAATACTACATCCACATTGTCGAGTACTGAGCTCAGATCAGTTGTGAAGTGCAGGCGCCCCTCTTGGTGGTTGCGTGTGACGATCTCGCTGAGCCCTGGCTCGTATATGGGCATGATACCCTTGTGGAGGTTCTCGATCTTTTGGGTGTCGATGTCGACACACGTGACATTGACTCCAATTTCGGCGAAACAAGCCCCTGAGACCAGCCCTACATAACCACTTCCTACTACAGCTATATTCATTGTTGTATGCTTAAATTCTGATTTTGTAGCACAAATATAGCCAAAACTTCGGATTATGGAGGGGATATAATGAAAAAAGAGACTCACAAAGTGTGAATCTCTTTTTCAGTGGGAGTTGAGGGATTCGAACCCCCGACCCTCTGCTTGTAAGGCAGATGCTCTAAACCAGCTGAGCTAAACTCCCGAAATTTTTAAATTGCGCCTGAACAAGGACTTGAACCTAGGACCCCCTGATTAACAGTCAGGTGCTCTAACCAACTGAGCTATTCAGGCGTTTGGCGAAGCAATTGTTTCGTTGTTTCGGTGTGCAAATATAGGATGAATATTTTATTCTGCAAAATATTTTGAAGTTTTTTTTGATATTTTTTTCATTTTTTATTTCATGACTGCTCTGTTTTGGGCTCGAATATGTTGATTATTAGAGAAATGTGGGCGTTAGATTTTTTTCAATAAAAAATGCAGATTTTTTGAGCGATATTGGCTCTTTCGCAAAGTTTCACTATATTTACATATTAAAACTTGAAAACTATGAGCACACTCGGTAACGTAATTTGGGTCATTTTTGGAGGATTGATCCTCTCTTTGGGGTATATTCTTGTTGGATTACTCTTCTGTTTAACGATAATTGGCATCCCATTTGGCGTGCAGTTAATGAAAATTGGGGGCTTTGCACTCCTTCCATTCGGTCGCACAACTGTGCCAGGTGTGCGAAGCAGTGGTTGCCTATATCTTGTGGCAAACATTGTGTGGATAATACTCGCGGGGTGGGAGCTAGCGCTATGTCATGTCGTGCTAGGGCTCTGTTTCTGTGTCACTATAATCGGAATCCCCTTTGGTCTGCAGCACTTCAAGCTCGCTTTGGTTGCCCTCGCCCCATTTGGACAAGATATCGTCCCGACTAGCTACGTGGGAAGATAATTGAGCTAGTGTAGCGATACTTTAGATAAAATATAGTACTTTTGTGAGCTAAGAGCAAATTTAATAAGAATATGAATATAGCAGTTTTGGTGTTCAATCCAGTTCAGGAGAACACCTATATTTTGTGGGATCAGACGGGCGAGTGTGTCATTGTGGACGCTGGTAACTCGTCGGATAGAGAGAACAACGCACTTGAGAACTTCATCGCAGAGAAGGGGCTAAATCCTGTTGCAGCGATCAACACTCACGGTCACTTTGACCATGCACTAGGGGTTCAGTTCGTCAAGGAGCGATACGAGATCCCATTTGCAGTCTCGTCAAAGGATCAGTTTCTGTTGGATAGCGCCCAGACAAGCGGTAGCGTCTTTGGAATCAGCGTGGGGCAGATGCCGACAATGGATGTAGATCTAGACAAACATGAGGAGTTTACTTTTGGTGAGACTTCGCTAAAGGTTATAAAGATCCCCGGGCACACTCCAGGTCACGTTGCGTTTTTTGAACCAAAGACAAGAGCGCTAATAACAGGCGACACGCTCTTCAAGGAGAGCATCGGCCGTACCGACCTCCCTGGAGGTGACTACTCTTGGATCATGCAGTCGATTCTCGATGAGATTGTTCCGTTGGGTGACGATGTGACGATCTACCCAGGTCACGGTCCATCTTCGTCTATTGGCCACGAGACTAAGTACAACCCATTCATCGTGGAGGTAATCAACGAGGAGGTTAACTACAAAGGCTAGGGCTATGCGCATCGATATTATAAGCGTTGTGCCAGAGTTGCTGACCTCGCCCCTGAATGAGTCTATCATGAAGCGAGCGCAGCAGAAGGGGTTGGTGGAGATTGTGATTCACAACCTCCATGACTACGCACACGACAAGCGCCAGACTACCGACGACTACCCATTTGGTGGCGAGGCGGGCATGGTAATCAAGTGCGAGCCGATGTTTGAACTCATCGAAAAGCTCCAATCAGAGCGCCACTACGACGAGATCATCTACACCTCACCCGATGGTATTCAATATAATCAGGGCGAGGCGAATCGTCTCTCGATGGTGGAGAATATGATAATAATTTGTGGGCACTACAAGGGGATAGATCACCGTATTCGTGAGCACCTAGTTACGCGCGAGATCTCGATTGGGGACTACGTCCTCACGGGAGGAGAGCTCGCTGCATGCATAATTGTAGACTCTGTGGTTAGGGTTATCCCTGGTGCTATTGGCGATGAGGCTTCGGCGCTCTCTGATAGCTTTCAGGACAATCTCTTGGCACCACCCGTATATACTCGTCCAGCCAAATTCCGTGATTGGGAGGTGCCTCAGGTGCTCCTTTCGGGCAATTTTGCAGCCATTGCAAAGTGGCAGGAGGAGCAGTCGTGGGAGCGAACAAAGCGCCTAAGACCCGATCTACTTAACGAAGAGTAAAGAGATATGAGGTACTATCTAATTGCAGGCGAACCGTCGGGAGATCTCCACGGATCGAATCTTTTGCGAGGGCTCGCTAAGGCGGACTCTCAGGCCAAGTTTCGCTT
This sequence comes from uncultured Alistipes sp., assembly GCA_964370415.1. GTDB lineage: Bacteria > Bacteroidota > Bacteroidia > Bacteroidales > Rikenellaceae > Alistipes. Next base: position 82,076 of record CAYJIY010000008.1, read on the forward strand.
TTGGGGAGGAGATAAGATGGCGGAGCAGGGTGGCGCAGAGAATCTGTGCAAACACTATCGTGAAACCTCGTTTTTTGGCTTTCTGAATGTTGCACGCAATATCTGCACTATAATGCGCCAATTCAAGGAGTGTTATGCCGATATTGAGGCGTTCAAACCCGATGTTTTGATCCTGATCGACTATCCAGGTTTCAACCTCAAGGTCGCTCGCTGGGCGCATGAGCACGGAATCAAGGTGTTCTACTACATCGCACCAAAAGTGTGGGCGTGGAACGAAAAGCGTGTGAAGAGCCTAAAGAGATATGTTGATAAACTCTATACGATCTTCCCATTCGAGACAGAATACTTCGCCAAACACGGCATAGTGCCCCATTTCGAGGGTAATCCACTTGTCGATGCCATAGAGCAGAGACGCTCGACACTACCTTCACCTGCTGCCTTTCGGGCAGAGCATGGGCTCGATGAGCGTCCAATAATCGCACTGGTTGCAGGGAGTCGCAAGACCGAAATTAAAGCGAATCTGCCCCTAATGGTTAGCCTCTCGAAGAGTGTGCCCGACAGACAGTTTATAGTCACTGGGGTGAGCTGGTTAGATAGGGAGCTATACAGTCAATATTTGGACGGTAGTGATGTTCGGATCCTCTTTGACTGCACCTATGATGTGCTCTCAGTCTCAGAGGCGGCAGTCGTAACGTCTGGTACAGCGACCCTAGAGACCGCTCTGATGGGGATTCCTGAGGTCGTTGTCTTTAGGATTCCAGCTCTGCATATGTTGCTGAAAGATCTTGTTCTGAGGGTGAAGTGGATCTCCTTGGTGAATCTAAATCTTGGGTTCGAAGCGGTGCGTGAGCTAATCCAATCCTCTGCCGATCACACGGCTTTGGAGCAGGAGCTTAGAGCCATTATCGAGGGGGGTGACAAGCGTGAGAAGATGCTCAGCAACTACGCACAGCTTTCCCAGATAATAGGCTCTGAGGGAGCAAGTGAGCGCTTTGCACGAGCTATGGTCGAAGAGTTAAAAAAGTAAGAGATGAAGATAATATGTTATAATAGTGATCCATCTATCCCCGAGGGGGTGTGTAGTTGGTATCAAAAACCAGATACAGCGCTTCTGCGCAATAACGATCCGTTCTATATCCCGACCTATGCTGAGAGTGTAGTGTGTGATTTTCAGGTGGCAGTCCGTATCCATAAAATCGGTAAGACAATAGGCGAAAAGTTTGCACCACGCTACTATGATTATGTGGGTGCAGGTGCAAGTTTTATTATCGAGGAGCTGTTGCAGCAGGCAAAAAATGGCTCCCTGCCTTGGGATTCGGCGGTTGCATTCGATAAATCAACGGCAGTATGCAACGATTTTTTGCCACTAACCGATCTTAGTTCGGGAGTGGATTCGCTCTCTTTAGAGGTGGAGGTAAACAGTGAGGTTGTGGCAGTGATCTCAACATCAGAGCTCGCAATTAGTGTCGATAAGTTCATCTCCGAGGTCTCTAAATCTGTGACGGTCAAAATTGGCGATATTGTCTGTCTCGGAGGCTTGATGCCCCACACGCCAGTCAAGCGTGGCGATCACATTCGTGTGAGGGTGGAGGGACACACGCTGCTCGATTTCGATGTGAAATAAAAGATATAATGGCAAAAAAA
>CAYJIY010000009.1:0-83029 GCA_964370415.1 uncultured Alistipes sp.
TAGAGCGACCAGCTCTTATCGCTCCAGTGATGGTGTATCCTGACGGACGAAGGGTCATTTATAATAAAATAAATACATTTAAGCAAGATTTAGCGTCGATGTTTTATTTGCTTAGAGTGTTGCGTCTTGGAGGTAATGTGCCTGCGAAAGAGATTGATAACACAGGCAGTAGTGCAATGAGTGTGGAGGTCATATCGGGGAGTTTTATGTTTGTAAATCTAGCCGTGTTTAAACACATGGGCTTTTTCTACCCCAATACATTCCTATATGGCGAAGAACGTTTTGTGGCGAGTGCTGCAAAGAAGCTTAGCTATCGCAACTACATATTGTTGGATCAATCCTATATTCACAACCACGCAGTAACAATTAGTGCCTATCATAATGTAGTGTCAAAATATGGGATGCTATACGATAGTTTATTAAAATTCACAAAAGAATATCGAGAATATGGTCGGTTCAAAGCCGCAATTTTGAGAGTTGCAATGGGGTGGTCGTTGTTTGAGCTGAGGGTAATTGGATTGCTTAAAAAGTAAGATGGCGTAAATGATGAATAATATTTTTACGAAAAATAACATCGTGACCTTCTTGTTGGTATTGATGAGTGTTCAATACGTATATATAGAGGGCTGGGAGGTAAGTTATATCAAATTTGGTGTAATGTGTCTCACTCCGTTGTTATGGCTTATCTATTCTCAAAAAATATCGACAGCAACAATCTGGGGAGGATTGTATTTTTTATCAGTACTATTCTCTGCCCTCTTTAACATAGAGAGTTTTAGGTTCTCAACAATCGGGTATTTACTCTCATTTATTGCGATGTTTATAACTTATTATCATTTAGTATACTATGAAAATGCTCTGAATGCATCGCAATTCGAAAAGATACTAAAAGGGTTAATTGTTGCCTATGCTATATGTTTGGTGTTACAACAAATAGCAAGGCTCGCTGGTATAGATTATCTCCCTCTAATAAACCTAAATAGAGGTGACCCTAGAGGTGTTCTTACGGCGCAATCACTAGCGATTGAACAATCACACTCAGTGCGTATTGTAGGAGCGTTATTCCTTTGTCTATTAAGGATGTATTCGTTAAAGTTTGGTGATGTATTATCAGCGCTAAAAGCTCTGTTTGCGGAGTCGAAATGGTTGGTTATTGGTTTCTTTTGGACTATGATAACAATGGGTAGTGCAACGGCGATAGTGGCATTGGCTGTTATATCATTGATTTTTATTCGACCTAGATATGTGTTCATATCAATCCCAGTTATTATAGGTGTATGCGCAATTTTAGCCTCTGTTGACTATCCTCCTGTGACAAGAGTAATTAATATATTAGCAGCCACAATGACCTTAGATGCAGATGTCGTACTACATACTGACAGCTCGGCAGGTGCAAGAATAATCCCGTTTATTTATACGATAGAAAACATAGATATAACAAGTGCTGATACTTGGTTCGGATTGGGTACGGATACGGGAGTAAAGGGAGAGTTTTTCGGTGCATATAGAATGATTGGAGGTATCTTTGATTATGGACTGCTTGCATATATCTTCTCTTTAATATTCATATTTAGATGTGTAATCAGGAGATTTTTCTCTATTGAAACTATCTTTTTTGTTGTGCTGATGATGGCGGAGATAAGAAGTATTGCCGTTTGGTGGTGTATATTTATGATGTTTACAACCGTGAGGTACTTCTTCCAAAAAGCAGAAAATGAGGAAGGTAAGAAAAATGAGACGACCCCATTAAATGTAGAGTAAAATGAAAACACAGGTCTATACGAATAAACCACAGTCGCTATGTTATGGATGCAGAGCGTGTGAACATATATGTGGGCATAGTGCGATTAAGATGGTGGAGAGTGGTGAGGGTTTTATGTATCCAGAGCTTGATTCAAAATCTTGTGTTGAGTGTGGACTCTGTGAAAGGGTTTGTCCGACACAAGATGAGGTGAGGCTTGCGGTGGTGAATGAAACCCCAAAAACTTGTTTTGCAGCGTGGAATAAGAGGCTTGATGAGCGTATGAGTTCTGCATCGGGAGGGGTGTTTTATCTAACTGCACGTGAGTTTATTTTGGGCGGTGGTGTGGTATATGGTTCTGCGATGAACGACTCTTTGTTAGCGTCTCACGTGAGGGTAGAGTCTGTTGAAGGATTAGATGCATTGAGAGGGTCTAAGTATATGCAGAGCGATACGAATCAGACATATAAACAGGTTCGAAAAGACCTCAGAACGGGAGTTAAAGTGCTGTACTCAGGCCTACCGTGTCAGATAGCTGGACTCAAAGCATTTTTGATGAAAGAGTATGAGAATCTATACACGATTGACTTGGTTTGCCATGGTGTGCCTAGTCCAAAACTATTTTCTGAGCATGTGAGTCACACATCGCAGAGAGAGGGTGAGACAATGACTGACTTCCTATTTAGGGGAAAGAAAAAAAGTGGCTGGAGGGCATATATAATCTATGTGTTTAGTTCTGGACGCAAGATGTATAAGCAACTCAGTGAGGATTTATATGCCACCTTATTTTATAGTAGTAGTACGTGTCGACTTAGTTGTTATGAGTGCGAGTACTCTTGTCAGAGCCGATGTGGCGATGTTACACTTTCCGACTTTTGGGGCGGTGAGAGGGCTACAAAAGCTTTGAAAGTCGTGCGCAAGCATGGTTACAACCTCGTGATGGCAAATACACCAAAGGGGCAAGAGTTATTTAAGAGTATAGAGTCTCATGTAAATAGCGTAGAGTGTAAAACCCAAGTGGCGATTAATGGTGACTCTCGTCTAAGAAAGGCAGGAGATAAGCCTGCGCTGAGAGATGTGATATACAAAGAGCTTGAAGAGAAGGGGTATAGTTATTTGCTTGAAAAATATAAGTATAGACCTACTCTCGTGCAGAGAATGGTGCCACAATGGTTTAAGAATCTTATAAGAGAGATTCAATCACGACTCTAGGAGTTGAAATATTAAATGTAGGATTAGAGTATGAAGAGAAAAATAGCGATACTAACCCGACGAGCAGGGTATAACATGGGCTCTTCGTTGCAGGCCTTTGCAATGGGGCGCTTTATTTCGAAAGCTGGGTATAATGCAACCATACTTGATTATGATGAATATGCACAAAAAATAACGTGGCGCATTAAGCCATTGATATATAAGATTGCGTATAACTTAATGCGAGTGATTGCACCACTCTCAAAGCTTGTCGCTAGGGATTTTTATACAAAATTGGATAGGCGATTCTCTCAAGAACGAATTTTTAAGCAATTTGAGGCAAAGTGGATGCCATTAAGCTCTAAGACCTATAAGAGTATGAAAGGTCTGAGAACAACGATAGGTCAGTACGATGCGTATGTGTGTGGTAGTGACCAGATATGGAACCCTGCTTATTTTGATCCAAATTTCATAATGAATTTTATCAGACCCTCAGATGGGGTGCTCACAGTGGCTTATGCACCATCGATTGGTGTTGTGGATCGTGAGAGCCTACTCGTATCTGAGCAGGAGATGATTTGCAGGGTTGATCACATCTCTTGTCGCGAACGAGAAGGTGCGAACGTTCTAGCCCAAATCACAGGGCGCGATATCCCAGTTGTGCTGGATCCAACCCTTATGCTCGAACGTGAGGATTGGGAGCAAATAGAATCTGATGAGCGCAAGATAGAGGGGGATTATATCCTCACGTACTTCCTGCATAACGATGTCTACTTTGAACCTCAGAATCTCGCTATAGATTTTGTGGAGCAACTTCGACAGAAGACAGGACTGAAGGTAGTTAATATTCAGATGTTTAACCAAACGCCTATTATTAACGCAGACATTAACCTCTACACAGAGGGTCCAAGTGAGTTCCTTTCTCTGATTTCAGGGGCAAAGTATGTGTGTACAAATTCGTTTCACTGCTGTGTGTTTTCATTCCAATACAACAAGAAGTTCTATGTGTTTGAAAGGTATAGTAAAGAGATCGAGAAACATATAAATCAAAATCCGAGAATTTATACTCTTCTCGATACGATAGGTTCACGGGAGTCACTCATCACTGAACTAGGTGATATTGATATAGATCAAAATAAAGATTACTCTCAGGGGCGTGAAAAGTTGGCTCAAATGCAAAGATATTCACTTGAATATTTAAATAACTCCTTAAAGTCACTGTCGAAATGAAAAATATATTAGTATTAGCATATCAGATATCGCCCACGCGTGGCTCGGAGTACTCGGTAGGGTGGAACTACGTGATGCAGATGTCAAAGCACTGCCGCATGACGGTGCTCTATGGTGTGTCGGGAGATCATATTGGCGATGTCGAGGAGATGATAGAGTACACCAAGAAAAATAAGATTGATAATGTTGAGTTCGTGTGCGTGAAGTCGGGAACGTTGATCAATGCGCTGAACCTGCTCAATAAGCACGGGATATTGGTTTACACCTTCTACTACGCATACCACGCATGGCATAAGAAGCTATATAGAGTAGTGAAAGAGCTATTAAAGCGTGAAAAATTCGACATGATTCACTATCTCAATCCTATTGGCTATCGAGAACCAGGCTACCTATGGCGTTTTGATCTTCCCTATATGTGGGGGCCAGTTGGGGGAACGACTAACATAAATCCTAAGCTGGTGGGCTCTCTTCCATTCAGTGGTAAAGTAAAGCTAAAGCTAAGGGCCGCTATGAATAGTTGGCAATTAAAGTTCAGTCGTAGAGTTCGCAAGGCATTAAGTCGTGCAGATCTACTCTTGGCGGCAACGACCGAGAATCAAAGTAATTTTAAACGTGAATTTGGGGTCGACAGTATCTATATTGCAGAAAATGCCATTGTGCAGATGTTCCCGCTAAATGAGTGTAAGTTTGATTCTGAGTTTGTTGACTTGGTGTTTGCAGGAAGTGTTGACTCTCGCAAATCGGTGGCGACACAACTTAAGGCGTTGACTCTGATGAAAGATATAAGTCGTGTGCGCCTTCATATTATAGGCAACGGATCGCAAAGAGCGGACCTAGAGCAATTCTGTAGAGATAATAATCTTGAAGACTCTGTGATTTGGTATGGAAATATTGAGCGTGAGCGTGTTTTTGAATTAATGAATAATGCTCACCTCCACCTGATTACAAGTGTTATGGAGGGTAATCCAACCACAGTGTGGGAGGCCATGTCAGTTGGATTGCCAACGTTATCTTTGGATCATTGTGGTATGCATGATACCGTGAGCGATGAGTGTGGTTTTTTGATTAATATCGAATCCAGCGATCAAATTGTGAATGATATTGCTGCTGTTTTGGATCGATGTGTCGATAACCCTGCAATCCTAAGAGATAAAGCAGATGGTGTTTTGCGCTGTCGAGAGAAGTATTCGTGGGCAAAGCGTGAAGAGTTTATGCTGGAGTGTTACGATAAGACGATTGAGAATTTTAACAAGAGAAAGAGAAATTAATGGTAATTTTGCACTATACACTTGGTTTAGCTCCTCAGCGAAGCGGAGGACTAACTCGATATGCTACGGATCTAATTCGTGAGCAGTCGAGATCTGAACAGGTGTATTTGTTATATGCGGCTGGTTGGAGAGTCCCAAGTAGTGCAATTGCGTGGTCTGATGTAGGCGATAGAGCAGGAATAAGCTGTTTTGAGTTGAATAATTCGCTGCCAGTTCCGCTACTGTACGGTATTCGTAAGCCAGAAGATTTTATTGACTCTAGGCAGATGTCACGAGAACAGATGCAGGGGTTGTATGAGCGAATTAGGCCAGATGTTTTTCATGTTCATACACTCATGGGGCTACCCCAGGAGTTGTTGGTGTTCTTTAAGGAGATGGGGGTGAAATTAATATATACCTCACATGATTACTTTGGAATCTGCCCGAAAGTTAATCTTATAAATGAGCGAGGCGTGCTCTGCAAGGAGCCGTCTGCAATGAATTGCGAAAGGTGTAATTCAAACTCAAAACCGACGATGTACTTAAGATTGCGAAACTCGAGAGTTGCGTTGAATTGTAAGAGTAATAAGTTTTTGCGTAAAGTTTTACGTTAATTGTATGAGTAAGAGCGAATATAAAAGATTACTTGATAGATACGAAGAGATGTTTATGCTCTTCGATAAGGTGCATTTTAATAGTAGCGTCTCTGAGGGGGTCTACAAAAGGTGCCTGTCAATCGATAATTCGGAGATTATTCACATCACACATAGTGGTGTAGAGGATAGAAGGGTAGTAAGAGGTTTTGAATCTGAGAGGTTGAAGTTCATTTTTATAGGTAGCACATCAGAATATAAGGGTTTTCCTCTATTGGAGGAGGTTCTTAAGGAGCTTTGGACTCAGGGTATGCAGTGTTGGGAACTAAATGTCTGGGGTGCACAGGGTCACTCCGAATGCGAAGCGATACATTTTAGAGGAAATTTTAATTATGAACAACAAGCTGTTGTTTTTGAGGATGATGCGTTGTTGCTCGTTCCCTCTCTGTGTAATGAAACTTTTGGTTTAACCGTGCTGGAGGCTCTCTCATATGGAACTCCTGCGATGGTTTCATCGACAGTGGGAGCAAAAGATTTGGTAGAAGAGTATGATCCTTGGTTTGTCTTTCGTGATCGTGATGAGTTGAAGGACAAACTCTCGGAGTTACTAAAAAATAGAGATAAATTAAGAGGTTATTCGGATATGATTTGTCAAAAAAAGTGGTGTCACTCTATTGAAAACCATAGTCAAGAGATTATAAAGATGTATAAGAGATGAAACGAGTAGCAGTAATAGGCACAGTTGGGGTGCCAGCAGCGTATGGTGGCTTTGAGACATTGGTCGAAAATATCATTGGGGAGAGTGCATCTGAGGGTATTGAGTACACAGTTTATTGTAGTTCAAAGGATAGCTCCAGTAGATTGGAGAGCTATAAAGGGGCTAAATTGAAGTACGTTGGGTTGCATGCAAACGGGATTCAGAGTATTATCTATGATGGGGTTTCAATGCTCAGATCGCTGTGTGGATATGATGTAATCCTAGTACTAGGTGTCTCAGGAGGAGTCTTCATGCCTCTGCTGAGGTTGCTTTCACGTAGCAAAATAGTTGTGAATATCGACGGTTTGGAGTGGAAGCGTGCTAAATGGAGCAACTTTGCGAAGAAGTTTTTGCGTTTTTCTGAGAGAATCTCTGTGAGGTGCGCTCATAGTGTTATCGCAGATAATCAGGGAATTATTGACTATGTTGAGCAGGCGTATGGAAAGAGGGCGCACCTAATCGCTTATGGTGGTGATCATGTTATTCGAGATCTCTCTGAAGAAAAGACGCAACAGATACTGGAGAGTTATAAGGTGCAGGCGAAGGGCTATGCGATGAAGGTTTGTAGGATCGAACCTGAGAATAACTGTCATATTGTGCTCGAAATATTTGCGAAGTGCGGCTATCCGCTGATTTTCATCGGAAACTGGGAGAAGAGCGCCTATGGAGTGCAACTCAAGGCAGAGTACTCAAACTATCCGAATATCAACATTATAAGTGCTGTTTATGATCTTGATGATCTCTACGCCCTAAGGAGCAACTCCCGCTACTATGTGCATGGCCACACGGCAGGAGGAACAAACCCTTCGCTCGTTGAGGCGATGTTTTGTGGGTGTAATATCCTAGCTTGTGGGGTGATCTATAACCGAGAGACCACAGAGGGTAAAGCGTCATATTTTGACAATGCAGAGCAGCTAGAAGCGCTTCTTGAAAAGGGTGATGACAACTCTGAGCAGATGCTAGAGATCGCAAATCGCCGATACACATGGGCGACGATCGTGAGCGAGTATGAGGCTCTGTATTAGTAATATAAACTAAAAAAGCGACCCTAAGAGGTCGCTTTTTTAGTAGAACTACGTTTGATACTAGCTGTTCATAGCACCGCAGCAGTTGATTGTCTGGCCGCTTACGTATGCTGAAAGATCTGACGCTAGGAATAGAGCAACGTTTGCAACGTCCTCAGTTGTTCCGCCACGACGAAGTGGAATTTGGCTGTACCATCCTTCCTTAACCTCGTCTGGAAGCTGGTTTGTCATCTCTGTGATGATGAATCCAGGAGCGATAGAGTTAGCACGGATACCACGAGGTCCCATCTCCTTAGCGATAGACTTCGCAAGACCGATCATACCAGCCTTAGATGCTGAGTAGTTACACTGACCAGCGTTTCCGCTAACACCAACAACTGATGACATGTTGATGATAGAACCGCTCTTCTGGCGTGCCATGATAGGTGTTACAGCGTGGATGTAGTTGAACGCCGACTTTAGGTTTACGTTGATTACAGCGTCCCACTGAGCCTCGCTCATACGCATCATAAGACCATCCTTTGTGATACCTGCGTTGTTAACCAATACGTCAACACGACCGAACTCCTCTGCGATCTGCTTCACAACTTCGTGAGTCTCATCGTAGCTAGCTGCGTTTGATGCATAACCCTTAGCCTTTACACCGTAAGATGCAAGCTCAGCCTCTGTAGCCTTGCCGTTCTCATCGATTACAAGGTCTGTGAACGCTACATCAGCGCCATGCTTTGCAAATTCGATAGCGATTGCTTTTCCAATTCCACGAGCTGCACCTGTTACGATAGCAACTTTTCCTTCTAGTAGTTTCATATTTATCTATGTTTTATGTGATTTTCAGCCTGTTTTGTCACCATGGGTCAAAGTGGGATAACCACTTCAAGCCCCAAAGATAGAAATTTTTTTTTATTCGTGAGATTTGTTGCTCAAATTTTCAGTATTTATTATTATCTTTACGGCTTGAATCAGCTTTGAATTTTAAAATATATATAATCATATCCCATGAAAAAAGAGACTAAAATTTTTGACTTGATCGCTTCAGAGCGTCACCGCCAAACTAGTGGCTTGGAGTTGATCGCTTCGGAGAACTTTGTGAGTGACGAGGTGATGGCAGCTATGGGCTCTATCCTAACCAATAAGTACGCTGAGGGCTACCCATCGGCTAGATACTATGGTGGTTGTGAGGTTGTAGATCAGATCGAGACTATCGCAATTGAGCGCCTTTGTGAGCTCTATGGTGCTGAGTATGCCAACGTGCAACCACACTCTGGTGCGCAGGCGAATATGGCTGTTTTCTTCGCTGTGATGAATCCTGGCGACACTTTCATGGGGCTCGACCTCTCGCACGGAGGGCACCTCTCACACGGTTCGCCAGTGAACATGTCGGGTAAGTACTTCAATGCGGTGGGCTATCACCTCAGCGAAGAGACTGGTGTGATCGATTATGATGCTATGGAGCAGAAGGCTATCGAGTGTCAGCCAAAACTAATCGTTGGTGGCGCTTCGGCTTACTCGCGTGAGTGGGACTATAAGCGTATGCGTGAGATCGCAGACAAAGTGGGGGCTCTACTTCTTGTGGATATGGCTCACACGGCTGGACTTATCGCAGCGGGTTTGCTTGAGAATCCAACACCATACGCTCACATTGTGACCTCGACGACTCACAAAACACTTCGTGGACCACGTGGAGGTATCATCCTAATGGGTAAGGATTTCGATAACCCTTGGGGGCACACAACGCCAAAAGGAGTTGTGAAGCGCATGTCGCAGATCCTAAACTCATCGGTGTTCCCAGGTATTCAGGGAGGACCTTTGGAGCACGTTATTGCGGCTAAAGCAGTAGCATTTGGCGAGGCGCTAGATCCAAGCTATAAGGTGTATCAGGCGCAAGTTCAGAAGAATGCAAAGGCGATGACCGAGGCGCTTACAAAGCGTGGCTACACGGTTGTGTCGGGTGGAACAGACAACCACCTGATGTTGGTGGATCTGCGTTCTAAGTTCCCAGAGATGACAGGTAAGGCTGCCGAGAAGTACCTTGTGGTTGCCGATATCACGACAAATAAGAACATGGTGCCGTTCGACTCACGCTCGCCGTTCCAGACTTCGGGTCTGAGATTCGGAACGCCAGCCTTGACGACTCGTGGCTTGAAGGAGGATCAGATGGATTATGTGGTTGAGCTTATCGACCGTGTGCTCTGTGACCCTGAGTCGGAGGAGAATATCGCAGCTGTGCGCCGTGATGTCAATGCGCTCATGTCGGAGTATCCGCTATTTGCGTGGTAGACTAGGCACCGATAGGGCATATATAGTAATTAAGAGAGGTGAACCTAGCTCTTTGTAGGTGGGTTTGCGGATAGATGCTAAAATTTTATATTTATCTAAATCAGTCATTTGTAGTGGTTTAGGTGGGTTGTTTTCGCTGAGTGGTATATTCTCTTGATTTTTTTTGTGGGGTGGTTATACTAATTTATTTTGAAAATCGTTTATAAATAAGTAACTTTGCCCGAATTAAAGTGTTGTAAAAGAATTATTAATGAGAAAGACTCTTCTTAGTGTGGCTGCGGCCATCATTTTAGCTGCAACAATGGTTGGATGCTCAGGAATCACAAAGATTCTAAAAGAGGGAAAACCAGATGAGATTTATAGTAAAGCCATTGAGCTTTATGAGTTAGAAAAGTGGGATAAAGCCTCGACTCTGTTCGAAGCCTCACAGGTTTACTATACAAACACCCCTAGGGAGGACTCGTTAGCGTATTACAACGCAATGTGTAAGTTCCGTGGAAGAGATTATGAGTCAGCAGCATTGCTCTTTGATGATTTCAGACAGAAGTTCGGACGTAGCCCATTCCTCGAAGAGGCTGAGGCTAGCTATGTGTTCTGCTTCTACTACCTATCACCAGGACCAACGCGTGACCAAACTCAGACATCTCGCACAAGACTTGCGATATATGAGTTCCTAGATCGCTTCCCTGAGAGCAAGGCAGTGCCTACTTTCCAGGAGATGGATGCTGAGTTGTTGATTCGTTTGCATGATAAATCGTACATCAACGCTCACACGTACTACAAGATCGGGCGTTATAGCTCGGCAATTACGGCTCTGAAGAATGCACTCAAGGAGTATCCTGAGAGCGGACGAAGAGAAGAACTTATGTATTTGGTTGTAGCGTCGTCATATGAGTTGGCATCGAATTCGATCGCTAGCAAGCAGACCGATCGTTACCTCTCGATGTTGGACTCTTACTACTCTTTTGTGAGTGAGTTCCCTGAGTCGACACACAGAAAAGAGGTGGATCGCATGGCAGATGCGGCAAAAAAATATTTGGACAAGAATAGAAAAGACAATAACTAATAATAGGAAATGGAGATCAAGAAGAATATTCCGAACAATACCGTAACTCGCAAGTTAGTAGATTTGGATTGCGAAACAGGTAATATCTATGAGTCGGTGAGCATAATCGCACGTCGTGCTAACCAAATCGGAATCGAGCTTAAGAGCGAACTTAATAAGAAATTGGCAGACTTCTCTTCGCCAACAGATTCGATGGAGGAGACATTCGAGAACCGTGAGCAGATTGAGATCTCTCGCTACTATGAGCGTCTTCCAAAGCCAGTGCTTATCGCAACTGAGGAGTTTTTGGAGGGAGAGATTTACCACCGCGAAGGCGATAAGTAGATCGCACCGCATGTGGGGTGTATCCTCGGGTGCTTGGCACTGAGTATGCTCCACGTTTGACACTCTTAATTTAGAGAGTATCTTTAAGCTAAAGAGAATAATATTATGAGTCTACGTGGCAAAAACATTTTGCTAGGTATAACGGGAGGCATCGCAGCTTATAAAGCTGCGACGCTTTGTCGTTTATTAAAGGTAGCTGGAGCTGAGGTGCAGGTTGTGATGACCCCCCTAGCTAAGCAATTCATAACACCCCTTACGATGGCAACGCTCTCGAAGCGTCCAATATTAGTGGAGTTCTTCGATCCTGAGAATGGAGCGTGGAACTCTCACGTTTCGTTAGGGGAGTGGGCAGATTGCTACCTTATAGCACCAGCAACAGCAAATACAATGGCGAAGATGGTTACGGGCATCGCCGACAATCTTCTACTCACGAGCTACCTCTCGGCACGTTGTCCCGTGATGATAGCTCCAGCGATGGATCTCGATATGTATGCCCACGTCACAACGCAGAACAACCTTAAGACGCTCGCTCAAAGAGGCGTTCATATCGTCGAGCCTGAGTCGGGAGAGTTGGCTAGTGGTCTTGTGGGTAAGGGTCGTATGGCTGAGCCTGAGACTATCGCTAAGGCGCTGGAGCGTCTATTTGAGAGCCAATCAAAGCGTGATCTTGAGGGGCGATCTTTCGTCGTGACAGCGGGACCAACCGTTGAGTCGATTGATCCTGTAAGGTATATCTCGAACCACTCAACTGGCAAGATGGGCTATGCCATAGCTGGTGAGCTAGCTCAAAGAGGGGCGCAGGTGACTCTGGTTAGTGGCCCAACATCGCTCGATACGCCAAAGGGTGTTGAGAGGGTAGATGTTGAGTCGGCGGAGCAGATGTATCAAGCCGCTGTGAAGGCGTATGATGGTGCCGATGGCGCTGTCATGTGTGCTGCGGTGGCGGATTATACCCCAGTGGAGGTTGCGTCTGAGAAGCTCAAAAAGAGCGATCAGGATATGTCAATAGCGCTAAAACGCACAAAAGATATAGCCGCAGAGTTAGGTAAAATCAAGGGTGAGCGTCTGCTTGTGGGCTTTGCGTTGGAGACCAACAACGAGCGTGTGAATGCAGAGCTAAAGCTTGCGAAGAAGAACCTTGACCTGATCGTCCTGAACTCGCTTAGAGATTCGGGAGCAGGCTTTGGCGTGGACACCAATAAGGTGACATTTATCGATGCCGATGGCGGTGAGGAGCTACCTCTGATCTCGAAGAGTGAGGTTGCTCAGCGCCTTGTGGATAGAGTCGTAACTTTACTAAAATCTTAGGATATGCTGTGTCGTCTTTCGATTCAGAACTATGTGCTGATCGATCGTTTGGAGATGGATCTGGACGAGAATCTCAATATTATTACTGGTGAAACTGGGGCAGGTAAATCTATACTTTTAGGTGCTCTGGCTCTTCTGTTGGGTAGTAAGAATGAGGGCACGACGCAGAAGGATGCGACAAAGAGTTGTGTCATTGAGGGGGTCTTTGACCTCACGGGGCGTGATTTGGAGCCCTTTTTCGAGGAGAATGACATAGACTATGCCGACTCGACAGTGATTCGCCGCATGATAACATCGGCAGGCAAGAGCAGGGCTTTTATCAACGATATGCCCGTGCAGCTGACCCTGCTGCGAGATCTTGGTTCGCAGCTGATCGACATCCACTCACAACACCAAAACTCGATGCTTTCGTCACCCGACTTTAGAGTGATGGCGATCGATACATTGGCAGAAAATGGTGCTCTTTTGGCTGAGTATCAAACCGCCTATGGCGAGTTGCAGAGTGCGAAAAAGGCTGTGACGCAGTTGCGTGAGCAGATCGCCTTGGCGAGTCGTGATCAGGAGTGGCTGAGGTATCAAGTGGAGGAGCTATCCTCGGCAAAACTCAAAGAGGGTGAGGATCAGCAGTTGGAGAGCGAATTTGCGCTGCTATCTAACGCTGAGACTATTGGGCAGACTCTTGGGAGTGTTGCTCAGATTTTTGATGATGAAAATTATGGGGTTCTACCTCGCCTAAAGGAGGTTGAGGGTGGACTACTAACGATAAAAGATAGTTATCCCGAGGCGGAGGAGATGGCACGCAGGGTGCGCTCAACGCTAGAGGAGCTAAAGGATCTAGGGCGAAGTGTTGCGCACGATAGCGAGCGCATAGAGCTGGATCCCCAGCGATTACAAAAAGTTAGCGAGAGGATGGATCTGATCTACTCCCTTTCGCACAAACATAAGGTTGCGAATCTTGAGGAGTTGATCTCGCTCAGAGATAAATATGAGGAGCAACTATCTGTCATTGATGGCAATGATGAGCAGCTCTCGAAGGCAGAAAAGCAGTTGTCGAAGGCAGAAAAGCAGGCGCTAAAGCTTTCTAGTGAATTGCACAAGAGCCGAGCTAAAGTGGTCAAGAGTTTTGGCGAGCAGATGGTCTCAAGTCTGGTGCTGTTGGGGATGCCCGACACACGCTTTGAGGCGGTGCTAGTCGAGCAAACAGAGCTCTCGATGGCAGGTGCGGATCGTGTAGACTTCCTATTCTCGGCAAATAAAACTTCGGCGGTTAGTGCTGTCGATAAAATTGCGTCGGGGGGTGAGCGCTCACGTGTGATGCTCTCCCTGAAGGTGCTACTTGCTTCACGAATGAAGCTCCCAACGATCATCTTCGATGAGATCGACACGGGTGTTTCGGGGCGTATAGCTGATGCGATGGGAGGCATTATCGATGAGCTTTCGCAATCGATGCAGGTGATCAACATCACCCACCTGCCGCAGGTGGCATCTAAGGGCGAGGCGCACTATGTTGTCTATAAGGCAGATGGGCACACTTCGATTCGTAGACTCGATGCCGAGGAGCGTGTGGCTGAGATAGCTAAGATGTTGTCGGGTAGCGAGATAACAGATGCAGCGCTGGAGCAGGCGAAGTATCTACTGAAATAGTAAATAATTAGGCGTGTTTAACCCTCGCAAGGGAGGGGTAGGCACGCTTTATAATGATATAAAGTTTGAGCTTATGTTCACAATTTTGGAAAAGAGCCTCATCGCTGAGGATATTTATAGTATGAAAGTTCTTGCGCCACGTGTTGCAAGAGCGGCCGAACCAGGTCAGTTTGTCATTGTGCGAATCGACGAGGTGGGCGAGCGCATACCACTCACTATTGCTGAGTACGATGCGCAGGAGGGTAGCATTACGATTGTGGTGCAGGCCATCGGTGCTTCGACACGAAAAATCGCCGCAATGGAGCAGGGTGATAGCTTCTTGAGCTTCGCAGGGCCATTGGGTCACCCATCGGAGTTTATCCACCTTCCAAAGGAGGAGCTCTCGGGGAAACGCTATCTGTTCGTTGCTGGGGGTGTGGGCGCAGCGCCAGTGTATCCTCAGGTGAAGTGGTTGCATGACAATGGTGTGACGGCGGATGTGATAATCGGAGCTAAGCGTGAGGATATGCTCATCTACACTGAGCAGATGGAGCAGATCTCGAACCTGCATATTGCGACTGATGATGGCTCTAGGGGTTATCATGGGCTTGTGACGGGGCTACTCGAACAGCTTGTTGAGGGTGGTGCGCAGTATGATGAGTGTATTGCGATTGGTCCGATGGTGATGATGAAATTCGTTGCACTCACGACCAAAAAACTTGGCATTAAGACCACCGCTTCGCTCAACACCTTGATGGTGGATGGCACAGGGATGTGCGGTGCGTGTCGCGTGACTGTTGGCGGAAAGACCCGCTTTACGTGTGTCGATGGCCCTGAGTTTGATGCGCACGAGGTCGATTTCGATGAGGCGATGCGCCGTCAAGGCATGTATCGCACTCACGAGCAGAGAGCCGCCGCAATTGAGAGGGAGCGTGCCGAGGGGCATAAGTGTAAGGTAGGATTGGATAAGTAGATTAAAAAAGAGCAATGGGAGTGAAGATACCTCGTGTTCCTGTTAGAGAGCAGGATCCAAAACTAAGAGCAGCAAACTTTGAAGAGGTTTGCTATGGATATAACCTTGAGGAGGCATCGCTTGAGGCGACACGCTGTCTAAGGTGTAAGAAGCCTAGATGTGTTGCGGCGTGCCCCGTGAGCATCGATATACCGAAATTCATCGGCGAGATTGCAGACGGTGAGCTCGACGC
The DNA here is from genome assembly GCA_964370415.1 of uncultured Alistipes sp. Taxonomy (GTDB): domain Bacteria; phylum Bacteroidota; class Bacteroidia; order Bacteroidales; family Rikenellaceae; genus Alistipes. The sequence continues at coordinate 15,588 of CAYJIY010000009.1, forward strand.
AGCAGCGCAAACAATCGCTAAGGATAGCTCCCTACCGAGTGTGTGTGGGCGAGTGTGTCCTCAGGAGTCGCAGTGCGAGGGTGCTTGTATTTTGGCGATCAAAGGCGAGGCTGTGGCTATCGGTAAGTTGGAGCGATTCATCGGAGATAGAACTATCGAAAATGGTGGGCTCAAACCTGAACTTGCACCACGCAACGGTCATAAAGTGGCTGTCGTAGGTAGTGGTCCTGCGGGGTTGGCGTGCGCTAGCGACTTGGCGAAGTGGGGCTATGAAGTTAAAGTTTTTGAGGCTCTGCACAAGCGTGGAGGGGTTCTAACATATGGTATTCCTGAGTTCCGTCTTCCAAAACAGAAGATCGTGGAACAGGAGATTGCAGCGGTTGAGTCGCTCGGTGTGGAGTTTGAGTGTGACGTGATCGTGGGGCGCACAGTGACGATTGAGGGTTTGATGCAGGACGAGGGCTATGATGCCGTGTTCGTTGGTTCGGGCGCTGGTCTACCACGTTTTATGGGTATCCCTGGCGAGAACCTAAATGGGGTGGTCTCTGCCAATGAGTTTTTGACTCGTGCAAACCTTATGCGTGCGTTTGACCCTGAGTACCACACTCCAATCTATGTGGGCAAGCGAGTTGTCGTTGTCGGCGGTGGTAATGTCGCGATGGATGCTGTGCGTACAGCTAAGCGCCTAGGTGCTGATGCTACGATTGTCTATAGACGTGGCGAGGCGGAGCTTCCATCTCGTGTCGAGGAGGTGCACCACGCAAAGCAGGAGGGCATCAACTTTAGGATGCTGACCAACCCTACGGAGGTTCTCGGAACTGAAGATGGATGGGTGCGTGCGATAAACTGTGTGGAGATGGAGTTAGGTGAGCCCGATCAGAGCGGTCGTCGCTCGCCTGTGGTGAAGGCTAATTCCGATTTTGAGCTAGAGTGCGATGTTGTGATCATGGCGCTAGGAACATCGCCTAACCCCTTGATCGCCGCAACAACTAAGGGCTTGGAGACAAACCGTTGGGGGTGCATCGTTGCCAATGAGCAGGGTGCAACATCACGTGAGGGCGTTTTTGCAGGAGGTGATGCTGTGACGGGTGCTGCGACAGTGATTCTAGCGATGGGTGCTGGACGCGAAGCGGCAAAGGCGATAGATGAGTACATTAAAAATAGATAAATCGTGAGATCGATAATTCTAGGGGCTATTCTCACATTGGGAATAGCCTCATTTGTTTCGGCACAAGAGGCTGATTCTCTGGTAGTAGTGCATGGCGATTGGGAGGAGCAGAGGTTGGAAAGAGGTGTGGAGCTTAGGCAGATACACTTCGAGGGAGAGTCTCTGTTTGGCTCCAATCAGTTTGTGACGATTGTGGAGATCGATGGCGATATTATCGGGCGCAGACGTGGGGCGAAATTCAATGTTGTGGCGGATGAACTTCTGGTTGCAACCTCCGTTTTTGCTCGTGAGAACGATGCAGTGGCGGCTATAAATGGCTCGTTTTTCGCTGCCAATATGCCCTATAATTCGGTGGATTATATCAGAGTCGATGGCGAAGAGTTGGCACCTAATAGCTATGATGCGAGCGGTAAACGTCGTATTCATCAGCAGGGCGCTCTGCACATAAAGGATGGGGTGCTCTCGATTGAGCGACCTGCCTCAGAGGATGAGGTGGCATCGAAGTGGGAGCAATCACTCGTGGGGGAGGATGTTCTCACATCGGGTCCATTGCTAAGGATCGATGGCAGGGATGAGACGTTGGATAGTACGTCGCACGTCACAGTGCGCCACCCTCGAAGTGTCATTGCGACAAAGGCAGACGGCACAACGATGCTCATCACCATAGATGGACGATCACAGAGCGCCGAGGGGATGTCACTCTTCGAGGTTCAGAATCTTGTGCGTTGGTTGGGTGTCGATGCAGCGCTGAGTCTCGATGGTGGAGGATCGACAACGATGTACACCGAAAAGTTTGGTGTGGTGAATCACCCCTCAGACAACAAAAAGTTCGATAACAAAGGCGAGAGAACAGTTGCCAATGCAATCATCGTAAATATGTAATTTGCAGAGGCTTGTGGTGCGCAAAACGAACGCTATATAACAAAAATGGATGACCTCCGATAAGGGGATCATCCATTTTTTTGTATCTGTGTAAAAGAGGATTACTTAGTCTCCTTCTTCTCAGCAGCGTAAAGTGCGTTTACCTTCTCAAGAACCTGAGTTGTGATGTTGAGTGTTGTGTCAGCATCGATAAGCGCAGATGCGTTGAAGATCATCTTGTACTTCTTGTCAGTGTTAACCTCTTGAACTGCACGCATAAGAAGATCTTGTGCACGGTTTGTGAATACGAAGTTCTCCTCCTCTAGAGCTTGCGCCTCTTTCTGTGTTGTTGTTTGGAATGAGTTAGCACGTTGTGCGATGCTACGCTCCTGAGCCTGAGCATCAACAGTTGTGATAAGTCCCTTTTGGTACTTCTCCTGAAGGCTTGCTGCGTCTGCTTGAAGTCTTTGCTCCTTCTGAGCCCAACTCTTTTGAGCCTTTTGAGTCTTCTCCTGAAGAGCTACACCCTCGTTTAGGTAGAGGTCGCTCTGCGCTAGGATAGCCTCAACTTGGATGTAGGCGTAGTCAGCAGCAGATGTGCTAGTGGTTTGTGTTGTTGCTGTTTCAGTTGTAGGTGTTGTAGCAGCAGGTTGGTTGTTACATGAGCTAAGTCCCAATGTAAGGACAAAAGCTGCGAAAAAAATCTTCTTCATGTGTTTGATGTAATTATGTTAATTTGTTAAAATTTCACAGTTTGATCACAAAGGTAAAAAAAAATCTTTAAATTTGTCCTCATAATTTAATTTTTGATAACTATGTACGAATATATAAATGGCACGCTAGCTGAGTTGACTCCAACCTATGCTGTTGTGGAGGCTGCGGGAGTGGGATTTATGCTCCATATCTCGTTGCAGACATACTCCGAGATCGAAGGAAAACAGAGCGCAAAACTCTATACGCATCACCATGTGAGAGAGGATGCCGAGTCGCTGTTTGGTTTCGCAACGAAGGTCGAGAGAGAGCTCTTTCGTCTGCTCATAAGTGTGTCGGGAGTGGGTGGAAATACTGCCCGTATGGTGCTCTCGACCTACTCGGCACGCGAGCTGCAGAGTATCATCATGAGCGAAAATGCGGTGCTCCTGAAGAATGTCAAGGGGCTAGGGCTAAAGACTGCACAGAAGATAATCGTGGAGCTGAGCAATAAAATGTTGCAAGTGGATACGGGTGCCGATTCTGCCCAGAGTGAGCCTGTGGTTGTGGGTGGAGCAATTTACGACGAAGCCCTCGCAGCGCTCACAATGCTTGGGTTCCCAAAAGCTGCGGCAGACAAGGCGATAAAGGCTGTTTTGAAGTCAGAACCAGACTCTTCGGTGGAGCAAGCAGTTCGTTTGGCACTCAAAACGTTGTAGTTAGCTATAAAGTATTGCTATTGTTGAAAAAAATTTGATAAAGCAGATAATTTTAGCTAAATTTGCACGTTATATGGTAGTGCATCGATATAGGGGCACTATGACAAATACAAGACAAGAGATTTGAAGAGCTTTAAGGTCAATATCAAAACAGGATTGTCGACACTCGCAGGGGTGTTGATGCTCTGTGCTACGGGGTGTTCGGCGGACTCTGATCTGAGATTGGAGCAGCAGGAGGATTTCTACACCTACCTTGAGAGTACCCATAGTCCAAGATTGATTCCCGAGGAGGAGGTTGCAACCTCTTCAGAGGCTAACCCTGAGTACTACACCCTCATGGATGATAGAGCACTGTTTCGCTACATCAAGAATGTGTATCGTGAGGGGCGCTCCTCGCAGGCTGAACTTAGGGCTGGAGATGTGGCGAAGATCAATTACAGCATCTACGCTTTCGATTTTGCGAATATCTCGGATGACGACATGCCAGTGTTCTCTAACGACTCGGCACTAGAGGCTCGATTCATTGAGACGGGGCTTAACACTGAGTTTTGGGATTTCAACCCCTTGAGCTTGGGCGTAGGTGGTGATGATCGACTCAGCGCAATATCAAAGGTTTTGGATGGGTGCCGAGTGGGGGATTCGGTGGAGCTCTACACTATTTCGGATGCCGCTTATGGTGGCATGCAAGTGGGATTGGTTCCTGCAGATAGCCCCGCTGCATTTTTCTTCACTGTGATTGAAAAGGAGTAAAAGTATAAAAATAGAATATGAAGTATTTTAGTAATTTATTGAAGTTTACCGCAGTTGGTGCTGCTATTTTTACATCGTGTGCTGATGAGCCTCAGGTGTATGATTATAATACTCAGGAGCAGATTGCGCTCGGTGAGTGGATTGAGGCTAACCATCCTGAGTTGGTGAATAACTACCAAGAGACAGGTAGCTTCTACGTAGAGTGGATCGAGGATGGCGATTTGACGGCTGATCCAATCAAGGATAGCGAGATCTGGATCAAAGTAGACCTCAAGGAGCGTGATCTTGCAGGAAATCTCGTTATGTCACGTGAGGAGGCCGACGCTTACCAGCAGGGTACTTTCTCGAAGTTCACACACTACGTTCCTTACTTAAAATATAGCGGCGATACAGGTACAGACTATATGGAGGGTATTCAGCTATCTCTGCGCAACGACATAAAGATCGGTGACCAGACTAAGCAGATGCGTATTGGCTCAAAGGTGAGACTCTACCTTCCATCGTCGATCGTGTTGAGCAACAACTCGGGTGGTGGTTATGAGGGAGATTACACGCTTGCTGGTGGTCGTCCTTTGGTTGTAGACCTCATGATACGTGATACCATTTCGAACCCACTGGAGCGTGAGGGTACTGATATCGACAAGTTTGCAACAGATAATGGCGGTGTGAAGATCACATACGTGGATCCTGAGACAGAGGAGGAGACTCGCTCGACAGATCCAACAAGCCCAGATCACCCATACAACGACCCTGCGCACGATTGGTTCAATGTTGCGGACTCGATCCCTCACCTATATGTAAACCCAACGGCAGATCCAGGTAAAATCTCATACATATATCCAGACGCTTATACGGCAAAGTATAATAATGCTTACAGTGATATGGATGTACTCAATGCAAAGATTAGAGATATTATTACTGAGCGTTTTGGTGAGTATGAGGGTATTCAAGCTATTACAACAGACAGTATTGGAGCAGATGGAACTGTTAATACATGGTATATCACTCGCTTGATGGACGGATTCATCGTGGACACTAACATCCCAGAGTTGCGTACACTTCTCTTTGATGAGGTGTCGCCTGCAGAGGATGCGTTCTCGGTGACAATTAGCGAGGGTTCGGTGGTCTCAGCGTGGTTGTACGCACTACAAAACCTAAGATATGGTCAGTGGGCATCGATCCTAACATCATCGACATACGCTTATGGTGCAACGGGAGTTTCAGGTTCGTCAGACTCATACACTACGGGATATGACTCTAGCTACTACGACTACATGAACTACTATAACTATGCAAATAGTTACTACGGTAACTCATACTATGGTGGCTACTATGGCGGATATTATGATAGCTACTACGGTGGGTATTATGGCGATTACTCATACTCTTATGATACGAGCACAACGGAGACAACAACGTCAATCACAACTGAGATCCCACCGTATGCTCCACTCATTTTCGATGTATATCTAGAGCCTCAAACAGAGTAAAGCTCGGCGAGTAGTGATCTAGTCTGAGGTTTAGGTAGTTGGAAAGAGAAAAAGTGAGTTTTTTTTCAAAAAAAACGAGAAAAAATTTTGAAATCTCAGCGCATTATCTTATATTGTGAATAAGATAATTCCAACCTTAAAATTTTAAGACTATGATTATTACATTTAACGAGTTGCGCCGTATCAAGGACAGGTTGCCCAGTGGCAGCACGCAACGAATCGCAAACGAATTGAGTATTGACGAACAAGCAGTTCGCAACTACTTTGGCGGAGACCACACAGCCAAGGAGAATGTAGGCGTTCATTTTGAACAGGGGCCTGATGGTGGTGTAGTAACGCTGGACGATACAGCGATTCTCGATGCGGCGATGAGAATTTTAAATGAGAAGTAATACAGTTATAAATATAACGGGAGGGTGAATAACCCTCCCGTTTTATTTTGTACATATAATAGAGAGTAAGTTTGCACTCCGAGTAGGCAATTGCTTAGCCAAAGTTTCTATTTCAGCGCTAAAATTACTACTTTTGTCTCCATGAATTTAGAATCAATGAATTGGGGTGAGATAATATTTTCGAACGTGACCTTCGACTTTGCAGGAAGATCAATACTGGACGGTTTCTCCGAGAGGGTAGTCTCTGGTGAGAAGATCTGCCTTGTGGGCGAGTCGGGTAGTGGTAAGACAACGCTGATGAATAGCTTGTTGGGCGTTGTTGTGCCATCGTCAGGGGAGGTGTCTATTGCTGGTGAGATAATTTCGCCAACGACGATCTCGCACGTTAGGTCGCAGTTGGTGTGGGTTCCGCAGAGCATTGAGCTACCCTCGGAGCAGAGCGTGGAGCAGACACTGAAGGCTCCCTTTGAGTTCGTTGTCAATCGAGATAAGCGCTTTGATCGACAGAGAGCTGTGCACTTGATGCAGCGAGTGGGGCTGAGCGAGGAGATGATGGCAATGGATGTGTGCAGTCTCTCAGGTGGCGAACGCCAGCGTGTGTTGCTTGTGGGGGCGCTGCTTCTCGATCGCAAGATTATGCTTCTCGATGAGCCGACCTCAGCGCTCGATGCCATGAATCGAGATCGAGTAATTGAGTTGCTTTGCTCGCTGGAGCAGACAACAATAGTCGCAATTTCGCACGATGAGATATTTGCTCGTTCGATGGATCGTGTAATAGAACTAAAGAGACAGTAGGGATGGATACACTCAATATTTCACTTTTGAACCTGATGCTGGGGCTCCTGCTTGTGGCAGTGCCAGCGCTGATCCTGCGCCACTATCGCACGGGGCTTGTGGGATCGCTGCTTGTCTCGGTGCTGAGGATGACTTTGCAGTTGTTTTTGGTGGGGCTCTACTTGGGCTATCTCTTCGAGCTTGATAGCATGTGGGTCAATGTGGCGTGGTTGCTCGTGATGACGGGGATCTGCTCTGTGGATCTTCTGCGTAGGGTGCGAATATCGCTAAAGTTGCTACTCGTGCCAGTCTACGTGTCGATATTAATCTCGCTAGGGGTTGTTGTGCTCTACTTCCTTGCGGTGGTGCTCAGGATGGATAATATCTTTGAGAGCCGCTACTTTATCCCTATATGTGGAATTATGCTGGGCAATATTCTCTCGTCAAGTATCATCGGTATAAATGCGTTTTATGACGCAATGAGCCGACGTGAGCAGTACTATCGCTATATGCTGTGCAATGGAGCCAGCCAAAAGGAGGCGACCATGCCGTTCTATCGTGAGGCGATGATAAAGGCTTTTAACCCAACCATTGCAACGATGGCTGTAATGGGGTTGATCTCTCTGCCTGGGACGCTCACGGGGCAGATAATTGGCGGAAGCTCACCCGATGAGGCGATACGCTATCAGATAATGATCCTCGTGATCGTGATCGCAAGCTCGTCGCTCTCGCTGTTGATGATCCTAAAGTGGTCGCTTCGCCATACGCTGGATGAGTATGGGCTCTTGCGTAGAGATGCTATCCGCTAGGACAATAGTAAAAAATAAGAGCGTGACTAACAAGTCATTTTCGGCACTTCCTTTGCCTCTCAAATCCTCATTTACGCCTAGTAAACTGCGGTTTGAGAGTCTGTACGAAGCCCCAAAACTGACTCGCTATTCACACTCTTAAGCAAAAGAGGGTAGCTTATTAGCCACCCTCTTGTCTTTTTAAGTCTGCTGGAAATTATCGCTGCTGTGGAAGATCAGAAGAGTCAGCTACGACCATGTTCTTGTCAACACGAAGAGTTACGTTGCTATCAACCTCGATAAGCAAAGATGTCTCTTTTACCTCCTTGATTACACCATAGATACCACCTGCAGTTACGATCTTGTCGCCTTTTTTAAGTCCAGTGCGGAAGTCAGCCAGCTGCTTACGACGCTTAGACTCAGGACGCCACATAAAGAACCAAAGAACTAGTACCATAACACCCATCCAGATGATGAAGCCATACTGCTGCATAAATGGTGGTTGTGGCTCTGTTATCTCTGCTGCTGTGGTAGCAGCTTGAAGTAGATTAATCATTGTCTATAAAATTTTAAAATGTTTGTTCAATTTTCTATTATCGTAGCAAAGATAGTAATAAATATCTAATTTGCAAATCTATTCTACCTGAGCCTCTACAATAACTTTTAGTGGCTTATCGTAGCCCGAAAGTTGCATTGTGAGCTGCTTTAGTTGCCATCCGTAGAGCCCCTGAGAGTTGAATTCGAGGTTGAGACCAACCGTGTCGCCAGGTGCGATGGGGTGGCTCGGGTAGCTCAGCGTTGTACAACCGCACGTTGTATCGTAGTTGGCGATCACGACAGACTGCCCCGTGTTGTTGACAAATCGCAAGTGTTTTACCGCGACTTCGCCTGAGCCCATTACACCAAAGCGCACAGTATCAGTGTGCGCTTTGTCTATTGATATTATCTGCCCGCTGAGCCTTGGCTTTTGGCTCTTTGGTGAGCTGCCACACCCCATGAGAGCAAGTGTAGCTATAAGTGCTAGGTGTTTGAACATCACGGCTTACATTAGACCACGACCGCTCTTCTTGATCTTCTCCTCTTGGTTTAGGGCAGAGACCATCTTGTCGAGTACGCCATTGATAAACAGGCTACTGCCAGGAGTAGAGTAGTACTTCGCAAGGTCGATATACTCATCGAGGGTAACCTTGATCGGAATGTCGGGGAAGGTCGTGAGCTCGGTCATCGCAGCACACATGATGATAGAGTCGACAAATACCACACGCTCCATGTCCCAGTTGTTGGTGAACTTCTCGATATACTTTACGTTGTCGCTGAAGTTTATGAGTGACTTCTGGAATAGGATCTTCACAAAGCGAAGGTCGTCTTCGTTCTTGAACTTAGGTGCTGCTTTGATGTCGGTGTGTGACTGGCGAATGTTTGAGATCGTGCGAGTTACCATCGCTAGGATTGCTGGTAGGTCGTCGATCCAGAGGATAGACATCTCCTCGATCACCTCGTCGAGAAGTGCACAGTCAGCTGTTTGGTGGACATAGAAGTCCTCGATAAACTGCTGATCCTCGCGCAATGATCTCTCTTCGGATGCCATGTACTTCTTGTAGTAATCCTTCTCGAGCATATCATTATATATAGCACGAATAAGCTCAGGGTGTTTTTTCCATCCGAGTTTGCGAGATGCGATATAGTCGTTGAGGGTGTCACTATCGTTGAGCAGAGTGATGACCGAATTGTCAACAAATTTTCTGTTTGGATTTAGATCCTCATGCGTTGGGAGCTGCTTCTTCTTGGCGAGCTCTTGGCGTTGCTCTGCATAGTGAGCCACCTCTACAGGTAGCGAGAGCATTTGGTAGTAGAGGTCATAGGCTTTGTCGATTGACAAGAGCATACTTTTCTCCGAGGCGATCAAGTTATCATTGTGCGACTGGAGGTGCATATACAGTGCCTTGATGGCCTTTGTGCGGAGTAATCTTCTGCTTAACATATCTTTTTTAGAACTTTTTTTACGCCACAAAGATATGAATAAATTTAGGAATGTAGCAACTAATGCAACAAAAAAACTTTAAGCATAGGCATAAATAGTGTGGTGAGCTGCCTTTGGCGAGAAAAAATTGTGGTGAGTTGCCCAAAAATCAATAAACTTTGCGTACATTTGTGGCCATATGGAACAGAGTTTAGAGTTGGATCAGTTAGATCAGTCGTCATACGATTTGATCGTCATAGGGGCAGGTGCCGCAGGAATGATGGCGGCAGGTACTGCTGCACGTTCTGGTAAGCGTGTGCTGCTTCTCGAGAAGATGGAGAAGTCGGGGCGTAAAGTGCGCATATCGGGAAAGGGGCGTTGTAACGTTACAAACGCAAGACCACCTGAGGAGTTTGCCTCGCAAATTAGAGTGAATGCAGAGTTTTTTCAGCCTGCATTCAAGGAGTTTTCGAACAAATCGGCGATTCGCTTCTTCGAGAGAATGAAGGTTTGGTTGGAGATTGAGCGTGGAGACCGTGTATTCCCTAAGAGCGGCAAGGCGTGGGATATTGCCACAGCCCTGCTGGAGTATTGTGTGGATAACGGAGTGAAACTAGAGTATAACACTCGTGTGACTGAGGTCATGCAGGTGGGTGGTAGAATATATGGTGTGAAATACATCAATCGTAGGGGCTTTGAGCGCCAGTATGAGTGTCGTAATGTCATTGTAGCAACGGGTGGTGTCTCGTATCCTAGAACAGGATCTACGGGCGATGGCTATCAGTTTGCAGCCGATGCAGGGCACTCAATCGAGCCGCTGCGCCCATCGCTAACGCCTCTTTTTTCGAGTCGTTCTGATATTCAGCGACTGGAGTTAATGATGCTTAGAAATATGCACGTCTCTCTATGTATTGATGGTGAAGTGGTGCGAGAAGAGTTCGGTGAGATCACCTTCTCGGATCGTGGAATCGAGGGGGCAATTGGGCTTAAACTGAGCCGTGATGCGGTAGATGCACTCATCGAGGAGAAGAGCGTGATGTTGATCTTGGATCTAAAGCCAGCGCTAACGCACGAGGTTCTACGTGAGAGAATCAAGCGAGAATTGGATGCACTAGAGCCAACGGCTATGTTCGCAGATCTACTGCGCAAGTTAGCTCCAAAACCGATGCTATACCCACTGTCGGCTGATGTTGGGGTGACTCTCAAAACATACGTATCACGCCTTACCGAAGAGCAGACAGAGCTGTTGGTTAATAAGCTAAAGGCGGTGGAGATTCCGATTGAGGATTACGCTCCATTTGAGTTTGCGATCGTTACGGCTGGTGGTGTGAATTGCGAGGAGGTTAACCCACTCACGATGGAGTCCAATATAGTTAAGGGTCTATACTTCGCTGGCGAGGTTCTAGATATTGATGCAAATACAGGAGGGTATAACCTTCAGATCGCATTCTCTACGGGTAAACTTGCGGGGATGCTCAAAGGCGAGCAGTAGTGGTCAAGCGTAGGCATCTTTTGAGACCCTTGAGAGTAGTCAAGGAGCGGTTCGTGAGGTTGCGTCATGCCAGGGGGCATGGTGTGCACTCTCCGTTTGTCTATTCGATTGTGAGGGAGGTGTTTATGTGTCGTCCGAAGAGGGTGCGTCGTGGGGATATGTACTCTGCGCTCAGGGAGTGCGGAGTGGCTCGAAAATCGGCATGCGAATTGCAACGATTGGCGATGTATCTCGGTGCCGATGGATTTGGGATTAACTGTGTGGATGGAAAGCTCTCGATCATAACCGCTAGGTGCGAGGACGCTACATTGGAACAGATCCTAACCGATGCGAAGAGCGTGGGGGCTACCGTTGTTGTGGCGCTCGACTACAATCAGCGCCGTGAGTGGTCAAGGCTCAAGGAGTTGATCCAAGAGCACGGCTCTGCGATAGTTGATAGGCGTGCTTATCTATTGATTTTTAACAATCATTTGCCAAAACACTACTACAAATTATGAAAGTATATACTAAAGGGGGCGATAAGGGTACAACCGCTCTGATTGGAGGCGAGAGAGTCTCGAAGAGTGACCTAAGAGTCGAGGCGTATGGCTCAGTTGATGAGCTAATGGCGTTTATGGCACTGTTGGGTGATTATATGCGTGAGGATGAGGCGCTTGTAGAGTATGTCGAGGATGTGAATATACACCTCGCAAAGCTGATGAGTGGAGCCTCTCTGCTCGCTGTTGGTGAGGGTGCTCAGGGGAAGATTGCCCCTATCTCGGCAGAGCATATTTCATGGATAGAGCAGCGTATCGACACGATGCAGGATAGCGTGCCTGCGATCACGAAGTTTACCCTGCCAGGAGGCAACAAAATAGCATCGATGAGCCACGTGTGTAGAACCGTATGTCGTAGGGCAGAGAGAGCTGCTCTTCGTGCTAATGAGCAGGTGCAGATCGACCCTTCGGTGCTTGTGATGCTCAACAGATTGTCGGACTATCTCTACCTGCTGGGGCGAGTGCTCACAGCACATTATGAGGTGGACGAGGTGTTGTGGATCCCATAGGGGGGTGCGAACTCAAATAATATGGTGCGAATTATCCTTAGAAGTGGGGTAATTCGCATTTTTTATTGCTGTTTGGGTGTTGCGAAAAATCAAAAAAATGTGTAGATTTGCGCAAATAAAATAAGACGTAAAGTAAATTCAAAGATAAAGTAAAATTATGGCAGACGAAAAGATTATTTTTTCGATGGTCGGTGTGAGTAAAGTCTTCTCAAATCAGAAGAAGGTGCTCAATAACATCTACCTATCATTTTTCTATGGTGCAAAGATCGGTATCATCGGTCTCAACGGTTCGGGTAAGTCGACCCTGATGAAGATCATCGCAGGGTTGGAGAAGAACTTTCAAGGTGAGGTGGTCTTCTCGCCAGGGTACTCTGTGGGGTATTTGGAGCAGGAGCCTCAGTTGGACGAGACGAAGACTGTGCGTGATATAGTTGAGGAGGGTTGTGCCCAGACAATGGCGTATCTCAAGGAGTACGAAGAGATCAACATGAAGCTATGTGAGCCGATGAGCGACGATGAGATGGCAGCTATGATCGAGCGTCAAGGGGAGCTATACGAGCAGATCGACCTTGTGAATGGTTGGGAGATAGACAGCGTTTTGGAGCGTGCGATGGATGCTCTACGTTGTCCTGCTGGTGATCAGCCGATCAAGGTTTTGTCGGGTGGTGAGCGCCGCCGTGTGGCTCTATGTCGTCTGCTACTTCAGCAGCCTGATGTTCTCCTGCTCGATGAGCCTACCAACCACCTCGACGCTGAGTCGATCGACTGGTTGGAGCAGCACCTTCAGCACTACAAGGGAACGGTTATCGCCGTGACCCACGACCGCTACTTCCTAGACAATGTTGCAGGGTGGATCCTTGAGCTTGACCGTGGTGAGGGTATTCCTTGGAAGGGTAACTACTCAGGATGGTTGGATCAGAAGACCAAGCGCATGGCTCAGGAGGAGAAGCAGGAGTCGAAACGTAGAAAGACCCTTGAGCGTGAGCTTGAGTGGGTGAGAATGACCCCAGCGGGTCGCCAAGCCAAGAGCAAAGCCCGTTTGGGTGCTTACGATAAGATGATGAACGAGGACTCGAAGCAGAAGGAGGAGAAACTAGAGATCTTCATCCCGAATGGTCCACGTCTGGGTGATCTTGTGATCGAGGCGCAGGGTGTGTCTAAGGCATTTGGGGATAGAGTCCTATATGATGGATTGGAGTTCTCGTTGCCACCAGCAGGTATTGTTGGTGTGATCGGTCCTAACGGTACGGGTAAGACAACGCTCTTCCGTATGATTATGGGTCTCGATGAGCCAACGTCGGGTAGCTTTAGAGTTGGTCCAACTGTAAAGCTCGCCTATGTGGATCAGCAGCACTCGTCGATCGATCCTGAGAAGAGTGTCTATGAGGTGATCTCGCAAAATAGTGACCTTATCACGCTCGGAAATCGTCAGATCAACGCCAGAGCTTATGTTGCTCGTTTCAACTTCACGGGTGGCGATCAGGAGAAGAAGTGCGGTGTCTTGTCGGGTGGTGAGCGTAACCGCCTACACCTAGCCCTAGCCCTCAAAGAGGAGGGTAACGTGCTACTTCTGGATGAGCCTACCAACGACATCGACGTGAATACACTTCGTGCACTGGAGGAGGGTCTTCAAGACTTCGCAGGTTGTGCAGTGGTGATCTCTCACGATAGATGGTTCCTGGATCGTGTCGCAACACACATCCTCTCGTTCGAGGGTGATGAGCGTGTGGTCTTCTACGAGGGGTCGTATAGCGAGTATGAGGCGTGGAAGAAGGCGCAGTATGGCGATGAACCACAGAAATTTAAGTATAGAAAACTTGTAGAGTAAGATATGTCAAAGAAACCGTCAATTCCAAAGGGAACACGTGACTTCTCGCCAGTCGAGATGATGCGCCGTCAATATATATTCGACACAATTCGTGGTGTCTTCCGCCTCTATGGCTACGCACCGATCGAGACTCCGTCGATGGAGAACCTATCGACACTTCTGGGTAAGTATGGCGATGAGGGAGATAAGCTCCTCTTCAAGATTCTAAACTCGGGAGACTATGGCGCAAAGCTCGATGAGGGCGGCTTGCGTCAAGCTCAGAACATCTCTGAAAAGGGACTCCGATACGACCTCACGGTGCCGTTTGCACGCTATGTTGTGCAGCACCAAGGTGAGATCTCGTTCCCATTCAAGCGCTATCAGATTCAGCCCGTGTGGCGTGCTGATAGACCTCAGAAGGGGCGCTATCGTGAGTTCTATCAGTGTGATGTCGATGTGGTGGGCTCTCGCTCACTGCTCAACGAGGTGGAGCTTGTCGAGATTGTTGAGCGTGTATTCAAGGCGCTTAATGTCAACGTCCTGCTGAAGATGAACAACCGCAAGATTCTTTGTGGTATCGCCGAGGCAGTTGGCCATGCCGATAAGATGATGGATATCACAGTGGCGATCGACAAGCTAGATAAGATTGGACTCGATAAGGTTAAAGAGGAGCTCTTGGAGCGAGGACTTGACCAAGCGGCAATCGATAAATTGCAACCTATTTTGGAGCTTGAGGGCACTAATTTCGAGAAGCTAGATAAGCTAGAGACGATCATTGGTGACACTGAAGTGGGGCAGAAGGGTATTGAGGAGATGCGCACTATCTTCTCCGCTGTTCAGGCGCTAGGTTTGGAGCTTGCAGTAGAGCTTGATCTCTCGTTGGCACGTGGTTTGAGCTACTACACGGGAGCAATCTTCGAGGTTAAGGCTTTGGATTACGCCATTGGATCGATCTGTGGTGGTGGTCGCTATGATGACCTCACGGGCATCTTCGGAATGCCGAACACTCCAGGTGTGGGTATCTCGTTTGGTGCAGATCGCATCTACGATGTGCTGTGTGGTTTGGAGCTATACCCTGAGGATATTAGCTCTTCGACAAAGGTTTTGTTTGTGAATCTTGGCGACGAGGAGCAGCTAATGTCGATGCGTCTGCTACGCGAATTGCGCGATAAGGGTATCTCGGCTGAGATCTACCCAGATCAAGCGAAGATGAAGAAGCAGATGGAGTATGCCAACCGCAAGGGTGTGGAGTGGGTCGTGATTATTGGTAGCGATGAGATGCAGTCGTCTCAGGCCACTTTGAAGAACATGCTTAGCGGTGAGCAGTCGAAGGTTGCATTCACCGAGTTAGTAAATCAACTTTAAAGTTTAGAAGTTATGTATCGAGTTTTGATGTTTTTGGGGCTAATTGCCTCACCGCTTTTGCTGCTGGGACAGCAAAATGAGCAGCCTAAGAGTGATCCAATTAAGCAACAACAGAAGCTCGATCAGGTTTTTAGATACCTCAATGGTGTGTATGTCGAGGAGATCGATATGGCACCCCTTGTGGAGAAGGCGATAGTCTCGATGTTGGAGGAGCTGGATCCTCACTCGGCGTATGTCAACGCCGAAGATATGAAGCAGGTGACAGAGTCATTCGATGGCGAGTTTAGCGGTATCGGTGTGGAGTTTAACGTTCTGAGAGACACGATAATAGTTGTGAATACAATCTCAGGTGGCCCTGCTGGCGAGGTGGGGATGCTTCCCAACGATCGTATTGTGAAGATCGACACACTGGATGCTGTGGGGCTCTCTCGCAACGATGTGCCGAAGTATCTGAGAGGTAAAAAGGGCTCAAAGGTTGATCTTGAGGTTGTGCGTCAGGGGGTGGATCGTAAGCTCCACTTCACGATCACGAGGGATAATATTCCGCTAACGACAGTCGATGCGAGCTATATGATCGACAAAAAGACGGGCTACATCCGAGTTAATCGCTTTGGACACACAACGATGAAGGAGTTCAATGCCGCATTCGATGCAATGCCTGGGGTGGAGAGTCTGATTCTCGACCTTAGGGGTAATGGCGGAGGATTGCTGGACCAAGCGATTCAGATGGCGGAGTTCTTCCTACCTAAAGGAGCGCTGATTGTGAGCACCGAGGGGCGTGTGATGCCAAAGGTTACAGTTCAAGGGCAGCAAAGTGGGCGCTTCCAAAAGGGGAACCTTGTGGTTCTGATCGACGAGAGCTCAGCCTCAGCGAGTGAGATCGTTGCGGGTGCTATCCAAGATTGGGATCGAGGTGTGATTGTGGGTCGTCCGAGCTTTGGAAAGGGGCTGGTTCAGAGACAATTTCCTCTCTACGACGGCTCGACAATTAGAGTCACTGTGGCGCAGTACCGCACACCATCGGGTCGAGCGATACAGCGACCATACGAAAAGGGTAAGGGTGATGACTACTACGTGAACCACTACCAGAGGTATGGTAGCAATGCCGACTCTTTGAATGCATTGCGTGACACCACGAAACTGCACTATACGCTAAAATCGAAGCGCAAGGTGTATGGTGGCGGTGGTATCGCTCCCGATGTGATTATCCCAATCGATACAGTGGGGGTTACCCCTTACTTTATTGATATGGTGACTCGTGGTGTGATAAATGAGTTTGTGCTTGAGTATATGGATGATAACCGAAAGATCATCAAGTCTCAATACCCTACAACAGATAGCTTTGTGAGTGGGTATCAAGTCAGCGATGATGTTTTGCAGGGGCTTGTGGCGATGGGTAACGATCGCAATGTTGAGTTCAAGCAGGAGGAGTATGACGAGTCGAAAGAGGTGTTGAGGGAGCGTTTGAAGGCTCTGTTTGCGCAGAAGCTCTTCGATATGACGACCCTCTATCGCATCGTAAATAGTTATGACAAAGAGCTTTTTGGGCGAGGTGTCGAGATACTAGACAATTGGGAGAGCCAAGGGGCACCAATAATAAATGGAAGTGAAAATTAAAATTTAGGAGAAATTATGAATATTTTTAAACGTATATACGACTGGATGCTCTCGTGGGGAGACTCTAAGTGGGGTGGCGTAGCGCTATTTTGTTTCGCATTTATGGAGTCGAGCTTCTTTCCGATTCCGCCAGATGTGCTTCTCATTGCACTCTGTTTGGGCGCTGTGACCAAATCGTTTCGCTTTGCGGCGATCTGTACTATAGGTTCGGTTTGTGGCGCAATGTTTGGCTACGCAATTGGCTACTATATGTGGCAAAATTCGGCAGGGGAGTACACAGCCCTAGCGCAGTGGTTCTTCAATAATGTATTCTCGGTGGAGTCGTTCGAGGGGGTGCGTGCGCTGTATGACCAGTATGACTTCTGGATCATCTTCACGGCAGGATTTACACCTATCCCATACAAACTATTCACCATTTCGGGGGGTGTGTTCGATATCAATATGCCGATGTTCGTGGTGGCATCTATCGTGTCTCGAGGAATGAGATTCTTCATCATCGCCTTCCTATTGTGGAAGTTTGGCGCTCCGATCAAGAGCTTTATCGATAAGTACTTCAACCTGCTAGCAATTGCATTTACGGTGCTATTGATTGGCTCGTTCATACTTGTACGTTATTTGCTGTAGAGATGAGAGAGTTTGGACTAATTGGCAGAACGCTATCGCACTCATTCTCGAAGAGCTATTTTACAGAAAAGTTTGAGAAAGAGGGAGTTGCTAACGCTAAATATTCACTTTTTGAGCTGGACTCCATTGAGGAGTTTCCAGCTCTTTTAGCATCTACGCCTAATCTTTGTGGACTGAGCGTGACAATCCCGTATAAGCAACAGATCATGCGCTATCTAGACGAGATTTCGCAAGAAGCTCAGGCGATTGGTGCGGTGAATTGTGTGGAGTTTCGTGATGGGCGATTGATAGGTCACAACACCGATATAGTAGGTGTGAGGGAGTCTCTAGCTGAACTTTTGGGTGGTGTGATGCCTTCGAGGGCGCTGGTTCTTGGGACTGGCGGTGCGGCTCAAGCGGTTATTTACTGCCTTGCGCAGATGGGTGTGGAGTTCGATATTGTGTCGAGAGATGCAGCAAAAGCGAACTACACGTATGACTCGATACCTGTGGATGTGGTGGCTCAGAGCGAGCTCATAATCAATGCAACGCCTTTGGGGACATACCCAAATGTAGAGGATGCGCCATCGATCCCCTATGCCTATGTATCGCCCAACCATTTTCTGTTTGATCTGGTCTACAACCCACCTTTGACGCAGTTCCTAGCGTTCGGGCAGCAGCGTGGAGCGAAGATAATGAATGGGCAGAAAATGTTGATATCGCAGGCCGAAGCGGCGTGGATGATATGGAATAGATAGAACAACCTAAACTATAAAAGTATGAGAAGATTCATCTTGTTGGCGCTTACGGCGCTAATTAACTCAGTTGCGTGGGCTGGGGAGCCTGTGAGAGTAAAAGGCGTGGTTCGAGATGCTGCGGGAGAGCCTATGTTGGGCGTTGCAGTGGTCGAGAAGGGTACTAACAATGGCTATGTGTCAAGTGTAGACGGTGAGTTTTTGCTCGATGTGCAAGAGGGTGATACTCTTCAATTCAGTACTTTGGGCTATCTGAAGCAAGAGTTAAGGGTGGATCGTCAGCTAGGTCTGCTGAATATCACACTAGAGGTTGATCCTGAGTGTGCGGATCAGGTTTTGGTGCAAACCCAGGATTTTCAAATTGCTGGTATTTTGCCGAGAGTCTATGAGCCAAACGAGGCGCAGGGGAGTCTCTATGCGCTGATTAACAACTTGGGTGTGGCGATGAGTCGCAATAAGTTTGGAGAGCGTGCCAATGAGGGCGCATCTGTGCGTGGGAGTATGGTCCGAGTCTTCTTGGACGGCAAAGAGGTGCGAGATGTTGCCTCGCTGAGGGCTCTTTCGCTGAGCGATGTCGATCTATCGAAGATTCGATTAGAGCCTAACGATCTCTCGCAGCAGGCGCATATATATTTGAAAAGCAGGTAATAATTAGGGGTGTAAAGTTTAGCTTTACACCCCTAATTATTACTCCTTGACTAGGCTATGAATTGTCACCTCGCTGTTGGTTCCTAGGCGCATTGGAGGTCCAAATGTGCCACTGCCCTGAGAGACGTAGATCTGCGTTGAGTCGTTGTAGCGATAGAGCCCCTTGTTGTAGGGGAACATCAGCTTTGCGATGAGCGTTGCGGGGAACATCTGCCCTGCGTGGGTATGCCCCGCTAGGTAGAGGTTGATGCCGTTCGCCGCTGCATATTCCACACCGATAGGGTTGTGGTGGAGAAGCAGTGACGCGCGGCTAGGATCGATCTTCAGAGTGGGTAGCACCTCCTCGATCGTTGTGCCCGCAGGTGGTGCGTGGAATGTGTTGTGGGTGTTGTTATCAGCCATCAGATAGTCCAACCCCACTAGCTGTAATCCCTTTAGCTCTGTGATCTGATTATCGAGTACGATGATACCGTTTTTGGTGAGCATTCGTTTGATCTCGGGCGAGCCTGAGTAGCCATCGTGGTTACCCTCGATGAAGTAGATTGGCACAGATAGGCGTTTGAATGGTGTGAGAACATCCTCACGCAGTCTCACTCGTCCATCGAACATATCGCCCGTTATGACGACAGCATCGATATCCTCATTCTCGACTAGGCGCACGAGCTTGTCGACGGTCTTAGCTCCCCAAAAGTGCCCAATGTGAATGTCGGAGAGTTGTGCTATGCGTAGTGGCTCAACTAGATTTGGTAGGGCTATCTCTTGGCGATAGACCTTTGTGCTCTGAGCGTTCAAAAGCGAATATATCGATAGAGCAGTGGTTAGAACAATGACAACAAAGCCAAAAGTGCGAGGAGGAAGTTTAGCAAATAGCTGTACTATGTCGACCGCAAGAAGGCAGAATATTAGGATTGCCATGACACCTATACCAATAGCCGAGAAGTTATTGATGAAGTGGCTAATCCCGCTCGTGAGGTTCTGGCGCATGATGTACATACTACTAAAAAGTAGCAGTGCAACCAGCACGGAAAGCGCTATGGCTGTGATCTTTGGCGAGAGGCTAAATGCCCACGCCATGCGTCGTGAAATGTAGAGTGTCGCCCCAATTATGAAGGCGAAAAATAGGATTGGAATCGAGTATAGAAGTATTTTGCTCATAAAAAATGTGTTTGCATAAATCGTGCGTAAATAACTAACAAATATAACGAAAAATAGGGTATAATATTATATTGTTATACAGAAAACTGTTATTCGGATTTTTATTGTTACTTTTGCAACAAAAATAATGGTTAAAGTCTCGGTGCTGGTTGCAGCATATAATATAGAGAGATATATCGGAAAGTGTATTGATTCGGTGCTCTCTCAGGGTTTCAAAGATATAGAGGTTATAGTTGTGGATGACGCTTCGGGGGACTCTACACCCTCTATCTGTCGTAGTTATGCGTTGCGTGACGATAGAGTAAAACTCATCATGAAGTCTGTGAACGAAGGGGTCAGCAAAGGTCGATTTGATGCTCTGGCACTAGCGCAAGGGGAGTATATACTCTTTGTGGATGGTGACGATTGGGTTGAATCTGGTTTGATTGAGAGGGTCTATACCGCCGCAAAGGAGCAATCGGCAGATGTGGTTGAGTTTGGGTCGTATCGTGTTTTGGATAAATGGGGTATAATAAAGAGTAAGAGAGTTGGTCTATCTGAGAGGATGATAACCAATCCAGAGCTTTTTGATGAGTACTACATCTCGTTCTTTGGAAAGAATATCTTAAATGTGAGCCTGTGGAGTCACCTCTTCAAGGCTGATGCGCTGAAGCGTGCAAACCTATCGCCAGCGAAACACTTTTTAGGCGAAGATTTGCTTCTGATGCTAGGGCTTTTTCCGCATATTGAGAGCTATCTGATTGTGGACTACGTGGGCTATAACTATCGAATGGGGGGTGGAACCTCACGATTTAACCCCAATTTGATGATCTCTTTTAAAGAGCTTTTTGTGTTGAAACAGAGCTTGATACAGAAATATAACTATCAAAAAGCACATAGATATACATGTATCGAGCTAGCGAACTGTCTAAAGACGCACATCATGCAGATGATGCGCAATGACATGACTAAACAAGAGATCCTCGGATACCTCGAAACGGAGATAAAAGACCCTATCTATGAGACAGTCGTGGGAGTTGATTGTGAGCTAGAGTTTTATGTAGCTCTGCGAGAAGGAGATATATCGTGGATGTATGATATAGCATATACTATTCATCGTAAGGGGCGTAATCTCAGAGCGTTGCGAAGTTGGCTGTTTAGGCTTGTAGGTGCCTAAACCAAACCCCATAAAACAAATACACTCCGAACGTTAGTTGCTAGCAACTAATATTCGGAGTGCACACCTCAAGAATGAGATTATGGTTATTTCTTTGTCATTGAGCGTTGAGACTCATGAATAGCTCTCGGAGCTCATCTACTGATGCGAACGAGTAGTTGTTGGCGGAGTTTATGGCGCCCCCAACAGCTGATATATCTTTGGTTGACCACTCAGGCTCTATAATATAGGTGTTACCCTCGATCGATGTGCGTGCAGACTCTCTCTGCGAGACCATCGTCACGGCTAGCATATCGCCTGGTCTTAGCCCCACAATTTTAGTCGAATAACCACCTGCTACGGCCTCCGCAACATCTGTTATGCGGTATGATTTGCATCGTGGTGCATAGATCTCACCCGATAGCACCTCTCGATTTATTACATCGACAACAAAATCGGCACACTCCATGTCGGTCATCAAAAAACGTGTCATGCCAGTGTCGGTAATAGGGACATAGCCCAGCTCTTGCGCCTTGGAGGCGAGGAGCGTGAGGATCGACCCATTTTTTGCGATGATATTTCCCAGACGAATCACGGCACTCTGCATCTGCGATCCCTTTGCGGCATCGATAACTGCAGCATCGGCAAGCATTTTAGATGCTCCGTAGACGCTCTGTGGCTCGACTGCCATGTCGGTAGAGATGTAGATATAGCGTCCAACTCCTGCTCGCTTGGCCGCCTGAACTGAGTGTAGGGTGCCGTAGAAGTTGATGTTGACGCACTCCGAGATATTAGCCTCGCATTTTGCTACATCTTTCATCGCAGCGCAGTTTATCACCACATCGAAACCCGCATAATCGACAAAACTAGCCACATCTGCTGAGATGTGATTTGTTCGCTCAGGGAGCTCACGACGTGAAAGAGTTGTCACATCGCAATCGCTGAGGCGATTTTGTAGCATTGTTCCTAGGCGACCTGTACCACCTATGATTAGCACTTTTTTCACTTTGTAATTGGGTTGTATTAGAAAGGAATAAATCGTATTGCTCGTAATTGTAGTACAAGTTTACTTAAATTGTATTTAATATCCAAATTTTTTATTAAATAATATAAATAAAAAATGAGCGACCCTATTTTGGCCGCTCATTTTATGTGAGATTTATAAAATATCTACTTATTTGTATAGCTCCTCGAGGCGTGCTTGAACGCTCTCGTCATAGATATACTCATCGTAGCTCATGTACTTGTCGACAATGCCGTTAGGTGTGATCTCAATCACACGATTCGCAACCGTGTTGATGAACTCGTGGTCATGAGATGTCATGAGGATAACCCCCTTGTAGCTAATCAGCGAGTTGTTGAACGCCTGAATCGACTCAAGGTCTAGGTGGTTCGTTGGTGAGTCGAGGATCAGAGTATTTGGATTCTGAATCATCATCTTAGCGATCATACAGCGCATCTTCTCACCTCCAGAGAGCACATCCACACGCTTGTGGATCTCCTCACCAGAGAAGAGCATCTTGCCCAAGTAGCCACGGATGAATAGCTCCGTTGTGTCGTGTGAGTACTGCATCAACCAGTCCGAAATCGTGAGGCTATTGTGGAAGAAGTCGTGGTTGTTGAACGGCAGGTAGGAGTGCGTGATCGTAGTTCCCCACTCGACCATACCGCCTGCGTTTACATCCTTACCTAGTGCCAACATATCGAGTAGCGCCGTCACAGCACGTGGCTCACGTGAGATGAAGACGATCTTGTCGCCCTTCTCGACTGTGAACGATACATCCTTGAATAGAGTCTCGCCCTCGACTGTCTTTTCGAGGTTGTCGACCGACAAAATCTTAGTTCCTGGCTCACGATCCATCTGGAAGATCACGCCTGGATATTTACGCATCGAAGGTTTGATCTCCTCGATGTTTAGGCGCTCGATCATCTTCTGGCGTGAAGTAGTCTGCTTACTCTTTGCAACGTTAGCCTTAAAGCGTTGGATAAACTCCATGAGCTCCTTCTTCTTCTCCTCTGCCTTCTTGTTCTGCTGTGCCTTTTGGCGTGCAGCAAGTTGGCTCGACTCATACCAGAAGCTGTAGTTACCTGCGAACATATTGATGTCGCTATAGTCGATATCGACCGTGTGAGTCGACACAGCGTCAAGGAAGTGACGGTCGTGAGAGACCACAAGAACCGTATTCTCGTAGTTTGCGAGGTAGTTCTCCAGCCACATGATTGTCTTGAGGTCAAGGTCGTTGGTAGGCTCATCGAGTAGCAAGTTGTCTGGCTTACCAAATAGCGCCTGAGCTAGGAGTACACGTACCTTATCCTTTGCGTTGAGGTTCTCCATCTTCTCGAAGTGGAGCGCCTCCTTGATGCCAAGGCCACTGAGTAGAATTGCCGCATCGCTCTCAGCGTTCCAGCCCTCAAGCTCGGCGAATTTCTCCTCCAAGTCGGCAGCTTTGAGTCCATCCTCCTCGGTGAAATCCTCCTTAGAGTAGACCTCGTTTTTCTGCTGCATGATATCCCACAGAACAGTGTGCCCCATCATCACAGTGTCGAGCACTGTGTGAGCGTCAAATTCGTGGTGATCTTGTTTTAGGAAAGATATGCGTTCGCCTGGACCAAAAGTGACATTACCCCTCGATGGGTCGATCATGCCGCTCATTACCTTTAGGAAGGTAGATTTTCCAGCTCCGTTTGCGCCAATTATACCATAGCAGTTGCCTGGTGTGAATTTGAGGTTTACATCCTTGAAAAGCACACGCTTACCAAATTGAACCTCTAAGTTTGAAACAGTTATCATTGCTCGTTACTAAATTAATGGCTGCAAAGTTACGCAAACATTTTTATATAAACTCACTTCGAGGGGTTAAATCTCAAAAATATATGGCAATAGCTTATAAAAAATGCCTATATTTGTGCCAAAATTAATATCTAGGTAAGTTAAGAGATGATAGCAGTAGACGGCCTTACGGTCGAATTTGGGGGGACAACCCTCTTTAAAGATATATCTTTTGTTATAAACAGCAGAGAGAGAATCGCCCTGATGGGTAAGAACGGCGCAGGGAAATCGACTCTGCTAAAGATAATTGCAGGTGAGAAGACCCCAACTAGAGGAAAGATCACCATTGGCGATGGGGGTAAGATTGGCTACCTGCCACAGCATCTGATGGTCAATAATGAGCTTTCGCTATTCGATGAGGCGCTAAAGGCGTTCTCGCACATCTTCGATATGGAGCGTGAGATCGAGAGTCTCAACGAGCAGCTGATGACTAGAACCGACTATGAGAGCGACGAGTACAGCGCAATAATTGAGCAGGTGGCGAACCTCTCGGATAAGCTCTACTCCATAGAGAGTGTTAACTACAACGAGGAGGTGGAGCGAGCTCTGCTAGGTCTTGGTTTCGAGCGCAAGGATTTCGACCGCCCAACGAGTGATTTTAGTGGTGGATGGCGCATGCGTATCGAGCTAGCTAAACTCCTACTTCAAAAACCCGATCTGTTGCTGCTCGATGAGCCAACGAACCACCTCGATATTGAGTCGATTCAGTGGTTGGAGGAGTTCTTGATTAACGGTACGATGTCGGTGATGGTCATCTCGCACGATAAGGCTTTTGTCGATAATATCACAACACGCACCATCGAGATCACTATGGGGCGTATCTATGACTATAAGGTGAGCTATTCGCAGTACCTCGACCTTCGCTCGGAGCGCCGTCAACAACAGCAGGCAGCAGCCGAGAATCAGCGCAAAATGATAGCCGAGAACAAGGAGTTCATCGAGCGATTCAAGGGGACGTACTCCAAGACAAATCAGGTGCAGTCACGTGTGCGAATGCTCGAAAAACTCGAAATAATCGAGGTTGACGAGGAGGATCGTTCGGCGCTGAATCTGAAGTTTCCACCATCGCCAAAGTCGGGAAGCTATCCAATCATTGCGGATGGTGTGGAGAAGTCGTATGGCGATCATCTAGTATTCTCGAATGCAAACGTCACCATCGAGCGTGGCGATAAGGTTGCATTCGTAGGGCGAAACGGAGAGGGTAAGTCTACGATGATAAAGGCGATAATGAAGCAGATCGACTTTGGGGGTAACCTCCAAATTGGGCACAACGTCAAGATCGGCTATTTCGCTCAAGATCAGGCATCTTTGCTAGAGGGCGATCTCACAGTTTATCAGACTGTAGACAACGCCGCAGTGGGGGATATTCGCACTAAGATACGTGATATTTTGGGAGCATTTATGTTTGGGGGCGATGCCTCGGATAAGTTTGTGAAGGTGCTCTCGGGTGGTGAAAAGACTCGCCTAGCGATGATTAAGCTTCTGCTCGATCCTGTGAATCTGCTCATTCTCGATGAGCCGACAAACCACCTCGACCTCAAAACTAAAGATATTTTGAAGAGTGCTCTCATCGATTTTGATGGAACAATTATTGTTGTGTCGCACGACCGAGACTTCCTCGATGGGCTCGTGACGAAGGTCTACGAATTTGGAAATAAGAGGGTAGTGGAGCACCTCGACTCTATATATGAGTTCCTAGAGAAGAAGAAAATGGCAAATCTAAATGAATTGGAGAAGAAAAAATAGTATGAAAAAGTTATCAATTATCATTGCGGCAGCTCTTTTTGCCGTGTCGTGTGATGGGACATTCAGCTCAGTGAGCCCTGAACTAAAGGTTGCTGCTGAGCAGGCGCTAGCTTCGACATCGGAGCAAAGAGCCGCAGAGCTGGAGCAGCTGATGGCAAATACGCCAAAATCGCAGCGTGAGGGTATGGCATACCTGATTGCTTATATGCCAAAGGGCGATCTCGATACGCTTTCTGTTGCTACACTCAGCGAGAATGTGGAGTACGCATACAAGGCACGTGAGGAGTTTACGTGGGCGAAGCAGATACCTGAGCAGGTGTTCCTGAACGATGTTCTACCTTACGCCTCGATCAATGAGGATCGTGAGAGTTGGAGACCAGGGTTCTACGAGATGCTGAAACCCATAGTGAAGGATGCTCAGACAATCGAGCAGGCGATCGACACTGTAAATCGTGCGCTCATCGACCTTGTGGGGGTGAAGTATAGCACAGCGAGAAATAGAGCCAATCAGGCTCCATCGGAGTCGATGGCTATTGGTATGGCTTCGTGTTCGGGGCTCTCGGTTTTGCTTACCGATGCGCTTCGTGCGGTAGGTATTCCGTCACGTATGGCAGGTACCCCAATGTGGGCAAGTCGTGAGGGTAATCACAGTTGGAGTGAGGTCTATATCGATGGCGAATGGCTCTTCATGGAGTACTACTACACGCCACTAAACCACAGCTGGTTCCTCGAGAAGGCGGCGATGGCGGTGGATTCTCTGCCTGAGACGTGGGTCTATGCTACATCGTTTAAGCACGATGGCAAGCAGCACTTCCCGATGGCGTGGGCCAAGGATGAGAAGAGTGTCGGTGGGGTAGTTGTAACGCAGCGCTATCGTGATACATTCGCAGAGCAGCAGCTCAAGAAGTTGGGCACACCACTAAGTATTAAGATGTGGAGAGATGCCTCAGAGGAGAAGAGTTCACAGAATCGTGTGAAGACAGAAGTCAGAGTTCTCGACTCTAAGGGCGAGGTGGTAGCTACAGGGCAGAGTGTTGATGTCACAGCCGATATGAACGACTATTTGACACTATATATTAAGGATCTAGGGCAGAGCTACACCATTGAGTGGGATGCCAAGGGAGGCGTGCAAACCAAGCACGTTACGATCTCTGAGCCTACGTTGATGGAGCTTAGCTACGAGTAGGCAGTCAGTGTGAAAAAAAGCGAGAGGGTGACCAACATCTAAGTTAGTCACCCTCTCTTTTTGTGTTAATTGAGGGCGCGTATTATCGCATATTAATTAACAATTACCGCCGCAGCTACATTTTGGCGTCTGCGCTCCCTTGATATCCTCAAGGTAGAAGCGATAGAAGCGCTCTTTAATCTCGTCACGTACTCTGTGGAACTCTCCCTCGATAAACTCGGGTGTTCCCTCAGCATGAGAAGGATCGTCGAATCCAAAATGAAGGCGATTTTTCACCTTACCTAGGAATAGGGGGCACTCTTCGTTAGCTCCGCCACATACAGTGATAACGTAGTCCCACTCCTCGTTTAGATACTTTTCGACGCTGTCAGAAGTGTGCTCTGAGATGTCGATGCCAATCTCGGCCATAACCCTCACAGCACCAGCATTGAGCTTGCCAGCCGCTTGTGTGCCCGCTGAGCACACAGTTAAATCTTTGTCGAATGACTGCATAAATCCATGAGCCATCTGGCTACGGCAGCTGTTGCCCGTGCATAGAATTAGTATTTTCATTGTCTTTTATTACTTAGTTAGTATAGCCTTAACCTCATCCTTTGTGAGCTTCTTGCCCGCAGAGAGAACCTTGCCATCAACAACAAGCGCAGGAACTGTCATCACATTGTATGACATGATCTTCATTAGATCCTCCTCCTTAGTTACAGTTGCCGTGAGTCCAAGCTCTGCTACGGCATCTTTTGTCGCCTCAAATAGCGCTTTGCAGCTAGCACATCCTGTGCCAAGTACTAAAATTTCCATAGTTATATTAAAATTTGTTATAATGTATGTAATTCGTAAAACAACGAACTAAGAGTGTAAAAAATAGTGCTACTTACAGCATTGATCACTATTTTTGATGCTAGAGAACATCTCACCCATGAGTGATTGCGCTACTGTCCACATCTGCTTGTTGATGCAGTACTTGCGCTTTGGAGTGAGAACCTCGCCCTGAATAAGATCTGCATCCTTCAGTTCGGATAGGTGCTGCGAGACTGTTGCCTTTGCTATTGGCAATACATCGTGAATGTCGCCAAAGAAGCAGGTCTCCTGCTCTGCTAGAAATCGTAGAATAGTAACACGTGCAGGGTGACCAAGCGCCTTGCAGATCTTTGCTACTTCAATATCTCTATCGTTATACTCTTTATTCATTAATTATATCGTTGTACGCAAATCTACGAACAATATTTCAGTCTGCCAAATTTTAATCGACATATTTATAAAAAAAGGTAGAGTTTATATACTCTACCCTTTAATTATTACAGCGTTAACCTTTAGAAGATCAACGATTCAGAGAATCCATTATAGCCAACCGTTAGGGTAATGGTGTTGTTGGCTAGCGACCATGTATATACAACAGCATTTGATGCGTATGGTTGTGTGGTGTTTTCAATAGAGACAATCTCTTCGCCCGAGATAGCTTGGCTGTAGTATGCTTTGTTGTTATCGAAAACTAGCGATGAAGCGGTGTATTTGAGATTTGCTCTCTCTGTCTGCGAAATATCCCAGAAGCTATCTCCCGATCCTGACCCTGTAAGGGTGTATGAGATGTACTCTGAATTGTTATTTATGTCAGAGTATGCAAGCGAATTGTATGGCTCATTGGCTTTGAGGACAGAGAAGAAAAATGTGCCATCGTAGTCCGATACAGTGCTTTCGCTAACAGAGGATTGAATACCATCAAAAATAATATCATATCGTCCCCCATTTGAGTAGATCTTGTATGATGTTAGCCCCTTGAGCGTTGTTGTAGGTGATGACGAAAGAGATGATGTTGGAGTAAAGGTCACATCATTTGAAGCGATGTCAAATGTCCACGCTGTATTGATGTCCGTTTGCTCTAGTGTAAGCGAGTTAGTGTTTATAGTGACACTACCCATGCGAACGTATGCATCGTTGCCCGTAGCTGTTGAGCTGTTGAACTCTATGACATAGACACCTGGTGTCGTTGGTGTGTGGATAGTTGTGTTGGCACCAAGCAATACTGACTTTACGTTGAGGTTTATTGTTCCAACAGTTAGTGGAAGTTCGTTGATCTCATCCAGCTTGTTCTTCTTAACAGCCTCAGAGTATAGCATACCAAAGCGAAGCATTATATCGGCTGGTTGCATAGCAGCGGTATTCATCACTTCCCCAGAATTGTAGATAATAAATCCCTCTCTCACATTCTCATAGGGATCAACATAGTTTGTTTCTTGGCATGAAGCAGCTATAAAACCAACAGCAAGTAGCCCGCATAAGTATTTTTTCATATTCATAATTGTATTTTTTATTGGAAACGTAAAGACTTATTTTATTATTGTCTAGAAGCATAAAAAAAGGTGTGACGGTGTTTTTTTATAACTGTCACACCTTTTACGGTTTATCTATTTCTTACCTTTATTCTTTGCTTGCTGCTGTTGTTGTTGCTGTTGTAGCAACTCCTCGTAGCGTGCTTGGAACTTAGATTTCTTGCCGTTGCTCTTCTTCGAGGCGTTGGCATTCATGATAGCTTGGATCTTCGTGTCGTCAATCATGCGACGAATTACGAGAGTTTGTCCCACTGTGATGATGTTCGCAAGGAAGTAGTAGTAGCTAAGACCACTTGAGTTTCCGTTGAACCAGAAGAGCATCATTACAGGCATCATGTATAGAGTCATGAACTTCATTCCCGCCATTTGTGGTTGCGAAGATGTCTGCTGAGAGCTGATATACGACACCGCAAAGAGCGATCCCGCCATCAGAAGCGTGAAGAGCGAGACGTGGTCGCCATAGAATGGAATCGAGAACGGAAGGTTCAGGATGCTATCGTATGATGATAGGTCATCTGCCCAAAGGAATGGCTGATCTCGAAGCTCAATCGACGCAGGGAAGAAGTAGAACAGCGAGATAACGATAGGTAGCTGCATGAGCATTGGAATACAACCTCCTGCAGGGTTCACCCCCGTCTTCTTGTAGATGTCCATCGTTGCCTGTTGGCGCTTTAGGGCATCCTCTTTCTTTGGGAACTTTACGTTTAGAGCGTCGATTTGCGGCTTTAGAAGTCGCATCTTTGCCATCGAAACGTAGCTCTTATATGTAAGTGGTGAGATAACCAACTTAACCAATACCGTAAGGATAAGGATGATTAGTCCATAGCTAGAGATGAATTTGCTAAGGAAATCGAAGACTGGAATTACAACCCAACGGTTCACAAATCCCATCCATCCTAGTGGAATAAGGCGCTCGAAAGAGAGTGTCTCTTGGTTTGCACCTACAACCTTCTTAAGTGTCGAGTATTTGTTTGGACCGAAATAAAGGCTGAACTTGTACTCCTCCTGTTGTGGAGAGTAAGGAACAGTTAGCTGTGCTGAGAAGTTCTTGATGAACTCTGACTCAGGCTGATCTGTCGTGTACTCCATGTTTGCAGTGGTGAAGTTATCGTGAGCAACGATGATCGACGAGAAGAACTGCTGCTTGAATGCAACCCAGTTTACTGGCTCCTCTGCCACTTCGTCTTTGCCCTCTTCGCTCATGCCTAGCTCCTCGATCGACTCCTCGCCAGGTAGGCGATACGCAATAGTCGTGTAGCGGTTCTCATTGCTGAAGCCCTTTTCGTTCTGATACGAAGTGTTCGACCAGTCGATGTTGATCGACTTCTGCTGAGCCATGATAGGCGCCATGTTCACAAAGCGAACGTTGTAGTCGATCAGGTAGTCGCGCTCTGGTGCAAGGCTATTATATATAGTGTACTCATACTCCAACCACGCTCCTTGAGAGACTCCAAGGCGCATTGTGATGCTCTTTGCTCCCTCAGCACCATCTTTCACCTCCGACTGGAAGACATACTCCATCGTGTGAACAGGGATGTTGCGAGTGTTGTTTGTGATGTAGAACGACATGCCAAAATTAGCACTCTCAGGCGCAAAAAGTTGGATTGGTGTCGACTCCTCACCCTTTGGTGCATACTTCTCGTAGTCCTTGAGGGTCACTCCCGTGATTTGACCTCCTAGAGTAGAGAATGTAACTGTAAATAGGTCGTTCTCAACCTCGAATGTTGATGCCTCGGCTACTTGTGCCGCAGCAAGTTCAGCGCCAATTCTTAGCGACTGAAGTGTTAGCATTGAGTCGGCGAGAGTCTCTGCACTAAGCGAATCTGTCGACTCCATGTCTAGAGCGAACTCTGGTGTTGTAGGTCGGTTCGCAGCAGCTACAGAGTCTTGGTAGGCTTGATATCTAGCCACCTCAGCCTCATACTTTTTCTGTTGGTTTGAGTTGAAAATCGCAAATGCGAGAAAGAGAACTCCAACTACTACAAAACCGATAATTGAATTTTTACTCATCTATCTTATTGAATTTATATTCCTTTTTTATAAGGTTAGTTTCTTCTATTCAATCAAGATGATGATCAACTTTGTGGTCGATCATCATCTCGAATTTATTACTTCTAATTTTTAAGCCTGCTCGCTGTTCGTAAGTGCCGCCTTGACAAACGCCACAAAAAGTGGGTGTGGTTGCTCTGCGGTACTCTTATACTCTGGGTGGTATTGCGAACCAACGAACCATGGGTGATCTGCTACCTCAACAACCTCAACAAGGTTAGTCTCAGGGTTCACGCCCACAGCCTGCATACCTGCCTTCTCAAAATCAGAGAGGAAGTCGCTGTTGAACTCATAGCGGTGGCGGTGGCGCTCCGAAATCTGAGTCGCTCCATAAGCCTTTGCCACGTTTGAACCCTCCTTGAGTGCACATGGGTAGGCTCCAAGGCGCATAGTTCCTCCCTTTGCGGTGATGCCTTTCTGCTCCTCCATAAGGTCGATAACTGGGTGCTGAGTCTGCTTCTCCATCTCGCTAGAGTTGGCATCGGCAAAGCCCAATACGTTGCGGGCAAACTCAATCACGGCGCACTGCATACCCAAACAGATACCAAAGAATGGAACCTTGTTCTCACGAGCATACTTTACGGCTGCAATCTTACCCTCAATACCACGGTTACCAAATCCTGGAGCAACGAGTACTCCCGCCATCGAACCTAGCATCTCGGCCGCAGTCTCGTCTGTGATCTTCTCAGAGTTGACGTAGCGAAGCTTGATCTTACAGTCGTTCACAGCACCTGCGTGGATAAATGCCTCAGAGATAGACTTATATGCGTCAGGAAGCTCCGTGTATTTACCCACAAGTGCGACCTCAATCGTGCGTGATGGGTTCTTCACTCGCTCCACAAACTCGCTCCATGCCGTAAGGTCTGGTTTGACGTCGGCTGGCATATCTAGCTTAGATAGGATAACGTCGTCGAGATTCTGCTCGTGCATGCGAAGAGGCACCTCGTAGATAGTTGGCACGTCGATAGACTCCATAACGGCGTTAGGGTCAACATTGCAGAAAAGTGCAACTTTGCGACGTAGGTTCTGCGATAGGTGGTGCTCCGAGCGTAGAACTAGCACATCAGGCTGAAGACCATTTTCGAGTAGCATCTTTACAGAGTGCTGTGTAGGTTTGGTCTTTAGCTCGCCAGATGCCGCCATGTATGGGATCAGCGTCAGGTGTACTAGTGCAGAGTTCTTGTAGCCCAGTTGGTAGCGCAGCTGGCGCACCGACTCGATGAATGGCAATGACTCGATGTCTCCCACCGTACCACCGATCTCAGTGATGATAACGTCATACTTCTTGGTCTGCCCCAGAGTCAGGATGCGGCGCTTGATCTCATCGGTGATGTGAGGAATAACCTGCACCGTCTTACCGAGGAACTCGCCCTTGCGCTCCTTCTCAATTACGCTCTTGTAGATTCGCCCCGTTGTTACGTTGTTTGCCTTTGAGGTTGGTGTGTTGATAAATCGCTCGTAGTGTCCTAGGTCAAGGTCAGTTTCGGCTCCATCTTCAGTAACGTAGCACTCACCATGTTCGTATGGGTTGAGTGTTCCAGGGTCGACATTGATATACGGGTCGAGCTTTTGGATGGTTACCGAATAACCGCGCGCCTGTAGAAGGCGCGCTAGAGAAGCAGAGATAATACCTTTACCCAGTGACGATGCTACACCACCAGTCACAAAGATATACTTCGGTTTTGAGAGTTTCATTACTTGTAAATTATTTATTTCTTATTAGTTGTCGCTATTTTTTGTCGCCTCGTTGCTCATCTCCGTGTCAAGAAGTTTCACCTTCTCGATAGTGTCAGCAATCTCGGTGCGAGTGCGCTCGATCTTCGACTTAACCTCAGCGATGAGTGCATCTGCACCTTTCGATTTAGAGAAGAAACCGATGTTGTTCTCCAACAGGGCGATCTCCTGCTCAAGCTGGCGAACCTTGTTGTAGAGTCGATCACGCTCGGTGCGCATGCGAGAGTTGCCCGTTGTGCGGATAGATGCCACCTTGTCCTTGAAGCGATTCATCGAACGCTCACGCTCAGTGCCACGAAGTGTAGCAAAGAGGTCGTCCACTACCTTCTTGTAGCGCTTCTGGATACTGTCCTTGTGCTTGATAGGTACGAATCCAATCTCAGACCAACGGCGCTGGAACGCTTTTATTGCGTCGAAACCACCCTCTTTGATATTGGTTGCTGCCATCTCATCCAGGAGTTCGGTCTTGCGAGCTAGGTTGCCCTCATACTCGCTGTCGACACCTGCAAAGTGTGATGACTTGCGCTCGAAGAACTTGTCGCAAGCTGCACGGAAACGCTTCCAGATAGCATCAGAGTGGCGGCGAGAGACTGGTCCGATCTCTTTCCAACGTGCTTGGAGGGAGATGAACTCGTCAGTTGCTTTCTTCCAATCGT
The DNA here is from genome assembly GCA_964370415.1 of uncultured Alistipes sp. Lineage (GTDB taxonomy): Bacteria > Bacteroidota > Bacteroidia > Bacteroidales > Rikenellaceae > Alistipes. The sequence goes on from CAYJIY010000009.1 coordinate 49,327, forward strand.
CGCTATTGCTGAGCGCCTCAGCCGCTTCGCATAGTTCGCTCTTGACGTGGAGGTTGTGCTCCATCTCGGTCTTGAGGCTAGCGTAGAAATCACGCTTTGACTCAAAGAAGCGGTCGCACGCTGCGCGGAAACGCTCATAGATGCGGTTGTTATCTTTTTTCGGTGCAAAGCCGATTGTCTTCCATGTCTTTTGGATCTCAAGGAGTTTTTCGCTCGCTTTGTTCCACTCACGGCGAGTGGTGTATGGCTGCCCAACTAGCTCCTCCATAGTCTCACAGAGTTGGCTCTTGAGCGCAAGGTTCTTGACTTGATCCGACTTGAGAGTCTCGAAGTGCTCTTGGTGCTGCTTGTTGATGCGGCTCGATGCGTCACGGAAACGCTCCCATAGTGGCTCCTTATACTCGTTTGCCACAGGACCCGTCTCTCTCCACTCCTCGTGTAGCTTTTGCAGCTTGTGGAACGCCTCCACGATAGATGGCTCTAGCAATAGCGCCTCTGCCTGCTCACAAAGTGTGGTCTTGATCTCGTAGTTCTTCTTCAGGTCGAGATCGCGAAGCTCCTTATTGATCTTGATGAAGCTGTAGAAGTTCTCAACGTGGAGGTTGTATGTCTCCCACAGATCTTTGATGTGTTGCTGAGGAACAGATCCAGCGTCTCTCCAGCGGTGCTGAAGGTCACGGAACTTGTTGAATGTATGGTTTAGGGTCTCGTCAGAGTTGATGAGCTCCTTAAGTTCGTCGATAATTTTTAGCTTTGCTTGGTAGTTGCCCTCTTTCTCGTTCTCAAGGTTTGAGATGTACTCGTCACGGCGACGGCGGTACTCCTTGAAGAGATCCTTTAGGCGTGATTCAGCGGTATCTGTCTCAACGACAAATTCGCTCTCTTGACCTCCTTGCTCGATGAATGTGCGGCGTGCTAGATCTAGATCTGCACGACGACGCTTGTAGAATGCGATTTTGATAGCCTCCACATCACGTCTAAGCGTGTGGACTGACTCCTTGGATAGGGTCTCGGCGAAAATCTCTACCAACTCATCGCAGCTCTTGCCTGCGTACTCGTTGTCTGAGGTAAGTGGGTCGTTGCTCTGAGCACGCTCCTCGGGAGTTTCGTCTCCGAGGTCTAATCCTGCGCTCTGAGCGTCGAGGGCCGCTTGCTCTTCGCTAAAATCGATGGTTGAGCTCATGGCGTCGCCAGGCTCCGATGTTTCTGCTTGTTTTGGTGTAGCGGCAGGCTCTTCTGCTACGTTACTTGCTTGTTGAGTGTTCTGCGCATCTTCAACTACTGCACCCTGTGCAGTGTTGACCTGCTCGTCTTGAGCATGAAGGGTTGTGTTTTCAGTAGCCATCACAAAATGATTTTTTGTCGTCTCTCTATACTTATATGTATAGATATTGTGCAAATATAATGTTTTTTATTTGTACAACGAATCTTTTTCTACTATTTTTATTATCTTCGCAAAAAAGATTATAACTTTTGCTGATGAAATACAAAATCTTGCTGGTTGATGATGAGCCAGATATCTTGGAGTTCGTGCGCTACAACCTTGTTCGTGAGGGGTTTGAGGTGCTGACCGCCTCTAATGGTGAAGAGGGGATCAGGATGGCTATCGAGCATAGACCTCATTTGATATTGCTCGATCGTATGATGCCCGTAATGGGTGGCGATCAGGCGTGCCGCACTATACGCTCTAACGAGGCGATAAAGGATACGATGATAGTTTTCTTGTCGGCACTCGGAGAGGAGGAGGAGCAGCTCAAAGGTTTTGAGCAGGGCGCTGATGATTACATCTCAAAGCCGATAGCTATGAGGCTGTTGGTGAGTCGAGTGCATGCTCTCATTAAGCGAGTGGGCGAGCAGCAGCAAAAGGGGCAAAGTGGCGAAGGCGGACTATTCATCGATGTGGATAGATATGTGGTGACCTATGACGGTGAGGAGCTCATGCTTCCACGCAAAGAGTTCGCTCTGCTGGCGCTGTTGTACTCCGATCCGAATAAACTCTTTTCTAGAGAGGAGATCTACTCAAAAGTGTGGGGTAGTGAGGTCGTGGTGGGCGATCGCACGATCGACGTTCATGTGCGTAAACTCCGTAAAAAAATAGGTGAAAAGCATATAGTCACGGTCAAAGGCGTTGGCTATAAGTATGAGCCTTAAAATCAGGTTGTTGTATCTGTTAGTTAGCTAACAGTTAACCCGCAAACTCTTAGGGGTGAAATTTTTTGATAAAAAATCAAAATATATTCTATATATAAGGTTTTTTTTATATACTTTTGCGCTGTATTCTGTAAGAGTGAGATCTTGCTGTCGGCTTATGTGAGAGTTCGCAATCGGCAAAATTTTATGTCTGCTTATAGAGCGTTGAGTGATGAAATCTAACATGTAAATGTGGCGAGAACTTTTAATTGTTGCTCTCGGTGGAGCTGTTGGTAGCTCCTTGAGGTATCTATTCACGTATAAGTTTTTGTACGAGTGGAGCCTTTGGGGGATTTCGCTAAAAACATTTTGTGTGAATGTTATAGGCTCGCTGTTGATCGGATTCTTGATCGCTACGGTGAGAGATAGTCACCTCTGGGCTCTATTAGTGGTCGGTCTGTGTGGAGGATTTACAACATTTTCGACATTTTCAGCGGAGACACTTCTCTATATTAATAGAGGTGAATACCTATCAGGATTACTATATGCAGCGGGCAGTGTTGTCCTGTGTGTGGCTTTCGCTGCACTCGGAGCATGGTTTGCAGGAGTGGCAAAAGGTTGAGGTTCGTCTCAGTGATAGGCTAGGGAGAGAAAATTAAACAGATAAAAATAATATAATAATTTTAAGTAGAAAATGGTAATTTTAGTTCTGAATTGCGGGAGTTCATCGATCAAGTATCAGGTGATAAACATGCACGTTAGTGGCAATGAGTTGTTGGCAAAGGGTATTGTCGAGCGAATTGGTCAGCCTGAGGGTGACTTGGTGCACAAGCCGCAAGGAAAAGATACTTATAAAGTTGTTGAGCCGATTGCAGACCACGCAACGGGTATTGCAATGGTGCTTGAGGCGCTAACTAACGAGAATCACGGTGTGATCGACTCTTTGGAGGAGATCGTAGCTGTGGGTCACCGTGTTGCTCACGGTGGTGAGTTCTTCGCAGAGAGCTGCCTAATTGACGAGACTACGAAGCAGAAGATTCGCTCTCTGTTCGAGATCGCTCCACTTCACAACCCAGCGAACCTTGAGGGTGTTTTGGCTATCGACAAAGTGTTGCCAGACGCTAAGCAGGTTGCTGTGTTCGATACGTCGTTCCACCAGACTATCCCTGCGATCAACTACATGTATGCGCTACCTTATAAGTTCTATGAGAAGTACCGTGTGCGTAAGTATGGTTTCCACGGAACTAGCCACAAGTATGTCGCTAAGGAGGGTGCTAAGTTCGCAGGTCTAGACTTCAATAACTCGAAGATTATCACTTGCCACATCGGTAACGGTGCATCGGTAACGGCGATCCTAAACGGTAAGTCGTTCGACACATCTATGGGATTCTCTCCACTTGATGGTCTTGTGATGGGAACTCGTTGCGGTAGTGTCGATGTGAGCGCTGTGACTTATGTTGCAGAGCGTGAGGGTATGTCTTATTCGGAGCTTAACTCAGTTTTGAACAAGGAGTCGGGAGTATTGGGTCTTACGGAGCTTTCGAGCGATATGCGTGATATTGACGCAGCGTATGAGTCAGGAAACCCACGTGCTATCATGGCGCGTGATATGTACTTTGGTCGCATTCGCAAATTCGTTGGTGACTTCGCTGCATCGATGGGTGGTGTTGACCTTGTGGTATTCACAGGTGGTGTTGGCGAGAACTCGTGGGAGCTTCGTGAGTACGTATGTACAGGAATGGAGTTCATGGGTATTGAGTACAACCAGTCGGCAAATATCGGCGTGAGAGGTACTAGCACAATCATCACTAAGCCTGAGTCGAGAGTGAAAGTGGCAATCATCGCAACAAACGAGGAGTTGATGATCGCACGTGACACATATAACATTGTTAAGAATCTAATCAAATAAAAAAGAGAAAATAAAAATATGATACAACACCTTGACGACATTATTGTCGCAGCTCGTGAGAGAGGTAAAAAACGTATTGCTGTAGCATACGCACAGGATGCACACACCCTAGAGGCTGTGTATGAGGCATATAAAGCAGGTTTGGTTGACGCAACCCTATATGGCGATGCTGAGATCATCGAGCAAATATGCAATGAGCACAGCTTCGAGAAGGAGGCTTTCACGATCGTTGACGAGAAGAGCGATGTGGCGTGTGTGAAGCGTGCAGTGGCATCGGTGGTTGCTGGCGAGGCGGATGTTTTGATGAAGGGCTTGGTCTCTACTGATAAGTACATGCGTGGAATCCTTAACAAGGAGGCTGGCTTGTTCCCACCTAAGGGGGTTTTGAGCCACGTTTCGGTTATCGAGATGCCTAACTACCACAAGCTACTCATTGTGTCGGATGTTGCAGTTATTCCACTTCCTGACTTCAAGCAGAAGGTGACTCAGGTGGGCTACCTAGCTCGCATTGCAAACCTACTTGGAATCATGACTCCAAAGATCGCGTGTATCGCCCCTTCGGAGCAGCTTTTGCCTAGCGTAGTGTCGTCTACAGAGGGTGCTATGCTCGCAAAGATGGCAGATCGTGGACAGTTGGGCAATGTAGTTGTTGATGGTCCTTTGTCGCTCGATGTGGCGCTATACAAAGAGGTTGCTGAGCACAAGAATGTGAAGGGCTCGACAGTTGCGGGTGATCCTGACTGCTTGTTGTTCCCTAACATTGAGTCGGCTAACGTATTCTTCAAATCGACAACACACCTTTGTGGTGGTGAGCTCGCTGCGATGGTTATGGGAACTAAAGTTCCTTGTGTCCTTACTTCGAGAGGAGACTCAAGCCGCACGAAGCTCTACTCAATCGCAATGGCTTGTTTGGCAGCGAAGTAGTAGCAATATACAAATTAATAAGAGGCGTGAGTTTGCTACCCAAAGTAGTGAATTCACGCCTCTTTAATCACTCATAAAACAAAAGAATATGGGATTTAAGGTATTAGCTATTAATCCAGGTTCGACATCAACAAAGATTGGTGTATTTGAGGATGAGAAGCAACTATTTGAACTAACATTGCGCCACTCCTCTGAGGAGCTGGAGCAGTATGAAAAAGTTATAGATCAGCTCGACTGGCGAACACAAATGGTGCAAGACGCACTAAAGGAGGCGGATTTTGACGTTAACGAACTCTCGGCAGTCATTGGGCGAGGAGGGATCTTGCGACCTATGGATTCGGGCATCTATGAGGTGAACGATACCATGCGTGGTGATTTGAAATGTGCGACCACAGAGCACGCTTCGAACCTGGGAGCGTTGATCGCTTCGAGAGTTGCGGAGAGTGTAGGAGTTAAGGCCTACATCGCAGATCCAGTGGTTGTGGATGAGCTCGATGATGTTGCTCGCCTGTCGGGGCTACCTCAGTGTCCTCGTAGATCGGTGTTCCATGCACTCAACCAGAAGGCAACAGCTAGATTACACTGTAAGAATATGGGCTGGGAGTACGAGAAGAAGAACCTTGTGATCACTCACATGGGGGGTGGAATATCCGTAGCGGCTCACAAGCGTGGGCGCATCGTGGATGTAACAAATGCGCTGGATGGCGAGGGTACTTTCTCACCAGAGAGATCGGGCTACCTGCCTGCGGCGGCGGTTGCGGATATGTGCTTTTCGGGTGAGTACACTCGTGAACAGATCCAAAAGCTAATTGCGGGCAAGGGCGGCTTGGTTGCACACATCGGAAGCAACGCTTTCGGGGCATCGCTAAAGCAGGCTCAAGAGACTAACGATGAGCACGCACTTTTGGTGCTGGAGGCGATGTTGTATAACGTGGCGAAGAATATCGGAGCAATGGCAGCGGCGCTTGGAGGAGATGTCGATGCGGTGATCTTGACAGGTGGTATCGTCTATAACCAACCCGTGATCGACTATCTAGAGGAGCGTTGTAGCTTTATTGCGCCAGTGACGGCATATCCAGGCGAGGATGAGCTCGGTGCATTGGTCAGAAATGTGCTAGGAGTGCTATCTGGCGAGGTGGAGCCGAAGATCTACTAATCTTAGGATAAAGTGTAGAATGTGTCGTTTTGTAATTTTTTCAGAACGACACATTACTTATTAGTCAATGCTAGATCTGATTCTAGATGTACTGAAGCGCCAATGGCTCAAAATAAGATCAACCTCTGAGTCTTGCATGGGAGGGTGATAGATGTCAACCTCGTATGTGCAACTAAATAATCAAAAAACTTATTGTGGAATGGGCTCTTTAAACTTAAATCTGTTGAGAAAATATATTGCAATTATTATACTATTTTTCCCTTTGGCGGCTGGTGCGCAGGAGGCACAAATAAAAATTATTGATAGCTTGAAGCGTCCAATAGAGGATGCGGCGATTACGATTTGGAGTAGAATGCCTAACGGAGAAGAGGAGTATATCACAAAACTCACAGGAGTCGATGGTCGAGTTGCGTTTGAAGATCTCGGTGATGAAAAGCACACGATCAATGTCGTCGCTTTTGGCTTTCATAGCTACGTTGTAGATTCTGTCTCATTTCCCTTGACTATTGAATTAGAAGCAAAGGCGATAGAGATAGATGAGGCTGTTGTTGTTGGTAAGCTGCCGCCCCAAATGCTACTGTCTAATGGTGATTTATCTGTTAGGGTTGTCGGAACGTCACTGGAGAATTTCCCAAATTTAAAATTATCTTTAGAGCAGATCCCCAATCTTAGTGTTGGTGAAAACTCATTATCGGTGCACGGTAGAGGGGATGCCCTAGTAATATTGGATGGCAAAGAGATCTCTTCTGTGGAGCAGATATATTCATTGGATCCCGCAAGTATTAAAGATGTAAGAATTGATAGTAACCCCTCCGCTAGGTATGATGCTAAATATAATGTCGTAGTAAAAATAACCACACAGCGTGATAAGTCCGAAACGTTTGGATTCAACGCTTATAATAGCTCAATTTTTGGACGTGGATATAGTGATAATGTAGGGGTGAATATTCAATCTAACGTCGATAAATTTAGTAGTTTTGCCTCCTATAGTTATAAGCATACTGAGCTGTTGAACTACTCGAAAGTCGAAGAGGTTAGTCAGGTGACAAACACATATCGTGACACAATGTCGCATAATCGGAATTCACACTATTTTGCTATAGGTACAAATTATATGATAAGCCCCAAAAGTGAAGTCAGCTTGGATTATAACTTTAGTCACGCAGGTAACTCTCCTGTCCGCTACGATGCAACGGTTGAAACATATCTCAATGACCAATCACAACAATCGTCTGTGAGTGATATTAGCAAGCAAGGTGAGTTTCGCACAAGAGGCCATAATGCAAACCTATTCTACATTTATAATATTGATTCTCTCTCTCAGCTGATATATAACGTATCGTGGGCAAACAAAAACACTAACTACTTAGATCTCGTAGATCAAAATAGCGGAGGGGTTAATGACTCCTTTAGTATTGGAAATAACTCAATATCTGAGTCTGTTATGACTAATTTAGATCTGTCAAAATCTCTACCACGAGCATATATGCTCTTCGCAGGGGTGAGATATTCTAATATTAACTATCAGTATAATTCAACATATCAACAGCCAGATAACCCCCTGAGTGTAGAGCAAAATGTGAGTAAAGAGCAAACAGCCTCGGTGTATGTTGAAGCCAAAAAGGAGTTCGACAATCTGAATGTACTTTTGGGAGGGCGTGTTGAATGGAATCAGAACAGACACTCCCTAGAGGGGTATCAAGATGTTGTATTCGAATCGTTAAATCTCTTTCCTACACTCAAACTAAATTATAGCTTCTCTGGTAACTTTTCGATAAATGGTAGCTATACCAGCAAGATATACCGCCCTGGATTTCAGCAACTCACTCCCGTGATTACATATCTTACGCCATTTTCATATACAGTTGGTAATCCACAACTGCGACCTACCATATCAAACGATATCGAATTGTCGAGTAAACTCGCAAGTCGATTTAATTTGGGTGTGAGATATACAAAAAACAGAGATGAGATAATCTATACCGCAATTCTAGACTCTGAAGATAAGGTTGCTTACACATCAATTAATATCTCTGACTCCGAATACCTTAAATATTGGGCTTCATACAGTAATAAATTCAACTTCTATCAACTATCGCTTTATGCGATGCTGACAACTCCTTTTGTGGAAATTCCATTCGAAAATGAGATTATAAAGGCGAATAAAGCTGATGTATATGTGAGTGTGTCTAATACATTTTCGATAACAGATAGAATCGATGTGCTGCTAAATTTTGCTTACCAATCTGCTGTAAACAGAGCGAACATTGCAATGGATCCAATTTGCGACCTATCTGTGGGGGTTAATTATCGTATTAGTAAGAGTCTTAGCATGTCGTTTTCAGCAAATGACCTACTATTTAATAACTACGGCAGAGAGTATTCAAAATATGGCAATGTGCAAACAATGCAGGATTATAATTACGATATGCAACGAATAAGGCTTTCGTTCAACTATCGATTCAATCGTTTGAAGGTTAAATCAAATAGCAATAGCTATAATGCTCAAGATATCAATAGAATGTAATTAAATGACAAATTATGAGTGACTTTCCGTATTATCATCAGTTAGATGTGATGGATTATAGTTTAAGAATCGGCATGAAACATTAGTATTGAGAGTAGCTATTTATTACAAAATAAAGGGTGTCGCGATTTGAATCGTGACACCCTTTGTGGTCGTATTACTTCACCTGCTCGGCGAATGATTTTAGTAGGGCGATCTCCTCTGGCCAGCGACTCTCGTCGGTGGTCTCTAGTGTGAGAGGGATGTCGCTGAAGCGGTTGTCTTGCGCAATTAGGCGGAAGCAGTCGATGCCAATCTCGCCCTCGCCAAGAGGTGCGTGGCGGTCTACCTTACTGCCAAGGCCCTTCATCGCATCGTTGAGGTGCATACCCTTGAGGTAGTCGAACCCGATGATCTGATCGAAGTGAGAGAATGTGGTGTTGAATGCCTCCTCGGTGCGAAGATCGTACCCCGCTGCGAAGGAGTGGCAAGTGTCGATGCAGACCCCAACTCTGGATTTGTCCTCTACCTTTTCGATGATGTGTGCCAGTTGCTCAAACTCATAACCTAGGTTTGTACCTTGACCTGCTGTGTTCTCGATCACGGCTATTACGCCTTGAGTTTTGTCGAGAGCGATGTTGATCGATTCGGCAATGCGATCCAGGCATGGGTCAATGTCGATAGCTTTGAGGTGGCTGCCAGGGTGGAAGTTCAGACGGTCTAGCCCAAGGAGCTGGCATCGTTCCATCTCATCGATGAAGGCGTTGCGAGACTTTTCGAGCCCCTCCTGCTCGGGGTGTCCGAGATTGATGAGGTAGGAGTCGTGGGGTAGGATCTGATGTGCAGCGTAGCCACACTCCTCGCACGCCTTGCGAAAGGCATCGATTGTCTGTGTGGTTAGCTTGGGTGCCATCCATTGGCGTTGATTCTTTGTGAAGAGAGCAAATGCGGTTGCTCCTATGGCTTTTGCATTGCGAGGGGCGTTGTCAACACCACCCGATGCGCTTACGTGTGCTCCAAAATATTTCATAATATATTTTTTTAGATAAACTGAGAACAAATATAGCCATTTTTACAATAATTGAGCTAGATTTTGAGTTAAATAAAAAGAGAGATGCGATTTTTGTAGGTGTTGTCTATTATTCAAATATTTTAGTGTATATTTGTCGTCAAAAATTTATTTAAATTAAGAAGTAGAGTTAGTAGATGAAAAACACGTATATATTCCTGTTATTTGTTTTTTTATTTTGTGGTGCTGATGTGGCAATGGGGCAGATCTCGATCGGCAGTCGTAGACGTACCCAGCAGAGCGATGTGAAGTTTCGTGATAGTATCAGAACGACCTCTGTGGAGTCGCAATATTTCAATAGAGCCAAATTCCTAGCAGATCGTGCAGAGAAGCGTCGCCAGCACAACTATGTGGAGCTAACGGGAGCTATAAACGGAGCGTTAACTTCGTTCAATGAGTCGTGGATTAAGACCTCGGGTGGTGATAACAATATCTCGGCATGGGGGGGCGTGTATTTCAAACATGTCTACAACAAAGATAAGTTCTCGATACAGACTCTCTTCGATGCAAAGCTGGGGTATAACCAGATCAAGGTGGATGTAACGGATGCCGCAGGGGCGACAGTGGAGGATGCTATCTGGTTTAAGTATCAGGATGAATTCTCAATCTCGGTTGCACCGTCGATGAAGTTTGCAGATAACTGGTCGTATGGTCCAACTGTGAAGTTTCGTTCGCAATTCTTGACAGGTTATACTAGTCGCACATCGCAAGACGAGACGGGGCGAAAGAGTACGTTTATGGCACCAGGATATTTGGATCTGATGGGTGGTGTGAAGTATTCGAGTCCATCAAAGAAATTCCCGATAAATATCACGTTTGCACCACTATCTATGAGTGCGGTGTTTGTGTCGGATGAGGCTATTCGATTCAATCAATGGGATGGTAAGTATGGCTGGCAGGCTTATGGTCTCAAGTCGGAGGATAAGAGATCTAAATTTGAAGGTGGTTCTTCTCTGGATATCTCGTTTGAGAGGACGTTTTGGAAAAATGCAGTGAAGTACAGAACTACTGTGGAGTCGTTTTATGGTTGGATATCGGATCTCTCGCAGGAGAATAGATATGACGATTTTAAATCCTATAAAACAGCCTATGCAGAGTGGGAAGCGGCTGGTAAGGATGCTAAGACACAGCCCGTGTTGGCTATTCATCCGACAGTTCGCTGGAAGAATACTGTCGAATTGCAAGCTACGAAATTCATAAAGACAACAATTGACTTTGAGTTGTACTATAATAGATCTCAAAATTACGATATTCAAACCAAAACGCTGTTGAGCGTCGGTTTGAGTTATACCTTTAAAAACAAATAATGTCGAATAGATCAAAAATAAATATATATGCCCCAATACTGATAGTTATTGGAGCAATATTTGGCGCTGTGGGTGGATACTACGGTAGTCAGAAGAGCATGCGAGCCAACATGATGCGATACTTCAATACGCTCTCGATGCCCGATAATAAACTCTCATATACGCTCTCTTTGATCGAGAATAAGTATGTAGATTCGATCTCAACAGATACACTTGTTGAGCATGTGATGCCGACCCTTGTGAAGGAGCTAGATCCGCACTCGGTCTACATTCCAGCGCAGGAGGTTCAGCAGGTGAATGAGCCATTGGAGGGTGAGTTCGATGGAATTGGTGTGGTCTTCAATATGGCAACAGATACTGTCATCGTGATAAATGTTATCCCTTCGGGGCCTAGTGCAAAGGCGGGGATTTTGGCAGGCGATAGAATCGTGAAGGTCGATGCAGATACGATTGCAGGTGTGAAGATGCCGCAAGATAAGGTGATGAAGCTGTTGCGTGGACCAAGAGAGTCGACCGTGAAGCTCTCTGTCGAGCGCAATGGAATAGATGATCTGTTGGAGTTTGATGTGGTGCGTGATGTGATTCCAATGCACAGCATAGAGGCGGCGCTAATTTTGGAGGATAGTGTCGGTTATATCAAGCTCTCGCAGTTTGCAAGAACATCTCACACGGAGCTACTCGAGGCGTTTGCCAAGTTGCGCGCGGAGGGGATGACAAAGCTCATCTTCGATCTTCGTGATAACTCTGGAGGTTACCTCGATCAGGCTATAAATATCGCTAATGAGTTTATGGCAGATGGTGAGCTGATTGTCTACACCGAGGATCGCCACAAGCAGAGGATAGAGGAGTTTAGCAACGGTAAGGGCTCGGCGCAGGATCTGGAGGTTGCGGTCCTTATAAACGAGGGTAGCGCCTCGTCGAGTGAAATCCTAGCGGGTGCACTCCAAGATAATGATAAGGGCACGATCATCGGTCGTCGTTCGTTTGGTAAGGGGTTGGTGCAGCAGCAGATACCATTTGGTGATGGCTCGGCTCTGAGATTGACTGTGGCGAGATATTTCACTCCTACGGGGCGCTCGATTCAAAAACCATATACTAGTGGCGATGCCGATGGCTATGAGTTGGATCTGTATAATCGATATAAGAACAATGAGCTCTTCTCGGTTGATAGTGTTCATTTTGCTGATTCGCTGAAATTCACAACGCCGAAAGGTAAGATTGTCTATGGTGGTGGCGGTATCATGCCAGATATCTTTGTACCAGCCGACACTACCGACGTAACGCCATATTTTGTGGAGGTGACGGGGCGTAGTATTCTATATAGATACACAATTGAGTACTCGGACAAGCATCGTGACAAGCTATCTGCTGTAAAAACCAAGGAGGATCTTCAGCGAATGTTGGATGGTGACAAGAGATTGGTGGAGGACTTTATAGCCTATGCATCGAGCAAGGGAGTGAAGCCAAAATGGGGCGATATTAAGCGATCTCGCCATCTGATCGAGGCACAACTGAGAGCCTATATTGGGCGAAATACTGTGCTCGATGAGAATGGATTTTATATGAATATCTATCCTATTGATGTTACAATATTGCGTGCTATTGAGGAGCTGAAAAAGCACTAGGAGATATTAAAATATTTAAGAAATTAGTGAGGGTAATTGCAAAATGTGGCAATTATCCTCATTTTTTTTTGAACATTGGCTTTTTTTTGTGAATCTTCACTAAAATTGTTATCTTTGTGATGCCTAAATTACTGATTAGACATTAATGAAAGTTATTAGACCTGAAAGAGAGTCGTTTATGTTGGCTTATTCTTTGAACGTGGTGTGTAAATGCGTCACTGAGAGGGTGTGTCTTAATGTAAAAGCAAACGAGTGCCAACCCTTGGCATGCGGACAATCTAGAAGTCTTAATTTTAAAAATATGGAACCGTGTAGCGATATTGCTGCATGGTGTAAAACTATGTAGATATGATTAATTACCTATCAAAACTTTCAAAACCGCTAGTGTGTGCGGCAACTATGCTATTTGCTCTGTCGTGTGGTGGGGCTACCGACAGCGACGCAGAACTTCGTATGATGTCGTTCAATATGAGATATGAGAACCTCGGCGATGGACTAACGGGTGAGCACTCATGGTCGCAACGCAGAGCGAGAATAGCTGCCATGCTCGATAGTGTAGATTGTGATGTGATAGGAACTCAGGAGCTCCTGCTCCCACAGTTGGAGTATATGCGTGAGCACTTAAGCGACTATACGTCGGTTGGTGTGGCTCGTGAGAATGGTATCGATAGAGGAGAGCACAGCGCAATTTTCTATCGTACAGAGAGATTTGAGATGATAAAGAGCGGTAACTTCTGGCTCAGCGAGACTCCCGATTCGATCGGTTGTAAGGGTTGGGATGCAGCGTGTGAGCGCATTGCAACATGGGTAAGACTCCGCGACAGAGCAACAGAGGAGGAGTTTGTGGTGATGAATCTGCATGCCGATCATGCGGGTGAGCTCGCTCGTGTCGAGGGTATGAAGCTCGTTGTGGCTCGATGCCAAGAGTATGCCGAGGGTGCGCCAGTTATTCTGATGGGTGATTTCAACGCTACACCTGAGTCGGAGCCAGTGTCTGTGATCCTGCAGTCGGGTATTTTTAGCGACAGTAGGGTGATAGCTCAGAGCACATCGGGGGTTGATTACACATTCTCGAACTATGGTAAAATTCCAGCAGAGAAGAGAGTCTATATCGACTACATCTTCGTGACAGAGGGTGTTGAGGTGATCTCAAACGAGACTATTGGCGAGGAGTTCGACGGGGGGTATATGTCGGATCACAACCCAGTGATGGTAGATGTAATGATTAAATAAATAACATAAAAACAGATGAAGAGAATACTGATTTGTGCATCGTTGATGCTCTCTAGTCTTGTCGGGGTGGCAAAACAGCCCGTGGACTATGTGAATACCTTTATTGGATCCTCGAACTTTGGAACAACGAACCCAGGGGCGATCTCGCCAAACGGGATGATCTCTGTTGTGCCGTTCAATGTGATGGGGTCTGAGGAGTTGAACATGTATGACAAGGACGCAAGGTGGTGGAGTACACCATACGCATACGAAAACAAGTTCTTCACAGGCTTTGCTCACACCGCACTTAGTGGTGTGGGTTGTCCCGATTTGGGAGCTCTGCTTGTGATGCCAACAACGGGAGAGTTGGAGATCGATTATCGCAACTATGGTAGCACATACAGCGAGGAGAAGTCTACTCCAGGTTACTACTCTGTGGTGCTGGATAAGTATGGTGTGAAGGCCGAGGCGACAACAACAACACGTAGCTCTGTGGAGCGATACACCTTCCCACAAGGTGAGGGGCATATCCTCATCAACCTGGGCGAGGGTCTAACTAACGAATCGGGCGCTATGCTCCGTAAGGTGAGCGATACCGAGATCGAGGGTATGAAGCTTCTCGGCTCGTTCTGCTACACTCAGCAGGCGGTGTTCCCAGTCTATTTCGTGATGAGAGTCTCAAAGGCGCCATCGTCGACTGTGTACTGGAAGAAACAACCCCTAAAGACGGGCGTAGAGCATGAGTGGGATCCAACATCGGGTAAGTACAAGCTCTATACTCGCTATGCGAAAGAGATTGCTGGTGACGATATTGGATACGCATTTAACTATGATAATCTTAGTGAGGGTGAGCAGATCGAGGTGAGAATGGGTATCTCGTTCGTCTCGATGGAGAATGCACGCATGAACCTAGAGTCGGAGCAGAGAGGTCAAACATTTGACTCTGTGCGCAAATCATCTCGTGAGCAGTGGGCATCAGATCTTGGTAGAATCAAGGTAGAGGGCGGTAGCGAGGAGCAGAAGGAGGTCTTCTACTCGGCACTATATCACGCTTTGATCCACCCGAATGTGTTGAGCGATGTCAATGGTGAATATCCAGCGATGGAGAGCGGCGAGATACTCACAACTAAGGGCACACGCTATACGGTGTTCTCGCTGTGGGACACATACCGCAACGTTCACCAACTTATGAGCCTAGTGTATCCTGAGCGCCAGACTCAGATGCTCAACTCGATGGTCGATATGTATAAGGAGTGGGGATGGCTGCCGAAGTGGGAGCTATATAGCCGTGAGACATTTACGATGGGTGGCGACCCTGCTATTGGCGTGTTGGTTGATGCGTGGATGAAGGGGCTTCGTGATTTCGATGTTGAGACAGCATATGAGGCGATGAAAAAATCGGCAAACACTCCAGGGGCACAGAACCCAATCCGTCCAAATGGCGATCCATATCGTGAGAAGGGCTACATTCCGCTAGGGATTTACGCTGCGGATCTATCGGGTGACAACTCCGTGTCGAATGCTTTGGAGTACTACATCGCCGACTACGCACTATCTTTGATGGCGGATTCGTTAGGATATAAGGAGGATGCAAAGATCTTCAGAGAGCGCTCGATGGGGTATAAGAACTACTACAGCCCAGAGTTTGGGGTGTTGCGTCCAAAGAATGACGATGGAACGTTCTACAAGGACTTCGATCCTCGTCAGGGCGAGAACTTCGAGCACGCTCCAGGTTTCCACGAGGGTTCGGCTTGGAACTATACGTTCTACGTTCCGCACGATGTGTTGGGACTAGCCAAGCTAATGGGCGGAAAGCGTAAGTTTGTAGATAAGCTTCAGATGGTATTCGACGAGGGGCTATACGACCCAGCTAACGAGCCAGATATTGCGTACTCATACCTATTCAGCCGTTTCAAGGGCGAGGAGTGGAGAACACAAAAGGAGGTGAACCGCCTCTTGAAAGAGCACTACGACACCACGCCAGGCGGTATCCCAGGAAATGACGATACGGGAACAATGTCAACGTGGGCGGTATTCTCGATGATGGGTCTCTATCCAGACTCTCCAGCAGAGCCGTTCTACACGCTCACAACGCCAGTGTTCGATAAGGTGACTATCTCGTTGGCTGGTGGCGAGGAGCTAGTGATCGAGGCGCCACACAGCAGCGAGGAGCAGATCTATATCGAGAGTATGCGTCTAGGAGGCAAACCTCTCAAGAAGTATAGAATCAGCCACGAGGAGCTGCTCAAGGGCGCGAAACTAGAATTTAAACTTAAATAAACTATATATTAACAACTATGAAAAAAAGACAAATTCTTGTTGCTGCAGGTCTGCTATTTTTTGCGGCTAGCTGTAGCACACAAACCGAGCAGACGGCTGTCGACTACTCGCAGTATGTCGATACGAGCATAGGAACGGGAGGTCACGGCCACGTTTTTGTGGGTGCTAACGTACCGTTCGGATTCGTACAGTTGGGTCCAACGAGCATCACCGAAGGTTGGGACTGGGTGTCGGGCTATCACGAGAGCGAATCGACAGTGATCGGCTTCTCGCACACGCACCTTAGTGGTACTGGTATTGGTGACCTTTTGGATGTTACGGTAATGCCAGTTGTGGGCGAAGTGACATATGCACGTGGAAATGAAAAGGACCAAAACTCTGGTGCGTGGTCATACGCTGATCGCTCGAAAGAGGTATCGGTTCCTGGTTACTACTCAGTGCCATTGACTCGCTACAACGTATTGGCTGAGCTAACATCGACTGAGCGTGTGGGTTTCCACCGCTACACATTCCCAGCATCGACAGAGGCAGCTCTAGTTTTCGACCTTGAGAACGGAGGTAACTGGGACGATCCAACTCAGACATACATGAAGCAGGTGAGCCCAACAGCAATCGAGGGTTACCGCTACTCTAAAGGTTGGGCAGATAAGCAGAGAATCTACTTCTATGCTGAGTTCTCTAAGCCGTTCGATAAGTTCGAGGTTGTGGACGAGAAGAGCCGCTACGCTCGTATGTCGTTCCAGACTGAGGAGGGCGAGCAGGTGATGCTTCGTGTTGCTCTATCGCCAACGAGCATAGAGGGTGCTAAGAAGAACATGGCTGCCGAGCTAACGAACTGGGACTTCGAGACTGTTGCTCAAAATGCAGACAAGAAGTGGGACGACCAACTGTCGAAGATTCACATCAGCACAACTGATGAGTCGGCGCGTAAGGTCTTCTACACGGCTTTGTACCACACGATGATCGCTCCATCGCTATTCTGTGATGTTGACGGTACGTATGCAGGTTCTGATAACAAGAACCACGCCTATGATGGTTTCCAGAACTACACGACATTCTCGCTTTGGGATACATATCGTGCAGCTCAGCCACTGATGACGATCATCCACCCAGAGATGATGCCTGATATCATCAACACAATGATCCACATCTATGAGCAGCAGGGTAAGCTGCCAGTGTGGCACCTAATGGGTAACGAGACTAACTGTATGGTTGGTAACCCAGGTGTTGCGGTTGTTGCTGATGCTATCGTGAAGGGTCTTTCGGGCTTTGATAAAGAGGAGGCATTCGAGGCTGTGAAGAACTCGGCTATGGTGATGGATCGTGGTCAAAACTTCCGTGTGGAGTATGGCTATATCCCATCTGATAAGTTCCTAGAGTCGGTAGCTTACGACATGGAGTACGCTATCGCTGATGGCGCTGCGGCACAAGCTGCAAAGACTCTGGGCAAGACCGCTGATTATGAGTACTTCGACAACAGAAGCCACTCATACCGTCGTTTCTTCGATTCGGAGACTGAATTTATGCGTGGTGTGACTTCAAAGGGTGACTTCCGCGAGCCATTCAGCCCATTCCACTCTACACACCGTGATGATGACTACTGCGAGGGTAACGCATGGCAGTATACATGGCTTGCGCCACACGACCTTGATGGTTTGGTTGATTGCTTCGGCACAGAGGAGGCTTTTGTACAGAAGCTTGACTCACTATTCTTGGTGAGCTCAGTTCTTGAGGGTGACGCATCGCCAGACATCTCAGGTCTTATCGGGCAGTATGCTCACGGTAATGAGCCTAGCCACCACATCCTATACCTCTACACTATGATCGGTCAGCCTTGGAAGGCAGCAGAGAAGGTGCGTGAGGTTCTAACGACGCTCTACACAGATCAGCCAGATGGACTATCGGGTAATGAGGACGTAGGTCAGATGTCGGCGTGGTATATCCTATCTTCGATGGGTATGTATCAGGTTGAGCCTGCATCGACAGACTTCTACTTCGGATCGCCACTATTTGATAGCGTTGATATCGCAGTTCCAGCGGGTAAGTTTAGCATCGTAGCTCACAACAACTCGAAGGAGAATATCTACATTCAGAGCGTCAAGCTCAACGGTGAGGAGTACGCAAAACCTTACATCTCGTACCACGACATTATGAAGGGCGGTAAGCTTGAGTTCACAATGGGTACTGAGAAGGGTATCTGGTACGAAGATCCAAAATTTGGTAAGTAATATATAACCAAGAGACTTCTCATCTCTCGTTCTTAAATGAGAGCTGAGAAGTCAAAATTTAATAAATATCAAACAATGAAAAAACTTTTATTTCTTGCTCTAGCAGCGCTATCGATTAGCTGTACTGAGAGCAAATATGAGGGAGAGCCAATGCTTGAGCCAGTGGAGTATGTGACTACTTTGGTGGGTACTCAGTCGGAGTTTGCTCTATCTACGGGTAACACATACCCAGCGATCGCAATGCCTTGGGGTATGAACTTCTGGACTCCTCAGACAGGAACAATGGGTGACGGATGGGCTTATAGATATGATGCGAAGCGTATTCGTGGATTTAAGCAGACACACCAACCATCACCTTGGATCAACGACTATGGACAGTTCTCGCTAATGCCAGTTGTTGGTGTTGAGAACTACGACCAGGACGCACGTGCTAGCTGGTACTCTCACAAGACTGAGACTGCGAAGCCTTACTACTATAGCGTATACCTTGCGGATCACGATGTGGTGACGGAGATCACTCCAACGGATCGTGCTGCGATGTTCCAATTCACATTCCCTGAGAGCGAGCAGTCGGCAGTTGTTGTTGATGCTTTCGACAATGGTTCGTGGGTTAAGATCCTTGAGGGTGAGCAGACAGTAGTTGGTTACACAACAAAGAATAGCGGTGGTGTTCCATCGAACTTCAAGAACTGGTTTGTTATCCGTTTCGACCGTCCATTCACAGCGTCTGAGAGCTGGAATGGCGAGACTACAATCAACGGTCAGGAGTACAAGGGCGAGCACGCAGGTGCTGTGGTACACTTCAACACTAAGCGCGGCGAGAAGGTAACTGCAAGAGTTGCCTCTTCGTTCATCTCACTTGATCAAGCATATCAGAACCTAAAGGAGCTTGGCGAGGATGACTTCGCAACTGTGAAGAGCAAAGGTGAGCAGCGTTGGAACGATGTGTTGGGTCGTATCGAGGTTAGTGGCGGAAGTGTGGATCAATACCGCACGTTCTACTCTTGCCTATATCGTTCGGTTCTATTCCCACGCAAGTTCTATGAGATCACAGCCGAAGGCGAGGTGATGCACTACAGCCCATACAATGGTGAAGTTCTTCCAGGTTACATGTACACTGATACAGGCTTCTGGGATACTTTCCGCTCGTTGTTCCCACTCCTTAACCTTGTTTACCCATCGGTTAACGCTGAGATCCAAGAGGGATTGGCTAACACAGCTCGTGAGAGTGGTTTCCTTCCTGAGTGGGCAAGCCCAGGTCACAGAGGTTGTATGATCGGTAACAACTCGGCATCGGTAGTAGCGGACGCTTACCTAAAGGGTCTAGTTAAGGAGAGCGATCTTGAGGCTTTGTATACGGCAATGGTTCACGCAACGGAGAATGTACACCCTGAGGTGTCGTCTACGGGTCGTTTGGGTCACCAATACTACAACACACTAGGTTATGTGCCTTACGATGTTAATATCCACGAGAACGTAGCTCGTACACTTGAGTACGCATACAACGACTGGACTATCCTTAAGATGGCCGAGAAGTTGGGTCGCCCAGAGGCGGAGCTTAACAAGTGGAGAGAGCGTAGCCGCAACTACCGCAACGTATTCGATGAGTCGACAAACCTTATGCGTGGTCGCTTGGAGGGTGGTGATTTCCAGACTCCATTCAGCTCATACAAGTGGGGTGATGCCTTCACTGAGGGTAACACATGGCACTACACTTGGTCGGTATTCCACGATGTGGAGGGTCTGATCGACCTTATGGGAGGTAAGCCTGAGTTTACTCAGATGTTGGACTCTGTGTTCGTTGTTCCGCCAATCTATGATGATAGCTACTATGGTCTACGTATCCACGAGATCACGGAGATGCAGATCATGAACATGGGTAACTATGCACATGGTAACCAACCAGCACAGCACATGATCTACCTCTACAACTACGCTTCTGAGCCTTGGAAGGCGCAGTACTGGACTCGTGAGGTGATGGATAAGCTCTACTCAGCGACACCAGACGGATACTGTGGTGATGAGGACAACGGCCAGACTTCGGCTTGGTATGTATTCTCGTCTATGGGATTCTATCCTGTGTGTCCAGGTACGGATGAGTACGTTATCGGATCGCCGCAGTTCAAGAATATTACTATCAACCTTGAGAATGGTAACAAGATCGAGATTGATGCTCAGAACAACGCTAAGGATATGAGATATGTAAACTCGTTGAAGTACAACGGAGCGGACTATCAGAATAACTTCCTGAACTACTCTTCGCTCATTGAGGGCGCAACACTTGACTTCGATATGGCAGCAGAGCCAAACAAGACAAGAGGTATCGCACCTGAGAACGCACCATACTCTCTAACTACAGAGCTTGGTGAGTAGATCATAGCATAGGAGTGAGGCAAGTTCACCCCTAAAGACAAAAGATGCCGTTGAGATTTGACTCTCAACGGCATCTTTTTTTGTGGGTAGGAGCAGAGGTGCATCCTATGTTAACGTGAGTTCAATAATTAAAATCGAACCCATGTTATGTTATCTTTTTACTTCTCGTAACCAAATGGGAAACGCTCGCTCTTGACGTGCTCTTCTGACATGATTTTGAGCGCCTTTTTCACTAGCTTAGGGTACTGTGACGATAGGTCGTTTAGCTCTTCGGGATCGTCGACTATGTTGTAGAGCTGGGTGTGAGCATTGGCATCTTTGTTGAGCCCATAGCGCACAGCCTTCCAGTCGCCCATGCGAATTGCCATGCGTCCATCCAGCGCATTGAACTCCCAAAATAGGAACTCATGCTCCTTTTGGCGCTTGCCCTCTAGCTCCGCCTTCATCGAGATACCATCGATGTCCTCAGGTGTTGGGGCATCGATCAAATCGGTCATAGTAGGCATAATATCCCACGCAGCGCAGATGTGATCGGACGTGCTACCAGCTTGCACCTTGTTGTCCCAACGAACGATCATAGGGACACGAATACCGCCATCTGTAAGGTCCTGCTTGTAGCCCCTAAACGGACCATTGCCATTGAAGTAGACAGGGTCTCCGCCACCCTCACGGTGAGCGCCATTGTCGCTGGTGAAGAAGATGATCGTATTGTCGGCGATGCCAAGCTGCTCGAGTGTTGCCACCACATCGCCAACGTAGCGATCCACTCGCTCGACCATAGCTGCAAAGGTCGCTCTAGGCTCCTTTTGTGAGCTGTAGGCTGGGGTGTTGAAGTCGGGGTCGCCATAGTTTGCGCCCTTCTGATTGTTGATGTATGGCTTCTCCTCGATGATTTGGGTGCGGTATTTTGCAATTATATCATCTTCGGGCACTATGAGCTCGGAGTGAGGTTGAACAAATGCTAGGTAGGCGAAAAATGGCTTGTCGCTATTTTGGCGGATGAAATCCAGCGACTTCTCGTGGATCAGATCGGGAGCGTAGATGCTCATCGACTTCGTGTCGTTGCCCTCAAGCATGACCTTTTTGTCGTTGTGCCAAAGGTGCGTAGGGTAGTAGCGGTGCGCCTCTCTTTGGCAGTTGTAGCCGAAGAACTCATCGAAGCCTTGGTTGTTGGGGTCGCCCTCAGAGCCAGGGTAACCGAGCCCCCACTTGCCGAATCCCCCCGTGATATAGCCGTTGTCTTGGAACATCTCGGCGAGGGTGTACGCCTCGCCATCGAGTGGTGCTTGACCCTCGGGTGAGATCTCGTAGTTGCCTCGGATGTAGCCGTGCCCCGTGTGGTGCCCCGTCATCAGCGACGAGCGTGATGGAGCCGACACCGTGCAGCCTGCATAGTGCTGTGTGAAGCGCATTCCCTGCTCTGCTAAGCGGTCGATGTTCGGGGTCTCGATCTTGGTGGAGCCGTAGCATCCAAGGTCGCCATAGCCGAGGTCATCGGCGATGATGTAGACGACGTTCAAAGGTTTTGATTTGTCGCTAGATTTTGATTTCGGAAGTGGCTCAGCTTGGGTAGCATTTGAGCATACCGCAAGCATAGCTAAGGTTAGTGAACTCTCTCTTATCATTGTGTTTTAGGTTTTGAGAGTATAAATATAGGTAAAAAAGCTTGTATAAAAAATAATGGTGTCTCGATTTAAATCGAGACACCACTTTTTTTACTTACTTTTTGCTTTCGCTAGGCTGAGCTGTGTCAGCTGGGCGCTTGCGGAATTTATTGCGATTTGGGCGATTCTTGTTTGGCGCTTGCTCACCTGATTTAGACTCCGAGTCGCCCCCCGATCGAGGAGCGCTAGGCTTACCCTTTTTGTGATTTCTATTGTTACCACCTTTGCCACCCTTGCCACGAGCGGGACCTCTGCTCTCAAACTTAGGCTTTGCTGTTGGATCGTACTTTGGCGGCTCTCCAACCTCTTTAGGTAGCTCAGCCTTCTCCACTTCACGATCAATGAAGCTCTCGATGCGGTGGAATTTGCCCTGCTCCTTCTCGTTGATGAAGGTCATGGCAGTTCCCGTTGCCGAGGCGCGACCCGTTCGGCCAATGCGGTGGATGTAGTCCTCTGGATCGTGAGGTACATCGTAGTTTATCACTAGGCTAATATCGTCGATGTCGATACCACGAGCCACAATATCGGTCGCCACAAGTATGTCAATACGGCCACTCTTGAAGGCTAGGATCGCCTCCTCTCGCTGCGACTGCTCCAGGTCGGAGTGCATAGCACCCACGTTGAGCCCCGCACGTTTGAGGGTGTGGGTGAGATCCTTGACCTTGAGCTTCGAGGATGAGAAGATGATGCTTCGCTTCCAGCTCTTGTCGGCGAAGATGTGCTTTATGATGCCCAGCTTTTGAGTCTCATAGCATACGTAGGCGAGCTGTGTGATCGACTCGTTAGGCTTTGAGATCGCAATGTTGATCTCGGCAGGGTTGCGAAGAAGGCTCTTTGCAAACTCTCTGATCTTAGGAGGGAGTGTTGCCGAGAACATGATGGTTTGGCGCTCCTTCGGTAGGCGTGCCACGATCTTGTTGATGTCGTCGCTGAATCCCATGTCGAGCATGCGGTCAGCCTCATCGAGGATCAGGTACTTTACACCCGAGAGATCAACTCCGCTGTTTTGGATGTGGGAGATCAAGCGTCCAGGTGTTGCAATGACGATCTCTGCGCCACGAAGCATACCCTGTTTTTGAGCATCCCAGCCCTTACCATCACCACCACCATAGACCACCGCAGTGGAGATAGGTAGGTAGTACGAAAAGCCCTGAAACTGCATGTCGATCTGCATCGCCAGCTCACGTGTAGGCACAATGATTAGCGCCTTTACCATGCTGTTTTCGTTGCCATCGATGAGCAGATTGTTGAGCAAAGGTAGCGTGAAGGCGGCGGTTTTTCCCGTTCCTGTTTGGGCACAGCCAATGATGTCACGCTTCTCAAGAATCACGGGGATAGTGGCCTCCTGCACGGGAGTCATATCCTCGAAGTTCATATCGTAGAGTCCATCAAGAATCTCGTCTTGAAGATCTAATTCGTCAAATTTCATAAAAATAATATTACTAATGTGTGCACAAGAGGGTGAACTCTTATGCTAAAAATCTATTCGGCTAGCTCGCAAATGAGTGTAGCGCCTGTGCACTCAGTGACTCGGACCTTTACGTAGTCGCCAGTAGAGTAGTTAGAGCGTGGGAATACGCACATCTTATTCTGAGAGGTGCGGCCACAGAGCATCTGATCGCTGCGCTTTGATGCACCCTCAACTAGAACCTCGAAAGTCTTGCCCACGTCCTGCTTATTGCGCATGAGCGAGAGTTCCGACTGGAGGTTGATGATCTCAACGAGTCTTGCCCCCTTGACATCCTCAGGCACATCGTCCGCAAGGTTCTTCGCCGCGAAGGTGTCGGGACGCTCCGAGTACTTGAACATGAAGGCGAAGTCGTAGCCCACCTCTCGCATCAGAGATAGGGTGTCTTGGTGCTCCTGCTCGGTCTCGCCACAGAAACCTGCGATTAGATCGGTGGTGATGGCGCAATCGGGCATGTAGCGCTTGATTGCCTCCACTCTCTCTAGGTACCACTCACGTGTATAGCTACGCTTCATGCGTGCGAGCATCGACGTTGAGCCCGACTGTGCAGGCAGGTGGATCGCACGACAGATGTTCGGCATCGATGCCATCACCTCGAGTAGTTTGTTGTCGATATCCTTAGGGTGTGACGTAGCGTAGCGCACACGCAGAAGCGGCGAGATGCTTGCCACTAGGCGCACTAGCTCAGGGAAATCCACTTCGTCGTGTCGGTATGAGTTGACGTTCTGTCCCAAAAGGGTGATCTCACGATAACCATTCTCGAAGAGTTGCTTCGCTTCGTTAAGGATCGTCTGAGGATCTCGGCTTCGCTCACGTCCACGTGTGTACGGCACAACGCAGTAGGAGCAGAAGTTGTTGCACCCCCTCATGATAGAGATGAAGGCGCTAACGCCATTCTTGTCGAGACGCACAGGCGAGATCTCTGCATAGGTCTCCTCCGATGAGAGGAGTACGTTTGCCCCCTTGGTGCCTGCCTCCGCATCGCGAAGTAGGCGTGCAAGGTCACGGTATGAGTCGGGACCTGCCACGATCTCCACAGCGTCCTCACCAACGAGAAGATTCTCCTTTAGGCGCTCGGCCATGCAACCAATGATACCGATTATGAGTCCTGGTTTTGCTTTGCGGTAGCGTCTCAGTTCGATGAGTCGCCCCCATATCTTCTGCTCAGCATTATCACGAATGGAGCATGTATTTATAAGTATAACGTCGGCATTGTCGACCTTCTCCTCGAAGATGTAGCCCTCTTTTTGGAGTAGAGAGACTACAATCTCGGTGTCTCCTACGTTCATCTGACAGCCATAGGTCTCAACAAAGAGTCGCTTACCAGCCCCTTGTAGTGGGCGTAGTTCATTTATTCTTAGTTCCAAAATGTATATATTAATTGTAAATTATATCTATTCAACGTGTAGGTGATCCGACGAAGGGAACTGCTTGAAGCCCTCGCCATAGGTGTCGTAAGCATCGGTAACGACAACAAACGCTACGGGATCGATCTCACGAATTTTGTTCTGAATGGCACGTACCTCCTTACGACTGATGACCAAAAAGATCATGTCCTTGTCCTTCTCGGTGTACATACCCTTCGCTTTGATGTAGGTTGCTCCACGCTCCAGATCATCCATGATGAAACTCTTTAGCTCGTCGTGCTTGTCGCTGATGATGAAGAGCAGCTTGTCGTATGACGCACCATCGAGCATATATGCTACAACTCTCGATGAGGCGTAGATGATAATCAGGGAGTAGAGCGTTAAGGACCACCCCTCAGGTGACGGAGAGTCGAGTCCCACCCCAAAGCCAATGACCACAAGACCGAATAGCACGACAGCTCCATCGGCTAGGAATATGGCGTTGGAGAACTTTATGCCCACATATTTTTGTAGGAGCATAGCTATAATGTCGGTTCCGCCCGTGGTTGCTTGGTTGCGCACAACGAGCCCTACGCCAACACCAGCACACACCGCCCCGATTACGCACGTAAGGAGCAGATCGCCCGAAAGATCGAGCTTTCCGCCCAACAGTAGTGCAGGGTCGAGGCTCTGAACCGCTTCGGGTGTAGGGTAGACCATCTTTGTGAGGATATTCATAAATCCAGGGGTGTAGAGCGCCGCCGCAACTGTGCGAGCGCCGAAACTACCACCGAAGACCACCAACGCTGTAATCATTAGTGGAATATCGAATATATAGCCAAAGGTTCCGACCTGAATCGAAGGGAAGATATTGTGCATGACGATACCCAGTCCGTAGACTCCGCCAGGAACAAAGTTGTAGGGGTTGATGAAGAATACGTATCCCGCTCCCATGATTGTGCAACCAAGGAATAGGAGCACCCACGAGCGCCACCACGCCCACGAGCCCATTGGCTCAAGTAATGCTTTTGGATTCATTGTCTTAATTTTTTAATTGTCGCAAAGTTAATCAATATATTTGATAATTTGCTTAAAAAAATGGATAACAATTTTCGACCCTCGATTTTTTGTGCTCAGCAACTCTCTTAGTGGGGCTATTTAGCTGTTAGGGATGGTGTAGATATGATATTTTCTAGGGTGTTGGTAAATTAATAATTGCCTTTTAGAGGTAGAATCTAATTTATTTTGCGTACATTTGTCAGATTTATTTAGAATTTAATTAAAATGGAGATATATTATATTATAGGTTTTGCCGTAATGGCGTATTTGCTGGGCTCTATCCCAAGTGCTGTGTGGATCGGAAAAAGATTCTATGGCGTGGATGTCAGAGAGCACGGAAGTAAAAATGCAGGCGCTACAAATACTCTGAGGGTGTTGGGCAAGAGGGCTGCGTTGCCTGTCTTTATTCTCGACCTGCTGAAGGGCTTTGTGGCGGTGTCTTTGGTTGGGCTAATCCGCTTTAGCGATCATTATGCTCAGATAGATGATAATGAATTGATAATTATTAAGATAGCGATAGTTTTTATCGCCGTTTTGGGTCACGTTTTCCCGATTTTTGCAAAGTTCAAAGGGGGTAAAGGAGTTGCAACACTTGTGGGTGCTGTGGCGGGAATATACCCTCCAGTAGTTTTGATGTGCTTTGGTGTGTGGTTGATCGTCTTTGTGTTGACGCACTATGTTTCGCTCTCGTCTATGATTGGTGGGGCGTGCTTTCCGATCTTCGCATCAATGCTAACTAGGACCAAGGGCTCGACAACGTTTATCGTCTTTGCTGCGATTATTGCTGTGTTGTTGATAGTGACCCACCGCAAGAACATAAAGCGCCTGATCGATGGCACAGAGTCTAAGATATACTTTGGCAAGCAGAATCAGGGTTAGAGAAGAGTTAGGTTTAGGGGGTTAGTGAGATAAGTTTTCAAATTGAGTAACAACAATCTAAAAGAGAAAATGTTATGCTTCAAGAGAATCTGATTCGTATCTACGAGGCTAGCTTTCGCGATTTTCGTGAGTTGCCAGCCTTGACTGACTATTTTAAGGGAGAGACACTATCCTACTTCGAGGTTGCAAAGGAGATTGCAAAACTCCATATGCTCTTCAAAAAGACGGGGCTAAAGCCTGGTGATAGAGTCGCTCTGATTGGGCGAAATACACCGAAATGGTGCGTTACATACCTCGCTACGATAACATATGGCGCTGTGATTGTGCCAATACTTCAGGACTTTGCGCCAAGCGATGTTGTGCATATTATCAACCACTCGGAGAGTCGCCTCCTTTTTGTTGGTGAGCCCTATTGGGATAATATCGAGGAGGGGCAAATTCGCCAGATTGAGGGTGTGATCTCGTTGACTGACTTTAGCGTCGTTTATGAGCGTTCGGGAAAGTCGATCACGAAATTTCAGCAGAATATACTGAAACACTTTCGCACGAAGTACTCACGTGGTTTCACAACTAACGACATAAAATATAACGATATAGACGCTCAGCAGATGATTCTGCTGAACTACACATCGGGAACAACGGGGCACTCCAAAGGGGTGATGCTCTCGGTGAATAACCTGACGGGAAATGTAGTCTTTGCACGCAATGCTCACGATAAGGAGTCGGGGCAGTACTACTTCGAGAAGGGAGGGCGATGGCTCTCGTTCCTGCCGTTGGCTCACGCCTATGGTTGTGCGTTTGACTTCCTCACGCCGCTCGCCATTGGTGGGCATGTGACTCTGTTGGGTAAGATTCCATCTCCGAAGATACTTTTGGAGGCGATGGCTCAGGTGCGTCCAACCATTGTGTGTTGTGTGCCGCTGATCCTCGAGAAGATCTATCGCAAACAGCTACTTCCGATTCTGGAGAAGACACCAGTATCGGTGGCGATGAGAGTTCCGCTTCTCAGTAGTGCTATTTATGGCGCTATACGAAGAAAACTTATAAATGCCTTTGGTGGTAGTGTCAACCTCTTTGTTGTGGGAGGCGCTGCGATCAACCAAGAGACCGAGGATTTTTTGATGAAGATAAAGTTCCCCGTGACAGTGGGCTATGGCATGACCGAGTGTGGTCCCCTGATTAGCTTCTCCTCGCATAGCGAGTTTAAGCCTAAGTCGTGTGGTCGCTACTTGAGTGAGCACCTCGAGGTGAAGATCAATGCGAACGATGAGGGCGTGGGAGAGATTCTTGTTCGTGGAGAGCACGTGATGATGGGCTATTTCAGAAACGAGAAGGAGACCCGCAAGGTGTTGTCCGAGGATGGATGGCTCAGTACGGGTGATTTAGGCGTTATTGACCAGGATGGAGTGATCTTCCTCAAGGGGCGCTCTAAGACGATGATTCTCAGCGGTAGTGGGCAGAATATCTACCCCGAACAGATTGAGGATCGCTTGAATAATATGTATCTTGTGATGGAGTCGCTCATAATCGAGAACAATGGTCGCTTGTCGGCTCTTGTGGTTCTGGATCGTGAGCAGATGGAGCAGGATAAAATAGATATAAATAGGGCTGCTGATTTAATGCAGCAGAACCTAAAGGAGTTAAATGCAATGACTGCATCGTTTGAGCAGGTGGCAGATATCACGATCTACCCAACGGAGTTTGAGAAGACCCCGAAGAGGAGTATCAAGAGGTATCTGTATAGCCCAATGATGTTGAATAAATAGAAAAAAAGAGGGATATGTCTGTAGTGGAGAAACACGTCATACGAGAGAAACTGATCTACGTGATAGCTTGGTTCGTGGTGCTATTGGTGCCAATTCTAACCTATGGTTCTCGTAGTGATACGGCGATCTCTACGAGCAATATATTGGGTTCGTGGTTGCGTATTTTCCCATTTCTTTTCGTCTTTTTGATACACAACTTCTTTGTTGCACCCATACTCGTGATACACAAGCAGTATCTGAAATACATGGTGTTGTCGTTGTCGCTGACTGTTGGTGTCTTCTTTATTGTGGCACTGCTTGAGGCTGGGAGCTTCGATCTGCAGCTGCTGTTGAATCGACCAATTGGACGTATTAAATACACACACTTCTCAATATTTTGGAACATTATCATCGTGTCGATGGTTAGCGGAATCAACCTTGGAGTTCGATTTATCTACCACACGATGTACAATGAGGAGGAGTTGGAGAGGCTCAAACGTGAGAATATGCAGGCTGAGATGGAGTATCTGAAGTATCAGATCAACCCACACTTCTTTATGAATACGCTCAATAACATCCACTCTCTGATGGATATAGATATTGAGGCGGCGAAAAATTCGGTTATCGAGCTCTCGAAGATGATGCGCTATGTTATCTATGACTCGGGGAGTGAATCGATCTCGCTGAATCAGGACGTTGCGTTCCTAAAGAACTACATTCAGCTGATGAGAATCAGGTATGTAAATACCGTGAAGATACGAATTAATATTCAAGAAAATATCCCGCATACGGTAGCAATTCCGCCACTTTTATTGGTCGTCTTTGTCGAGAACGCCTTTAAACATGGTGTGAATAACGACAAGGAGTCGTTCATATACATAGACATCTCGTATGATGATGACTATGTTAATTGCAGAGTCGAGAATAGTGTCACAGAGATTGCGCCTGCAGGAACTGTGTCGGGGATTGGATTGGCGAATGTTCATAAGCGATTGGAGCTGATATTTGGCAGTAAATATAAACTGCACATCGACGACAAACGACATGATAGATATATTGTAGAACTAAAAATACCTCATTTAAATGCTTAAGTGTATAGCTGTTGATGACGAACCTCTAGCGTTGAGAAAAATTGAGAGTTACCTCTCGACAATGACAAATGTGGAGTTTATTGCAGGGTGTACTAGTGCCGAAGAGGCGCAGAAAGTACTCGCCACAAACGAGATAGACCTCATGTTTGTAGATATTAATATGCCCAAAATGTCGGGTGTAGATTTTGTGCGCTCACTCGAAGTGAGTCCGCTAGTTGTCTTTACAACGGCGCACTCGGAGTATGCATTGGAGGGCTTTAAGCTCAATGCCGTAGATTATCTGCTGAAACCGTATAGTCAGGCTGAGTTTAGCAGCTCTGTGGAGCGAGTAATCGAGCTGTTCGACCTCAAAAAGAGAGCCTCTCAGGAGGCCGAGGAGGAGGAGATCTTGGAGTCGGAGTGTGTCTCAGTTAAGTCGGACTATAAGACAATGCTCATCAGACACATAGATATTGTCTATATGGAGAGCGAGGGTGAATACATTAAGATACACCTAAACGATGGTAGTACTATATCGACACTGTTCAGATTGAAGAATATGGTGGCGATGCTACCAGAGGAGAGCTTCGCTAGGATCCACCGCTCATATGTGATTAACCTTCGTAGAGTGAAGAGCTACGACCGTAGCCGTGTCTATCTAACTACGGAGCTTGATCTACCAATCGGTGAGTTCTACCGTGAGGAGTTCTACAAGATATTAGATAACTTTAGAAAGACAAACTAGAGCTGGGGGAACTGCTCCATGAGCTTGTACTCGCCTGCGTGGTGAGAGAAGCAGTAGTGGTGCAGCCCATTGGTGATGATTAGATACTGAGCCCCAAGCACCGTGTTGTAGCGTGAGGCTTGGGTGAAGACGCTCTGGTCGATTTTAATGTCGGGGGCCTTGCACTCAACCAAAATAAGGGGTTGGCCACCATCACCTACGACAACGATGTCGGCTCTTTGAGCTTGACGATTAACCAATACGGCGTACTCCTGAACAACACGTGAGCGTTGGGCACCGCACGAGCCCACAAGGTACTCTATGGTGTGTTGTCGCACCCACTCCTCGGGGGTGAGTACGAGCCATTTGTTGCGTGTGGAGTCCCATACCTCAATGCCACGTTCGCCACGCTGTGCACGCAGATTTATGGCGGGGAAGTTGAGTTTTGGAAGATCAGTCATCGAAGTTTGAAAAATTATTTGTAACTTTCGTGCAAATATAAGAAAATTATGCGAATTACGCTTACCATAGCTGCCCTAATGTTAATGGGCACTATTTCAGCACAGAATACATCGCCAGGCGATGGCAGAGAGCTCTATCGCTCGGAGTTGATACCATACTCAACGGCTGCAAAGGCAGACGAGGGCTCAGAGCTCAAATCAGAATATTTTGAACCCATAGAGCAGTTCACACAGCAACAAGGGCGATTCTCAGCGGAGTTTACACGCCCATTTGCGTGGGCTAATCGTCAGGTGCTTTTGCGTGTGGGGTCAGCCTCGGCGGAGTACACAGTCTTTGTCAATGGACAGAGAGTTGGTGCAAGTTCGAATGGCGCAACACCTTGTGAGTTCAATATCACGAAAGCGGCAAAAGAGGGGCGAAATCAGCTCGAAATAGTTGTTGAGAGCACATCGAGCGTTGCCGATTTGGAGGGCTTCCGTAAGCATGAGACCATCTCGTTGGGTGAGTGCGCAGTTCTTAGCCAGCCAACTGTGAGGGTTCGTGATCTCTTTTCACGTGCATGGAGCAGTGACGATGGTGTGATGGTCGAAGTGGGTGTTGTGGTTAAGACCGAGGCACTAAATAGTAAGAGCGCTCGTATAGCCTACGATCTGAGAGATACATCGGGTCTGTCGCACTACTCAGGACACAAGGATGTGGAGCTGGGAATGCGCCAAGAGGATACGGTACGTTTTGTTACGATGGTGCCAGACTCTATGCTCTGGTCGACCGAGAATCCCGTGATGAATAGATTGATGCTCTCAACTCGTATCGAGGGGCGACTGGTGGAGTTTATCCCCGTCAGAGTAGGCTTCAGAGTGCTGGATATCGATGCTCAGGGAGCTGTGACGATCAACTCTGAGCCAGTAGAGCTAAAATCTGTTGAGGTTTCGACTCAAGTGGATAGCGCTCAGGTGGCACGATTCAAGGAGAAGGGTTATAACACGCTTTTGGTGACGGCGGGTGCCGAGGCTGAATCTCTATATAATATGGCAGACCAGATGGGTATGTTGGTCGTTGCGCAAGCTCCCGTGAATACATCGCCATCGGGGAAGTCTCGTAAAAAAGGGGGTAACCTCTCCAACGATCCACAGTGGCGAGAGGCTATCTCGGATAGAGCCCAAGCGGAGTATTATGTGGCAAAGCGTCACCCTTCGGTCATAGCGATCTCTATAGCTGAGGAGTCGGAGAATGGAATCGCCCTCTATGAGAGCTACCTCGATATGAAGAGGATTCAAGACGATCGAGCTGTGATATATCACGATGCGGCAGGGGAGTGGAATAGCGATAAACTACAACTGAAGTAACCCCTTACATATAATGAACCAACCTACCACCCAACGCCTAGAGCTTGTCGATGCACTGAGAGGATTTGCTCTGTTAGCAATTATTTTGCTGCATAACCTTGAACACTATAACCTATATTTCATACCCGAAAACATGCCCATGTGGCTTAAGACGCTAGATCGGGGCTTGTGGGATGTGTCGTGGTTTGTGATGGCAGGCAAGGCGTATGCCACATTCTCGCTGCTGTTTGGTTTTAGTTTCTATATCCAACAACGCAATCAAGAGGCAAAGGGGCGTGGTTTCGGTGGGCGATTCGCTTGGCGAATGTTGATGTTGATTCTCTTCGCTCAGTTTCATGCGATATTCTATAATGGCGATATTCTGCTGATGTACGCTCTCATGGGGCTTGTTTTGATCCCCGTGAGCAGACTATCCAACAAGGCGGTGCTCATCATTGCAGGGCTTTTACTGCTGCAACCCCTTGAGTGGTGGCGTGTGATAGAAGCGTCGACTAATCCCGACTACTCATCGTCTATACATGTGTGGTTGAGCGATTTCGCAACCAAAAGTATAGAGGTGATGAAGAGCGGTAACTTGCCGCAGACTATCGCCTCAAACCTAACTGATGGACAGCTGTTCAACAACCTATGGCAGGTTAGTGCTGGGCGATTATTCCAAATTCCAGCGCTGTTTATGCTGGGGATGCTACTAGGGCGTTTGAGCTGTTTTGTGAAGAGCGAGAGGTCGGTTAAGTTTTGGGCACAGACAGCCGTAATCTCGGTGGTGATGCTCGTTCTACCACTCAATCTGCTTAAAAATTACGCCAATGAGCTCGTGGGCGAGAGCGCTCGAGGCTTTTATGACGCTATAATTGGCTCATTCTGGAACTTTACACTAATGGCAGTGCTTGTCTCAACATTCTCGCTGTTGTGGTTCTATAAGGGGAATGGCTACAAGATCCAACGCTTCATAATCCCATTTGGCAAGATGAGTCTAACGAACTATATTTTGCAATCTTTGATCGGTTGTGCGATATATCTGAACTGGGGTTTGGGGCTCTATGAGCACACTGGCGCAACGCTATCTCTTCTAATCGGAGTTGTGATATTCGTGGCGCAACTGTGGTTCAGTCGCTGGTGGCTCTCAACTCACCGCCAAGGACCGCTGGAGTGGGTTTGGAAAAAACGGTAATGTGGTAAAAATGGACTGATTTTTCGTTTAAAATTAGATTTTTTTCAATC
>CAYJIY010000010.1:0-11926 GCA_964370415.1 uncultured Alistipes sp.
TTGATTATTGCACTCTGGCGCATACAGCGTATCGCCTCCGCCTTGTCGAGCATATCACGATTGAACTCCAGCTCCATTTGGTTCTTGGGGCTCTTATATATGTAGATGCCGAGCGACTCCCTGCGGCTCTCCTTCATCGTCTCAGGGTCACGAACAGGAGGGTAGTAGTCGAGATACAACGACTGCTTGTTATCTCGCACATCTCTTCTTCTGAGTGTTACTTTTGATACTGCCATTATTTTATGATATATATTTCAAATGATTTATCTAACTCCGCCTTGCTGATCTTGGTGTACTTGCCGACCTTGATTTTGGGGATATTATTTCTCTTTACGTGGTGATAGAGTGCGTCACGAGTTATGTCGAACCTCTCCATCGCCTCCTGCATCGTGTAGTACTCAGGCTCTGGTGCCGCCTCCTTGTTGCGTGCTCTGTCGAAGTGCACCTTTGAGTAGTAGGTGTGCTTTCCCTCCTTCTTCTTTGGGATTTTATTGTCATAGACAAAACCATAGATTGTTTTGGGCGACATATCGTACTTTTGGGCAATCTCCTCGGAGGTGTACCACTCCGTGATTGTAGGGTCGGCAGAACGCTTTGCAAAGTAGTCGTCAATGTGCTTTTTGCTTACGTGGGTCTTGCCTCGCTTCAGAGTCTTTGGGATATTGTTCTCTTTGATGAGTTTGAAGAGCCACGCATCCTTTACATCGTATTTGGCTTTAACCTCTGCTAAAGTATACAATTCAGTGATGGGTGTTGCTTCGCTTTGGGGCTTGGCTCGTGAATCATTGTATGCGGTCATCAACATTTCGTCAATATCCTCACGTCTTATAAAGGTCATACGATCAGTGAGGCGAGCCGCTTTCAACAATCCTCGGTTTATCATATTATATACACTCTGCCTACTCACACCTATGAGCATCGCTGTTTGAGATACAGTGAGAAATATATTCTCTTTGATTCTCTCCAATCGATTCTCCTCTGCTTTGATTGCAATACCTCTCTCGTTGGTGTCGAGCTGCTCCACTCGTTTGCGCTTTTTGTAAGCCCTCGAAGCACAGGTGTGAGAGCAATATTTTGTAGTGCTCTTCTGGGCTGTGAATATCGATTCGCAATATTCACACACCTTTGTGATTTTATAGGTTAAGCCAGCCATTTCTTTACATTTATAAATTCGTCATTTCGCCAATTTTTGTCAATCTACGTATATCTTAGTCCACCATAGTCTAAACTATACACGACCTCGGTTTGTGATTTGCACAAAATAGCCCACAGGGGCTTTACAGCTACATTTTCGATACAAATAATTGATTAACAGTGCAAAGATATGATAAATATTGATAACTACCAAAAAAATAAGGCGCTCGAAGTGAGCACCTTAGATTAATATTGATTATTATAACTTATTGAAAATCAATGACTTATTTACCAATGCAAAATTTAGAAAATATGTTGCCGAGGATTTCGTCGGTTGTTATTTCGCCTGTTATGGTGCCGATGTGGTGGGTGATTTGGCGGAGATCTTCGGCTAGAAGGTCGCTTGGGGTTGAGTTGCGCAGAGCCTGCATAGCGTCTTGAAGGGCTGTGTGGGCTTGGTTGAGTGCCTCGTAGTGGCGACTGTTTGACACTACGGCATCGCCGTGGTAGATCGTTGAGGTGTCGATACTTTGGCGAAGACGCTCGCACAGTTGCGTGATACCTTGACCCTCTTTTGCAGAGATTAGAAGTGAATCTGAGTCAACCACTGGCGTGTGAGCGTCGATTTTATTGTAGATTAGGATGTGTTTTTGATCCTCTCTAAGTTCTAGTTTTTCGGGAGCGCTAGTGGCGCTAGAATCGATGATTTGTAGCACAACTTGTGCTTGTGTGATCTGGTTAAACGTGCGATCGATACCCATCTGTTCCAGCTTATCGTCTGTTGAGCGGATGCCTGCTGTGTCGATGAAGCGGAATAGCACTCCGTCGATAGTTATTGTAGCTTCGATAGAGTCACGTGTGGTACCTGCAATGTCGGAGACCATCGCTCGATCCTCGCCCAAGAGGCGGTTTAGTAGGGTAGATTTACCTGCATTGGGTGCGCCGACAATGGCGACTGCAACCCCCTGCTTGATGGCATTACCCAGCGAGAAAGAGTCTCGCATCTTATCTATTTCAGCGCCTATACGCTCCATCGAGCTGAGAAGTTGTCCACGATCTGCGAACTCGACATCCTCCTCGCCAAAATCGAGTTCGAGCTCTAGAAGAGAGCTCAGTTGCAGGAGTTCGCCACGCAGGTCGGCAAGTGCTGAGGAGTAGCCACCTCGCATCTGAGTCGATGCAATGGCGTGTGCCGCACGTGATGATGCGGCGATTACGTCGGCAACCGCCTCGGCTTGCGAGAGGTCCATCTTGCCAGCCAAGTAGGCACGAGTTGTGAACTCTCCAGCTTGAGCCATGCGCACAGAGTGGCGGCTCAATAGGGCTAGAATCTCGGCTACAATGTAGCGTGAGCCGTGACATGAGATCTCCACAGAGTCCTCGCCCGTGTAGGAGTGTGGTGCACGAAACACCGAGAGGAGCACATCATCAAGGATCTGCTCTCCATCAACGATATTGCCATAGAGAATGGTGTTGCCCCCAACCTCGCTCACACGGCGTTTGCCTGCGAAGATCTTGTCGCAAACTTGTATTGTTTGCGATCCACTAACTCTGATTACGGCTATTGCTCCGCCCACAGCGGTAGCTGGAGCTGCTATGGTGTCGTTGTGTGTGTGCATGTTACTTCTCTATTCTTAGGCGCTGTCCTATGCGCAATTTGTGGGCGCTCTTAAGGTTGTTCCATCTCATAATTTGGCTAACAGTCACACCGTGACGGCGCGCAATGCTACCCAATACATCGCCACTCTTAACAACGTAGGTGCTACCAGTGCTGCTAGCTATCCTCTTGTCAAGGTTCGTTGGGTTGATGTACTCCTTTAGGTAGAGTGAATCCTTGGCAAGAATCACCGATTCGTTCTCGATATACTCCGAGACATTCTGCTGGGGTAGTGTCAGCGCATATACCTGCTTAGTTGCAGGGATGATATCTAGCTTATACTGCGGATTGAGCATTCTGAGTGTCTCGATCGGAACATCGATCGACGATGCCACCTGCTCGAGGTGAAGAATACGATTTATCTGCAGGGTGTCAGTGGCAACTGGCAGTGGAGCCTCGGTTACTCTGATTCCGTGATCCTTGTGATAGTGGTAGGCGTATGTCGCACCGATGAATGCAGGGACATATCCACGTGTTTCACGTGGGAGGTAGTCGTAGACATTCCAGTAGCTAGCCTTATCGCCCATCCCAGAGCGTGCGATCGCCTTATTGACATTTCCTGGGCCACAGTTGTACGCCGCAAGCGCAAGTGACCAGTCGTTATATAGTCCATAGAGGTACTTTAGGTACTTACACGCTGCACGAGTCGCCAGAATTGGATCACGTCTTTGGTCGATCAGAGAGTTGATCTGTAGTCCAAAGTACTTTCCTGTGCGAGGCATGAACTGCCATAGACCCGCTGCACCAGCTCTTGATACTGCTGTGGCAGATAGTGCCGACTCTACCACCGCCAACATACACAGCTCTACGGGAAGACCCTCTTCGAGTAGAATCTGCTCCATCATTGGGAAGTAGTGTTGTGAGCGACCCAGGATTACGCTCATCGAACCTGTTTGGCTCTTTGTGTAGCGGTTGATGTAGCCCTTGACAATGTGGTTATACGCCAATGGAATAGGCGATGCAAGAGCATTTAGGCGCTCCTGATAGATCGAATCGGGTAGCATGTTGCTGTCATCCAGAGCGATGCTATCCTCCTCGATGAATCTTTGGAAATACTCCTCATAGACGATCATATCTTGATCCTTGTGCCAGAGCGCCAGGAGTGAGTCGAGTTGTTGTGGGTTGAGCTCCACTGTGTCGATAGCGAACTCTTCTAGAGCTATGGTGTCAGGTTCGGGTGCTTCTACAAGGACATCGGTTGTGACCGCAGGGGCGACAACAGTGTCCGTTGCAACAGTTTCAACGGTCTTATTTTTGTCTCGTTTGCGTTTAAATGGATTCCAATCCAAGTCATTGGCAGATAGCGTCGTCGCTAGCCCTACAAGAGTAACGATTGCGAATATTTTTTTCATTATTTAAAAATTGATGCTGAGGTTAAAGCCTAGCGATGTTCTGTTTGATCCCACTGAGTGGTCGTAAGAGTGGTCGATGTATGGTAGAATATTCATCGTCAAATCGTCCGACACGTCGAAGTCCTTGAGATGGGCATCTACGTGGGCATCGATGATCTGAATGATGTAGAAACCTGCTGTGAGGATGATCCCCAGATCACGGTTTCGGCGATAGTTGTTGCGTAGGCTCTGCAGGTACGAAGCCGAGTAGCGTCCGCCAAACTCATCGGGTGAGCCGTTAGGGTAGAGCTCAGGGTTACTGTCATAGGCTGCACGCAGGGCATATGCCGTTTTGAAACGGTTGTAGCCTCTGGTGTTCCAGTCGATGACGTAGGCAAATGTGGCGAATCCTCCAATCACGAAAGGCACCTTCCAGTAGCTTCCGTTGTAGATTTGACCCGCACCTGGGATGATCGTGGAGAGGGTAGTGGCCTTCTTCACTCGTGAAACCTCACTCGTGGAGTAGTTGATCGCAGCGTCGCCAATGAAGTAGACGTAGGCTGTGATTGCCGCTGCCATGTATAGCTGTCGGCGTGTGTTGCTCTGAATCATCTCTGTTTGGAGTTGATCCAAGGCGGGGGTTCTTGTCGTTGTTATAGCTGTGACGGCATCGTACTCACGCTTTAGGGGTTTGTACTTGCTGTTCTCGTGGATGTACATACCAACACCAGCCCCCACAAGGCCATAGAGCACGGGGAGTTTCTTGTACTGCTTGTTGTAGATCTGTCCGTAGCCTGGCACCGCAAGCGAGATCCACGACATTCGAGATATTGACATCGAATCGGGTAGTAATCTCTCACGAAGTGTTCGGCGTGTGGTTGTGTCGCTAGCGAGGATGACATCCAGTGAATCGACCATGCTACTCGTGATGAGTGAATCGACCGAGACGCGTGTAGAGTCGCTCGCCAAGCTCACCGAGAGAGAGTCTCCAGCCACAAATAGCGAGTCGCTCTGACCCACCATGAGCGAGTCGGGAGTTGTGCCCACTGTGTCGGGAACAATCTTTAGTCCTTGACGGATGATCTGCTTTTGGCTACGATGCTTGTTCTGAGCCATTGAGCTCTGAGAGGCAGCCATCGCAAAAACCGCAACGATCAATATTTTAATCCACTTATTCATCTATTCTGTTGCTTGCACTTATTTCGACGAGCGTAGGCGATCGATGAATCTCTCAATGTCGCCATCGTTGTTGAAATCGATGATGATTTTACCACCACCGCTCTTTGCTCGTTTGATGCTGATATCTTGTGAGAAGAGCATTTCGAGACGCTCAACAAGGTGTAGGTACGACTCTGGATACTCCTCCTCCTCGACCTGTGGCTTAACCACAGGTGCTGTGAGTATGCGTGCCAGCTCTTCGGTTTGGCGAACAGAGAGCTCCTTTTTGATACACTTCTTAAGTAGGCGCAACTGCTCCGACTCAGGAGCTCCAGCTATCGCCTTGGCGTGACCCATCGAGATGTAGCCCTCACGCAGCGAAAGCTGTACCTCGTGCGGAAGTTTGAGTAGGCGCATATAGTTGGTGATCGTCGAGCGCTTCTTGCCCACACGCTCCGAGAGGGCATCCTGTGTTAGGTTGCACTCCTCAATGAGGCGCTGCATGCTCAGTGCGATTTCGATTGCGTTGAGATCCTCACGCTGGATGTTCTCAACTAGAGCCATGGCGTGGAGCGTCTGATCGTCAACCTCACGGATATAGGCAGGGATGCTCTCCATTCCAGCGCTCTTAGCTGCTCGCCAACGTCTCTCACCACTGATGATGGTGTAGCTCTCATCGCTGTTTTTCTTTACTGTGATAGGCTGAATAACCCCAAGCTGGCGAATCGAGTTGCTTAGCTCGCTGAGCGCCTCCTCGTCGAATTGACTACGTGGCTGTGTTGGGTTTGGTGTGATCTGATCTATCGACACCTCCGCCATTGTGCTCATGGGTTTCTGTTTAACCTCTATTTTTTCGGCTCCGAATAGTGCGTCAAGTCCACGACCGAGAGCTTTATGCTGTTTTGCTGCCATATATTTCTGTTTGTCTCTAATTTT
This sequence comes from uncultured Alistipes sp., assembly GCA_964370415.1. GTDB lineage: Bacteria > Bacteroidota > Bacteroidia > Bacteroidales > Rikenellaceae > Alistipes. The sequence goes on from CAYJIY010000010.1 coordinate 6,217, forward strand.
ATTGTAACACCTTTTGTGCCTATTTTCTGTTGCGCTTCAAAAACTCCTTAGCTAGAGATAGGTAGTTGTCTGATCCTGTTGCTGATGCGTCGTAAAGCATTATCGGCTTGCCGTGCGATGGCGCTTCCCCTAGACGTATGTTGCGCTGGATTACTGTCTGGTAGGCGAGCTCTCCGAAGTGACCCCTCACCTCCGACACGACCTGGTTGTTTAGGCGGTTGCGCATGTACATTGTCAGTAGGAAACCCTCGATCTCTAGCTCAGGGTTGAGCCCTCCCTTCACCTTCTTGATGGTGTTCAGTAGCTTTGATAGACCCTCTAGGGCTAGGTACTCGCACTGCACTGGAATCAGGACGCTGTTCGCCGCTGTGAGGATATTAAGTGTGATGTATCCTAGCGATGGCGAGCAGTCGATAATGATGTAGTCGAAACTCTCGCTCACCTCATCGAGCATATTTTTAATAACGTGGTGGGCATCCTCCATCTTCGAGAGGTCGGTGTCTCCAGCCACAAGATCGATTGACGATGGCAACACATACAGCTTCTTGATGTCGGCGCTCTGAAGGATAACCTCCGAGGCTCTCTTCTCGCCAATTATACACTCATAGATGCCTGGAAGGTCTATCTCGAAACCCAACCCCGAAGTGGCGTTTGCCTGAGGGTCGGCATCGACGAGTAGAACTCTCTTGCCAAGGAGTGCTAGGGATGCAGCGAGATTTATTGCCGTGGTTGTTTTTCCCACGCCGCCTTTCTGATTTGCTAGTGCAACTATCTTTGCCATACGTTAACTGTAGATGTTTATATTTTTATATTCGGGCAAATTTAATCAAATTCTCTGGAATTACATAACGCAGAAGTAAAATATATTATTACATTTATTCTAATAGCCAAAAAATCACAGCCATGCGCTCCCCATTTTATCGCTACTGGTTGGAGTGTTCGGCAGTGGGGCGAAAGGGCGTATTGAGAGCATTTCTGGCCTTATATTTGAGTGAGAGTGTAGAAATTGTATGGATTTATGTGGGGCGAATGCAAAATTTGTATTATCTTTGACGAAACATTCAAAAAAAAATGTAGCTATGAACAGTGAAGATATGGAGATGAAGCAAAACGATCAAGTGCAATCATCAGAATCGAGCTCCTCACGAGGGGGCGGGGCACCGCAAGTTCCCCCTATAAGCTCTGCACCGCCTAAGATTCAGAGAGTACCTCCCGTGAATCCTGTGCCAGCAAGTGCTCCGCAGATGCCACGTAAATCGATGTTCCCAAACTTTGTCGACACGTTAGCTATCTTGGGTATTGTGTTGCTGGCGAGTATCGTATCGGGCTTTTTTATTGTTATAGTAAATCTAATCACAAATAATTGGGATATAACAACTCTTGATGATGTTGAAAGCATGACCAAAGGTGGTGGCGCTCTCGCATTTGCCTACCTACTGAGTATGGTGGTGATGATAGTTGGGGTGATGATCTACCGAAGCATAAGAGAGGGGGCTAAAACAAAGATGCGACTCTCGAAAAAAGGGTTCAATCCGCTGGTTATTCTCTGGGGAGTTGTTGTGATTACTGCAGCTGGGGTGGCAATCGAACCACTAATGCTGCTCTTGCCACAACCAGCGCCGTTTGAGACTGGATTTTGGACGTTTGCAATGGTGGTGATCTTAGCTCCAGTTTTGGAGGAGATCCTTTGTCGAGGACTTCTGCTGGAGATGTATCGCAGTAAATATGGCGTGGCGCTAGGTATTTTGATCTCGTCTCTGATTTTTGGCGTTATTCACGGTCAGATTCTTCTTATTGTGAACGCTACAATAATTGGTCTGGTCTTGGGAACAATATACGTTATGACCTCTTCGATTTGGAGCGTTATGATACTCCACGCAATTAACAATGCGCTGGCCTACACCATGATGCATCTGGGTGTTGAAGATACATCGCTAAGAAGTATGATAGATAACAACACCCTCTACCATACTATATATGTGATTGTGCTTGCTCTGTTCATCTTTGCGGTGTATAGACTGTGGACAGTAGTGCGCAAACTCGACAAGGCGGAGAAGCTAGCGAGTAAAATAGAGTAAATTTTGAGGGATGACGTAATATTTTTAGTTGTCATCCGTTTAAATTTTATGTGCGTGATTACAATATAAAAAAGTTTGTGTACATTTGCCGACCAAATGGTTAAGATAAGCAGAAAAATATTGACAATAGTATCAATCGCCCTACTCTCGGTGGGGTGTGATCTCAGACCACCTGAGTCAATCGACGATAGCGCGGTTGTGGCTCAGGTTGGTGATGTGGAGTTTACTGTCAAAGAGCTAAAGGAGACTATGCCTCAGGGACTTGTTGTTGGGGATAGTGTCGCATACGCCAAACTGCAGATCGATAAGTGGGTGCTCAAGCAGCTCAAACTTAGAGAGGCGGAGCTAATGTTCGAAGAGTCGGCAGAGGATGTTGAACGTAAGGTCGAGGCATATCGCCAGTCGCTCCTGATTCGCAAACTGGATGATCACTACATGGCGGGCGTGTCGGACTCCTTGCCAACGAGCCAAGATATTGAGGCGTATTACAACGCCAATAAATCTGATTTCAAGCTCGATCGCACCCTAGTGAAGGGGCGAGTGGTGCAGTTTCCTAAGGAGTATCGCAAGTCGGCAACATTGAAAAAACTATTCGTCTCGGATAAGGAGCAGGATATAAACGAGCTGAAGGATGTAGTTCAGAAAAATGGACTAGAGATGGAGGATCTATCGCAAGATTGGGTCGATATAAACTACTTTATAGATCGCCTTCCAGTTCGTGGTATGAGCAACTCTAGCTCACTGCTAAAGAGCGAGGGTGTGCAGACGATGTATGGCGCAAGCTATAACTATTACTATGAGATCGAGAGCGTTCTGCGCCCAGGCGATCCAGCGCCACTAGAGCGAGTTGCGGAGGTGATCGAGAAGATCCTCGTCAACGAGCGACAAGGCGAGAGGATCGAGCAGGGAGAGAGAGCACTCTTTGATGCTGCTCAGGTTAATGGTGATGTGAAAATTTTTGAGTTTAATTAAATTTAATGATATATAATGTTTAGAAGAGTTCTCTTTTTGGCAGCTGCCTGCGTGGTGGCGATTAGCGCAATGGCGCAGAAACAGCAAGTTATGCTCGACAAAGTTGTTGCCGTAGTTGGTAACTCCTCGATTCTCCATTCGGAGGTTTTGGATCAGGCAGAGCAGTTAAAAGCGCGTCGCCTAGAGCAGGGTTACACGTCGGATAGAGACCCCTTCAATGAGGCTCTAGAGACTTTGTTGACACAGAAATTGCTATATCACCAAGCGCTGATCGACTCTGTTGAGGTGAACACTACGGGTGTTGCAATGCAGGTCGAAGAGCATGTGAAGGGCATGGTCGAGAATGAGGGCTCGGTGACTAAGCTGGAGCAGAAGTTCAATATGCCGATCTTCAACATCCGCTCGATGTTGCGTCGCACATACACTGAGCAGAGCTACGCTGATGCGATGCAGAGCGAGGTTGTGGGTAATATTACAGTTACTCCAGGAGAGGTAGATCAATACTACCGCCAGTTGGATCGTGACAGCCTGCCGTTGATCGCCGATCAGTATGTCTATGCGCAAATCACACGTGAGCCTAGCACCGTTGTGGAGGCTAAGCAGCGAGCAAAGGAGCGCCTGATCGATATGCGTGAGCGTATCATTAATGGTAGCGCTAAGTTCGAGACTCTTGCGATGCTATACTCTGAGGATGGAACAGCCTTTAGAGGTGGTGAGATGGAGCCATCTCCTTTGAGTAGCCTAGATGCTCAGTTTGGTGAAGCACTCAAGCAGTTGCGCAACCAGCAAGTATCGGAGGTTGTGGAGACGCAGTTTGGTATGCACATCATCCAGCTTCTCGACAAGAAGGGTGAGCTATACCACTTCCGCCACATCATCGTTCGCCCATCATTCACGGCGGATGAGTTGGCAGAGCCAGTGAAGTTCCTAGATAGCCTAGCGGCAAAGATCCACGCTGACTCTATCACTTTTGAGCAGGCGGCAATGCAGCACTCGGCAGATAGCCACTCTAAGCGAAATGGTGGTATCGTCTCGAACCACGATATCTTGACTCGTATGGGGGCTTTCGATGCGAAATATACGCAGACAAAGTTCTTGAAGGAGGATTTCGGTAAGATGGGACACCAAAAGGGTATTGATGACTACTATGCGCTCTCGAAGTTGAAGGTCGGAGAGTTCTCAGATGCTTTCAGCACAGAGGATGCGTCGGGAAATAAGTTTGCAAAGATTGTAAAACTTGTGGAGGTTATCCCAACTCACGTAGCTTCGATCGAGGAGGACTACCTCAGAATCGAGCAGATGGCTAAGATCAAGAAGCAGGAGACAACATTTAATAACTGGCTGAGCGATAAGATCAAGGGGATGTATGTGTTCATCGAGCCTGAGTATCGTGATGGTGACTTTGAGAATAAGAATTGGGTGAAGTAGAGTGAACCGAATTTTAAAAATATCTATATGGAGTGCAGTGCTGACTATTTTAGTTGGCACTTTGCTCTTTGCGCAAGGACCAAACCTCGTAGGTGACTCCACGGAGGAGGATCCAAAGCTGATCGACCTAAAGGCTGATCTCTGGGGACCAGTCGCTGACGGTGACTCGGTGATCTTCCTTGTGGGTAACTTTGCGGCACAGCACAACGGGGCGGTGATCACTTGTGATAGTGCTGTTCGCTACTCAGCGAGTCGCATAGAGTTCTTTGGCAACGTGCTAATCAACCAGAACACAACGTATATCTATGGCGATAGAGCGGAGTATAATGGTGAGGAGAATATGGCGCGTGTCTACTCCGAGCTCGTGAAGGTGATCGATGGTGCCGCAACGCTATACACATACGACTTTTCGTTTAACACTAAATCGAACATCGGCTACTTTAACTATGGTGGCGTACTCCAAAATAACAACAATGTTCTCGAATCGCAGAGGGGTTACTACTATGCAAATGAGAAGAGTGTCGTAGGAGTCGATGATGTTGAGATGCGAAACGAAGAGTACGTCATGAGTGGCGATTCGGTGGTCTACAACATGCAGACCGACCATGCGCAGTACTTCGACAATACAAATATTTGGAATAAAGATGGTGACTACCTCTATGCCGATAGGGGTGAGTATCATAAGGCTGATACGCTCTATAAGATAACGGAGAACGGCTATGTTCTAACTCCAAAGCAGGAGATATGGGCAGATACGATCGACTACTATCGGGCAAAAGAGTTTGTGCGCCTAAAGCGCAATATTCAGATCGATGATAAGGAGCATAAATCGATAGGATTTGGTGACTATGGCGAGATGTGGCAGAAGCACAATAGTGCAGTGCTCACCCTCGATCCATCGGTTCTGAACTATGATCAGGAGCAGGCAGACACGCTCTTTATGAGGGCAGATACTATGCTGATGCTTACCCTGAAAGTCGGGGAGGATCATGGTGATGGAATACCTGAGGAGATGCTTCGCTCGCTGGAAGAGCAACGCATGTCGATGTTTGTTGTGACGGATAGTCTTGCGCTCGATAGCTTGGCTCAAAACCAAGTGGTGGCGGATATCTTGGGAGCTCCTCAAATGGAGGAGATCTCTGAAATGCAGACCAGTGTGGGTGAGTTGCAGCCGCAAGTAGCTACGCAATCGTCAGTAGATCAGACGAGCGGACAGAGTGAAACATCGGAGT
>CAYJIY010000010.1:12026-76259 GCA_964370415.1 uncultured Alistipes sp.
TAGACTCTTTGGGGCGTGCACCACAGATGCACGGCGACTCTTTGGCACAACGACCTGCGCCACAAATCGAGGGCGATAGTGTGCAGCCACCACCTGTGGCGGACTCTCTCTCTATGTTGCCAATCAATCCGAGAGATACGCTAAGTAGCGAGGAGTTGAAGATATTTGTGCGTGATAGCATCAAGCAGGCGAAGGACGAGGCTCGTCAAATCAAGCTCGACTCAATAGGTAGCAGACGTGTAGCGGAGCGTCGTGAAAGGGCGATCCTTGAGCAGGCGAGAGCCGATAAGCGTCGTGATAGGATGCGAGAACTCATGCGTAAGCGCTTCGAGAAGATCTACCTCAAAGCTAAGGCTAAGGGCGAAGAGCCCCAGTTCAACGATTCGAGACTTGCGAGCAAGGATACAACAATTTTGCGTGACGTGCGACTGAGAATCGACTCAATAACACAGATGCAGGAGGAGATTGAGAATAGACCAGACACTCTTTCGATGCTATCGCAGGACTCTGTTGAGGTTATTATCGATTCGATGTATCGTCTGACGAAGGGTTATCGTGATGTGAAGATATATCGAAAAGATATGCAGAGCGTGAGCGATTCGGCAGTGGTAAACTCTACCGACTCGACTATACATATGTATATACTTCCCGTGATGTGGAATGGTGTGAATCAAATCACCTCGGAGCAGATGGATATCTACACCGAGAACAATGCACTCTCGCGTGCTGAGTTCGTGGGTAAACCAATGATGATAAGCGAGCTTGATACGATGCACTACAATCAGGTCAAGGGTAAGGAGATGGTCTCGTATTTCAGAGATAATGAGGTCTATAAGAACGATGTGAACGGTAATGCCGAGACCATATACTATATGCAGGACGGAAACCCTCCGCAGGTTACAATGATGATGGTTATCGAGAGTGGCGACATCACGTTCCACATCCAGCAGAAGGAGGTCACGCAGATAGTGTATCGTAGCGATGTGAACTCGGTGATATATCCGATTAGCGACATCCCTGCCGATCAGAGTAAATTCCTCCAGGACTTCAAGTGGGAGGAGTCGAGACGACCAACAAAGGCTGATGTCTTCGATCGAGAGCTAAAAGAGTCAAAGCAGGAGCAGGTGATGAGCAAGCGTAAGCCTATATTCCCAATCTCGAAGCAAATTGAGCAGTTCAAAGTGCGAATGATGGAGGAGGGCCGATGGGCAGATCGTAACGATACGGTGCTACCTGAGACCGTGGAGTGGATGCGAACGCTCGGCTACGAAGTGGGACAACCACGCAAGAGCGAGGAGCAGCCACAGATGGGGCCTGAGTCACAATCGCTGATGGAGCCACGGGTAGAACCAGTACCGCAACCGCAGATGGAGCCACAGACGAAACCAACGCCACAATCACAGATAGAGCCGCAGGCTTTGGAGGCGAGATAGATGGGGTTGGTGGTGTGATCCCCGATATAATATTTTATGAGCAGGAGCGCTGATACATTGTGTGTTAGGTGCTCCTGTTTTTTTGTATTTGGGATGAGGTAAGCGTGTGGTGGTTGTAATTTTTTGACTGTCAAGCAAATGAAGTTTATTTTAGATAAATGTCGTTTTATCTGTTGCGCTATTGATATGTTTTGTATATATTTGTAATTCGAATAATATAATTCATAAAACACATAACTCAAAATGACACAACCAACACTATTGATCCTCGCAGCTGGTATGGGATCACGCTACGGATCACTTAAACAAATGGATGGGGTAGGCCCCAACAATGAAGCAATTCTTGACTACTCGGTCTACGATGCAATTCGTGCTGGGTTCGGTAAGGTTGTATTCGTAATTCGCCATAGCTTTGAGAAGGATTTCACAGCGGTATTTAATGAGGAGCGTTTCGGTGGACGCATCAAAGTGGAGTATGTTTTCCAGGAGTTGGATTCGCTTCCAGAGGGATTCTCAGTGCCAGAGGGACGCGAGAAGCCTTGGGGTACGAACCACGCTTTGATGATGGCGGCAAAGGCGATCAAAGAGCCGTTTGCAGTTATCAACGCAGACGACTTCTATGGTGCTGAGGCGTATAAAGTAATTGGTGAGTATCTATCTAATCTAGATGGTGTTGAGAATAGCTACTGCATGGTGGCTTATGAGCTTTGTAAGACTCTCTCAGAGAACGGAACTGTTTCACGTGGTGTGTGCGAGGTTAATGAGCACGGCGACCTAGTGGCGATGGTTGAGCGCACTAAAATCGAGAGAATGCCTAATGGTGGTGTAGTATTCCACGAAGAGGGACAGGAGGATATGCCATTGGCTGAGAACACTCCAGTGTCGATGAACTTCTTTGGTTTCACGCCCGATTATTTCACTCACTCGGAGTCATATTTCGAAGGTTTCCTAAATGATAATAAGGAGAATCTTAAAGCTGAGTTCTTCATTCCATTGATGGTTAATGAGCTAGTTTCAACTGGAGTTTCAACTCTGAAAGTCCTCCACTCCTCTGCACAGTGGTTTGGTGTGACTTATCAGGCTGATCGTCCTGAGTTGGTTGCCTCGATTGAGTCTTTGATCGAGAAGGGCATCTATCCTCGCAATCTTTGGGCTTAAACCCTGAGCGAGAGATGTGCTCAAATTTTTAAAACAGACAAAAGTTACATTTTAAATTCATGTCAAAAAAATCGCAAGAGATGCCTGCAAAGGTATCCTATAGTGACGCAGTAGCCGAGTCGGTGAGGTATTTCGAAGGAGATGAACTCGCCGCTACGGTGTGGGTGTCAAAATATGCACTGAAGGATTCATACGGTAATATCTATGAATCCTCTCCTCAGCAGATGCACGAACGCATAGCATCGGAGCTGGAGCGCATAGAGAGTAAGTATCCTAACCCAATGTCCAAAGAGGAGATCTTTGGGTTGTTGGACCACTTCCGTTACGTCATCCCTCAAGGCGGGCCGATGACTGGAATAGGCAATAATCTTCAAGTTGCCTCTCTCTCAAACTGCTTTGTTATTGGTCACAAGAATCCAGCCGACTCTTATGGTGGAATCTTCAGAATCGACGAGGAGCAGGTGCAACTAATGAAGAGACGTGGTGGCGTTGGTCACGACCTCTCGCACATTAGACCCGCTGGTAGTCCAGTTTTTAACTCTGCCCTGACCTCTACGGGTATCGTGCCATTCATGGAGCGATACTCAAACTCTACACGTGAGGTTGCGCAGGATGGTCGACGTGGAGCGCTCATGCTCTCGCTCTCGATCAAACACCCAGACGCTGAGAAGTTTATCGACGCTAAGGTCGAGGCTGGAAAGGTGACGGGTGCAAACGTCTCGATTAAGATAGATGACGAGTTTATGCAGGCTGTGATCTCTGAATCGCAATACAGCCAGCAGTTCCCTATAGATTCACCTGAGCCAGTAGTGACTCAGGATGTTGATGCTAAGTCGCTATGGGGTAAGATTATACACAATGCTTGGAAATCAGCAGAACCTGGTGTTCTGTTCTGGGATACGGTTTTGCGTGAGAGTGTGCCTGATTGCTATGCAGATCAAGGCTTTAAGACAGTCTCGACTAACCCATGTGGTGAGATTCCGCTATGTCCGTATGACTCTTGTCGACTCCTTGCTCTGAATCTTTTGAGCTATGTTGATAATCCATTCATGGAGCAGGCATCGTTCGATTTTGAGAAGTTCAAGTGCCACGTAGCTAAGGCTATGCGCATGATGGACGATATTATCGACTTGGAGCTTGAGAAGATCGACCTCATAATCAATAAGATTACGGAAGATCCTGAGGATGCCGATATTCGTCGTGTGGAGTTGGAGCTGTGGCAGAAGATTCGTGAGATGTCGGCTAAGGGACGTCGCACGGGGCTTGGAATCACTGCCGAGGGCGATATGCTAGCGGCTTTGGGTCTAACTTATGGAACGGATCAAGCTACGGAGTTTGCAGTCGAGGTTCATAAAACGCTCGCATTGGCCGCTTATAGCGCATCAGTTGATATGGCTAAGGAGCGTGGTGCTTTCCCTGTGTATGATACTCAGAAGGAGGCTTCGAACCCAATGATCCTAAGAGTTAAGCAGGCTGATGAGGAGCTCTACGAGCGCATGGTGAAGTATGGTCGTCGTAACATTGCGATGCTCACGATCGCCCCAACGGGTACAACTTCGCTCATGTCGCAGACAACATCGGGTATTGAGCCAGTGTTCAAACCTGTGTATAAGCGTCGCCGCAAGGTCAATCCAACGGATGTTGACAAGCGTGTTGACTACACCGATGAGACAGGCGAGAAGTTCCAAGAGTATAACGTCTACCACCTGAACTTTGTGAAGTGGTTGAAGGCTAATGGTTACGATACTGAGCGCCTAGCTACAATCTCGGATGATGAGCTTGCTCAGTGGGTGGCAGCATCGCCATACCATGGAGCTACTTCAGACGATATTGATTGGGTTGCTAAGGTTAAGATGCAGGGGGCGATCCAAAAGTGGGTCGATCACTCAATTTCGGTGACTGTGAACCTTCCGCACGATGTCTCGGAGCAGTTGGTGGCGGATGTCTACCAAACGGCTTGGGAGAGTGGATGTAAGGGTATCACCGTATATAGAGATGGTAGCCGCAGTGGAGTCCTAATCGATAAGAATAGCAAGAGCGGACAGGGTCAAGCGGGTGTTGAAGCACTCAGAAGACCTGTTTCGATACCTGCAGATGTCGTTCGCTTTAAGAACGGCTCAGAGGATTGGATCGCATTTGTAGGTATTCAGAACGGAAGACCTTACGAGGTCTTTACAGGAAAGATCGAGGAGGATGCGATGTACATTCCACCAGCAATTAAGAATGGGCATATCCTAAAGGTTGCTGAGGGAGATGGCGTTAAGCGCTATGACTTCCAATATCTTGATCGCTATGGTTATAAAAACACCATTGGTGGTATCTCACGTCTGTTCAACGAGGAGTTCTGGAACTACGCAAAGTTGATTTCAGGTGTCCTTCGCCACGGAATGCCGATCGAGAAGACAGTCTCGCTTGTGGAGTCTTTGCACCTCAATAGCGAGAGTATCAATACGTGGAAGATGGGTGTTTGTCGCTCTTTGAAGCAGTACATTCAGGATGGAACAAAATCAAAGGGAGTGTGCCCAGAGTGTAGTGAGGAGAACCTCGCATATCAGAATGGCTGCCTTGTGTGTATGTCATGTGGCCACACAAAGTGCTCGTAGTTATAAGTTAATAACCCTATTTAGATAATTTTGAGGCTTGTGATGGTGGCGACTAATTTTGGAAGTCAACCTCTCACAAGCCTCATTTTGTTACAACTATGCAGAGTCAAACCAATTCAACGATATGCTCGTTTATTCACTACTTAGAGGCTGAGAAACGCTACTCAAAGCTCACGGTTCGCAACTATAGTCGTGATGTGATCGCCTTTTCGGAGTGGATGGATGGGATCGAGAGCGGGGTCTTTCCCCACTCGGTGACTGCGCACCACCTGCGAGAGTGGGTTGTGATGCGAAGTGAATCGGGGCGACTCAGTGCAGGATCTCTGAATCGTGAGATCGCATCCCTTCGCTCATTCTTTGGATGGATGCACCGCACGGGACAGAGCGAAAAGGATGTCTCTCGCCAAATAAAGAGCGTGAAGACAGGGCAGCGACTACCCGTTTTTGTGCCTGAGAGCAGGATCGATACTCTGCTTGCGGTGGGCTTTGGTGATGACTTTCAACTGCTGAGAGATCAGCTCATTATCATGATGTTCTATGCGTGTGGCCTGCGCCTAGCGGAGCTTATAGCTGTTGATCGTGATCACTTCGCAGATGACTATCGCTCGCTAAAAGTTATGGGTAAAGGTGGGCGTGAACGTATAGTCCCGATCATAAATGTGGTGCGCAAGAAAATTTTATTATATTTATCCGTAATAGAGAGGCAAAATATTTGCACAAGTGAAGAAAAAGCACTATTTTTAACAATAAAAGGAGCGCGTATGTCTCGAAGTGGTGTTTATCGTCTTGTCAGACGAGAGATGACTGCCGCAGGTGTTCAGGGGCGAAAGAGTCCCCACGTGTTGCGACACACATTTGCAACCCACTTGTTGAACAATGGCGCTGATATGAGAGAGATTCAAGAGTTGCTAGGTCACACATCCTTGCAAGCCACGCAGATCTACACTCACAACAATATTGCTCGCCTTCAAGATGCCTACTCAAAGGCGCACCCCAGAGAGCAGGGGTCAGGGCAGGATCAAGGGCAGGGGCATGATTGGGGGCTGGAGCATGAGACGGAGGAGTAAGTAGAGGAGTAGTGAGCAGGAGTAAGTGAAGTGCGATGTGCAGCCGAAGAAAAATAGTGTAAACATTAATTTTAAAAATGTAGAGCCATGAACGTACAGATTCAATCCGTAAAGTTTGATGCAGACAAGAGACTCATCGAATTTGTTGAGAGTAAAATATCAAAACTAGATCGTGTAGCTGAGCGCGCGACAAACCTCGATGTGATAATGAAGCTAGATAAGGATCCTGACAAAGGGAATAAGGTGGTCACGATGACGATGCAGATTCCTGGGGGCGACCTAATCGCAGAGCACAAAGCTAAAACATTCGAAGAGGCGGTTGATGAGTGTATCTCGGCACTAAAGCGTCAGCTGGAGAAGGCAAAGGCTAAGTAATCCTGCCTATTGGCGGCATCTAACCTCCTAAGTCTCTGATGGGGATTTTGAGGGGGGCTAAAGAGGTGCGGCCAGAAAAAGTAGTGGTGAGCTAACAGATGTTGGCTCACCACTTGTTTTAACGTGATTTTGATTTTGATTATCGAACTCACGTTATTTTGTGCCTATTAGTTGTGCTCGGCGTAGAACTCCTCTATGTTGGTTGCAACGCATCCAATGAGTGTGTCGAGCGACTCGGCCGCCTGCCATGCCGTGTGAGGCGAGAGCAAAAGGCGGTCTTGCTCCTTGATCGAGAGGAGTGGGTTGTCGCTCTCTATCGGCTCGTGGCTAAAGACATCGAGCGCCGCACCCGCTATTGTGCCGCTGTCGAGTGCCTCGGCTAGTGCCTTCTCGTTGATGATTCCGCCACGTGCAACATTCACGATCACGCTTCGTGGTTTCATCTGTGCAAACTGCTCTGCATCGATAAGGTTGTGTGTCTTTTCAGATAGGGGGCAGTGCACCGAGATAATATCGGCCCACGAGAGTAGCTCCTCCAATGAGCTGGCAGGGTAGATCTCCTCACGCACAGCGCCCGATGTGGAGTAGTAGCGCACGTTGCAACCAAACGCCTGAGCCAATCGAGCGACATTGCGACCGATGTTCCCCAGTCCAATCACACCCCAATTAGCACCGTGAAGGCGATATATTGGGCGCTCCTGATGGAATTGGCGACCCGATGCGGCATAGGCTCCCGACTTGACGAAGTTGTCGTAGTAGAGCGATTGGCGCAAAAGGCTGATTGCGGCACCTATGGTGCTCTCGCTCACCGATTCGGTGGAGTAACCAGCGGCATTGCGCACAGAGATGCCAGCCTCGGCAGCAGCGTTTAGATCCACGTTGTTCATCCCCGTAGCGAAGATGCAGATAAGGCGAAGGCGTGGCAGTTGCGCCATCTTCTCGCTGTCGATTATGGTCTTGTTGCAGATGATAACGTCCGCATCTTTGCAACGCTCAATGACCTCGTGTGGCTCTGTGAATGAGTACTCGGTGTAGTTGCCGAGCTTCTCGATACGCTCCAGACTGCGATCTGAGGCAGTGTAGCGATCTAGAAATACGATATTTGGTCTCATATTTTAGTGTTTTTAGAGTTAATCCATCTCATTAATTAGTGTGCGAATGACAACCGAGGCGCACCCTATGCCGAAAATTGCAGGCATGTAGGAGATTGTCCCCACATTCGACTTTTTGTTCTGCTCGTTGCATAGAATCATCGCCCCCTCACGAACTGGTTCGGGCGAGAAGACCGCCTTGAAACCCTTGCGGATACCTAGTTTGTGGAGTCGCTTGCGTAGCATGTGCGCTAGGGGGCAGTGGTGCGACTTTGATATGTCCTTGATCTCCATGAGTGTAGGGTCGGTCTTAGCTCCTGCGCCCATCGAACTCACTAGAGGAATATTGCGCTCAAGGCTCTTCTGTATTAGGGCAACCTTCGGGGCGAGGGTGTCGATAGCGTCGACCACAAAGTCGAACTTAGCGCTGTCGAGCAGCGAATCGGTGAGCTCATCCTTGATGTACTCGCTAACGACGGTGAGCTCGATTTGTGGATTTATATCTCGCAAACGGTCGGCGAGGATCTCCGATTTTTCTCGTCCAACAGTCGAGTGTAAAGCCACAAGTTGGCGATTTATGTTGCTCGTGTTGACAATATCGGCATCGACAATAGTCATGCGCCCAACCCCTGCACGGGCTATCATCTCAGCGGCGTAGGCACCCACGCCACCAAGCCCAACGACTAGGATGTGTTTATCTCGTAGTATCGCTAGCTTCTCCTCTCCGAGAAGTAGCTCAGTTCTCTCTAACCAGTTATTCATTTGGTGTAAATATTTCAATAAAATTTGTGTAAATTCTCTCTTTCAGTTCATCGATCGTGCAACCCCTTATCTGCGCCACTCGATCGTATATCGCCCTAACATCAATGGGCTCGCAGTCACTCTCTAGGAACAGACGCTCTGGTGGCATCGTGCGAATCAGCTCGACAGTCTTTGGTGATCTGAGGCTCTTAGCTCCAAACGAGAGGAAGTAGCCTCTATCCACGGCCTGCTTACCCTGCTGAGGTGAGCCTATAAATCCGTGAAAAATCACGGCTGGGAGGCTCTGTTGAGCAAGGAGTTTCATCGTCGGCTCAAAAGCTCTGACACAGTGCAGAACAACGGGTAGTTGCTCTCTTTGAGCTATTTCGAGCTGCTCGACAAAGACTCTGAGTTGTATCTGCGGATCTACCTCGCACGCATAATCTAGCCCAATCTCACCTACGGCTTGAGCTCCGCAGGTGTTGAGTTCAACAGCTCTGGAGCGCCACTGCTCGGCATCCCACGGATGTATGCCCACAGAGCTAATCGTGGTAGCATCTTGGGGCTCGGAGTGTGTGTGAATGTCTATGTATGGGCTCATGCTCTTTGAGTATCGAGTTGCGAAAATACAAAATAATATAATAAAATTGATATTTAGTACTTGATTCATGCCAAAATCGAAAAAAAATTTGTAATTTCGCAGGCGAAAGTGCTGTTATAAAATTAACAGTTAAAAATGGCTTGAATTCACATAATTTAAACATATAATAACCAAAACCAATTAACATGTCGAAAATCATTAGATTACGCAAGGGTCTCGACATCAATCTTCAGGGTGAAGCACAGAAGAAGATCACAGCGGTAGCTGCCTCAAAGCAGTATGCTGTATCTCCTCTTGACTTTGAAGGTGTGACTCCGAAACTGTTGGTTAAAGCAGGTGACACGGTAAAGGCGGGCGATCCGCTATTCTTCAACAAGGCTAACGAGCGTGTTGTGTTTACCTCTCCTGTGAGCGGTACGGTATCTGCCGTAAACCGTGGCGAAAAGCGCAAAGTACTAAACGTAGTAGTTGACGCTGACGCACAACAGAGTTACAAGGAGTTCTCACCTTTGGCAGCCGATAAGGCTTCACGTGAGCAGATTGTTGATCAGATGCTTGCCGCAGGATTGTGGCCGATGCTAATTCAGCGCCCTTATGGTGTGATCGCTTCTCCGAGTGATACACCAAAAGCAATTTTTATTTCGAGCTTCGATTCAGCTCCTCTTGCACCAGACTACAACTTTGTACTCTCTGACGCAAAGGCGGATCTTCAGGCGGGTATCGATATCCTAGCGAAACTATCGCAGGGTGGTGTGCACCTCTCTCTTCGCGCAAAGGCGGAGGGCGATTTCGCTTCACTCAAGGGAATCTCTACATATCGTTTCGAGGGTAAGCACCCAGTAGGAAATGTCGGAGTGCAGATCCACCACGTAGCACCTATTAATAAAGGTGAGGTGGTATGGACAGTAAACGTTCAGGATGTTGCAATCCTTGGCCGCTTCTTCTCGACAGGACGTGTTGATATGACTCGCACAGTAGCTGTTACTGGTGCAGAGATCAGCGAACCACAGTACGTAAAGGTTATCGCAGGTGCCACTATGGAGTCGGCTCTTAAGGGTAGAGTGAAAACTCAAGCTCAGGGCGATAACGTGCGTGTTATCTCTGGTAACGCACTAACAGGAACCAAAGTGCCAATGGATGGCTTCGTGGGCTACTACACAAACCAAATTACTGTGATCCCAGAGGGTGATAAGTATGAGTTTATGGGGTGGATGATGCCACGTTTCAATAAATTCTCAGTCTCGCGCAGCTACTTCTCGTGGATATGCTCTAAGAAGAAGTACAACCTCGACACCAACACAAACGGTGGTGAGCGTGCATTCGTTGTGACGGGTCTATATGAGCAATATCTGCCAATGGATATCTATCCAATGCACCTTTTGAAGGCGTGTATGGCTGGCGATATTGAGAAGATGGAGAACCTAGGTATCTATGAGGTTACGGAGGAGGATTTCGCACTTTGCGAGTTTGTCGATCCGTCGAAAATTGATATGCAGCAGGTTATTCGTGATGGTATTAACTTAATGATAAGGGAGGCTTAATAGTGATGAAAGGTTTACGTAAATTAGTAGATAATGTAAAGCCGAACTTTGTAAAAGGTGGTAAGTTCGCTTTCCTCGAGTCGACATTCGACGCATTCGAGACATTCCTTTTTGTGCCAAACCACACAACATCTAAGGGTGCTCACATTCGTGACTGTAACGATATGAAGCGCACGATGATCGTGGTTGTGTTGGCTCTTATGCCAGCGCTATTCTTTGGTTTCTATAACACAGGTTTCCATCACTTCGTATCGCAGGGCGTAACCCCTGAGTTCCTACCATCTATTTGGTTCGGATTCTTGAAGGTGTTGCCAATGATCGTAGTGTCGTATGCTGTGGGTCTTGGTATAGAGTTCGCCTATGCTCAATCTCGTCACCACGAGGTGAGTGAGGGATTCCTGGTGTCGGGTATGCTCATCCCTATGATCATGCCAGTGGATATGCCTCTTTGGATGATCGCACTATCGACTGCTTTCGCAGTGGTATTCGGTAAGGAGATCTTCGGAGGTTCGGGTATGAACGTAGTCAACCCAGCTATCCTAGCTCGTGCTTTTGCTTTCTTCTCATACACTCCGTCAATTTCGGGTGATAAGGTGTGGATCGCAGGCATGACAGAGGGTACAGGCGTTGTTGATGGCTTCTCGGGTGCTACACCTTTGGAGTTGTTGAGCACAACGGGAACTATGGGCCAGTACTCTGTAATGGATGCGTTCGTGGGATTGATCCCAGGTTCTGTGGGTGAGACATCATTCATCGCAATCCTTCTGGGTGCGGCGGTGCTTCTGTTCACGGGCGTTGCTTCGTGGAGAACGATGCTGAGTGTATTTGTTGGAGGTATTCTGATGGCGCTAGTTATCAACCTTGTTGGTGTTGTTCAGTTTATGGGCATTAGCGAAGATAACACATTCTCTGCGGGGCTTTCGCTTCTATGCAGCGGTGAGCTATCGTCAGTGATTGGAGGTAACCCTTATATGGGAGTTCCAGCCTATGTTCACATCATCACTGGAGGTTTTGCGTTCGGTGCGGTCTTCATGGCTACCGATCCTGTGACTTCGGCTCAGACAAATACGGGTAAGTACATCGTAGGTTTCATGACAGGTCTATTCGCAGTGTTGGTTCGTGCAATCAACCCAGCTTACCCTGAGGGTATGATGCTTGCGATCATCTTCATGAATATGCTTGCGCCACTAGTTGACTACTACGTTGTGGAGGCAAACATCTCTCGTCGTAAGAAACGTGTGAAATTAGCTAAATAAGGAGTACAATTATGGCAAATACAAAATATATATGTAACCTCTGTAAATACGTGCACGTGGGTGATGCTCCAACCGAGAACTGCCCAGTGTGTAACGCTAAACCATCAGAGTTTACAAAAGAGAAAAAGGGAGGACTAAGCGATACGAATAGCAACGCCTATATCATTACTTATTCGGTGGTGATGGTTGTTGTTGTTGCCGCTATGCTTGCCCTTGCAGCAATGGGTCTTCAGTCAAGACAGGAGGCTAACATCCTAAACGAGAAGAAGCAGGCGATCCTTTCGTCGCTCAACGCTCAAGGGGAGAACTATGACGACTATATCCAAGCAATGGTTCTTGACTCAAAGGGTCAAGCTGTTGAGGGTGAGGATGTATTCCTTCTTTTGAACGACCTTAAAGGTACTTTCGAGGCGGGTAAATTCCCAATCTTCGTAGCTAAGGATGGGCGTGTTGTTATCCCAGTTATTGGAGCAGGTCTTTGGGGACCAGTTTGGGGTTATGTAGCGCTTAAGGGCGATATGAACACTATCGATGGTGTTGTATTCGACCACAAGGGTGAGACTCCAGGTCTAGGTGCTGAGATCTCGACAGAGAAGTTCCAAAAGCAGTTCTTTAACCCAGAATCACCAAAGCAGATCTTCGATCAGGACAACAAGTTTGTATCGGTGAAGCTTATCAAGGGTGGAGCACAGAAGGGCAATCCACACCAGGTTGACGGTATCTCTGGAGGTACTAAGACTGCGGATGGTGTCTCTTCGATGCTTGAGAATAGTTTGAAGCACTACCTGCCTTTCATCGAGGCGAAACGCACGGTGGAGGCTCCAGCACAGGTGTCTAACTCAGAAAATGTAGAGAGCAATGAGTAAGAATGAGAGAGAGCCGCTATTTTCGGCTAAAAATATTAAATTTCTGACAGCGCCCTTCTCGAAGGATAACCCTGTCATCGTTCAGATCCTAGGTATCTGTTCGGCACTTGCGGTGACAGTGCAGCTAAAGCCAGCATTGGTTATGGCTGCGTCGGTAATCGCCGTGACGGCATTCGCCAGCCTTGTGATGTCGCTTTTGCGTAATGGTGTACCTAACCGCATCCGTATCATCGTTCAGCTGGTTGTTATCGCTGCGTTGGTGATCCTTGTGGATCAGGTGCTCAAGGCGTTCATGTTCGATGTCTCGAAGCAGCTGTCGGTATATGTGGGTCTAATCATCACTAACTGTATCATCATGGGTCGTGTGGAGGCGTTCGCCTTGGGTCACAAACCTTGGGAGGCGTTCCTCGATGGTGTTGGTTCGGGTATTGGTTATGGTCTGATCCTCGTGATTATCGCATTCTTCCGTGAGCTCTTCGGAGCAGGTACATTGATGGGCTACAGAATCATTCCTGAGAGCTGGTATATCGCCGAGGGCGGTTTCTACAGCAACAATGGTCTGATGCTATTCCCGCCAATGGCTCTAATCGTTGTGGGTGTTATCATTTGGGTACACCGCTCAAGAAATAAGGACTTACAAGAAAAATAGGAGAGATAGAGTATGGAAACATTGAATATATTTATTAAGTCGATCTTTATCGACAATATGGTCTTCGCCTTCTTCTTCGGTATGTGTTCTTACATTGCCGTGTCGAAGAGCGTTAAGACGGCAATGGGTCTGGGTGCTGCCGTGATCTTTGTGATGGTGATGACAGTGCCTTTGAACTACCTCCTAAACCAGTATGTTTTGGCTCCTGGAGCTCTGGCATCGTGGCTGGGAGAGGGATATGCAGATGTGAATCTGAGCTTCCTTTCGTTCATCGTCTTTATTGCAGTGATTGCAGCATTCGTTCAGTTGGTGGAGATGGTAATCGAGAAGTTCTCGCCTACGCTCTATAGCCAACTTGGTATCTTCCTTCCGCTTATTGCCGTGAACTGTGCGATCCTTGGAGGTTCGCTCTTCATGCAGCAGAAGGTTGACGGAGGCGAGATCTCATCATGCTGGCAGTCTATAGTGTATGCTCTAGGTTCGGGTATTGGATGGTGGTTGGCTATCGTTATGATGGCTGCTATCCGTGAGAAGCTCTCGTACTCGCAAATCCCAGCTGCACTAAAGGGTCCTGGTATCGCATTTATCATCACTGGTTTGATGGGTATTGCGTTTATGATGTTCTCAGGAATTCAGTTATAATCCCCAAAATTAGAGAATAGAAAAAATGACAACAATAGTAATCATTTCAATTGTAGCTTTTTTGGTTGTAGTTCTTGCTCTTGTGGGGCTGCTACTCTTCGCCAAAGCTAAGTTGACTACGTCGGGCGATGTTACGATCGACATCAACGGTGGCGAGAAAAGCATCACTACAGAGAGTGGCGCAACGCTTGTGAACACACTAGCTGCAAGTAAAATATTCCTTCCATCGGCATGTGGTGGAGGTGGTTCTTGCGGTATGTGTAAGTGTCAGGTTTTTGAGGGTGGAGGCGATCTTCTACCTACTGAGACAGGATTCATTACACGTAAAATGGCTAAGGATCACTGGCGCCTAGGTTGCCAGGTGAAGGTGAAGGATAACATGAAGATCGGTGTCTCTGAGGAGGTACTCGGTGTGAAGAAGTGGGAGTGTGAGGTCGTTTCGAACCGCAGCATCTCTACCTTCCTTAAAGAGTTTGTGGTTAAGCTCCCAGAGGGCGAGACTCTAGACTTCAAGAGTGGAGGTTACATCCAGATCGACATCCCTAAGTATGACGAGATCAAGTTCTCGGATATGAGCATCGAGCCTGAGTTCCGTGAGGAGTGGGATAAGTTCGACATGTGGTCTCTTACAACTAAGAACCCTGAGGACACATTCCGTGCATACTCTATGGCGAACCACCCAGCAGAGGGTAACATCATCATGCTTGATATTCGTATCGCAACACCACCATTTGATCGTGCAACAAACAAGTTTGTGAACGTGAATCCAGGTATCTGTTCATCTTACATCTTCTCGCGCAAGCCAGGTGATAAGGTGACAATCTCGGGTCCTTATGGTGAGTTCTTCATCCCTGAGGAGTCGCCACAGACCCAAGAGCTAGTCTTCATCGGTGGTGGAGCAGGTATGGCACCAATGCGTAGCCACATCATGCACCTCTTCAAGACTGAGAAGTCGCCACGTCCAGTATCGTTCTGGTATGGTGCTCGTGCTCTGAAGGAGGCTCCATATATGGATGAGTTCCGTCAGATCGAGAAGGATTTCCCTAACTTCAAGTTCAACCTCGCTTTGGACCGTCCAGATCCTGAGGCAGATGCTGCAGGTGAGCACTACACAGCTGGGTTTGTTCACAACGTTCTCTATGAGAACTACCTGAAGAACCACGAGGATCCAGAGGGGTGTCTATACCTAATGTGTGGACCTCCAGTGATGATCGATGCCGTTGTTCAGATGCTAGATAGCCT
Source organism: uncultured Alistipes sp. (assembly GCA_964370415.1). Lineage (GTDB taxonomy): Bacteria > Bacteroidota > Bacteroidia > Bacteroidales > Rikenellaceae > Alistipes. Next base: position 27,292 of record CAYJIY010000010.1, read on the forward strand.
TGGGGTTCCACCTGAGAATATCCTGTACGATAACTTCGGTTCTTAAGAGATCGATATATTATAAAGATTACGACCACTCCTTCGGGGTGGTCGTTTTTTGTATTGTAGCAAATTTTGCTACCTTTGTTATATGAGAACAAACTTTAAAGAGATGAGCCAATCGGCTCTAGTGATGCGATTGCTCCTCGTTGGATGGGGAGCGCTCATTGGTCTGATTGCTGGCTTTGTGCAGGCGATCTTCGTGCAGGGCGACCAGAGTGCAACGGCAGGTGCAGGAGCTTTTATGCTATTTGTGGCGGGTGCAGTGATGTTGCCCTTCGCCATTGTGGCATTAGCTGTTGCAGCGATCTCGATCATCCCAAAATGTGTCAAGGAGTTGCGCATTAGCTTGATTGTCAGCTCGCTCATATCGCTGCTCATATCGGGTTTAATACCCCTTGTTATAGTTCTTATCTCGAATCCATCATACGATTCGGCCTATCCCGTTGTCTTCTGTAACGGGATGATTCTGTGCATCTTTGGCATAGCTGCAATTCTGTGGTTTGGAGTGCTAGTTAATAGAGCTCAGAGGGACTAGAATGGGTAGCCTACGCCGAAGTTGAGCGCCGTGTTGCTGATGTTGAAGTCATGAATCCATCGCTCTCCAACTGGTTTGTTCGGGTTGTGAAGCTGAATACCCCAATCAAGGCATATCACTGCAAATGTGATGTCGAGGCGCAGGCCTAGTCCCGTGTTGAAACCGAGTTGACGATAGAAGTTGTCAGCCTTGAATACTGCCTCCTCTGAGTACTCCTCAGGGTTAGACTTTGTGTACCATATATTACCTAGATCGAGGAACGTTGCTCCATGGAAAATCCCCCAAATTGGGAATCTGAGCTCAAGGTTCGCCTCTAGTTTCATATCTGCAACCTGAATAGGGTAGATCACATCTGTAGGCTCAGGAACTGAACCAGGCCCGAGGGTTCTAGGTGCCCATCCCCTCATTGAGTTGCTACCTCCAGCGTAGAAGAGTCGATCGATAGGAATCGACGATGAGTTGCCATAGGCGTTACCAATACCACCATATAGGCGACCCACAATCGCTGTTTTGTCTCCCAGTGCAAACTTGCGGCTGATGCTCAAATCGGTGCGGACATATTGTGAGAATGGTATGCCTAGTATCTCATACTCCCCCTCGGCATTTGGCTTGCTGAATAGGTGCTGGATACCGCTGAATAGGTTACCAGCACTCTCTGCATTGAAGCGAATGAGAGTGGAGTTGCCCCATGGATTTTTGTTTTGATTGTTGTAGACATAACCAAAAGTTAGAGCAGGAATGAGCTGTGTTTTGTAGCTATTCTTCAGGTATTCGTTCACCAAACCATCCCAAAATGCTTGATCCAAGTCGCTAACATCGACAAGATTTATATCTATCGGCTTTATCGAAAATGACGAGTACTTGTAGTTCGACCATGTGTATCCCAACGATGCGCTGGATAGAGTTCTGTTGTAGTATGGGCGGTTTTGTGTGTTGACCGAGAACTCTAGGCGTGTGCGTGGGAGGTTCACCTTGTTGCTGAACTTCACGGTGCTAAACGGCAAAAGGAACTTCGGGAGTGAGAGTCCAATGCTACCTCCAAACTCTGTGGCTTGACGCTGCGATGCCTCCAAAGAGCGCATGAACTCATAACCCGCTGTAAAACTTATGTCGAGAGCTTCGGCTCCTCTAAAGATATTGCGATTTTGGTATCCGACAGTCCCCAGAAGTCCATAGAAGCTAGATGTCGTACTCGCTTTAAAATCGACCTTGAAGCTCTGTTTCAAAGATGGTGTACACAATATATTACAGTCTAGGTAGCTCTCACGTGTGTAGATCGTGTTTGTGGTGTCGAGCACTCCATCTGCGGAGATGTAACTCACAATGCTATTTGGAGCCTGGTCGGCAGGAACCTCCGTGAACGAAACCTTAGCGCTACGGAAGAAACCGAGCGACATGATGTCGGTGTAGGTGCGAGCAATGAGATCTGCCTGATATAGGTAGTTGGGGTAGAGCGGCACAGCGCTACGAAGAGTCTTGGAGCGCATATTCGCCTTACTCTTGTAGATTATGTTTAGTCCTCGATAGTACATCGTGTCTAGTTGGGCACGGTGCAGAGAGTCCGAAATCTGAAGCGTTGGATCGTAGTCGGGCAGAATGTTTATGTTGCGCAGACGATAGATCGTGTTGTTCTCCATTATGGCGTTTCCCTGCTCGTTGTAACCCGTCAGATTGCGCTTTATGACCATCGTGAGATCCACCTTGTTTTTGCTGTTTAGTGTGTCGGCAAGGTACTCTATATTGTTGACCGTAAAGTTGAAATACCCCTTATTGCGGAGCAGTGAGCTGATTCGGCTTCGCTCCTCGCTTAGTTGCGATATGTCGAATGGCTGCCCCGTTTTAAGAAGCGAGTTTACAGTGTCGGGCATGATGATCTGCTCTAGGAACTCATCCCTAAAGTCGTAGGAGATAGAGTCTATTCTCCACGCCGTGTTCTGCTTTGTTTGGTATGTTATGGATGCCTTCTTGTAGTGCGAGGTGGTGTCTACTTGGTAGCTTGCCTCAGACTGGAAGTAACCCTTGGAGTCCATGAAGGTCTTTAGGTTGCGCTCCGATTGGAGGGTCTGAGTCATGTCGAGGATGATCGGCTCCTCACCGACTCTTCGCTTAAAGTTATTCCACCAGTTATCCTTTTCGGGCTTCGCACTCTGGTACAGCCACACATAGAAGTGGGTTGATATGAACCTTCTGTTGGGTGTTTGACGAATATACTGCTCCAACTCGCTAGAGGATATGCGCTCTTTGCGAGGTGTCTGTTTGTCTGTCTCGATCTTTACATCATTGACAATGTAGCTCCCCTCGGGAAGGCGACGTGTGACATTACACGAGCTCATCACGAGTAGCGAGAGTAGCGACAGAAGACGTAGAGCAGATCTGGTCATTTACCTAAATATTATTGGTTGAAAAAGCCCTGCTCTTTGAGGATCTCAAAGTAGCTGTGTGAAATGGCGATGTTGTCTTGCGCCTTGTAGCGGTTTTTTGTGAATACCTGCGCTAGGTTTGGTAGGTTGTTGTCCTCTAGTAGCTTAGCGGTTAGTGGCGAAGACTCTCTCTGCTCCCAAATCTGATCTATCTGCTCAGGTGTGTAGTCCGAGTATGTCTCGAAGTGCACAACACCCTCTAAAGGTAGTCGATCCGTTAGCTCAGGTTGCTCGTCGGGGTAGCCCATCACGACAGTGGTGATAGGAATCACGCCTTTAGGGAGTTTTAGCACTTCAACGATCCTCTTTGCAGTGTAGATCGTTGTGCCGAGATAGCAGATGCCAAGCCCATGAGCTTCGGCCTGAACGCATAGGTTTTGAGCCGCCAAAAGAGCGTCGATAGATGCATTTACGAACCACGCAAAGTTATCGTACACGGGCTCTGCATCACGCTGCTCGCACCACTTAGTGAAGCGGTTGATGTCGGCACACACAGTCACCGTGCAGGGCGCTTGCTTGACCATTGGTTGGTTGAAGTGGCAGGGTGAAAGCTCTGCACGAAGCTCCTCGGAGCGAGTCACTACGAGCGAGTAGAGCTGCATATTGCCAGTTGTCGAGGCACGAGTAGCTGCCGATAGTACATCGCTGAGGACATCCTCTGCGATTGGTGTTGATTTATACTTGCGGATAGAACGATGTTGGAAAAGTATGTTTTTCATCTTATTATCTCTCTGTTTTTTTATAATACCTATGCAAAAGTAATAAAACTTTTAGAAGTTTTATTTACTTTTGTGAACAATATACCAATTATGAGTAAGAACGTGCGAATAAATTTCACAAAATATGAGGGTGCAGGCAACGATTTTGTCCTGCTCGATCTACGTAACTCTAGTTTTGAGGTTAGTAGCAAATTAATTGCCAAACTATGCGATCGCCACTTTGGGGTTGGTGCTGATGGCTTGATGACTCTGAGTGAGGGCAGTGGCGATATGGACTGCTCGATGCGCTATTACAACGCTGACGGCTCCTTGGGCGAGATGTGTGGCAATGGCGCTCGATGCTTTGCTCTGTTTGCCCACCACCTAGGCATTGGCGGCTCATCGCTTCTCTTCGACTCGGTGGATGGAGCGCATCACGCCGATATGATAAGCGTTGATGGCGATAGGGGGCAGGTCCGAGTGGGGATTATCGATGTGGAGCAGATTCAGAGGGGCGATGGTTGGTACTTCCTCAATACGGGAGTGCCGCACTATGTCGAGTTTGTTGAGTCGGTTGATTCGGTCGATGTTGTTGGGCGTGGCTCAAAGATTCGCTATGACTTGGAGCGATTTGCAAAGGGCACGAACGTGAACTTTGTGCAGATACTCGGCGATGGACACATTCGCATGCGCACCTATGAGCGTGGTGTGGAGGCCGAAACCCTAGCTTGTGGCACGGGTGCTACGGCAGCCGCTATCATCACGGAGCTAGCCCAAGGGGCAGCTTTGTCGAGATATGTAGTGCAGGTTCCAGGCGGTGAGCTACAGATCGACTTTAAGCGTGAGGGCGAATCGTTCCGTGATATCTCCCTAACGGGCGGTGCACGCAGAGTCTTTTATGGGTCTTTTGAGCCCGAAAATTTTGAATAAATAAGAATGGAAAAATTTATATTGGCAGGCGATACAGCCCTGCATGTGTCAGATACAGAGGTTGGTGATCGTTGCGTGGTGCTTCTGCACGGCTACCTAGAGTCGATGATCGTTTGGGAGGATTTTGTGCGCCAACTAAAGAGGGGTGTGCGAGTGATAACGCTCGATATTCCTGGGCATGGTATCTCTGAAGTCGTGGGCGAGGTGCACACCATGCCGTGGCTTGCGGATGTTATTGTCGATGGACTAAAGAGCATGGGTGTGGAGAAGTGCACCGTCGTTGGTCACTCTATGGGTGGCTATGTGGCGCTTGCTATCTGTGAGCGTCATGCTGAGATGCTCGATGGGGTGGTACTCCTGAGCTCGACCCCTAATCCCGATACCGATGAAAAGCGTGAGAATCGCCAGCGTGAGATTGGCCTTGTGACGGCAGGTAAGAAGGAGCAACTGGCTCGCATGGCGTGCGATGCAGGCTTTGCGGTGGAGAATCGTCGACGATTCCGTGACTCTATCGAGGATCTATTTGAGCAAGCTGTCATCACTGAGGATGAGGGCGTTGTGGCTCTGCTTAAGGGTATGGGCGAGCGTGCGGATCAGAATCAGATGTTGCAGGACTCTAAGGTACAGCAGATGTTCATCTTCGGCGAGAAGGATCCATATATCCCACACGAGGCGGCGCAGGCGATTGCCGAGCGACACCCTCAGGCTCGCACCGAGTGGCTCAAAGAGTCGGGGCACATGGGCTTTATCGAGGAGCCAAAACTCACCGCTGAGATTATCCTAGATTTTGTTGGCGTAGAGCTCACTCCGTATGAGTAGACGCGTAGCGACATTCGTAGAGCTGGGACGAAGGCTCGCTAGCTTTGGTGAGGATGAGCGCTCTCGAGGGGTCATTCTCAGCGCTGTCGAGCAGAATCCTTGGTTCTCTGAGGCTGAAGTTAGGCGCTCTGTGAGTACAATCTGTCAGACGATGCTCTCGGGGGAGCTGTTGGAGCAGTGGCTAATGCCATATGCTCAGCGTGAGATCTCGCCCAAGAGGGTTCTTGTGGTCATGGCTGGAAATATTCCGTTTGTTGGCTTCTACGACTTGATGTGTGTGCTCATCGTGGGGCACACCGCAGTTGTTAAGACTTCGAGCAAGGATAGCGTCTTGATGCACTATGTGGTTGATATATTGCGTGATATAGATCCTTCCGTAAATGTCGAATGGGCTGAGGAGCACTCCTCTGTCGATGCCGTTATCGCTACGGGTAGTGACAATGCAAACCGATATTTCAAGACAAAATATGCAGATATTCCATCCCTGCTGAGGGCAAATCGCCACTCGGTAGGGGTGCTCTCTACGTGCGCTACTGAGGAGCAGATAAGCGCCCTTGCAGACGATATTTTTGCCTATTCGGGGCTTGGGTGTCGCAATGTCTCGCTTGTCTTTGTGCCAAGGGGCATAGATTTTGATATGGTAGCACCAAAGATGGGCGAGAAGTTTCGCAACAACTACCTCCAACAACGAGCTTTGCTTACGATGCAGGGGCGAGAGTTCTTCGATGTGGGCGAGGCTCTGCTAATTGAGCAGGATGAATTTCCACGCTCCTTGAGTGAGGTTTCAATCATCAGATATGACTCTTTGGAGCAGGTTCATGAGTGGCTCCAGGAGCATGATTCGCAGATTCAGTGTGTGGTCTCAGATGTTGTGTCGCACTCTCGATGTGTAGGCTTTGGGCAGGCGCAAAGCCCCCTGTTGAGTGATAGTCCCGATGAGGTTGATGTCATAGACTTTATATTAAATATATAGGGCGTTGTCATTTTGTGCCGTCATTATGCAATTTTTTGAAAATATTTTATATATTTGTATGAACGAAATTGCACTATTCTCATCTGCGAACCACAAATTTTTTACATAATTATAACGACCATAAATTATGAGAAGATTAGTATTGTCTCTCTTGGCAATTGTTGGCCTGGGGTCTATGGCTATTGCCGTACCAACTATCGAGGGCGACTCTCTAGCCTCTGGAGGCGGATACAGTGGAGGGGTGTTCTCCAGCGATGAGGAGTTTTCAGGTGGCGAGATGGCTATACCGAACTACGTTAGACCAGTGCGCTTTGCGGTGCTCAATCGCTCATCGTGGGCGGGTCTCTCGATCGGATATTCCGACCTTGGGAGCACATCTACTGTGAGTTACCTAGGGCAAAGGGGCAACTCCCTAACCGTAAATATCAACCCCGTGGAGCTGGTTTTGTACTCTCGTGGGCGATTTGTGCTCTCTACGGGATTGGGCGTTGAGCTCAATAACTTTAGCTTTAGCGATAATATGAAGTTAGCGATTGGTGCTGATGGTGTGTTGATCCCTGACCTTAGCTACGCAGCGGCGGGAATTGTGCTCAAAAAGAGCAAGCTCAGTACCAATTACGTCACGGTGCCTCTGTTGGTGGAGTTCAACCCTAGTCGCTACCGCAGAGACATCCATATAAGCGGTGGAGTAGTTGCAGGGGCGCTATTCAACAGCCATACGAAGGTTAAATATGAGAGTGCAGGTGTGCTCGAAAAGTCAAAGGGGCACGACCTGCCAATAGAAAAACTAAGATTGGGATATACGCTGCAATTTGGGTGGAGATCCTATGGGATTTTTGTGCGATACTATCCCACCTCAATATTTGAAACCAATAAGGGACCCGATGTTGGACAGCTGACCGTGGGGCTCCATTTTGGCGGATTTTAGAGAGTTAGACACAACGAAAAAATAGAGCATATCTGATACACAAACGATTAGGCATGCTCTTTTATTTGAATACAAAACTACTACCATGAAAAGACTAAAACTACTACTTGTTGCGGCCCTCGTTGCTGTGACAACAAACATTTGGGCACAGGGCATTATTCCCGTGCCAACCTCCTACACCAAAACTTCGGGCGAATATACCATGCCCAAAGTTATTGACATCTACACAAACCTCCATACAGACGATAGCTCTGTGATCCTCGATCTTCTTAGGAGCCATGGCGTGAAGGCTCGCCTGACCACAGCGCAGAGTCGTTGTGACATGACTCTAGTGCTTGTGAGCAAGGGCTTCGATAGCGGCGAGGCGTATAGCCTAGATGTTACGCCAGGTGCTATCACGGCGAAGGCTAAAGGGGCGGCAGGTCTGTACTACGCTGTGCAATCTCTGCTTCAGATGATCGATCAAGGCGCTATCGAGGCGTGCGAGATCTACGACTCACCACGCTATGGCTACCGAGGTCTGATGCTCGATGTGTCACGCCATTTCCGCTCTAAGGAGTTTGTCCTAAAGCAGATCGATGCACTTGCGCACTTCAAACTCAATAGACTTCACCTTCACCTCACCGATGGTGCTGGCTGGCGTATCGAGATTGACAAGTACCCTCGCCTTACGGAGTTTGCTGCGTGGCGACCAAACGAGATATGGAAAGATTGGTGGACAACGGGTGGCCGCAAGTACGTTGACCACAAGGACCCAACGGCATCGGGAGGTTTCTACACAAAGGCAGATCTTCGCGAGATTGTCGAGTATGCCGACAAGCGCAACATCATCATTATCCCTGAAATAGAGATGCCAGGACACTCTGAGGAGGTGCTAGCAGCCTATCCTGAGCTATCGTGTTCGGGTGAGCCATACAAGCATTCAGAGTTTTGTGTCGGCAATGAAAAGACCTATGAGTTCCTCGAAGGGGTACTCGATGAGGTGCTAGAGATCTTCCCATCGCACTATATCCACATCGGTGGTGACGAGGCGAACAAATCGGCGTGGGAGAAGTGCCCATTGTGCCAGAAGAGAATGAAGGAGGAGGGCCACGAGCATATCGATGAGCTTCAGAGCTACCTAGTGCATCGCATCGAGCGCTATCTTAACTCAAAAGGGCGTAGCCTGATGGGTTGGGACGAGATCGTAGAGGGTGGCCTTAGCCCAACGGCGACTGTGATGTCGTGGAGAGGTGAGGATAACGGAATCAAAGCGATAAAGCAGGGGAATCACGTTGTGATGACACCTAGCAAGTACGCCTATTTGGACTACTATCAAGACGCTCCGCACACTCAACCCGAAGCTATCGGTGGATTTGTGCCGCTGGAGATGATCTACTCTTACGAACCAGCAAAGGGGCTCTTGACCGAAGAGGAGCACAAATTAATTGACGGTGTTCAGGCGAACCTTTGGACGGAGTATGTTCCAACAGAGGAGCACTGCGAATATATGATCTATCCACGTATCCTAGCGATTGCAGAGATTGGATGGTCGCAACCTTCACAACGCAACTGGGAGGAGTTCCGCCAAAGAGCCATTGAGGCTTCGGACTATCTGCGTGAGAGGGGCTATAATCCGTTTGATTTGCGCACAGAGACAGGTAATCGTAAGGAGGCGACAGCACCAATCGATCACCTTGCAAGAGGTAAAAAAGTTACCTACAACGCACCGTTCAACGCATCGTATGTTGCGGCGGGAGATGTGACTCTCACCGATGGTCAGCGTGGTGGTTGGACATATAGCGATGGAAACTGGCAGGGATTCATCTCTCGTGATCGTTTCGATGTTGTCATTGATCTAGAGGCTGAGACTCCAATTAGCGAAATCTTCTTCGACTGTATGCAGGGCGTGGGTGCTGAGGTTTACCTCCCAGTTGAGGTGATCTTCTCAGTGTCGAGCGATGGTGAGAACTTCACGGAACTTCAACGCAATAGCTACGAGTTGGACAAGAGCATCCCAACGGCGTATGAGCGATACAGTTGGTCGGGCTCAGCTCAGGGACGATACATCAAACTACAAGCGCGTGCGAGCAAAGAGCACGGTGGTTGGGTCTTTGTCGATGAGGTCGTTGTGAAGTAGAGACGATCGATTTTCTGGGTGCAGATTTGCACATGAGGATAAAATTTTATATATTTGCCTGTGAGGATGACCAACACTTGCTTGTCATCCCCATAGGGGTGCTTAACTCCTGAGTCATCTGTGGCTCGGGAGTTTTGCTGAGATTATACCCATTGAACCTGTCGGATAATGCCGTCGTAGGGAATTGGGTTGCTAATTTCAGATGAACATCCACTGAACATGAGATTCAGAGGAGTTCACTTTTTTAGTAACCGCAATGACACCATATTTCACCCTTTTATGGGGTCGTTGCGCAAACTTTTTATCCAAAAATGGAGAAGATCGTATCTTTAGGGATTGTTGAATCCTATTTCGAAAAACTTAAACAAAATCTATCCGTAGATGTGGCTATCGTGGGCGGTGGGCCATCGGGACTATTGGCGGCCTACTACCTCGCAAAAGCGGGGCGCAAGGTGACCCTCTATGAGCGCAAACTAGCGCCAGGGGGCGGTATGTGGGGCGGAGCTATGATGTTTAATGACATTGTGGTTCAGGGCGATGTGCTCGATATTTTAGATGAGGTGGGCATCGCCTATCGCAAGGGCGAAGACGGCACCTACATTGTGGATTCGGTTCACGCAACATCGGCTCTGATCTACGCTGCAACAAAAGCTGGCGCAACAATTTTCAACTGCTATTCGGTGGAGGATGTTGTCTTCAAGAGTGGCGAAGTGTGTGGGCTGGTTGTGAACTGGGCACCCGTTATGCGTGAAGGTATGCATGTCGACCCACTGATGGTTGAGGCGAAGTGCGTGCTGGAGGCAACGGGGCACGACTGCATGATTGCACGCCTTGTGGCTCGTAAAAATCGTGTGGAGCTCAACACCCCAACTGGAGGTGTAGTGGGCGAGATGTCTCTGGACGTTGAACTCGCTGAGAGCACAACCGTAGAGAATACTAAGGAGATCTACCCAGGGCTCTTTGTATCGGGAATGGCGGCAAATGGTGTTAGTGGAGCTCCCCGCATGGGTCCAATCTTTGGTGGGATGCTACTCTCGGGGCGCAAGGTTGCACAGATGATGATCGATAAGATAGACGGCGAGTAGTATGGAGCACGATTTTGGATTGTATGTGATCGCAACTCGCCCAACGCTCAGCTATGGCAGAGTGGCGGAGATATGTGTGGAGCGTGGGATTCGCTACTTACAGCTTCGTGAGAAGCATCTCAGTGATCGAGAACTCCTCGCCGCTGCTCATCAAATTAGGAGCGCTACGCGTGGCACTCAAACTCGCTTTGTGATGAACGATAGGGCGGATCTTGCTCTTCTTGCCGAAGCCGATGCATTGCATTTGGGGCAGGATGACATCTCGATTGAGCAGGCTCGCAAGATAGTGGGTGATATGCCCATAGGTCTCTCGACTCATTCGATTGAGCAGGCTCGCCAAGCGTTGAAACACTCGCCAGCCTACATTGGGTTTGGTCCGATCTACACCACAACTACTAAGGCAGTGCCCGATCCCGTTGTGGGCACTGAACTACTCACCGAGGTGCTCTCGTTTAGCGATGTGCCCGTTGTGGCGATTGGGGGTATCTTTCCCGAAAATGTGGAGAGTGTTCTCTCGGCTGGTGCTAGGAATATATGTATGGTTCGCCACCTGATGTGCGATCAGATGGGTGATCGTATTGCGGAGTTGCAAGAGCTACTATAAATTTAACGTGAGTTCGATTTTAATTATCGAACTCACACACAATTTAATAATTGGGGCGACAAATGTTTAGTTTGTCGCCCCTTTTTATGTGCTAGTCAACCGAGTAGCAATCTATCTTGTCGAACGGATCAATCTGCTCTTTGAGAGGTTTTATCATCGCAATATCGCAGCTCTTATCTCCCGTTCCAAAATCGTAGCCATCCATCGTGTGGAAGTGGATAGGTTTTGAGTTTTCGTAGCCGTGTTGAGAGTAGAAATCGATTAAACCATCGCCAGCTGGGATCAGCACGAGCGCCATGTCTCCTCTTTTGCGTGCAATCTGCTCCGCCTGTTTGAGTAGAGAGCCTGCGACTCCTCTACCTCTGTACTCCTTGGATGTAGCGACGGCATAGATGTAGCTCACACGCCCAATATTGGTCTGAAAGGGTATCATGTGTAGCATCGAGACTATCTGCCCCTGCTCCTCGTGGCTGAGCATCTGCTCAGGCGAGTAGTGGTAGATAAGGAAACTGCTCAGCGCTTCTCGCTCCTCGGGTGTGTCGGCAAAAGCCTCAAGCCATAGCGAGCGGATCTGCCCAATGCGTGGGGTGATCTGCTGTGCGATATATTTTTTTAGCATCGAGCTAGGGTGGTACGACATCTTTGAGTATCTAAGCCCCTCAAGCCCTAGATCCTCCTCTCGATTTATTGTGGTGAAGCGCTCAGGTAGGCTCTCGGCGAAGAGTCTGTTGATAGTGGGGAATGCCCCCTCGTATGTCGTGTCCGCCTTCTCAACGTGGGTGTTGAATGTGTAGTCATTGACCGCCGAACCGTAGGTAAATGCGACCATCTGCCCCTCGACTAGCAGGACTGCACCACGCAGGCTGAGAGCATCGAAACTCTCAAAAGCACGGATCATCGCCCTCTGTTCACGGTGTATGCTCTCCGATTCGGCATGGCTCTCACCCCAATGAGCAGCCAACTTTAGGCACTCATCGAAATACTCCGAAGTCAACGGCTTGAACTCGTAGTTGGGGTATAGCGACTTGAATTTATTGATGTGATTGCGCTTTGGTTGGTACCTCTTACCCGTGAGTTGACGCAGCGAATCTGCATCGTAGAGGTACTCCTCATAGGAGCGATTCGACGCTGTCATGAATATATCGGGGTGACTCTGCGCAAGCATTTGACGACTCTGCTCGGTGAGTCCGACCATCTGTAGTGATCTTCCGTGAGAGTGCTCCTGGGCGAGTAGCATATCGATCGTAGAGCTAGGATCTGCATCTCCGAGAGGTTGGGTGTAGCCTATTTGATCTGTCCCGAAGATCTGAAAACGGATAACTAGATGCTCGCCAATTATGGCCCATGAGCTATTGAAGGTCTCTTGCCAGCAGTAGATGTTGGCAAATGCGAGGTCGCAACTCTGAGTATTTGTTTTGGCGATATAGCTCTCCAGGAGTGCTCTGTCGCCTATTTTGATAGGTTTAAATTCGATCATTGAACTATGTAGCTCTTTTTCTGAACATGTTGATAGTACTGTTGAATCATCCCCTTTAGGCGATTTTCAACGCTGTCAATCCTCTGCTGTGGCACACTGTCGCCACGCAAAGTGTATCTAAACTCATGTTCATCAAAACCAGCTGTAATATCTTCGGTCACGACTCTAAACTGTGAATCATACGCCACAAACCAAGGCTGTGAGCTCTTTTCGCCCAGCACATCACGCCCATAGGCGAAGTATGGCTCATCGGCTCCAAGAATCCCAAGCAGTGTCGGCATTATGTCGATCTGCTGTGTCGGCTGGGTGTACTGCCCCTTTAGCGCCCCATCGGGAGTGTGGATGAATCCTATGATGTGGTGATTGCCAGGGAACTGTTTTGTCGATTCTGCGAATTTTTCGGATGAAACATGATCTGCAACAAACACAAATATCGTGCGAGAGAACCAATCCTCGTGCTGATATTTGGTGAAGAACTCTCTAAATGCGAGGTCGTCATATGCCACGTTGCGGTGGATTTTTGTGTAGCCCTCAGGTAGTTGGTCTACGTACTGTTCTGGTGTAACAAACGGATGGTGTGCCGTGAGTGTGAATAGCGATGCAAAGAATGGCTCCTGAGTCTGAGTGAGAACCTCCCCTGCATAATCAATAAACGGCATATCCCAGATCCCCCAATAGCCATCAAACTCTCCGTTGCCGTGTTTCTTTTCAAAATCCTCACGACTATATAGCTCCTTGACTCCTGCCGAACGGGCATAGGCACCAAAGCCCATAGAACCCCTCTCTGATCCGCAGAAAAATAGCGTTGAGTAGCCCTCATCGGCGAGAATTTGAGGTAGTTGGCGTGATGGACCTAACGATTCGGGCATCAGAACAAATGGCTTTTTGAACGATGGAATGCTACCCAAAACAGCAGGCATAGCTTGGATCGAGCGCCCACCATTGGCGTACATCTGTGTGAAGGTCAAGCTCTCGCTCATCAATGAGTCGAGAAACGGAGTGAACCCCTTTTGCGGCTTGTCGGCGTAGAGTTCGGGGTATAGATAGGCTGAGTGCTCGGCAGACATGCTCTCCATGATGAAGATCATCACATTGCGCCCCGAAAGCGAATCGCTCTTGATAATGGGGTCATGTTTTGGAGTGTAGATGCTGTCGAGAAGCTCATCTGTGTAGTATCTTTGGTACTCTGTGCCACCTCCGCTGCTGATCGTTCGTAGCATGCAGAATGGGTTGCTGAGTATCAGGTTCGCCTTCTGGCTAGAGGCGGTGTAGAGCGTGGCGTTAGAGAGCGTTATGGGGCGAGTGGCACGAGTGAAACCACCTCTCATTCCTGCGATGCAGAGTAGCAACGATGCCGCTAGAATGAGCGTGTTTACTATGTACGAGACAGCACCCCTAGTTAAAAACTCTGGAGTCACCTTGCGGCGATAACCCACCACAAGTAGTGCAATTAGCGCTACACCAATGAGCAGAAGAGTCCAGTTCTCGCCAGCAAATTTTAGAACTAGCTGTATCGAGTTTTCGTTGTCAGCAAAGAAAATCTCCTCTGCTGTTAGGCGTTTTTGGGTGTAGCGGAAGTAGACAGCGTCTGAGAGATTTGCCGCCACAATCAGCAGAGAGTTGACCACTATGTAGTAGCAAGATAGCACTTTGCGGTACCACCCGCGCCCCCTAAATCGAAAGGGTAGGAGTGAAAGTGCAATGAAGAGCGTATTGGCATAGACGATCGACGAGGTGTTGAATAACATCGCCCCACGTATTAACTGCCCCAGCTCGCTCCACGATATAGTGCCGATGCTCTCTTTGTTGTGGATATAAAAAACTAGCTGCGTGAGCGCAATCACCACATATAGTAGTGAGATGCGCCACGCAGTTAATATAGGGTAGCTTCTCAGAAGTCTGTCCATAGTTATTCGCAGGCTTTAAGCGACATATCTAGAGCTTTGATTTGGTGTGTTAATGCGCCAACCGAGATGAAATCTACGCCACACTCGGCATATTCTCTCAAGGTCTCGAGAGTTATTCCTCCGCTCGACTCAGTCTCGCAACGACCTGCAACCTTCTCAACGGCTTGGCGTGTGAGCTCTGGCGAGAAGTTGTCGAACATGATGCGATCGGCACCACCAGCCGCAAAAACCTCGTCAATATCTTCGAGCGTGCGCACCTCGCACTCGATAGGAATACTCTTACCCTTAGCCTTGAGGTACTCCCTCGCATCGCTTACCGCTTTGGCTACGCCACCCGAAAAGTCGATGTGGTTGTCCTTTAGGAGGATCATGTCGAATAGTCCGATACGGTGATTCTCACCACCACCGATCTTCACAGCCATCTTGTCCAGCACTCGCATTCCTGGTGTGGTCTTGCGAGTATCCAAAACTTTGGTTTTGAGCCCCTTTAGGCGATCGGCATAGACAGCCGTTTGAGTCGCAACACCGCTCATGCGCTGCATGATATTGAGTAGTATTCGCTCCGCTTGAAGAAGTGACTGCAGGCGACCAGAGACGTAGAACGCCACATCGCCAGGCTTGACAGAGTCGCCATCGTTGAGCACCTGCTCGAATGTCATCTCAGGGTCGAGTCTGTTGAGCACAATCTGTGCGATCTCGATACCTGCAATAATCCCCTCCTGCTTACACAGTAGGCGCATGCGACCTCTCTCAGTGGCTGGAACGCAACACAGCGACGTGTGGTCTCCATCTCCGATATCCTCCTTAATGCAGAGCTCGATGAGCTCATCAACGAATGGTTTGTACTCTGGTTTCATCTCTTTATATCTTATTTGTTTTTACAATTTTACGGCTAGGTCACCGTCAAAAGTCATGTACATAGTGACTGGTGTGCCCATATCATAATCCACAGTGCTAGTAACTATGCAGTCGTCGCCATCTATTTGGAGATTTAGACCCTTAAACGCAGCTGCTGGAAATGGAGTGTATATAGGGCTTGCGCCAAACTTAGCCTCGGCAGCTAGGTCACCCGTCGAGATGATAGTTTGAGCTACACCTGTGTAAGTGGCATTTGATGTGCGCATTAGCACCGCTGGCATCGCTGGCACAAACTGCATACCATTCATATATAGTTGCAAAGCGTTTGCTGTTCCATCCTCGGCAAGTGCCACCTCGAAGATCATTGGCTCTTGGAATGACGATACGGGGATCATTGTTGGACTCATCGAGTACTCAACTTTACCTATGAATGTCATCGTTCCTGTGATCTCACCATTAGAGATAGAGCTGTTAATGTCAACGTACTGGTATGTTTCTCCATTTACTGAGACAATTTGATTGTCATCATCGTCATTATCGCATCCTGTGAATGCAAAAGCAGCAACTGCTGCGAAGGCTATAAGCGCTAGTTTTTTCAATTTCATTGTTCAAAAGTATTAAAATTATTATAAATATTCTATATTTTAAGAGAAAAAGTTGCTCCGAAGAGTCTTGGTTGTCCTCTTTGGACGAATTGGTTGCCCATCGACTCGAAGAAGAACACGTCATATTGGGTCTGCGAGAGATTTCTGCCCCAGAGAGTAAGCGATGCTTTCGAGTGGCGGAACTCTATCGATGAATCCAGAAGTGTGTAGAGCGGTTGAGTTATCTGATTGCTCTCATCCCAGTAGATCTCCCCAATTGCTTTCGCTCCAACACTCAGCGTGATAGCTTCGAGAAGCGACCCATTAAGAGAGATGGTGTAGGCGGCGTTTAGCGATGCCGTGTTCTGTGGTGCGTAGGGTAGGTATTTACCCTTGTAGCTCACCTGAATGTCATCTATCGTGGTGTCGAACTTTAGGAACTTAGCGTTGGTGTAGCCGTATGTGCCGCTCAGTGATAGCGACTCCCAAGGTTGCGCTCGAAGCGATAGTTCTGCGCCATAACTACGAGTCTGACCCGCATTTGTCATCAAGCGACCCGTGCCACCGTCAGAAGGGAAGACCGTGAGCTGCTGATCCTGACAGTCGATCCAAAAGAGGGTAATATCCCCCCAAAGCGAGTGATCCGAGTTTGCGAACTGCGATCCGATCTCCACATTCCAGCTCTTTTCGGGCTTGTAGGACATTCTATCATCCTCGTAGTAGTCGAGACCCGATACCATCTGGTACTTTAGTTTGGTTTGCAGGATATCCGAGAATATCTGTGTGTTGAATCCTCCCGTTTTATACCCTTTGGATACCGACGCAAATAGTGAGTTGCGAGAGTTGATTCTATACGTTGCCGAGAGTTTTGGGAGTAGCTCTACGAAGCTGTTTTTTAGCTTGTTGGAGCTATCGATCACAACGTTTGTCGTTGGCAGAGTTTGCCCCTCTGGCGTAGTGAATATATAGTACGAATTGAGGTGGTTGCGATAGTTTAGTTGGGTGCTCTCCATGTCGAGTCTAAGGCCTGCAACAAAGCTCCAGCGCCCAGTCTCATAGGTAGATTCGTGGTATAGAGCGGCTCCGTAAGCAGGGATCTTAAAGTCGGATCCAAGGTATAGCTCATCCTCGCCCCATTGGTATGTGCCGAAGCCATAGGCGTTAGCGTGATGGAGTATAAGCTCCTCGATACCAGTCTTTTTGAAGACAACGGGGGCGCTCATCTTGCCATGTTTGTAGAATACAAATGCTCCTGCAAGCCAGTTGTATTTACCCTCGTTTTTCGATCTTAGGACCAAATCTGCCGTAACGCTGTGCTCCCTTTTAGCCTGCTCCAGAGTGAAGTATGACAGGGGCGTGAAGTCCTGATCGAGGGTCATCTTATCGTCAGAGTATTGGTAGCTAGCGATGATCGAAGTCGATATTTTTTCGCCCTCGTGGCGTATTGTTGTACCATTGCTCAGCGAGAAGCGCTCATAGCCCGATGGATCGTTGTAGTTGATCTGCCCCGTGCTGATCGCCACCTCGCCATTGTGAATAATATCCTCCCCGATGTAGGCGTAGGGGTAGCCCCCCTGATCGAGCGAAGAGATCGATATGGTGTTGTCCACGCTCCAGCCGTTAGTGCCCCTCCACTGGAACTTGATGCGTGAGCCCATCGACTGCTCCCAATCGAGAAGTTCACCCGTGTATAGATTCTCAAAATGGCCATCGGTAGTGTTGTAGCTAAGAGCCACCGAAAGCCCCATCTGGTCGCCAATTTTTGTGTAGTGCGATAGGTTTGCTCTAGCGCTATTGCCGCTGCTGTACTCTGCGCTTAGGCGAGTACCTTGGTAGCTCAGAGGCGATAGGGTATAGACGTTTATCACTCCCCCCATCGTGTTACGCCCATAGAGTGTGCTCTGTGGACCTCTCAGAACTTCGATGCGCTCAATGTCGGCCATCATAGCGTCGTAGTTGTCCTTGTTCATCAGCGGTACATTGTCGACATTGAGTCCAATGACTGGCTGGTCAATGCGAGCGCCTAGCCCACGAACGTAGACCGACGATGTGATTCTCGATCCGTAGTCTGGGATGTAGAAGTTCGGAGCTATCGAAGATAGATCTTTGATGGATGTGATGCGGTTTTTCTCGATCTGCTCACGTGCGAACGTTGTAGATGTGATCGCACGGTGGCGCAGATTGTGCCCCTGTTTGATGGCTGTGACGTGCACTTGGTCTATGTGTAGCAGAGTGTCGAGCGTGTCGCCATCGCCGTTTGCAAGCGTAATATATGGTGTGAGGCTCAGCGAAAACATGAGCATCAAAGCTATTTTTTTTAGCATCTTTTTATTCCTGAATTTAGTGATGCAAAGAAAGTGATAATGCTCGAATCATGCAATCCCCATTTATGAGGATAAAGCATATAATAAGGGGGCGTAGTCACAAAAAACTACGCCCCCTTATATATATAAGAGTGATTATTCGCTCTTCTTAGTTAGCTTCTCAACAAATGTGTTGTACTCCTCCTTTAGAGATGTAACCATGTCCTTCACGCTCTGAATCTTCTCGGCTCTCCAAGCGTTAGTTCCGCAGAATGCGTAACCGCTGCTGAGTCGACCTCTAAACGCTGAGTATAGCGCCAACATGATACAGTATGGAGTCTTCTCCACGTCACATGTGCGGATACAGTCGTAAGGGCAAGATTTTGGGCGCTTGAGTCCCGCCTTAACTTTATCTAGGAAAGAGTTGCTGATCGCACGTCCTGGCATTCCTACTGGGCTCTGGATAAGTGCAATATCCTCCTGCTTAGCGTCGATGTAGCTCTGCTTGAAAGCCTCGTCAGCGTCGCACTCTTCGGTTGTGACGAAGCGTGTTCCCATCTGAACAGCGTCTGCTCCTAGCTCCATGATCTTGTAGATATCCTCACCTGTGTAGATACCACCACCAGCGATAACAGGGATGTAGCAGTTGTTCTTCTCGCCAAATTCGCGAACCGCAGCAACAACCTCAGGAACGATATTCTCAAGTGCAAACTCCTCGCTAGTTACCTGATCAGCCTTGTAGCCTAGGTGGCCACCAGCCTTAGGTCCCTCCACTACGATCGCATCAGGGATGTAGTTGTAGTTCTCTTTCCACTTGTTGCACAGAAGCACCGCAGCACGAGCCGACGATACGATAGGAGCAAGTTTTGTCTTAGCGCCCTCTGTTAGGAAAGATGGAAGGTTGAGTGGAAGACCCGCTCCTGAGAAGATGATGTCTGCTTTCTCAGAGATTGCAGTCTTTACCATCTCAGCGAAGTTAGACATCGCAACCATGATGTTTACGCCGATGATTCCCTTTGATGCCTCACGTGCTTTGCGTAGCTCCTCTTTTAGGCCCCATACGCTAGCTTCGCGGTAATCATTCGAGTAATCGTTATAGATAACACCCAAGCCCACCGAAGAGATAACCCCGATACCACCTTGGTTTGCAACCGCAGAGGCGAGCTTAGATAGAGAGATACCAACGCCCATACCGCCTTGCACAACTGGTAGTGTCGCGTTGAGTGATCCAATTTTTAATGTTTTCATTCTAATATAATAATTTGGAATTAAAGTCTAACTAACCGTCGCAAAGATAGATAATTTCTTTCTAAAAATCTATGTTTTGCATTAAAATAGAGTATTTTGTCTGAGTTTTTGTCTTCAGAGCGCCTTAGTTACTCTCTGGGGGCGCTATTTTTGGCACGAGCACGCTACTCTGGCGTGTCGCGTTGTTTGGGTTGTGTGTACAATATTCAATATAACGTGCTCCCACCCTCGCTTTATTGCGTGGGCTAATATATAATATGTAGCTCATGGTTGTCGGTCACTGCCCAAAGCTGCCCATTTTCCCCAAGAGAGTATGCTACAACATCGCTACTCTTGATCTTTTTTGAGGTCCAAGTTACGCCCCATCTAGAGTGGTGGCGTTTGATGGTTCTATTTTGGTTGGAGTAGCCCCCTGCAGTTGAGCTCACGGCGTAGAAGTCGCCTTCGCTAGCCTGAATTTGAGTTGTCCCTCGTGGAAGTGATCTTTCGGTGTCGAGATATACCGTGATAAGAGAGCTCTGATCGTGAAAATCGGCACTGTTCACACGCACGTAGGTCTGTTCTTTTTTCTTGTCGTAGATCATGATATTGTGCTCGTTACCAGTGATGGTATTGCGGCTCATATCGTCAATGTATGGAATTTCATACCCCTCAATAGAGTCGACATATATGTAGTAAATCTGATCCTCGTGGGTCTCCCATACTGCACTGTAATCCTCGACCACACCGTTTAATTGCCCTTGTTCGTCTATTAGTACGGGTTGATAGCCCAAGAATTCGGTGTTGACACTTGCCCATCTCCTACCTCCAGTCTCGCTCCTAGCTAGTGCCGACTGCTCCTTGCCATCTAGGGTATAGGCTGAGATCTTCATGTAGCCGACGCTATCGTTCATGAAGAGGGGAGTGCCGCATATACTATTCTCATGGAAGGTTATCATGTGCTCCCAACTCTCACCTCGGTCAAGGCTACGGTGGATCACTCGGCGCTTGAGAGAGTCCTCCAGCGACAAAAACACAGTTGGTGATGAGGCGCTTTGGCTCACAGAGATCACCTTGCCACCCCCGATAAGAGTCAAGGGGTGTTGCGTTGCGCCCGGCTCCTCGACCATGACACTATAGGTGGATTCACCCTCAAAGAATAGGAGCGCTTGTTGCTCGTTAATGTGATGAATATAGCTACATGAGAGCGAGTCAACGCCCTGTATCTGTGCTGTTTGATACTCAGTGTCCTTTTGCGAACCCACCATAAAGGCTAGCATGCTTATCAGGCTGAATATTGCGTGGTTGGAGATGAATCCAAAGACAATAGCTAGGGGTAGTATGAGGCTTAGTGGGGTGCTCGTAGGTCTTTTAGTCTGCATTGAACTCTATTTTTCGAACTCCTTGTACACCTCGCAGTATTCGCGTGCGGCGTTGTCCCATGTGAATGAACGTGCGTAGTCGATCTGAGCCTGCACATCACGCCCCTGAAAATCAGCCATGCCGCTTTTGAACTCCTCCACCATCTTCTCAGGTGCGAAATCCTTGTCGAAGTAGTAGGCATGGTTAGCTCCAATCTCTGGCAGGGATGTGTGCTGAGATAGGAAAGTTGGTTTTCCGTAGGCTAGAGCCTCGATGGCAGGGATGCCAAATCCCTCGGCGATGGATGGGAATAGGAACGCCTTGCAGTTGCGATAGTACCAATCTTTATCCTGATCCGAAACGGCTCCGATGATCTTCACACGCTCTGTAACACCATATTTTGCTGCCTCCGTCATGATTTGTTCTGAGTAGGCGCTTGGATTACCTGCAATGATGAGCTCCAGATCATTGTCTTGGAGTAGAGCAGGTAGGGTGTGGAAGTTCTTTTTGCGGAGTACAGTACCGATCGAGAATAGGAACTCCCCCTGAGGTTGATACGCAGCAGGAGTTGTTGTTGTCTGCCCATCAAAGAGCGAACAGCCGTTGTAAATGACCCTATTGGGGATCTTTATCTCGCCGAATATTCTAATGAAATCTTGGCGTGCAAACTCCGAAATGAAGACTAGGTAGTCTGCATTTTTTATGCGTTTGAGATACTTCTTTATATACTTCGCCCTCTTGTGCTCAGGCTTGTCGTATAGGAAGTTGAGGTCGTGAACCGTGATTATTAGGTTCGAGTTCTTGGGGATGAACTTACCCGACTGAAAAGTTGAGTGAAAAATAGGGTAGCGAGTACAAAACTTTAGGCGATCGAGCAGTGAAATGTATCTGTGCTCCCCTCCAAAATCACTCTTGTTGCGCTTCTCGATCAAAAAGTTTAGATCAATTCCATATTTAGGTGCAATTCTATTAAGTGACTTCGCAAGTTCGATGCAGAAGGTGTGTAGTCCCGTGTTGGTGTGTTTAGCCTTCTCGCAATCAATTTGCACCTTAGTTCTATGTCTCATCTCTAGATTCTGTTTGTTTAAAAAAGTAGCTTCTGCATCATTATCTCGTCAACGTATCCATCTCGTCGATAGAGCCAATCACGCTTGGTGCCAATCGTGGAGTAGCCTGCGCTGTTGAACAGTGCAATGCTAGCATGATTGTCCTGAGGAACATTGCACCAAAGCTGCTTGAGTTGAAGAGTCTGCTCAGCATAGCGGTCAAGTGCCAGGAGTGAATCCTTGGCGTAGCCTCGACCTCGATTCGCAGTGTCGTAGATCAGAATCCCGACCCCTGCTCTATGGTTTTGAGGGTCAAACTCAAATAGATCCAAAAAACCAACAGCTTCGCCGTTGGTCGTCTCAATGACTAGGCGAAGTTGTCGGTTTTGGTATATATCATCCCTCTGCTGTTCGATGAACTGCTCGATGATGTGTCGTGAGAATGGAGCTAAAGTGCCACTTACTCCCCATACATTTGGGTCGTTCTCCCATTGATACATGATCTCAAGATCGATGGGTTCGATGGCTCTTAGGCGTATAGCACCATACTCTATGTTTATCATAGCCCGATGATTTTGTTGCGTATAAGCATTGCAACGCCCCATGCAGTAGCGTTCTCGCTCATGCTTGAGACTCTGAACTTTGTGTCCTTGTAGACTAGGTTCAGTGAGTATTTGTTTGTAGATGACTTTAGCGGTAGCATGATGTAGTCACCCGCAGCTGCTAGGTTTCCACCAACGATCACAGTCTCAGGGTTGAATGTGTTGATTAGGAAGGCAACAGCCTTACCAACCTTCTCACCCGCCTCCTCGATCAGCTCGATCGATAGGTTGTCATCATTCTTAGCCGCTTCGATGATCTCGTCAACGTGCACAGTCTTGTCTTGATCGTACTGTTGGCGTAGGATGGTGTTGACACCACTCTCGATCATCGAGCACATTTTATCTTCGATGGCGATACCCGAAACCTCGGTCTCAAGGCACCCCTTCTTACCACACGAGCAGATTATCTCGTTGTTGAAGAATGGAATGTGGCCAAACTCGCCAGCAAAACCGCTCTTTCCGTAGTAAAGTTTTCCATCAACGACAATACCTACGGCAACCCCACGTCCCATGTGTAGGTAGAGGATGTTGCTCTCCTCCTTCGATTTGCCGTATGTGTACTCGGCATAGCAGCGAGCACGAGTGTCATTTTCCAGCAGAACCTTTATACCGATACGCTCCTCGATTGTATCACGCAAAGATTTATCTGTCGATGTAAAGTACTTGTAGCTTCGTCCCGATTCGGGGTTTACGCGTCCAATGATGCTGAGACCAAGACCCAAGATCTTGCTACGATCGATGCCACAGTTGTTTGCAAAGTGCTCGATTCCTGTGATGATCTTTTCGATGCACTGAGGACGATCGTTTAGTTCGAATTCCGTATCACACTTCTCCGTAATGATGTTGTTTTGCAGGTCGGTAATTAGATAAGTCAGCCTGTCTCGACCAACATTTACGCCTGCGAAGTAGATTGCCGTATTAGCCAGACCAAAGACATTAGGTCTTCTCCCTCCTGGAGTTTCAACCTTTCCTAGGTCAGTGACTATATTCTCCTCGACAAGTTCTTGTACCAACTTAGTGATGGTAGGAACACTAATGTGTAGCTCCTTTGTGAGCTCGGATAGTGTACACTCCCCATTCGCCGCCATGTAGGCGATGATGCTTCGTTTGATAAGACTGTTCTTGTGAGAAATTCCCTTTAGGCTATCATCTTCGTGATTGATGAAAAATTCGGTTAGTGAAGCCATGTTGTTATAAAAAATAATAAATTAACTACTAGTTTTGCAAATATATTATAATTATTTTAAATTAACAACTAAATATTACTAAAAAGTGTGTTTCATTTATGTTAAAAAAGCGTAACAAGCTAAATATTAGCTCATTACGCTTTGTGAATAACTGTAAGTAAAATTACGCTCTACTTATAGTGTTGCCTTAGATTCGATTGTTACATCGGCGCTAGCTTTCTTGATTAGCCCCTGAAGTACAGCACCAGGGCCTAGCTCTGTGAAAGTTGTAAGGCCATCGGCTACCATGTTCTGTGAGATCTGAGTCCATCTAACCGCACCAGTGAGCTGAGCCACTAGATTAGCCTTGATTTGAGTTGGATCTGTATATGGTTTTGCGTCAACATTCTGATAAACTGGGCACGTTGGAGTTTGGAATGGCGCTTCGTTGATCGCCTTCTCTAGCTCCTGACGAGCAGGCTCCATAAGTGGTGAGTGGAACGCTCCTCCAACAGGTAGTCTTAGTGCACGACGAGCACCAGCCTCCTTAGCCGCAGCACACGCAGCGTCAACTGCATCAACAGCACCTGAGATAACGAGTTGTCCTGGGCAGTTGTAGTTTGCCGCCACAACAACACCATCGATCGATGCGCAGATCTCCTCAACCTTCGAGTCCTCAAGACCTAGGATTGCGGCCATCGTTCCTGGTGTGATCTCACACGCCTGCTGCATAGCCATAGCACGCTTAGCAACAAGTTTTAGTCCATCCTCAAACGATAGTGCTCCAGCAACAACAAGTGCCGAGAATTCGCCCAAAGAGTGTCCAGCAACAGCGTCAGGATTAACCCCTAGTGCCTTTGCCAAGATTACAGAGTGAAGAAAAACTGCAGGTTGAGTAACCTTAGTTTGCTTTAGTTCTTCGTCAGTTCCTGCGAACATTATATCTGTAATTCTAAAACCAAGAATCTCATTCGCTTGTTCAAAAAGAGCCTTTGCTTCGGCCACGTTGTCGTATAGGTCCTTGCCCATACCCACGCTCTGTGCTCCCTGTCCTGGGAATACATATCCATGCTTCATAATGATCGTTTTTTTAAATTATGTGATGACAAATATAAGACTTTTTATTGGAATACTACTAATATATTGTAATAAAGATTCAGCCTAGGTGCCATGCTCTCCCTATTTTTCGGCTATTTTTCAGTAAAATTTTGTATTTAACATATTTTTTTTTATTTTTGTTACCCAACACTTTAACTCAACTAACATAATAGAGATGGATACTACAAAAATTGCTTCACAATTTCTTGTTGAGGGTGTGATCGAGCAGATCAAACCCCTTGGCGAAGGTTTTATAAATGACACATTTACTGTAATAACCGAGGGTGATGCCGACAACTACATCCTCCAGCGTAAGAATCACGCAATATTCCCAGACGTTCCTGGAATGATGGATAACATCGTGAAGGTGACCGCTCACCTCAAGGCTAAAGTCACAGCTCGTGGTGGCGACCCAATGCGTGAGGTGCTGACAGTTGTAAACTGTAAGGATGGCAAGCCATACTACAAGTGCGACGAGGGTAATTTTTGGGCTATGTGCACATTTGTGCGTGGCTGTGTGACACACGACAAGGCGGACTCTTTGGAACTTTGCTATAAGGGTGGTGAGGGTATAGGTCGCTTCCAGGCTGATCTAGCCGATTTCGAAGAGCCACTTGTAGATACAATCAAAGGCTTTCACGATATTCGCTGGCGTTTTGTTCAGTGGGATGAGGCTGTGGCGCAGGATGCCGCAGGGCGTGTGAAGGATCTTGCAACAGAGATCGACTGGATCGAATCTCGCCGTGAGCAGATGTTGGACTTCTGGTCTAAATTCGAGACTGGAATCATCCCACGTCGAGTTGCGCACAACGATACAAAGCTCAGCAACATCCTCTTCGATGAGAGCGACAATGTACTCTGTGTGATCGACCTTGATACGGTTATGAGCAGCACTTCGCTTAACGACTTTGGTGATGCAATTCGCTCTTATGCCAACACGGGAGCTGAGGACGATAAGAACCTCGACAACGTATCGATGAGCCTAGAGCGATTCGAGGCGTACACTAAGGGATTCCTCTCTCAGCGTGGCGCAACGATGACTCAGTCCGAGATCGACTACCTAGCCTTCGGTGCTCGCTACATCGTATTCGAGCAGGTGCTTCGATTCTTGCTGGACTACATCAATGGTGATACATACTACAAGATCGCATATCCTGAGCACAACCTTGTGAGAACACATGCGCAATATAAGTTGCTATGCTCTATCGAGGAGCAGTACGACAAGATGGTGCAGATCGTGAAGGAGTCTATCTAAGAGACCACATATTATAAAAATGGCGACTAGAGATAACTCTGGTCGCCATTATTATTTAGTTGCTAAAGGTGAGCTTATCACCCGACGAATCTATCATGATTGGATTCTCACGATTCACCTCCCCCGCAAGAATACGCTTCGAGAGATCGTTGACCACATAGCGCTGAATAGCCCTTTTCACTGGGCGAGCTCCATATAGTGGATCGAATCCTGCCGTGGCGAGCCATTGCTTTGCCGCCGCTGTGCACTCTAGCGTAATGCCATTTTCGCTCAGCATGCGACTCACGATCGAGAGTTGAATATCCACAATCTGCTCAATCTGCGAGCGTGAGAGCGGCTCGAACATCACAATCTCATCTACACGATTCAAGAACTCGGGCTTGAGGTAGAGCTTGAGCTGCTCGACTACTGCATCACGAGTTCTCTCCACCAAATCTGCACTGAGAGGCTCTCCGCTCATTGCTGGTGCAAAACTCTCTTGAATCACCTCTGAGCCCATGTTCGAGGTCATGATGATGATCGTATTGCGGAAATCCACCGTGCGCCCCTTGTTGTCGGTCAGTCGTCCATCGTCTAGAACTTGGAGCAGGATGTTGAACACATCGGGGTGAGCCTTCTCTATCTCGTCGAGCAGAACCACAGAGTAGGGCTTGCGACGCACCGCCTCGGTGAGCTGTCCACCCTCATCGTAGCCCACATATCCTGGAGGGGCTCCAACGAGTCGCGATACTGCGTGGCGCTCCTGATATTCGCTCATGTCGATGCGTGTGAGCATAGAGTCGTCATTGAAGAGGAACTCAGCGAGTGCCTTTGCCAGCTCGGTCTTTCCCACCCCCGTTGTTCCAAGGAAGATGAATGAGCCGATAGGTTTGCGAGGGTCGTTGAGCCCAGCACGAGATCGGCGGACAGCATCGGCTATCGCTTCGATGGCTACTCCCTGACCAACTACTCTCTTGTGGAGCTCTGCCTCCATGCTCAGGAGCTTCTCACGCTCCGATGCCAGCATGCGAGTAATGGGGATGCCTGTCCAACGAGCTACCACCTCTGCCACATCTTGAGAGTCAACCTCCTCTTTTATCATGGAGCCGTTTGCCGAGGCTATTTGTAGCTCTACCTTTAGCGCCTCGATCAGCTTTTCGGCCTCTTGGATCTTGCCATAGCGAATCTCCGCCACTCGCCCATAGTCACCCTGACGCTCCGCCTGCTGAGCTTCGACCTTGAGCTTTTCTATCAGATCTTTGTTAGATTGAATTTTTTGTATTAGGTCTCTCTCGCCCTGCCACTTGGCACGCATCTGCGAGCTCTGAGCCCTGAGATTCTCAATCTCGTGGGATAGATCCTCAATGCGCTTAGTATCTTTTTCACGGCGTATAGCCTCACGTTCGATCTCTAGTTGGCGAATCCTACGATCCAGATCATCGATCTCCTCGGGCACAGAGTTCATCTCAAGGCGTAGGCGTGATGCCGCCTCATCGATAAGGTCAATCGCCTTGTCGGGCAGGAATCTCGATGTTATGTAGCGTGTCGATAGCTCCACTGCCGAGACTATAGCCTCATCCTTGATACGCACTTTGTGGTGCCCCTCATACCTCTCTTTTAGACCCCTGAGGATTGAAATTGCATCGGTTTGGGTCGGTTCATCGACCATCACCTTTTGGAAGCGACGCTCTAGCGCCTTATCCTGCTCAAAGTACTTTTGGTACTCATCGAGCGTCGTTGCGCCAATGGTGCGTAGTTCACCACGTGCGAGGGCTGGTTTTAAGATATTTGCCGCATCCATCGCCCCCGAACTCTTGCCTGCACCCACAAGGGTGTGGATCTCATCGATGAATAGCAGAATGTCACCATCCGATGCTATCACCTCCTGCACCACCGCCTTTAGGCGCTCCTCGAACTCACCTTGATACTTTGCCCCTGCGATCAAAGCTCCCATGTCGAGCGAGAATAGTAGCTTCGACTTTAGGTTTTCGGGCACATCGCCATCCACAATCCTATGGGCTAGACCCTCCGCAATAGCGGTCTTACCAACACCAGCCTCACCCACAAGAATAGGGTTGTTCTTGGTGCGGCGAGAGAGGATTTGCAGCACACGGCGTATCTCATCGTCACGCCCAATTACAGGGTCGAGCCTACCTGAGCGTGCCATCTCATTGAGGTTGATGGCGTACTTACCCAGTGCATCGAACTGCATATCGGAGCTCTGAGAGTCTACCGTTGCCCCTTTTCGGAACGCTCGTATCGCCTCGATGAGCTCCTTTTGGCTTGCACCGCCATTTTTGAGAAGCTCCGCAGCTCGATTGCGCTCTGTGATGAGTCCGATTAGGAGGTGCTCCACCGAAGCGAACCTATCGTTGAAGGTCTTTGTGGTGTCGACAGCGCTCTGAATCACCTTGGTCACATCGCTCGAGAAGAATACATCGCCATCGCCCGAAACCTTCGGCAGGGTGTTTATCACGTGCTCGATCTCGGTGCGCAGATTTTTGGTATTGACACCAACTCGCCCAAGAAGGTAGGTCGCAAGCGAATCGTCCTCCTTGATTAGTACTTTTAATATATGTATAGGCTCGACAGCCTGCTGACCGCCAGCCTTCGCAAGGGTCACCGCCTCTTGGAGTGCCTCCTGCGCTTTTACTGTTAGAGTGTTTATATTCATAGTTTGATTATATTTTTTGACTCTATAACAGCAATAAGTTTGCCAGCACCCAAATGTGTGACACAGAGTGACTATTTGTCATTTATCTTGTTGTAGATCAGTGTGTTTGCTGACATAGTGGCAACCGTGGGTGACAAAAAAAGCGAGACAACTGACATCGTGTCTCGCTTTTAGTCCCTAGTTATTGGTGTGGCGCTGGATTGCATCCCTAAACCACTGCTCGTCCAGCTGCCCGAAGTGGTAGATATGGCTCACGGGGATATCTACACTTGGTCGAGGGTCTGTGGCGTTGTGATTTAGCGTCATCTGAGTCAGGACGTAATCCCCATTTCTGCCATAGGGCCCATCGTCAGATCTATAGGTGTAGTGGGTCTCAAGGATGAGATCATCGCCAATGTGCTCAATGATGATTATTGCGTTGTCGTGACCTCGATCCACCTCCATTAATCCGAGTGACTCCCCAGCTTTATTCTCGACAAACGCCTTGTAGCGCCCCTTGCTGATGAACTCGCCAGCACCGTCAAACTCCACGAGAATAAGCTCTGCACCAAATAATAACTCCTCCGATTTGTGGCTGTTTGGGGCGCACACCAGCACATTTCGATTTATCCCCATGGCGACCTGAGCAATGATCTTCATCCCCTTTGGTACAAAATCACTAGGCTGCTCAGCAGTGATTTTAGGACTTGGCGGGGCAATCGTCGGATCTGGTGATCCGTACTCAAGTAGCGCCTGAGTGTATAGGTCGAGTTCGTACTCTGCTTGAAGTGATACTAGCTTGAGATACTCCGCCTCAGATGGATTTTGTGAGAAGTGAGCAAAGGCAGTAGAGTCCTCATTGAGGAGTAGGCGATTTAGCATCAACATCCTGCGCCACTCGCCGCTCTTATCCTCGGCAATCTCTTGGGCTGTGATCTCTGCCGCAGAGCCAGGGAAGGTCTTGATGTATTGCGCTCCAATGTCGATTGTGAGTCCATCCACAGCGGTGTGCCTTGGCGTTGCGATATCCTCGGTGTGTGAGTCGGTGAAGAGCCTAAACTTATATTCGCAATGGTTGCGAAATAGAGCATAGTGTGGCGTTTTGTAGCCATTCTCTTGAAGGAATCTATCGACATGGTTCTGCTCACGTGGATTTAGGATTGGCTCCCGTGTGCGCAAGATCATCCCTCCGCCCATCGACATCGGTAGATTGTTAAATATCACATAAAGATGTCCCGAATCGGCATAGTGGGCATATTTATACTCATACTTGGTAGATTGGTAGTGCGGCTCGTGCAGTCCCTGATCGTAGGCGTTGCGATCGCCACTCACAAACTCCAAGTCGTCGAGCGTGAGTCGCATAAACTGGCTATAAATGGTAGAGATCCCAAACCACTCTCCACTTTGGGGGTGAAGATTCAGCGAATAGGTGCGGTTAAGAGTGGAGTCGCCCTCCGTGATCGTAACATCTGCAATGATAGTCACCACAGAGTCCCTCTCGATGAGCCTATAATCTGTCGAGATGCTCTGTTCGTTGTTGTTGAGCCTGCTTTTGGATATC
Source organism: uncultured Alistipes sp. (assembly GCA_964370415.1). GTDB lineage: Bacteria > Bacteroidota > Bacteroidia > Bacteroidales > Rikenellaceae > Alistipes. The sequence goes on from CAYJIY010000010.1 coordinate 57,523, forward strand.
TCGTTTTCGTCGTAGATGTAGTCGAAGAAGAGCTCCTCTATCTCCCCGTTTAGCAGGTAGGAGTTCTCGCACCCCTCGAAATAGGGGTAGTTTATCAGCTCAGAGGCTGTGGTCGAGCCATCGCTCTGCACACTGGCTTGGGTGTGGCGCTTGGATGTGATCCTATAATTTAGGCTATCTTGCCCCCAAAGTTGAGCGCATGAGGCGATCGCTATGATTGCTAGTATGTATCTTTTCATATATATTTTCAAAAAAGGGGTGCGGCCCTTAGACCCACCCCTTATCACTTTTTTTGACTAATAGCTACGCTTCTGGTCGCCATGCCAAGTAACGACTACTGCTATCTACGTCCCTCTTTCGCCTCGATACACTCAGTGGCGTGAGGAACACGCATGAGGCGCTCCTTCGGGATTAGTTTGCCTGTAGTCTTACAGATTCCATAAGTTTTATTCTCGATACGAACTAGAGCCATCTCCAAGTTGCGGATGAACTTTAGCTGGTGCGCAGCCAAGCGTCCACTCTCCTCCTTAGATAGGGTAGTAGCACCCTCCTCCAAGATCTTGAATGTTGGCGATGTGTCCTCTGTGTCGTTATCTGAGGAGTGTGTGATTGATGCTCTCAGTAGATCATAATCCTCCTTTGCAGAATTTATCTTATCTTTTATAAGAACGCGGAATTCCTCGAGCTCAGCGTCGTTGTAACGTGTCTTTTCAGTAGCCATAATAATATAATCTTGTTCTAGGTATCAATTACGTAAAGGTAATAAATAATTTTAATATAAACAATACAATTATATTAAAAATGGTCCCTTATATTTTTGAAATAGCTACTTTTACAACCACTTCATCAAGATCAGAGCTCACGACAAACTCTCCCGTAGGCTCATCGGCTTCCGTAATTTCGACTGCTAGGGTCTGCTGAGCGATATATTCGGCATAAGCCGCAATCGCTGGTGCAGTAAACTCGCACTTCTCGATCTGAATGATAATCTTATCCGTAACCTCTAGTCCCGAATCCTTACGCAGGTTCTGAATGCGGTTAATTAGCTCACGTGCCACACCCTCAGCCTTTAGCTCATCGGTTAGAGTGATGTCGAGCGCAACGGTGAGTTTACCCTCCGAGGCCACGAGCCACCCTGGCATATCCTCCGATGTGATCTCGAAATCGGCAGGAGTGACCGTGATCGTCTCAGCGCCCATGTCGAGCGTGGTTTGCTCTGCACTCTCGATCTGCGCAATCTGATCCTGATCGAACTGCGCAACAAGAGCTGCTATCTGCTTCATATACTTTCCGTACTTTGGACCCAAGGTCTTGAAGTTCGGCTTGATACGCTTAGTGATAAGACCAGCTGTCTGCTCAATAAGCTCAATTTGCTTGATGTTCACCTCGTTGCGGATAATTGCATCTACAGCCTCAATTTGGCGCTTAGTTGCGCTGTCGAGTACTGGGATTAGGATCTTCGTGAGCGGTTGGCGCACCTTGATGTTGACCTTGCGACGAAGCGCAAGAACCATCGAAGAGATCTGCTGTGCCGTAGCCATCATCTGCTCTAGCTCCTTGTCGACAAGCGTTGTGTCGGCCTCAGGGAACATAGAGAGGTGTACCGAAGAGTCGGCGTGGCGACCACTCACAGCGTTTAGGTCACGGAAGATACGATCCGAGATAAACGGCGCAAATGGCGCTGAGATCTTAGCAACAGTCTCAAGACAAGTGTATAGAGTCTGGTATGCAGCGATCTTATTCTCATCTAAATCACCACCCCAGAAGCGCTTACGGTTTAGGCGAACGTACCAGTTTGATAGGTTCTCGCCCACGAACTCCTGAATAGCACGTGCTGCAGGTGTTGGGTCGTAGCTCTCGAGCGACTCGCTCACGCTCTTAACAAGCGTGTTTAGTAGCGAGATGATCCAACGGTCGATCTCTGGGCGCTTCTCCATTGGCACCTCTGGCTCTTGACCCGTGAAACCATCCACGTTAGAGTAGAGCGCAAAGAACGAATATGTGTTGTAGAGCGTGCCGAAGAACTTGCGGCGCACCTCATCCACACCCTCAATATCAAACTTGAGGTTATCCCAAGGCTGTGAGTTTGAGATCATGTACCAGCGTGTAGCGTCTGCTCCATACTTCGAGAGCACCTCGAATGGATCGACCGCATTGCCAAGACGCTTCGACATCTTGTTTCCGCTCTTGTCTAGCACTAGACCATTTGAGATGATGTTCTTGAACGCAACAGAGTCGAATAGCATCGTCGCTAGTGCATGAAGCGTGAAGAACCAACCACGAGTCTGATCCACACCCTCGGCGATGAAGTCAGCAGGGTAGACATCCTTGAAGTCCGCTCCTGAGTTCTCGAACGGATAGTGTAGCTGTGCGTAAGGCATAGCTCCTGAGTCGAACCACACGTCGATAAGATCGCTCTCACGCTGCATAGGCTCGCCATTGTCCGCCGTGAGGATGATAGCATCCACGTGAGGGCGGTGTAGGTCTATGTTTGCGATTGAGTAGTTCTCCTTCGAGAAGTCCCCAACCTTGAAGTTCTTGAATGGATTTTCGCTCATGTGACCCGCGGCAATCGACTTCTCGATCTCGGCGAGTAGCTCCTCGATAGAGCCGATACACTTGATCTGTGAGTAGTCCTCCGTAGCCCAAACAGGAAGAGGAGTACCCCAGAAGCGTGAGCGAGAGAGGTTCCAATCTACGAGCCCCTCTAGCCACTTACCAAAGCGACCCGAACCTGTAGATTCTGGCTTCCAGTTGATGGTCTGGTTGAGCTCGATCATGCGCTCCTTCATCGCTGTAGTCTTGATAAACCACGAGTCGAGAGGGTAGTACAGAACTGGCTTGTCAGTTCTCCAACAGTGTGGGTATGAGTGCGAGTGCTTCTCGATCTTGAACGCCTGATTTTGGCTCTTGAGCATCACTGCGATGTCAACATCGAGCGTTGCGTCAGCCTCCGTTAGCGACTCATCGTAGGCGTTCTTCACAAAGCGACCTGCAAATTCAGCATACTTTTGAGTGTCGACATACTTCGCAACGAACTCAGGGTCTAGGTCCTCCATAACGAAGAATTTACCCGATCTGTCGACCATAGGTTGATTCTTACCAGCAGCATCAACAACAAAGAGTGGCACGATGCCAGCGGCACGAGCAGCACGGTCGTCATCAGCACCAAAAGTCGGTGCGATGTGAACGATACCAGTACCGTCAGACGTAGTCACAAAGTCGCCCACGATCACACGGAACGCCTCGCCCATTGGCTTGATCCAAGGGATGAGTTGCTTATATGCAATGCCTGCAAGCTCCGCACCTGTGTATATCTCGTCTGTGATTGTGAACGTACCCTCCATCTTTGCGGTGAAGTAGCTCGATGTGAGCTCCTTTGCCATGATGATGGTCTGCTCCTGATTTGTATATGGGTTTTGGCAAAGCACCTTAACATACTCAATAGCAGGGCCAACAGCCAGCGCTGTGTTCGATGGTAGTGTCCAAGGAGTTGTCGTCCAAGCTAGGAAGTAGAGCTCACCTTGAGTGTTGCCAAATAGCTTCTCGCTCTTCTGATCACGAATGATCTTGAACTGAGCCGTACACGTTGTGTCCTTCACATCACGGTAGCAACCTGGTTGGTTAAGCTCGTGAGTCGAGAGTCCCGTTCCCGCCGCTGGCGAGTATGGCTGGATAGTGTAGCCCTTGTACAAAAGATCCTTGTCGAAGAGCTGCTTTAGGAGCCACCAAAGTGTCTCGATATATTTGTTGTCGTAGGTGATGTACGGATCGTCCATGTTGACCCAGTAGCCCATCTTTTGAGTGAGCTCCTCCCACATACCTGTGAACTCCATCACCGCCTCACGGCAAGCTAGGTTATACTCGCCAATGGTGATCGTCTTGCCGATAGCCTCTTTGGTGATGCCAAGCTTCTTCTCAACACCGAGTTCAACTGGTAGACCGTGAGTATCCCATCCCGCCTTACGGTGTACGAGGTAGCCCTTCTGCGTCTTGTAGCGACAGAAGATATCCTTAATGGCACGAGCCATCACGTGGTGGATGCCAGGCATACCGTTAGCTGAGGGTGGTCCCTCGTAGAATACAAATGTTGGTTTACCTTCACGTGTTGTGATGCTTTTGTGGAACGTATCATCTTGGTTCCACTGCTCTAGTACCTCTGTTGCAATTGCTGCAAGGTCAAGACCTTTATATTCGTTGAACTTCATGTGTAAGAAAGTTTTTTTTAATTTCTCTATAATCCGCAAATTTAGTAAATTTTCTCGAAATATCGTTAGGATTATCCATTTTTTTGAGTTTGATATTTCGGCTCACATGTGAGATATGCGCAGTGAAGAGAACCTCACAAAAAAAGAGTGCGATCAACCCTTGGGTCAATCGCACAGCTTTAATTCTGAACGTTATAGTTTGATGTCGTAGATCTGGACAATTCCCGCAAGCTTATCATCCTGATCGACAACAACTAATGATGTGATCTTATGCTGAGTCATAAGCTTTTCGGCGGCGATGAGCTTTTCGCTCTGCAAGATCGTCTTTGGATTCTTGCTTGCGATGTCGCTCGCCTTGATGTTGAAGAACTCCTCGGGGCGTAGCTCCATTGCTCGTCTGATGTCGCCATCTGTGACAATGCCCTCTATTTTGTCTCCGTTGCAGACGATCAGTAGCCCCATTCCGCCCTTGCTGATAGTGTGGATCATCTCCTTGGCGTTGCAATCAGGTGTTGCGATCGGGAGGTTCTCCTTGTGCATGACGTTGCCGACTCTCATGAGTAGTCTACGACCAAGGCTTCCCCCTGGGTGTAGGCGTGCGAAGTCCATGCTGGTGAACTCTCTCATCTTCATCAGTGCAACCGCTAGGGCATCACCCATCGCCATTTGCGCTGTTGTCGAGGTTGTTGGTGCGAGCAGAAGTATGCACGCCTCGTGCTCAACCTCCACATCGAGGTGAATATTTGAGTTGCGAGCCAGTGACGACTCCGTGTTCCCCGTCATGGAGATCAGCTGGTTGCCATTTTCGAGGATGAAGGGCACGATCTTTAGGATCTCGTCCGTCTCGCCCGAATATGATAGCGCTATGATAACATCCTCTTTTGAGATCATTCCAAGGTCGCCATGAAATGCCTCGCCAGGGTGTAGGAAGAAGCTCGGAGTGCCTGTTGAGGCTAGTGTAGCGGCGATTTTACGTGCTACGAGTCCCGATTTCCCCATACCAGTCATGATGACCTTTCCGCTTGTGCCAAGTATCGTGTCTACCGCCAGCACAAACTCATCGCCAAGACTCTGAGACAACCTCTCAAGGGCTCTTTGCTCTGTGCTGAGGGTTTTGCGTGCGAGCTCAATTATCTGACTCTTCATCTTATATGAGTTGTTTGATTAGACCCTCTAGTTTATCTAGCTCTAGCATGTTTGCAGCGTCGCTCTTGCCTTGGTCGGGCGTAGGGTGTACCTCCATGAAGTAGCCGTTTGCACCGAACGCCTTAGCCGCAAGTGCCATGTTTGGCACAAATTGACGATCGCCACCCGTTGTTCCGTTCGCTCCACCTGGTCGCTGAACCGAGTGTGTGCAGTCCATAATCACACGAGGTGCGATTTGGAGCATGTCGTGGATGTTGCGGAAGTCGACAACAAGGTTGTTGTAGCCAAACGAGTTGCCACGCTCGGTGAGCCACGTCTCGGCAGCTCCCGACTCCATTGACTTCTCGTATGGATAGCGCATGTCAACCCCCGAAAGGAACTGCGCCTTCTTGATATTTACGATCTTGCCTGTCTTTGCCGCAGCGACCAAAAGGTCAGTTTGGCGACAAAGAAACGCTGGAATCTGTAGCACGTCCATAACTTCACCTGCTGCCTGAGCCTGATAAGATTCGTGAACATCGGTTAGGAGTCTAAGCCCCCATTTTGAGCGAACATCGTCCAACATTTGGAGCCCCTTCTCAAGCCCTGGGCCTCGAAATGAGCTGAGCGATGTGCGATTTGCCTTGTCGAACGACGCTTTGAAGATGATCTCAACCCCAAGCGAGTTGTTGATCTGAACGATGCGTTCGGCAACAGTATCTAGTAACTCGGCCGACTCAATAACGCACGGCCCAGCAATAAATATTGGTTTCATACCTATATATAATCTAGTGTTTTTAAAAATTCTTCTGCCCTCTGCAGATCTTCTGGAGTGTCGATGCCGATAGTCTCGACATTGGTGATGCCTACCGAGATGTTGTAGCCACCCTCAAGCCAGCGCAACTGCTCCAAGGACTCAGCCCTCTCTAGAGGTGATTGCGGTAGGGTAGTTATCTCCTTTAGCGCACTGGTGCGGAAGGCGTAGATTCCTATGTGTTTGTAGAATGTGTGCGCTGATAGCCACTCCTGGCGAGGTGTACCCCTCAGGAATGGAATCACCGAACGCGAGAAGTACAGCGCACGCATCTTCTCGTTCATTATCACCTTTGGTGAGTTGGGGTTCTCCAACTCCTCGATGCTTTGATCTGCCGAGAATGGTTTTACGAGCGTTGCGATCTGCACATCATTGCTGTCGAAGCACTCCATTAGAGTCTCTATCTGTGATGGGTGGATGAACGGCTCATCGCCCTGAATGTTTATCACCACATCGAACTCCTCGCCCAGCTTCTCATACGCCTCACGGCATCTGTCTGTGCCACTTTGATGATCGGCGCTGGTCATTATGACACGCCCACCGAAACTCTCTACAACGTCAAAGATGCGCTGATCGTCCGTAGCGACCACCGCATCTTTTATAGTGTTTGTTACCCTCTCATACACACGCTGAATCATCGTCTTGCCGCCCAGCATTGCCAACGGTTTTGCTGGGAAGCGAGTCGATGCGTAACGTGCAGGGATTATAGCTACAAATCTCATAGCGATATTTTTTTACTTCTCAAGAGCGAGCTCTAGCACCTCAAAATTGGTCTGAACATAGTGGAAGGTCAGCCCCTTGATGTACTCCTCTTTGATCTCGATAATATCCTTTTTGTTGTCGATAGAGAGGATAATTTCGTTGATGCCTGCACGCTTAGCTGCAAGTATCTTCTCCTTGATTCCTCCCACTGGTGTAACTCGTCCTCTAAGGGTTGTCTCGCCAGTCATTGCGATACGCTCCTTGATCTTGCGCCCCGTGTATGTCGAGACGATCGATGTGAGCATCGTGATACCTGCCGATGGTCCATCCTTAGGGATTGCACCCTCTGGAACGTGGATGTTGATGTCGTGCTTTTGGAACTTCTCGATGTCGATACCCAACTTCTCGTGGTGAGCCATAACCCACTCATGAGCGATGCTAGCCGACTCCTTCATCACATCTCCAAGGTTACCCGTCAGGCTGAGTTTTCCCTTACCTGGAGTAAGCAAAGACTCCACATATAGGATGTCTCCACCAACTTCGGTCCAAGCGAGTCCCGTCACAACGCCCGTCATGCCGCTAATTTCGTATTGATCTTGGCGATATTTAGGTTGTCCGAGGATCTCGACCACGTTGCTCTCCGAAATCTCCGATGAGAACTTCTCGTCGAATGCGATCTGCTTGGCACGGAATCTAGATAGCTTGGCTAGCTGCTTGTCAAGGCCACGAACACCCGCCTCACGAGTGTAGTGCGCAATGATGTAGCTCATCACCTCCGAGCTTACGCTCATCTGGTCAGTGTTCACACCGTGAGCCTCCATCTGCTTAGGCAGAAGGTGATCCTGTGCGATTCTTATCTTCTCCTCCACGAGGTATCCTGCAATGTTGATCATCTCCATGCGGTCACGAAGTGGTGGCGCAATGTTCGAGATGTTGTTTGCCGTTGCGATGAACAGAACCTTCGATAGATCATACTCGATGTCGAGGTAGTTATCGTGGAACGTAGTGTTCTGCTCAGGGTCAAGAACCTCAAGAAGGGCACTAGATGGGTCGCCGTGGTTGCTACGCGATAGCTTATCAACCTCATCGAGAATGATGACTGGGTTAGATGATCCGCAGCGCTTGATAGTCTGCAGGACACGTCCAGGCATCGATCCGATGTATGTTCGGCGGTGACCTCTGATCTCCGACTCGTCGTGTAGACCTCCCAGGGAGATGCGTCCAAACTGACGGTCGAGAGCCGTAGCGATCGACTTTCCGAGAGATGTCTTACCAACTCCTGGAGGGCCATATAGACAGATGATAGGGGATTTTAGGTCGCCCTTTAGTTTCATCACGGCAAGGTGCTCCAAGATACGCTCCTTGACCTCTTCGAGACCGAAGTGGTCTTTGTCGAGCTGCTCGCTTGCAGACTTCAGGTCGAGGTTGTCCTTAGTTATATCGTTCCAAGGTAGCTCCAACATGAGTTGAAGGTATGAGATCTGCACCGAGTACTCAGCAACAGCAGGGTTTAGGCGCTCTAGCTTGACAACCTCCTTCTCGAATAGGTCGGCTACCTCCTTAGACCAATTTTTCTTGGTCGCCTGTTCACGAATTTTCGCTGTTTCAGCATCCTCACCATCGTTCAACTCCTCTTGTATAGCACGCATCTGCTGCTGGAGGTAGTAATCCCTCTGCTGCTTGTCTATCTCTAGCTTCACACGCTCTTGGATCTCGTTTTTGAGCTCAGCTAACTGCTGCTCACGAACAAGAATTTCGAGTAATTTGCGAGAGCGAGCCAATAGACCTGGAGCCTCCAATAGCGATTGGCGGTCCTCGTCCGATAGTTCGAGATTCGTGCATATAAAGTTGACGATCCCTCTCTGTGAGTCGATGTTCTTAATCGCAAATGCTGCCTCCTTAGGCATATTTGGCGATATGTTGATTATGTTGAGTGCAACGTCACGAATTGAGTTGACTAGTGCCTCGAACTCTATGCTCTTTGACTCAGGCATTGAGTCTCTGAGGGTCGAAACACGAGCCTTGAAGTATGGCTCTAGAGTTGTGTACTCCACCACTTCAATTTTCTCTAGTCCGTTGAGAATAACCGTTAGATTGCCATTTGGCATCTCCAAGACCTTGATGATCTTGGTTACGGTTCCGATCTTGTACATATCATCTGGGGTTGGATCTTCAACGTCGCTTTCGCGCTGAAGTACCGCACCTAAAATTCCGTTTCCTGCTTGTGCTTCTCTGATGAGCGATATGCTTTTCTCGCGCCCCACAGTTATGGGTGTTATCGAGCCAGGGAAGATAACAGAGCTACGCAGGGTGAGAATAGGAATAACATCGGGAACCTCAAAGCTCTCCGTTGCATCATCTTCACCCGAGACGATTGGTATCATGTTGTGTCTGCCGTCAAACAGCTCAGTCACTGCATTTATATCGTCTACTTCGATAGTAGTAATTTTACTCTTTTTGTTCATAATAATCACTGTATAACTGCGCAAAGGTAACGATTTTTGTTGATAGTTTATTACAATCGCAACAGAAGTTATTAACAATATAGCACATTTCGAGACGAAAAATTGACAAATAGACCTTTTTTTTCAAAATAGTTTGTATTTTTGCCCCTTAATAAGAAATTTTAATCGCACAATAATGCAAATCGGAGACAAATACACGCCACAACAGATAGAGTCTAAGTGGTATGATTACTGGATCGAAAACCAATTTTTTCACTCTGAGCCAGATGCTAGAGAGCCATATACAATTGTTATACCACCGCCCAATGTAACGGGGGTGCTCCACATGGGGCACATGCTCAACAACACATTGCAGGATGTTCTCATCCGCCGTGCTCGCATGCAGGGCAAGAACGCTTGTTGGGTGCCAGGAACAGACCACGCATCTATCGCCACTGAGGCGAAGGTCGTGGCTAAGCTTCAAGCCGAGGGGATCGACAAATCATCGCTCACTCGTGAGGAGTTCCTACGCCACGCATGGGAGTGGAAGGAGCAGTATGGTGGTGTGATCCTCAAGCAGCTCCGCAAGTTGGGTGCTTCGTGCGACTGGGAGCGCACATGCTTCACGATGGATGAGCAGCGCTCTGAGAGCGTTATCAAGGTCTTCTGCGATCTACACGAAAAGGGCAAGATCTATCGTGGTGTTCGCATGGTGAACTGGGACCCTGCGGCGAAGACGGCACTATCCGACGAGGAGGTGATCTTCAAGGAGTCGAACGGTAAACTCTACTACCTACGCTATATGGTCGAGGGCACTGACAAGGCGATCATCGTTGCAACAACTCGTCCTGAGACTATCCTTGGTGATACGGCACTATGTATCAATCCTGAGGATGAGCGCTACGCTTGGTTGGGTGAGAATGCACGTGTGATTGTGCCTTTGGTTGGACGCTCGATCCCTGTTATTCGTGATAGCTATGTTGACATTGAGTTCGGAACGGGAGCACTAAAGGTTACCCCTGCGCACGATGTGAACGACTACATGTTGGGCGAGAAGTATAACCTTGAGGCGATTGACATCTTCAACGACGATGGTACGATCAACGATAAGGTGGGTATGTATGTAGGTGAGGATCGCTTCGCAGTGCGTAAGCAGATCGAGAAAGACCTACAGGAGGCAAACCTACTCGAAAAAACTGAGGACTACACAAATAATGTAGGTTACTCGGAGCGAACGGGTGTTGTGATCGAGCCTAAGCTCTCGATGCAGTGGTTCCTCTCGATGGAGGAGTTGGCAGCGCCTGCAACAAAGTCAGTTTTGGAGGATGAGATTCGTTTCTTCCCTGAAAAATATAAGAACACATATCGCCACTGGATGGAGAACATCAAGGATTGGTGTATCTCTCGTCAGCTGTGGTGGGGACACAGAATCCCCGCTTACTACCTTCCACAAGGTGGATTCGTGGTGGCTGCAACTCCTGAGAAGGCGTTGGAGTTGGCTCATGAAAAGAGCGGTGATATCTCACTAAAGATTGAGGATCTTCGTCAAGATGAGGATGTACTAGATACATGGTTCTCATCGTGGTTGTGGCCAATCTCTGTGTTCGATGGTGTTATGAACCCTGAGAACGAGGAGATCAAGTACTACTACCCAACAAACGATCTTGTGACGGGTCCAGATATCATCTTCTTCTGGGTGGCACGTATGATTATGGCTGGATATGAGCTCTTCGATGAGAAGCCATTCCGCAATGTCTACTTCACGGGTATCGTGCGTGACAAGCAGGGGCGCAAGATGTCGAAGCAGCTGGGTAACTCGCCAGATCCGTTGGATCTAATCGAGCAGTTCGGAGCTGATGGTATGCGTATGGCGATGCTTATCTCATCGTCGGCAGGAAACGATGTGATGTTCGACGAGGCGCTCTGTGAGCAGGGGCGTAACTTCGGAAACAAGATATGGAATGCCTTTAGGCTGATCTGCGGTTGGGAGGTTGACTCTTCGATCGAGCAGCCTGAGAGCTCACGCCTTGCGAGTGAGTGGTTCTCGAACCGCCTGAGCCAAGCTATCGCTGAGATCGACGCTAACTTCTCATCATACCGCATCTCTGAGGCGTTTATGGTGGCATATAAGTTGTTCTGGGATGACTTCAGCTCGCTATACCTAGAGATGATTAAGCCAGCGTATCAGCACCCGATCGATGCTCAAACTATAGCTCAAGCTAAAGGATTCTTCGATCAGTTGATGCGAGTTTTGCACCCATTCATGCCGTTCGTCACTGAGGAGATATGGCAGGTTGTCGCTGAGCGTGCTCAGGGCGAATCGATCTGTGTATCGCAGATGCCTAAGGCCGACGAGGTTAATGAGTCAGAGCTTGCACGCTTTGAGCTTGCGAAGGAGATCATCTCTTCGGTGCGTAGTGTGAGAAACCAGAAGAATCTACCACAGAAAGAGGTGCTCACGCTTCAGGTTATCGTTGACGAGAACTACCCAAGTGAGTATGAGGCTGTAATTAAGAAGATGGCGAACCTATCGAGCATCGACTCTGTTGAGGAGAAAGATCCTTCGGCAGTGGGCTTTATCATCAAGACAACGCAGTACTTCGTGCCGATGAGCGGTAAGATCGATGTTGAGGCTGAGATCCAAAAGCTAACTGAGAAGTTGGAGTACTTCGAGGGGTTCCTAGCGACAGTGATGAAGAAGCTCTCTAACGAGCGCTTTGTGAGCTCAGCACCTGAGAAGGTGGTGGCCATAGAGCGTGCCAAGCAGAGCGACGCTGAGGCTAAGATCGCAGCGATCAAGGAGCAGTTAGCTGCCCTAAAATAGAGTTATGAATTTTGAGTGAGGGAGCCTTGACCGTTGGTTTTAAGCTTCCTCACTTCTTAGATAAATTGGGAGCTGATGCCTCAAATTACAATATATACGGATGGTTCCGCACTCGGAAATCCAGGGCCTGGGGGCTATGGATGCGTCCTGATGTCGGGGCCACACCGCAAGGAGGTTGCCCAGGGATTTAAGCTCACAACCAACAACCGCATGGAGCTAATGGCGGTGTGTGTGGCGCTGGAGATGCTCAAATTCGAGGGTTCGGATGTGGTGATCTACTCCGACTCGAAATATGTGGTTGATGCTGTCGAGAAGAAGTGGGTTTTCGGTTGGGTGAAGAAGCAGTTTGCAGGGAAGAAGAACGCTGACCTTTGGATGCGATTCCTCCGCTCATACCGCCTTCACAACGTGCGATTTGTGTGGGTGAAGGGTCACGCTAGCAATGTGGAGAACAACCGCTGCGATGAGCTGGCTGTTGGCGCTGCGCATAACAGAGCTACCCACCTCGATGATGTAGGCTATCAACCAGAGTAAAAAGATAAAAATTAAGAGATATGTTTAAGATTTACATGCGTCTGCTGGGCTTCTCTCGCCCGATTAGAAGATATGCTGTGCCATACTTCTTGTGTGCACTTCTCTACGCTGTGTTCAACACCGCAAACTACGCAATGATTATTCCGATCATGAACACCATGTTCTTGAATAATTATGAGTTTGTGCCTGTGTATGAGATGCCAAAGATGAGTATTAGCACAATCTCCGATATCTCGTTCAACGATATATTGAGTTACGTCTACACCACATTCTTCGGTGAGGAGTATTCGCTTGCGAGTATGCTCATGCTCCTGGCGGCGATAATGATTACTGCCAACTTATTTAGCAATCTATTCCGCTATTTGAGCGCATGGACAGTGGAGAATATGCGTACTCGCTCGGTTCAGAGAATGCGTGATGAGCTATTCTCTAAGGTGATGGACATGCACGTGGGCTACTTTAGCGATCAGCGCAAGGGAGACATCATCTCGAAGATGACTAACGATGTGGGGATGGTGCAGTTCTGCATCACAAATACCCTGCAAGTGGCGTTCCGAGATCCGTTGCTCGTTGTGGGATACATCGCCCTGATGATCTCTATCTCGTGGCAACTATCGCTCTTTGCGGTGCTGTTCTTGCCGTTGGTGGCGCTCATAATTGGCTCTATCGTCAAGCGCCTTCGTCACCCTGCACGTACTAATCAAGAGCGTATAGGTGAGATGGTGAGCACGGTGGATGAGTCACTGTCGGGGGTGAAAGTTATCAAGAGCTACACGGCAACGGGCTATGTGAAACGCAAGTTCCACGAGCTCAATAATAGCATCTCGGAGCTAACGCTATCGATGGCACGCCGTCAGCAGTTGGCATCGCCTATGAGTGAGTTTTTGGGTATCACGGCAGTGTCAGTGTTGATCGTCTATGGCGGTATATTGGTTGCAGATGGTAAGGTTGAGGCGGCAGGTTTTGTGACCTTCATCGCTGCGTTCTCCCAGATCACACGTCCAATTAGATCGTTCATCGATCAATTCTCTAATATAAACCAAGGTATCGCAGCAGGTGAGCGCATCTTCTCGGTGTTGGATGCTGAGAGTCAGGTGCAGGACGCTCCAAATGCAAAAACAATGCAGGGCTTCAGTGATAAGATCGAGGTGCGTGATATTAGATTCTCTTATGACGACTCACGAGAGATCATCAAGGGCGTTTCGTTCGATGTTAAGCGAGGCGAGACTGTCGCACTAGTTGGACCATCGGGAGGTGGTAAGTCGACTCTCAGTGAGCTTATCCCTCGCTTCTATGACGTTGCGTCGGGTGATATCCTTGTCGATGGTGTCTCTATAAAGGAGTACGCCCAGGAGAGTGTTCGCTCGTTTATCAGCGTTGTGGGTCAAGATACAATACTCTTCAACGATACGATTGAGGGTAATATAGGTATGGGGCGCAATGGCGCTACGCACGATGAGATTGTCGCAGCGGCTAAGGTTGCAAATGCGCACAACTTCATTGAGGAGGCTCCGCAGGGCTACGATACAAACATTGGTGATCGTGGTGTTAAGCTCTCGGGTGGACAGCGTCAGCGCCTATCCATAGCACGTGCAGTGCTTAAAAACCCTGAGATCCTAATCCTAGACGAGGCGACTTCGGCTCTAGATACTGAGAGCGAAAAGCTAGTTCAGGAGGCTCTAAATAAGCTTTTGAAGGGTCGTACATCGATCGTGATTGCACACCGTTTGAGCACTATTCAGAATGCGGATAAGATCCTAGTGGTGGATCAGGGCATCATTGCTGAGCAGGGCACACACGAGCAGCTAGTGGCTAAGGGCGGAATCTACGCTAAGCTTATAGAGATGCAATCTTTCGAGTAGATATTAGTGACAGAGCAGCAAGTTATTTTTGGCATTTCCCTTGCCTCTCAAATCCTCATTTACGCATAGTAAACTGCGGTTTGAGAGCCTGCACGAACCGACGCTCGAAGCAAGAGCAATGTGAGGAAGTGCTCACATTGCCTTGCAAGGAGGAGGAAAACGAAGTTATGCCCCAAAACTGATCTTGCTGATCAACCACAAGTTCGTAAGTAACCATATATAAAACATAGGGGAGCTTTCCACAATGGAAGCTCCCCTATGTTTTTTGTCTATATCCTTATTGACTACTTGAAGAAGATCGAAGAGATCTCTTTGTAGTTGTGAACACGCTCGATAACGTCAGCAAAGATATCTGCAACAGATAGAACTGTGAACTTGCTTGTATCGACATCTGTTCTTAGAGGAATAGTGTCTGTGATGATTACCTCCTGAAGTGCGCTATTGTTGATGCGCTCATAGGCTGGTCCCGAAAGTACTGGGTGAGTGATCGCTGCTCTCACGCTCTTGGCTCCACGCTCCATGAGCATATCTGCCGCCATGCAGATTGTTCCTGCTGTGTCGATCATGTCGTCAACGATGAGTATATTGCGGCCCTCAACATCTCCGATAGCTGTCATCCCACCTACAACGTTCGCCTTCGAGCGCTCTTTGTGTGAGATGATAATAGGTGCTCCTAGAAGTTTAGCGTAGGAGTTAGCACGCTTAGCGCCACCCATATCTGGCGCTGCGATTGATAGATCTTCGATACCTAGCTCCGTGATGTACGGAATAAATATGCCACTAGCGTAGAGGGCATCAACCGGGATGTCGAAGAAACCTTGAATCTGATCAGCGTGTAGGTCCATTGTCATTACACGGTCTACACCCGCTGCAGTAAGCATGTTAGCCACTAGTTTTGCTCCGATTGGCACACGAGAGCGATCCTTACGATCTTGGCGTGCCCACCCGAAGTACGGCATCACGGCGCAAACCTTATAGGCAGAAGCGCGCTTTGCTGCATCGATCATCATCAAGAGCTCCATGAGGTTGTCTGAAGGTGGAAATGTCGACTGGATAATAAATACAGTACATCCACGAATAGACTCATTGAAGCTGGGTTGGAATTCACCGTCACTGAAAAGGAGTACTTCTGAATCACCTAGTGTTGTGCCATAGCTGGCAGCAATCTTTTGCGCGAGGTATTCAGAACCACGTCCTGCGAAAAATTTAATTTTATGGATAGCCATTGGGGTTAAGTATAAAATGTTGTTCTTTAGACACCACAAAGTTAAAACAAAAAAGTGAGATTAAGAAATTAAAACTCCATCTATTTTATACCGTTTTTTGATTAATTATAAAATATTACTATATTTGTTATTTGTGTCTGAGGCATATATGTAGGTTTTCTTTGTGGTATTTGCCGTCAGCATAATTACGTATAACATAACCTGAAAAATAAAGACCAAGAACAATGAAGAGATTACTCCTGTTTCTATTCCTGCCACTAGTTGCGATAGGCGCTAAGGCAGAGCCAATTAACATTATTCCAAAGCCCGAAAAAATAGTGCCACTATCGGGAGAATTCACCCTTAACGAAGCGACTAAAATCATCTATAACGATGGCCTCGAATCGCAAGCTGAGTACCTCGAATCTCTACTTGAGGGGTCAACAGGCTGGGATCTAGACACAAAGAGTGGTAAATCGGGCAAGCGCTCATCTATCAATCTAGTTTACAACACACAACTAAAGAAAGAGGGTTACACGCTGAATATTGATAAGGGTGGAATCACAATCGCAGGTGCCGATAATGGGGGTGTATTCTACGGAATTCAGACCCTTCTACAGCTCCTACCATCGGAGATCTACTCTAGCACGCCTGTCAAGGGGGTGGAGTGGAGCGCGCCGTCGCTCTTTGTTGAGGATGCTCCAATGTATCAGTGGCGAGGTATGATGCTCGATGTCGCTCGCTACTTCTACGACAAGGAGTTCGTGATGAAGTATATCGATATGATGGCGATGTATAAACTCAACGTTTTGCAGTTGCACCTTATCGACGATTCGGGATGGAGACTAGAGATCAAGAAATATCCTCTCCTAACTGAAGTCGGTGCTTGGGCAGGCGAGGATGGCAAGCGCCTAGGTGGATACTACACGCAGGACGATATCCGCGAGATTGTGGAGTATGCCACAGTGCGAAACGTGGATGTGATCCCTGAGATTGCGTTCCCAGCTCACATGCTATCGGCCGTGGTTGCTTACCCTTGGCTGAGCTGCGAGCAGGTGCAGCTAGAGGTGCCGACTCAGCACTACATCAGCCGTGATTTGCTGTGCGTAGGGCGTGAGAGCTCTTATGAGTTTTTGAAGGATGTTTTCGAGGAGACATTTGCACTGTTTCCATCGAAATATGTAAATATCGGTGGTGATGAGGTTGTGCCTGAGAAGTGGGCTAAGTGTCCTCACTGCCAGAAGGTGATGGAGCGTGAGGGGCTAGATCACCCTCAGAAGCTTCAGGGCTACTTGACGAACATCGTCACAGACATGATGAAGGAGCACGGCAAGACTGTCGTAGGATGGGAAGAGGCTGTGTTGAGCGGTCGTGTGAAGAACAAGATGGTGGGTGTAGTTTGGCGCAATCTAAACGTGACTGAGGAGATCCTCGACGATGGACACTACGCTGTTCTTTGCCCTGCTAGCCACACATACTTCGACTTCCCAGAGGGACGTACACCAGGCGAGATCAAGGCTGCGGGTTGGATGCCTCCAATCTCGGTTGAGAAGTGCTACTCATTGCGAGTGAGCGACTACGATAAGGATTCGCAAATCCTAGGTGTTCAAGGGGCGTTCTGGAGCGATCAGTTTATCCATGGAACAGTGCTTCAGGAGTTTGATATCCTAAGCGAAAACCGCTCGGAGAGATACGCTGAGTACTTGACATTCCCACGTCTGTTGGCACTCGCTGAGGTTGGTTGGAGCAATGATCAGATACGTGAGTTTAACGACTTTAGATCACGTCTAAAGTATCACTTTGCAAAGCTAGACAGCAAGGATTGCCACTATCGTGTGCCAGAGCCAATAATCAAGAAGGTGACAGATCAGAACAACGGCGTGCAGTTCTGGTTGGAGCCTAGCGTTGCAGACTCTAAGATCCTATATAGAACAGATGGTCGCTACCCACACAAACACTCAGAGGAGTACTCTGGACCAGTTGTTTTGGATAATAAGTTCAACTTCAGAGCTTCGACCCTAACATCGCAGGGAGTTCTGTCTTTGCCTCTATACTTCGAGGAGGATTTTGCTCAGTTCAAGAGCTTCGGTACTCTTACGGCGCAGTGGAAACCTGAGCTAATCAAAGCTAAGGAGTTTGCACCTTGGAGATTTCAAGCAACAGGTAAGATTTCGGGCAACGGAACTTATGAGGTTACGTTCATCTACACGGGTGGCGATCACAAGCTAGAGATCGACGGCATTAAGCTATTCAAACGCCAAGATGTTATCTCTGAGGATAAGCACTCAGGCTCGACTGGAGGAACGAACTCGGCGAATACTTATACTGTGGAAGTTGACTCATTCGAGGCGGGAACGCCATTCACTATCGAGGCGATGGTGCGAGGCGATGTTGGCAATGACACCAACGGAATCGTGATGATTAAAAAGGTTAAGTAATGACCGAAAAGGAGAAGATGTTAGCGGGGCAGCTCTATGATTGTGCAGATCAAGAGCTGCAAGCCCGTTGGCATAGAGCCAAAGATCTGGAGCGTGAGTATAGCTCCACCGATACTCGTGATCGTGATAAAATGAACTCAATTCTCGATGAGCTGATCGGCTCACGAGGTAAGGACTGCTGGATCGCTCCACCCATCCATGTCGACTATGGTGAGAACATCCATTTGGGGCGTAACGTGGAGATAAACATGGGCTGTACATTCCTAGATTGCAATCGCATAACTATTGGCGATAGCACTGGAATAGGCCCTGGGGTGAAGATCTGCGCTGTGGGGCACCCAATCGACCCTGAGGAGCGATTGCCTGTCAACAGTACATTTTGGCAAGGTAATTCGGCACCAGTGACCATCGGGCGCAACGTTTGGCTCGGAGCAGGTGCGATTATCCTAGCGGGTGTGACCATTGGCGATAACACCACGATAGGGGCGGGGAGTGTCGTCTCTAAAGATATTCCTGCCAATGTTGTAGCGGTGGGAAACCCGTGTCGTGTGGTGAAGCATTTGAAGTAGTAGTGTATTGAT
>CAYJIY010000011.1:0-11977 GCA_964370415.1 uncultured Alistipes sp.
CCGGGGACACAAGGATTTTCAGTCCTTTGCTCTACCAACTGAGCTATGGCACCATCATCGCTCATAGGGTTATCCTAATTGCGTGGTGCAAAGGTACTAAATAATTTTTAAATTGCAAGAGGTAAATGAAATTTTTTATTTTTTTTCAACCATACAATCAAACCCAGATCACAAAAACTACTAAAACACAAACACTTAACCCGCAATAAAAAATCTACTAAAACATTGTATAGAAAAAAAACATCAACATCTTTAAAATATTTTTATCGCTGAATCGTCTACAAGACTATAGAAACATTAAAATAAAAAAGTGATGAGATTATTCAAAAAACCAAAAGAGGTTGTATCTTTACAAGTGATTGCAGATAAATGTACGGGCTGCCGTGCGTGTGTAGATATGTGTAAGCGTAAGGTATTTACGCTGGATAGCGAGCAAAAGCGTGCTGTTGTGGCGCAATTGGATCAGTGTGTGGGATGCGGAAAGTGCCTAAGTAAGATGTGTCGCCATGATGCTATTGAGTTAATTGTTAAAGAGAAAAAAAGATGGGCATAAAGAGAAAAAAATGGTTTATACGCCTTGTCGTATGCCTTGTGATGGTCACAGGGGTATCGGCACTAGTGATGCTTTTGTGGAATGTGCTCATTCCTCAGATAACTAATTGGAGTGAGATCAACTTCTGGCAGGCACTGGGTCTTCTCGTGCTCTCTCGTCTGCTCTTAGGCAACTGGAATCAGATAAAGAGTCACATCAGGGAGCGATGCGATGATGGCGAATCCACGCATGAGATGATATCGCACCTCTCTCGCAAGCAGAAGCATGAGTACATCCGTGAGTACATGGCTCGCAAGCGCGGTAAGAGCCCCTCGGAGCGAGATGAGCAGTAATAACCAGCGCACAGAGGGCATCTTCAAACGCTACGGAGCGCAACTTCGGGGCTATATCTCGAAGCAGATCTCATCGAGGAGCGATGCGGAGGATATCCTACAGAGCGTGTTCTATAGATTCATTACCACTGAGAGTGAGAAGGAGTCTATAGAGCATGTCTGCGCTTGGCTATATCGAGTGGCAGGTAACTTAATTATAGACCACAGGCGCAAACACAGAGAGCAGCGCATGCCTACCCTATTCGCTGATGAGGATCGAGAGGTCCCTCTTCTGGAGCTCCTCGCTAGTGACGATCAGAGCCCCGAGGGTGAGTTTGTGCGCTCGATGATTTGGGACGAGATACAAGCGGCACTAGAGGAGCTACCCCAAGAGCAGCGCACAGTCTTTGAGCTCAATGAACTCGAGGGCATCTCCTTCAAGGAGATCTCCCAAGCAACGGGAGTGCCGATCAACACACTAATCTCACGTAAGCGATACGCCACGCTCCACCTCAGGGAGAGGCTCTCATCGCTATACGAGGAGGTCACACAAAAATAGAGGGTGTCTCGAATCAAATCGCGACACCCTCGTTTGTTAAGAGGTAGTATAAAAATTCAGTTTTGGGGCTTAACGCAGACCATCAAACCGCAGTTTACCGAGCGCAAATGAGGATTTGAGGGGCAAGGGAAGTGACAAAAATGTTTTTTAGACAGCCTCTTTTTTGCAAAAAAAGCTCTACTCCTCGTAGCGCATCTCCACAACTCTCCAATCCGTGATTTTCCAGAGTTCGCTCACCGCTTCAGCACGACGATTGCGATAGTCGAGATAGTAGGCGTGCTCCCACACATCAATTCCGAGTAGTGGTTTCAAACCCGCCTTTAGAGGATTGCCAGCGTTTGGCTCCTTAATAATAGATAGCGAGCCATCCTTAGCCTCAGCGAGCCATACCCACCCCGAACCAAAGAGCGACATACACGCCGCCTGCATCTGCTCCTTAAACTTATCGAAAGAGCCAAAACTCTTGTTGATCGCCTCCAGCAGTGCTCCCGTAGGGGCAGTCTTTGCATCTGGAGAGAAAGTCCAGTAGTAGAACTCATGGTTCCACACCTGTGCGGCGTTGTTAAATATTGCGCCGTAAGACTCCTTGACGATCTGCTCCAGGGATTTACCCTCGAAAGGGGTCCCTTTGATTAGTTCGTTTAGCTTATTCACATACGCAACGTAGTGTTTACCAAAGTGGTAGTCGATAGTCTCTGAGGACATTACTGGCTGAAGTGCCACTTTTGAATATGGTAGCTCTTTGGGCTTAAATTCTGTTGCTTGTAGGGTTGCTGTCGCCATAGTTGGAAGAATTAGTGTTAACAATAATCGTTTAATCATGGTTAATTAAAATTTAATTGGGTTCAAATCCCCATTTGCCTTCACCACAAACGGGGCATATCCACCCGTCGGGGAGCTCTTCAAATGAGGTTCCTGCATCTATCCCATTCTCGGGATCCCCAACAGAGGGGTCATATACATGTTCACAGACAATACATTTGTACTTTTTCATAGATCACGATTTTAATTAGTTACAAATGTACGATCATCAAATATAGTACCCATAATCTAGTATTGCAAATAATTATTCGATTTTATATTTGTGCAATGAGATATTTTTTCTAAATTTGGTATATAATTAACAAAAAATAACATTTCACAACATGGAACTACCCTATGCAGAACCCTACAAAATAAAGGTGACTGAACCTATAACTCAATCCACACGTGAGCAGCGTGAGCAGTGGATTCGCACGGCAAAATACAACCTCTTCAAGCTACGCAGCGAGCAGGTGACAATCGATCTTTTGACCGATTCGGGCACAGGGTCGATGAGTCAGGGGCAGTGGTCTGCAATGATGACGGGCGACGAGAGCTATGCAGGGGCAAGCTCCTTCTTCAATCTCAAAGGTCGTGTCGAGCAGATCTTCGGGATGCCACACCTTCTGCCTGCACACCAAGGGCGTGCTGCTGAGAATGTTATCTTCTCTGCGCTTCTCAAAGATGGAGACATCGTGCCTGGAAACTCTCACTTCGATACCACAAAGGGGCATATCGAGTTTCGCCGTTGCCACGCTGTTGATTGTACGATTGATGCGGCTGCCGATACTCAGTGCGAGATTCCATTCAAGGGTGAGATCGACATTGAGAAACTACGCAAAGTACTAAGCGAAAACCCAAAAGAGAGGATTCCATGTGTGGTGCTAACCATCACCAACAACACCTCTGGTGGACAACCCGTATCAATGCGTAATATCCGTGAGACCTCGGAGCTTTGCCAAAGTTATGGGATACCACTTCTTCTGGATTCGGCTCGCTTTGCTGAAAACGCATACTTCATCAAGACTCGTGAGGAGGGCTACGCTCACAAATCCATAAAAGAGATCGTTTTTGAGATGTTTAGCTATGCTCAGATCATGACAATTTCGGCGAAAAAGGATGGAGCGGTGAATATGGGTGGTTTCTCGGCGATGCGCTGCGAGGAGCTATACCGCAAGGCTTCGACCTACAACATCATGTTTGAGGGCTATCTAACCTATGGTGGAATGTCGGGAAGAGATCTCGATGCACTAGCCGTAGGGCTCGACGAGAACACCGAGTTCGATCAACTCGACGCACGTATTCGCCAAGTCAAACTTCTTGGAGATCTCCTCGATGAGTATGGTGTGCCCTATCAGCGCCCAGCAGGAGGTCACGCAATATTTATCGATGCAAAGCGCATCTTGCCAAACCTACCCAAGGAGCACCACATAGCTCAAACGCTAGGTGTTGAGCTCTATATAGAGGCTGGTATTAGAGGTGTTGAGATCGGCTCGATCCTCGCTGACAGAGACCCCGAAACTCGTGAGAATCGCTACCCAGAGCTCGAACTTTTGCGCCTAGCAATCCCTCGCAGATCATACACTGACAACCACATTCGTGTCGTCGCAGCTGCGTGTCGCAATATATTCGAGAGGAGAGACCAGATCACTAGCGGATATAAAATCACCTATGAAGCGCCAATCATGCGCCACTTCACAGTGGAGCTGGAGCGCATCTAGGACTGGTGTACAAAGTAAAAAATGAGCTCTTCGGGGGTTAACAACACCCATCGGAGAGCTCATTTTATTTTATTCAAACTCACGCCTTAGGAGGCTATACACCTCAACATCGAAGAATTTGCCCTCTGAGAAAAACTCCCCATCACGCTCGACACCTTCAAAAGAGAAGCCTAGACGTTTAGGAATTGCGCTACTTGGGGTGTTACCAACTGCGCACTTTATCTGAATACGATTAATACCCATACCCTCAAAGGCGTATGAGCAGAGCGCTCGCACCGAATTGGTCATTATACCTCTACCCTGCGCCGACTCTGAGAGCCAATACCCAATCTCAGTTCTACGGTTAAATCTATCTGTGCACTTAAAACCAACGATACCAATAACCTCACCCTCTTGGCGAATTGTGAAGAGAGGATCACAACTATGCGCAGGTTGACTTAGCGCCAACTCTATGAACGAACGTGTGTACTCCACAGAGTCTGCAAGCGCAACGAACGGCAGCCACTCTCCGAGGTATTCACGCTCCGAATCGATTATATCGAATAGCGCTTGTGCATCCTCCATCGCTAGTGGCACAAGCGAGATGTTACCTCCAATTTCTACTATTTTCATAACTATAATATTAATTAACGCTCTAAATATTGCTCAATATTAAGCAGCACCTTATCGCTTAATCGCTGCATAGCCTGCTCCGTAACTCCCGATGCTGAGCCTATATAGCGCACATTGGGGTGATGATGCAACTTGTCGTCGGGCAGTGCACCCTGCATATCACAGATCAGAAAATTATCCCCCTCAACAAAGCGCTCTAAGCACTCCATGTCGTAGGGAACTCCCCCCGCCGTATTTATGAGGATCTTGTGCGAGCCCAAAGCCTTGAACTGCTCCTCGTGCAACAGTACGATATTCTTTGTCAAACAACAGCACACCACCTCTGACTCTGAGAGTAGATCGTTCAGCTCACGGTACTCTAGCCCCTCGTGCTCAGCATCGCTCTTTCGAGTACGACTATAGTAGCTGACATCTGCACCGAAAAACCTAAGCGCTCTGGCAATTATCATCCCCGTGACACCTAGCCCCACGATACCAACTTTTAGTCCCCCTATCTCACGAGGATTTTCGCACCACTTGCGCTGCGCTGTGCCGTGAAGTAGTTGCACTAGCTCACTGACAACAAACTCCGCAACTCCCTCATCGCCATAGTCTCGCACACCCGTCACCACAACGCCACACTCACGTGCCGAAGCAATATCCACGCTTGCGCTATGCTCGTCGTATAGGCTACAACACATACCGATATATTTTAGCTCCGAGGCACGAGAAATCACCTCACCACGAATCTGAGTTGTGTAGCTCACCAGCAGAGCATCTGCATCGCCAATGCGCTCTAATATCTCAGCATCATCACGAGGAATATCGTCATAGAGGAGCACCTCATGGGCGTAATCGCTCAACCTTTGCTTAGCATTTGGCAGCAGGTTAACGGGCTCAATAGCAACGAGTTTTTTGAACATACTATCTATCTTTAGATTATGATTATAACAAATTTAGCGATTTGTTTCGATTTTCACAACCCTCAGCAGTTAATTAATAGTCAAAGAGGTGGTATTTTTAAAAATATTTCATATCTTGTAGCTCTTAATGTCTTGCTCCCTTTATTGGGCACCATGGAGCACTTCACTAGCAGGTTTTATTGACAATTTATTTCAAACGAGAATATTAATCAAAAAACAGAGACTATGAAGCTAAAAAATCTACTCCTTACCCTATCCACTCTTTTCGCCACCCTATTTGTTGGGTGCGACACCGAGAACACAACACCTCCCGAGCCCGAAAAACCAAAACTAGAGTTTGTGTTTGAGGTCTCAGGCATCACAACCTCAGGAGCAACAATCACAGTAGAGCCAAGCAGTGCCGACTCAACCTACTACTGGGCAGTTGTCGAGAAGAGTGCCTACGACAAGCTCGCAAGTGATGAGGCGTACATCCAAGATGAGATCCGCTGGCTCACAGAGTTAGCCGAGAACTCCAACATGACCCTCAAGGCATACATGGCGGACAAGCTCATGAAGGGGCGCAGTACATTCACCTTTGATTCATTCAGCTACAACACCGAATACTACGCATTTGCGTTTGGAATGACTAAAGATATAGAGGTGACATCGGATCTGAGTAAAAATGCCTTCACAACCACTGAGGGGCTCACATTCAGCTTCGCAAGTGGCGAGATCACACAGAGCACAATCGCCTACACAGCCACTCCAAGCAGAGCCCAGGAGAGCTACTACACCGCCCTAATCGAGAAGTCGGCATATGAGGCAATGACAGACAGCGAGGAGCTAATCAACAGTGCAGTGAACTACCTGTGGGATCTATCCATCAACCAAAATATCGACATCGATGTGGTGCTTGGAGCTATGCTCTACTCTTCGGAGCAGGTAATCACATCAGAGGAGCTAAAGCACTCAACAGAGTACATCCCATACGCCTTTGCAATGAATCTAAAGGGTGAGGTTACGTCTGATATCACCATCGGCGAGCCGATCACAACCAGCGAGTGGCAACCACAAGACCCAACAACGTTCGAAGTCACGGCGACCAATCCTGAGCCCTCATCGTTCACTGTGAACGTAACTCCATCGAACGAGGCCACTAAGTACTACGTGGGCATAGTTCGCACCGCAGAGGTCGAGACTACCTACAACAACGATATAACAGCAGTCGCTCAAGCACTTTTGGACCTGAACAATAGCCTGGATACAGACTGGGAGAGCCCCTACGCACCTCTCTACTCTGGAACACAGAGCCTTAGTGCTGGCAATGATCTATACTACACCCTAGAGCAGGAGACTCCATACACGACGGTAGTGTTTGGTGTGTCGACTACGGGCGAGCTCACAACAAGAGTTGCATCATCGTCAATCACAACCACCAAAGTAGAGGCTTCCGACAATAAATTCACGGTAAAAATCACTGCAGTGAGAGATGTGGAGGCGGACTTCACGATCACGACAACAAATAACGACTCATACTACTGGGCAGCGATCTCGCAAGCCGAAGCAGCCACGATGACCGATCAAGAGATCATGGACAAGTACATTGCCGACGCATCGTACTACCTTAGCTGGTTCCTCGTCACGGGCGATCTCACGGAGACACTCACCGACATCAACCCATCAACCGAGTACTATATGATAGTCTTTGGATGCGATCCTGCGGGGGTTTCGACCACCGCCCTAACGAAGGTGCCATTCACAACAGCTGCAAGCACTGGTGCACCTCGCATGAGTCAAGCCAGAACTCCTCAGGGAGTTAGCCCAAAGCGACTACCTACGCTCATTCGCTAAGGAGCAATCGATTAATAGATATGACCAGCAAAAATTTTTGTTGGTCATATTTTTTTGGATAATAAAAATTTAATACTACCTTTGCCCTCGTTATGGTATAGACCTCCCACCACTAGGGATGTTTATCAAAAGGGAATCCGATGAAATTTCGGAGCTGTACCCGCAGCTGTAATCCTCAAACAAGGGTTGCGTATCTTAAAGCCACTGTCTAGACATAGATGGGAAGGCACGCAATCTGAGGTAGCCAGAAGACCTGCCACAACAAAAAGAACTATTCTGCTTCGGGTGAAAGCATAGTAGGGCAGGTCTATATAGTAGGCTGCAGATGCAGCACATTCAAAAGATTTTCCCCTATACTTATCAACTTGAAGTATTTTTATTAACTTATTAATACTTTAATGTTTTATGAAAAACAAGTTTGCCACTCTAACTTTGGCTTCACTGTTAATTTTTGCTTCGTGTTCTGAGAATGAAAAGGATAACCTCGGACCAGAAGTTGAGGTTGTTGACAAATCAACGAACCTGCTGATCGTAAATCGTGATCAAAACAACGAGCTTGCGAATTGCGAGATGACTCAAATCTACATCGGCGAGGACACGGTTATCAACAACGAGGTCTACTTCGCAAAGAATGGGGAGTATCCACTAAAGACTCTTAACTTCGCCACTGAATCATCGGAGAAGATCTACATCACAAACAACCCTAATCGCTCAGGACGAAGCCACATCGAGATCCTCGACAAGAAAACTTTGGTGAGCGAAGCGATCATCGCTCTCGACACTTGCTTCCTGCCAGTTGCAGCGACAGCTTTGCCAGCAGATGGTTTTGTGGTGACGGGAACAACCGTACCATACATCATCGTGGACGGATCGGCGCTAGTGAAGCAGACCTCAACGATGTTTGTGTATGAGGGGAGCAACGGCAACTACACACCAAGAGCGATTGATCTAAATGGAGCTAAGGCGTATCACAGCCAAGTCATTGGAGAGAAGCTATTTGTGATTGCTGGCCCTCAAAGCGGTGAGAGCCTAGATCAGCTCTTAGTTTTCGACATCGACAACATCAATTCGGGTGCGTATCGTGTCGTTGCGACAGATGTTAGAACTCCTAACTCTATCAATCGCAACATTTTGGTTGACTCATCGGGTACAGCGTGGATCGTTGCAGTCAAGGAGAGCGCACCTTATAGCTACAACTACGAGACAACGCTCTACAAACTAGACCCTAACGCCGAGCAGATCACTAGCACGACATCGCTCTACGGAATCAGCAATGCCGACCCTCTCGGAGTCGACATTCTCGACAACACGCTATACATCAGAGCTAAGGAGGCGCTCTATGGTATCGATCTTACGAACCCACAAAACCCACTCAACCCAACTTACAACATCGAGGGGCAGTTCTCGGAGCTTTGGGATCTTGAGATCACAGCAGCAGGAAATATCACTACGATCGTAAATATCAACTCTAACGGCGGCGACAAAGGGTATCTCTACGAGCTTACACCTGCCAAGAGTGGCGAAGAGTGGGCAGAGCCTAAGATCTTTGAGATTGCACCTAGTAGTAATATCATAATGAATCTGAACTAGTCATGAAGAGAATAATACTACTTGCACTCTCTTTTTGTGCACTATTTGCCATTAGCTCTTGCGACTCTGGGGTCGAGGAGCCAGTGGTGCCAAATAACTTGGAGGATCCCCGCATGCTCGTAACGAGCGAGGGGCAGTTCGGATATGGAACATCATCACTTACTCTACTGAAGTTCTCAGGCGAGGTGTTTCAAGATCTATTCCGTGCCGCAAATGCTCGCACAATGGGCGATGTGGCGCAATCTATCACTAAGATTGGCGATAACTTCTACGTTCCTATCAATGCATCACGCAAAGTGGAGGTGTTCAACGCCGAGACATTCGAATCGGTGGAGACTATCCCTATCGAGGATAATGTGATCCCAATTCACCTTGTCGATTTAGGGGGTGGTCTAGCCGCACTTAAGTGTAGCCAAGGCGAGATCTACATCCTCGACATAGACCACAGCAACCCCTCTCGCACTAAGGTTCTAAGAGTGGTTGACAGCTCAGCGAGCGGCTGGCAGCACATGATAGTTGTTGGCGACAAGCTATTCGTAGGCGGAACAAAGGTGGTGGTATTCGATATTGACAACATCAACACTGGTGCCGAGAGAGTCATAATGCAAGGAACTAACGCAGTTTCAGCAAATGGAATCAAGCTCGTGCAAGATAAGGATGGCATGATCTGGGTTAAGTCTGTCGGCAGCGTAAACTGCATCGACCCAAATAGCGAGACTGTCATAAAGAGCGTAAGCACTCAAGGCGTTGATGTCACTAGTTCGAGTCGCCTACCTCAGGGGTTCGGCATCTCAGCGCAGGGCGACAAACTATACTACAACGTAAAGCGCACTGTCTATGAGGTCGAGGTCGACAACCCAACGACACCAACGGCGCCAGTTATCGATCCCGTGATCGAGGAGAGCTCTGATCGCTACGGAAATACGGTCTACTACATGGGCGTATCGAAGCAGAATACAGTGATGCTCATCGAGGTGCGCTATGGCTCACTCGACCGTTCACGTGTATTCGAATATAACCTTCAGGGCGAAGAGATACTAGAGTTTACCGCAGGTATTTTCTCTAGCGACATCTACTACTATTAGTAGATTTATGATGTGTGTGTTTCAAAAAGCTACTATAACTAAGCAACATCTATGAGTAAATTTACATTATCACTCACTCTACTCACTCTACTCTGCGTCTTTAGCGCTAGGTCTAGCAACAGTGGCATACCGCCAATCGAGATAGACAGCGTGAGAGTTGTAGCAGAGGTGACTCGTGAGCAGCGACCTTCAATAGCTGTTGGTTCACATAGTAGTGTAATTCAGAGGGAGGAGATCGAGCGTAATATAACACGCTCGCTCTCCGAACTTCTGCTTGAGGGTAGCTCCATACAGATCAAAAGCATGGGGCAAGGGGCACTCTCGACAGCATCGTTCCGAGGAACGGCATCTTCGCACACAAAGGTGCTATGGAACGGTATCCCAATAAATTCGGCACAGCTCGGAAGCTTCGACTTCTCGCAGGTGCCAGTCTACTTCGTAGATAATGTATCTCTGTTTCACGGAGGTAGCGTTGCCGAGGTCGGGTCGGGAGCTATCGGAGGTTCGGTATCCTTCACAAATAGCGAGCGACCAGTAGAGCGACCTGAGCTCTCGATCATCACCGAGGCGGCATCGAACGACACCTACTCAGCGGGTATGAACTATCGCTTCACTAGGGGCAGGCTCACATCCGTAACACGAGGGTTCTATCAACAGTCCGACAACGATTATCGCTATCTAAACAAGGTCTACAGCAAGGATACATTCGAGGAGCGTCGCCAAAATGCCGACTACAAGATGGGCGGAGTGATGCAGGAGCTATACTATAAGCGAGACAACGGCGACAAACTATCGCTGGTTGGTTGGCTACAGATGGACAACAGATCGATCCCTCAGAACATCATCTCGACAACGGTATTCAACGAGCAGACCCAAGGCACAAACCTCAGATTGACATCATCATATAAACTTTCACGCGAGGATCACCACATAGATGCTAATGTAGCGTATCTTTATGGAGACCTTGACTATGAGAAGAATATGAATGATTTTAGCCAAACTCAAACAACGAATACCAACCACACCATACTGGCAAAGAGCGCATATCGATATAGCGGACTGGATAAGCTCAGCTTAGGTGCAGATCTAAGCTATCGATACGACAAAGTCATATCCGACAACTACGCTCAAGGGCGCATCGATCGCTCCACAATCTCGGCTAGGGCTTATGCTCTGTATCGCCTCTCGAAGCGCCTACACATCGATGGTCAGGCAACTTTAGAGAAGGTTGACAGCCGCTCATACGGAATCTACAGCCTCACGGCAAAATATTTCGCTATAGAGAAGTACCTCACACTAAAGGCTTCGAACAGCTACAATCTACGAGTGCCGACACTCAACGATCTATACTGGAGCCCTGGAGGAAATCCCGAACTTCTGCCCGAAACGGGGCGTTCGTGGGACCTAACAGCACAGACAAAACCAACTCTAGGCGCTGTAGAGTTCGACATATCGCTATCGGCATACTACATGGATGTGGATAACTGGATAATGTGGACACCCTCGGGCAACGGCTCGATTTGGTCGCCTGTCAACTTCAAAAATGTACTCTCGAGGGGACTTGAAACCAACGCTTCGGCAAAGGCAAAGTGGGGAAAAACGACTCACTCCATAAGTTTCAACCATACCTTTGCGCACTCCACAGACAACAGTGGCAACACAATGACACAGGGCAAGCAACTCATATACATCCCCCTCAACCGCTGGAGTGCGGCCTACAAGCTGTGGTTCAAGGATCGAGCGTGGCTGAGCTACAACACCTCGTTCACCGATGTGAGATACACCGCCGACGATGAGTCATACATGACAAACGCATACTACCTACACAGCGCTGAGCTAGGTTACGTCATAAAGCTCGAAAAGGAGCGCAAGATTAGCCTCTCGCTCAAGTGCGAGAACATCTTCGATGCCTACTACGAGAGCACCGAGTTCTTCCCCATGCCACTGCGGATGTTCTGGGGTCGGGTGATATTTAATCTATAACGGTAAAAAAAGAGAGCGACTAACAAG
>CAYJIY010000011.1:12077-49739 GCA_964370415.1 uncultured Alistipes sp.
CTAAGAGCGTGAATAGCGAGTCTTTTTTAGGATATGGCAATATTTAAGAGATATAGTGGTAAAAAAAAGAGTGAAGAACTAATATTCTTCACTCTTTTTAAATCTACTCTACATAGAGAACCAACCCTTTGAGGTATTCTCCCTCTGGGTGGTATATGTTTATTGGGTGGTCGGCAGGTTGTGTGAGTTGGTGTAGAACTCTGACTTTTCGCCCTGCGATAGCTGCTGCTGTGAAGATCGTTGTGCGGAAAAGCTCCTTAGATACCGCCTGAGAGCATGAGAATGTGAAGAGGATTCCTCCGCTCTTGATCTGCGAGAGTGCACGAGCATTGATTCGCTTATAGCCCTGCATCGCATTGCCCAACACCTTATGGTGCTTTGCAAAGGCTGGAGGGTCCAAAATAATCATATCGTACTTATCGCCAATCTCCTTGATATACTCCACAGCATCTGCCGCAACGCCCTCGTGAGCAACATCAGCACCGAAGTTTAGCTCCATGTTCTCCACCGAGAGAGCCACAGCTCTAGCCGATGAATCGACCGAGCATACGTGCTTCGCTCCACCCGCTAGGGCATAGACCGAGAAGCCACCAGTGTAGCAGAACGTATTGAGAACGGTGCGCCCCTTAGCGTAGCGACGCACGAGCTCACGATTCTCACGTTGATCGATAAAGAAACCCGTCTTTTGCCCCTTCTCCCAGTTGACATAGAACTTTTGTGAGTTTTCGAGCACCACACTCTGCTCACCCGTTGGTGCGCCAAATAGGTAACCATCGACAGCGTTTAGATCCGCCTTGAATGGTACCGTTTGCGAGCTCTTATCGTAGATCGCTGTGATCTTATCGCCATAAACTTCACGAATTGCATCGGCAATCTGTATGCGAGAGTGGTACATACCCACCGAGTGGCACTGCACTACTGCCGTAGGGCCGTAGATATCAACAATTAGTCCAGGCAAGAGGTCGCCCTCACCGTGAATTAGTCTATAACACGTTGTTTGATCGTTATCCACCAGCGACAACGCACGACGAACACTCAGCGCCGAGGCAATGCGCCCACACCACCACTCATGGTCTATGGTCTCTTGCTCGAATGAGAGGATACGCACCGCAATAGAGCCAATTTGGTAGTGCCCCATAGCTAGGTATTCGCCCCCTTTGGCGTAAATTTCAACTAGAGCTCCCTCACTGATCTGAGACTGATCCTCAGCCTTAATGTACTCAATAGCACCCGAAAAAACCCATGGGTGACAGCGTTGAAGCGAGGACTCTTTACCTCTGCGAAGATATATTTGTGGTATCATTTTCTATAAAAATTATCTCTATTTCTTTGAGGTCTGCATCAGCCTCTCGTATATCATTATGCACGCCCACGCATCGGTGGCTGCATATATTTTTTGTGGTTCAGTCATACGTTGCGCCTCCCAGTTGCTGAGTCGTTGCGCCTTTGAGATCTTATGCCCCATCACTATGGCAGCCATCTTGCGAAGGCTCTTCTCCTCGACACCCCACTCCGAAATGATGCTTTGTAGATCTACAAAACCACGATTCTTGAAGTGACGGAGCGCTTTAAGTGCCTTAATATCACCTGCGACATCAGCACCTATTTTTATTATATTGGGGCTCTCCAGCACCTTTATTATGGCACGCTCTAATGGCATGCGACACAGACGAAACAGGTAGCATGTCGTAGGTGTTGAGAGTTGCAGGAGCGCAACCTTATTTGACACCCCCGCACGAAACGAAGGGCGAGTCTCGGTATCGAAACCGATGACTGAGTACTTCGACAAATCCGCACATGCAGCCTCAACATCCTTTACAGAGTCGACAACCTGCACCCTACCCTCAAACTGCATAGCCGAAAGGGATGCGGTCTGCTCGTTACTTATCTTATTTTCAAAATTATTATCTAACATCGCCCAAAAATATTCCTGCAAATATAGGTCTTTTTTTATTATTTCTACTACAAAGCACCCCTTTAGCCTCTTTTTAATATCTCGCCCCTCTGATTTTGCTCAATTGCGCCTTCGCCTAGTAGCTCATTTATTGCGTGCGCAACGATCTCAGGGCTAAGATTCAGATGCTTCGAGAGCTCGTGCATCTGGATAGACTCTTGCTCCAACAGATCCAAAATCTGTCTCTTGGCGGGAGCATATCCTCCCATGTTTTTGACTCTTCGCCTACGCTCCAAACATAGATCACACACCCCACAATCGGCAGAGGTATCATCGCCAAAGTATCTATTAATCACTTGACTACGACACTGCTCCGTGTTTGTCACATAGTGCAACATCTGCTCGAATCGCTCGTGCATGAGTCGCTTGCGATTGATGTATGTCTCAGGTGCAATTCGCACATCGGCAGTCGGTAGTCGCTCCTCGTTGAGGAAGATCATCGGCGAGCGATTCGACGGAATATAGCGTATCAGGCGCAGCTGCCACAGTCGCTTCAAGAGCTCCTTGACTCTATCCACCGTATAGCCACTCAGCGCCGCTAGCTCCATCTCATCGATAGCCTTAAACTCCGTGAAAACCCCCTCATAGCGCCTGAGGAGCACCTTAACAAAGATATCGACCTCGACATGCTCCACCCTCACTCGATATAGATCGTCACGACTCACCGAGAACATAATTCTCGCAGGGTTATCCTGCTCATCGATGAAGGTCATATAGCCATTGTAGCTCAACAGCTTCACGGCGCTTAGCACCACTCCGTGATAGATTCTCTCTCGATTACAGAACTCATGAATATTGAATATATAGGAGCTTTGAGCACCATCGCCCACTCCAATCTGCAGAAACGAGCATATCTTCTCATAGATCTGTTTTATCTGTTCGATGGGTGGAAATTCAGCATCGAAGCGAGAGACGATTCGCCCCTTATCATCGGGAGCAACCAACAACAGGGCATAGCTTCGAGCGCCATCACGCCCCGCACGCCCCGCCTCCTGGTAGTAACTCTCCAGCGAATCGCACATGGTGTAGTGCACAACAAAGCGCACATCGCCCTTATCAATTCCCATACCGAAAGCGTTGGTTGCAACCATAACTCTCGACTTGCCTGAGATCCACTCCTCTTGGCGAATTGTTCGCTCAGCATGCCCCATTCCACCGTGATAGGCGCTAGCTGAGATCCCTTCAGAGCGCAGAAATTCTGCAACTTGGTCTGTCGCCTCACGTGTGCGAACATATACTATACCCGTCCCTGCCACATTATTCACAAGGCGCAGGAGCTGCTGATTCTTATCTTCGACCTCTCGAACACTATACGAGAGGTTGGAGCGCGCGAAGCTGCCCCTAATTATATTTCGCTGCTCAAACTTTAGGTTGAAGAGTATATCGTCCGCCACTAGCGGTGTTGCCGATGCTGTGAGGGCGAGAATTGGCACCTGAGCCAAACGCTCACGAAGCTCCGCAATCCTAAGGTATGAGGGTCTAAAGTCGTAGCCCCATTGCGAGATGCAGTGCGCCTCATCGACAGCAAGAAGCGTGACGTTCATCCTCTGAACTCTCATTCTGAACGCCTCCATCGTTAGCCTCTCGGGTGCTACATAGAGGAACTTCACGTCGCCATAAACGCAGTTATCAAGCGCAATATCGATCTGCCGTGGTGACATTCCCGAATGGATCGCCACTGCCGATATGCGACGTTTGCGCAGCTGATCGACCTGATCCTTCATGAGTGCAATCAGAGGTGTCACAACAATACATAGCCCCTCACGAGCAAGAGTTGGGACCTGATACGTGAGCGACTTACCTCCCCCCGTTGGCATGAGTGCAAGAGTGTCCTCACCCTGCATCACAGAGTGTATTATCTGCTCCTGAACCCCTCTAAAGGTGTCATAGCCCCAGTACTTATGCAGTATGTCATGAATTTTAGTCACAGCACAAATTTAAAAAATATTTTATTTCGGCACAAAAAATGCAATCTCAAAATTCCCAGTTTCACCTCATTTCCATGCCTACAACATGAAACATAGCCTATTATCCACAGCCATCCTAGCAGCAGTTGCTATTGTCCTGGTCTTCGTATCTCGTCAAGTCATAATGGAGAGCCACAAAGAGCCCACAGAGCATGAGCAGAGCATCATTGCACTAGACGAATCAAACCAGATAAGATCTATAAAATCGAGACAATACGACCACTACGCAAAATTGGCAGCCCAGAGCGAACACAAAGCTATTGCGACGCTCTTTAGCGCACTGGCACACTCCGAGAGAGTTATATCTAACAACTGCACTCAGGCTATTGAACTACTCGGCTCGAAACACTCGCCCCCCGTTAATCAGGAGCTATTTATGGGTTCACCTATCGAGAATATAAAAAAGAGTATAAGTGCCGAACGGCTATTCAGCACCTCACACAACTCCTCACTAACGGCAAAGGCGATAGACGAAGGGAATCGCTATGCGGCTCGCATACTGATATGGGCAAACGGCTGCGACATGAGCCATATACGCCTGCTTGAGAACTACTTAACGCTACTCAACCAAGAGTATATCCCCCACATATCGGTCGCAATAGATAAACTCGCCTACATTGTCTGCCCCACGTGTGGCAACATCTACACAGACTCTAGCAATATCGATTATTGCCATATTTGTCTAACTCACAATGGTGATTTTTTGCTCTTTTCGCCCAACTAATCCTCATCGTCGTACCACACGCTATCCATCAGATCGTCTATATCTCGACGCTCCTTCTTCGTTGGGCGACCTGTGCCCCTATCACGTGCCACGAAGATAGTCTCACGTGGAGCCATGAGCTTATCCAATTCGCTCTGTGGCGTGGTGTCGATGCAGTATGTCGCCACATTTTTGGCTGGCTGTCTATTTGAGATCAGTGCCACGACTCTATAGCTAAATGTCACTTGAGGGGTGCGCTTAACGCTCAGATCATCGCCAACTTTCACCTCACGTGAAGGCTTAGCGTATGAGCCATTAACCAACACTCGGTTGTTGCGAATTGCATCGGCGGCATCGCTTCGTGTCTTGAAGATGCGCACCGACCATAGGTATTTATCTAGTCTTACAGTTAATTCTGCTGCCATATCGTTTAGTTCTCATAGATAGATTCGTTTCGAGGCTTGACGTGAGATTTCTCGTCATTTTGACGACTCACACTCAAGATCATCCCGAAGGCAATCATTGTAAAAAGTGTCGAGGATCCACCCCTTGAGATGAGCGGAAGGGGCTGTCCTGTCTCTGGTGCTAGGTTCGTGACAACCATAATATGAACCAGCGCCTGAAGTGTTATCATCAGCGCCAGCCCCAGTGCCAAGAGCCCTGGGAAGGAGGTTCCGCACCGCTTGAATATCTCTAGCGATCTGAAGAAGATCCACAAATACATAGCCAAAACCACAAGTGCGAGGATCAATCCATACTCCTCAACGAAGAAAGCGTAGGCGTAGTCACTCTCAGGGTGGATCATCTCCACTCTTATGGCACTTCGACCTGCACCCTCGCCTATGAGCCCGCCGTTATATATTGCAATCTGAGAGCGCTCAGTGTCGGTTAGATCCATCACCATCTTCTCCCTATTATCGCTCGTCCAGTACTCGATCCACGTATCTACACGCCCCGTAGCCGTCTCGCTACGTCCCAAGCTAAGCAGATTTAGCAGACACATACCCAAAACAGCAATCCCCACCAATTTGAGTAGCTCTTGCCACCTCACACGTGCGATTATCATCATCACAAATGAAGTCATGGCAACGAGCATCGCCGAAGAGGTGTGCGCAGGGAAGATCACCGCACACGACAAAATAACTGGCGAAAGTATCGGGATAGTTCCCGTTCGCCATATCTTTTTCTGCACAGGATCGGAGAACCACCTCCAAAACGCGAGGGATGGAACGATCCTTATCTCGTGCATCTTACTTTGGCGTGGCGCCAACTGGCGTGCCATCACCAACACAGTCGCAACTTTCAGTATCTCGGAAGGTTGCAACTGAAAGAAACCCAATGGAATCCAACGTGCAGCACCGTTCGTCTCACCCATGAAGTAGGCACCAATAGTTGCCACTATCGCCAAGCCATATATTAAATAGGAGGCGACATTATAGAAGCGGCTGTTGATCCTGTGAGCTATAATCATGCATATTAAGCTACCCACGAGAATAATGATCTGCTGATTCATGAAGCTCGTTGTGCTCTTCGTTGCCGACATATCATAGCCCATCTTCGCCGTAGATGAGTAGACCACCAAAATAGAGGTCACAGCAAATATGGCGACAATGACCCATAAGACTTTGTCCCCTGTGAATAGTGATTGTGCAAAATTCGCTATCACCCTCATGGCCCTGCGGACCCGCTGTGTGGCTACACTCCCCTCTCTTTGCTCTGATTCCATAGCTTAAACTCTATGCGTTACTCTTTACCCACTCTTTGAATTGTGTGCCTCGATCCTCATAGTTTTTGAACAGATCAAAGCTCGCACACGCTGGCGAGAGAAGAACCGTGTCACCCTCGTTAGCTGCCGTATTTGCTGCGCTCATAGCCTCGTCTAGGCTCGATGTAGAGATGATATTTGGCACCACACCCTTGAACTCACGCTCTAGGGTTGAGTTATCCACCCCCATACACACAAGGGTGTGAACTTTCTGCTTTGCTAGCTCCTTTAGGCTCTGATAGTCATTGCCCTTATCCGTTCCGCCTGCGATCCACACCGTTGGGCGAGTCATCGCCTCAAGGGCGTACCATACAGCGTCTACGTTGGTAGCTTTGGAGTCATTGATCCACTCTATGTCATTGATCTGATCGACTACCTCCATACGATGCTCCACCGCTCCAAACTCAGCGATCGACTTCTCGACCTGAGCTGGCTCAACGCCTGCTGCAAGGGCTGCAAGGGCTGCCGCCATTGCGTTGTAGGTGTTGTGTAGACCCTTTATTTGAAGATTATCGGTATAGACCTCCACAATGGAGTTCGACACCGATGCCGTGAATGCACCATCCATCAAGAATGCATCGCCCGAAAGAGACGCTACCGCCGCCTTTGCCATGAATGGGAGTTGTTTTACACGCAGTGGCGAGATCTCCTCGATCTGCTTTGCAATCATCTCATCGTCAGCCGAGTAGACAAAGAAGTCATTAGAGCGTTGATTTCTGATTATGCGCATCTTGCTCTTTGCGTACTTATCAAAATCGTTATCGTAGCGATCCAGATGATCTGGTGTGATGTTCATCAGCACCGAGATATGTGAGCGAAATTTACTCATACCATCCAGCTGGAACGAACTGAGCTCCAACACATACCAATCCGACTCCTCGGTCGCAACGGCATAGGCGAAACTCTCCCCGATATTCCCCGCAAGGGTTACACTATAGCCAGCATCCTTCAAGATTTTGTATATGAGCGATGTAGTTGTTGTCTTGCCATTAGAGCCCGTGATGCAGATGGTCTTTGCGCCATCCAAGTAGCGCCCCGCAAACTCTATCTCGGAGATTACGGGAATCTTGTTGCTCCTAATCTTCTGCACGATAGGTGCCGAGTCGGGAATACCTGGCGACTTTATCACCTCGTCAGCATCGAGGATCATCTCCTCGGTGTGTGCCCCCTGCTCGAATGTTATGCCCCACTCACGGAGCTTCTCGCAGTACTCATCCGAGATCTTACCTCCATCAGAGAGGAAGACCTCATAGCCAGCCTCCTGAGCCAATATTGCAGAACCATATCCGCTGATTCCACCACCTAGAACTACTATCTTTTTCATAATTTGACTATCGCATTTTTAGTGTTACAATTGTGATCGCTGCCAATAGCAGAGAGATGATCCAAAAGCGCGCAACGATCTTTGTCTCATATATATTACGCTTTTGATAGTGGTGATGCAGTGGCGACATTAGTAGCACTCTACGCCCCTCACCAAATCGCTTTTTCGTGTATTTAAAGTAGCTCACCTGCACAACCACCGAGAGCGACTCCACCATAAAGACACCACAGAGGATTGGTAGGAGTAGCTCCTTGCGAATACAGAGCGCTAGCACGGCGATGATACCACCAATCGAGAGCGAGCCCGTATCGCCCATGAAGATCTGAGCAGGGAAGGAATTATACCACAGAAAACCTATCAGTGCCCCCATAAATGCACCCGTAAATATCACAAGCTCACCGCTATTGGGGATATACATTATATTCAAGTAGTCGGCATAGATGATATTACCCGAAAGGTACGCCATCAAACCCAGCACCCCCACAATCGGGACAGAAACCCCCGTCATCAAGCCATCCAGACCATCGGTGAGGTTTGCACCGTTTGATACAGCCGTTATCACAAGAATCGCCATAAAGACATACAACAGCCATGCAACTGTCTCGTTACCACCTGTTAGCCACTTATAATCAAACTCATTATTCTTGACAAAAGGGATCGTCGTCTTGGTCGTCTTCACGGGGTTAGACTCCAAGATAACCTGCTGATTATGCTTAACGACAACATTGCCACCATTATCGAGGTAGACTGTCTCGACTGGCTGTGTCACATCCTCACGAATGACAATATCCTGAGAGTACCACATCGTAGTTCCCACGATGATACCTAGCCCAACTTGGCCTATGACCTTGAATTTCCCCTTTAGTCCATCCTTGTTGCGACGAAAAACCTTGATATAATCATCCAAACCACCGATCAGACCCAACCAAACGGTAGATATTATCAGCAGCAGAATATAGACATTATCTAGGCGTGCAAACAGTAGCGTAGGGATGAGTATCGCAAGCAGGATTATCACCCCACCCATCGTTGGTGTGCCCTTCTTGCTGAGCTGTCCTTCGAGACCTAGATCACGGATATCCTCACCGATCTGTTGACGGCGCAGAAAATCGATGATCCTACGACCAAAAATTATGACAAACAGCAGCGCAAGGATAACGCTTGCACCCGCTCTAAACGAAATATACTGAAACATACCCGCTCCTGGCAGGTCATAAATTCTCTCTAAATACTGAAAAATGTGATATAACATACTCCTCTAAAATTACTCTATCTTGCTGTGATACTCCTTAAATCTTATCTCTATTTGCTCCTTATCATCAAAATGAAGTCGCTCTGTTCCTACTATCTGATACTTCTCGTGCCCCTTGCCTGCGATGAGGATTATATCGCCCCTCTGCGCCATCATCGCCGCCGAACGGATAGCCTCGGCTCTGTCCGTGATGCGAATATATCTACTCCCAGGCTCGACACCTTGAATCATCTCATCGAGAATTGTCTCCGCCGACTCTGAGCGAGGATTGTCAGCCGTGAAGATCGCAAGGTCCGAACCTCTAGTTGCGATTTGCGACATCACGGGGCGTTTATCCCTATCTCTATCTCCACCACAACCGCACACCACGATGATCTGCTGTTTTGGCGCTCTCATCTGCTCGATTGTTGCGATTATGCTCTCCAGCGCATCGGGAGTGTGTGCATAGTCCACAATCGCCATTGTGCCATCCTCAGCCCTTACAACCTCGAATCGCCCATCCACCGAGCGAAGCATGCTAAGCGAGCGAAGCGCCTGATCTGTATCCACCCCTAGCTCCCTTGCCACAGCAAAGACCGTGAGCAGATTGTAGGCATTGAAGCGTCCCAAGAGCGAGACCCAAACCTCGCTACCATCTATCTTTAGAAGCATACCCTCAGGTAGCTGCTCAATGAGTTTTGCCTTGTAGTCGGCTGCTGACCTCAGGGAGATACTCCTCATCGAAGCCGCTGAGTTCTGCATCATCACCACCCCATTGCGATCGTCAATATTCACAACAGCAAAGGCGCTCTTATGAAGCTTATCGAAGAGCATCTTCTTAGCCTTGATGTACTCCGCAAAGCTCTTATGGTAGTCCAAATGGTCGTGCGTTATGTTTGTGAACACCGCCCCTGCAAAGTGAAGTCCGCCCGTGCGGTTCTGCACCATTGCGTGCGATGAGCACTCCATGAAGCAGTAGTCACACCCCTGCTCCACCATCTGGGCAAGCATCGCATTAAGGCGAATCGTGTCGGGTGTAGTGTGGGTCGACTCTATGGTCTGCTCCGCCACTCTATACACAATCGTGGAGATCAGACCAGCACGATACCCCATTCCAGTGAACATATCGTGTAGCAGCGAAGCTACTGTAGTCTTTCCGTTTGTGCCCGTGATGCCCACCAGCTTCAACTTACGGCTAGGGTCGCCATACAGGCGCGATGCCATCTGAGCCATCGCCTCATTGCTATCCTTAACCACCACGTAGCATACCTGCTCAGAGAGCGTCTCTGGCAGCTGCTCACACACCACGGCAAGAGCTCCTCGCTCGATTGCTGAGTCTATGAAGTTGTGACCATTGCTCGCTACTCCCCTAACCGCTATGAAGCAATCCCCCTGCGCAACGCAGCGAGAGTCATAGTTTAGAGCCAAGATCTCCACTTGGGGTGAAGCTCCTGCGAGTTTACAATCTGTATCTTTGATAAGGTAATCTAATCTCATAACCTATTTCAATGTTATATTTACGCTCTGTCCCGCCACTATCTTGCGACCTGGGACTATGCTCTGTCGTGTTACGGCACCACTCCCCGTGAAGCTAACACTTAGCCCTCTATTCTCCAGAATGAAGAGTGCATCCTTGAGCCCCATCCCCCTCACATCGGGCATCAGAGAGAGGTCCTGCACAACCCCCACAGCATTGAGCCTTTGGGTTGAGTCCATGCGTGTTACACCCCAATCACTATCCGAGTCAATATCTCCGATTCGAGTGTCGAGACCACGTGCCACACGTTTAACTTGATCGAGCTCTCCGCCCTTGATCCTCTCAGGCGTAGACTCCAAATCACTATCCTCTAGGGGTCTTAGCCACTGATCCTCACGGCTGTGAAGATAGTGCGCCAGCCTCTTCACTACGGGACCTGTCAGTGGACCTCCATAGTATGCTCTACCACCACCTCGGCGTGTGTGAATGGTGGTGAGGATTGTGTAGTGAGGGTCTTCGGCTGGCAGATACGCCGCCATGCTACCGATGTAGTAGCCGTCACTATATTTTATCCCATCCTGAGAGTACTGAGCCGTTCCAGTCTTTGCCGCAGCACGGAAGAGTGTCGTATCGCCAAGGTAGCGCTTCGCTGTACCCGATCGGCACACCTCCTCTAGGTATCCCTGCACTTTGCGCAGCGTGCTACGTGAGCATATCTCCTCTTGAAGAACCTGAGTATCGAACTCCTCAACGACCTTTCCGTTGCGCTGAATAGCCTTCACAAGGCGAGGAGCAACCATTCGCCCATCGTTCGCAATAGCGTTGTAGAACGTAGCAACTTGAAGCGGTGTGAGCTCCAAGACATAGCCAAAACTCATGCGCACCATCGCTTGAAAGCGTCCATTTATCGACTCCAAATCGGGAAGATATGGCTTTATCTCACCAAAGGCTGGGTCCTCAAAACCTACGGGTTGATCCAACCCCAGAGTCTTAAAAAAGTCTGAGAAGCGCCCCACATCCTTGCCGTAGTGCTCCCACACTGCCTTAGCGAAGTAGACATTCGAGGACTCCGAGACCGCCGTTTTAAGATCCATATCGTTGAATCCACCGTGAGAGTCCTGCACTCCAGCGCCCGCTATCGAGACTCGTCGCCCATCCTCCGTGTCGTAGGTTGTCGATTCGGGAAGTTTCAGATCATCGAGCATCGCCATCACAGTCGCCGCCTTTATCACCGAACCCATCTCCACTCGCTTGCGCATGGCGTAGTTGTTATTCTCGACATACTCACCACGACTATTGCGCCCGATGTTCGCTATCGCGAGAATATCCCCCGTGCTAACCTCCATCACGATGGTTGTGCCCCAGATAGCATCCTGCGCCTGCATCTGCTCTCGCAGGGCGTTGTGTGCCACATCCTGAACATTTACATCGATCGTAGTGACCACATCGGCACCATCTAGCACCTCACGATTTATATCATCCATCACACGCCCCGAAAAGCCACGTGCAATTCTCTGTCTACGCATAATACCCTCCTGCCCAGCTAGAAGTTCATCATATGCCGACTCAACACCAAAGCGCCCATCGTCACCCTGATTACCAACCGTTCTGAGCGCCATATCGCCCTGAGGATAGACCCTCTGATCCTCCTCACGGAGCTTGTAGGTCATACCAAGATTCCAGTTCAGAAGCGGATAGCGCCTAAGCTCCTGCCACTCCTCATAGTCGATCATGCGAGGCAAAAGCGCCACTGGTCTATGGTCTCGGATTGTATCGTAAATTCTGTGAGTGATGTACTCCCTGCCTGCCATTCGATTAAAGAAGCGTCCAATGATACTCTTCGATCTGAGGTAGCTTGTATCACGCCCCCTCTCGAGGCGGTATTTCTGTTTATGAAGACGCAGCATCATTTCACGATACTGCGCAGCACTCTTATCCTTGAAGTAGATAGATAGCAGCTTGGATAGGGAGTCCACATGTTCGGTGTAGAGCTCCAAGGAGTCGAGACCCTCGCTGGCGTAGTCAAAATCGACTTGATAGCGGAAGATAGAGGTCGCCAAAGGGTCACCATCACGAGAGAGGATCGTTCCTCTCTGTGGCGGTATGGTGTCTGTATAGAATATGCGATGCATCAGGCGACCAGCATTATAGCTAACCTCCGGGCTCATGAACTGTATCCATATAAGGCGTAGCACGATCATCGCACCCATGAGGACAAAGACCCCATACAAAAGTGTGACTCTCACGACAATATCTCTCTTTACCGCCCCTTTTTTCTCTTGCTTCTCCATCTAACCAAATTTCAACTACCCTAATTCTCTATCACAACCCCCGAGCTCTTAGGATCAATCAACCCTAGGCCACGCTCCTCAACCATATCTGAGATGGCGGTGTGCGTCGTTTTGCGGTATCTGAGCTCCTGCAGGCGCACTGAGCGCTCACGCAAAAGCTGAACTTCGCTCTCCACACGAGCGTACTTCTTCTCGCAACCCAACATAGTGAAAATCACTACAATATTAACGAAAAACATCACCGCAATCGACAGCGGATACTGGTAGTACTTGTGTAACCACTCTCGCTCTAGGACATCGCCCGAGATGAGCATCATAATGAGCGAGTTCTTGCGTTTTAGTCGGCGCTCCTCTTCTCGCTGAGCCTGCTCACGCTCCTGAGCCTCACGCTCCTCATCCTCTCTGATGTCGTCGTCGGCCTCTCCGCTATTGACACGACGAAGCTCACGACGTATGCGCCGCGCTAGCTCTGCCTCACGCTCACGCTCGGCAATCTCCTCTGGTGTTAGAGGATCGAACTCCTCGTCGTTATTTTGAATCATACTTGAACTACAATTTTGTCGCTGCACGCAACTTCGCCGAACGTGATCTACTGTTTCGCTCCAACTCCTCGGCAGATGGCGCAACAGCCTTGCGAGTCACAACCTCGAATGGAGTGAGCGCACGACCATAGAAATCCTTCTCAACATGCCCTTCGGTGTTACCACTACGGATAAAGTTCTTCACTATGCGATCCTCCAAAGAGTGGTAAGAGATGACAACCAAGCGCCCCCCAGGCTTTAGAACCTTCAGGCTCTGCTCTAGTGCCATTCTCAGCGCCTCCATCTCACCATTTACCTCAATGCGAAGCGCCTGAAAGAGCTTCGTCAGGAACTTCGACTCATCCTTCTTGGGAGTGCATGGCTTAACCGCCTCTACGAGCTCACCTGTGGTTTGAATCTTCGACTCCTTGCGTGCTCTCTCGATGCAGTTTGCAACCTTCCACGGTGTATCCAACTCGCCCCACTGCTTGAAGATGCGTGTTAGCTCCTCGTTAGAGTAGTTGTTAACGATCATCTCTGCGGTGAGCA
This sequence comes from uncultured Alistipes sp., assembly GCA_964370415.1. Classification (GTDB taxonomy): domain Bacteria; phylum Bacteroidota; class Bacteroidia; order Bacteroidales; family Rikenellaceae; genus Alistipes. The sequence continues at coordinate 25,860 of CAYJIY010000011.1, forward strand.
CACCACGCTGGTTCATTCTCATATCTAGTGGCGCATCGCCCCTAAACGAGAAGCCCCTCTCGACGGCATCGAAGTGGTGCGACGAGACCCCAAGGTCTGCCAGAATACCATCAACTTGCTCGATACCACGATAGCGCAACGCCCCTCTCAGAAAGCGAAAATTGCTCTCCACGAAGTTAAATCTCTCATCCTGCGGATGGTTGGCGTGAGTGTCGAGATCCTGATCAAAGGAGTAGAGCCTACCCTTAGCGTCGAGCTTAGATAGTATGTGGCGAGAGTGCCCGCCCCCTCCAAAGGTTAGGTCGACGTAGACCCCCGACGGATTAATATCTAGCAGCTCTATTGACTCCTCAAGGAGTACTGGTACGTGGTATTGTGACATATTGACAGTTTAAAACCTCTTTTTGCGTGTAAAGTTACAACTATTTTGTGAAATAATAATTATATTTGCACTCAATAATTACAACAAAACGATGCAAACTGTAGATATTGGCAAGATAATACGAGCAAGAGCGCCCAAAGCCTCACGCTTTATCCCTGGGTTTATATTCAAATGGCTTGAGAGAGTCATACACCAAAAAGATATAAACCACATGCTCACAACCTATGCGCACAGCACACCGCAAGAGTTCATCCACGGACACTTTAGCGAGCACAACATAACATACTCAGCCATAGGACTTGACAAGATCGACAAGAGCAAGCGATACATATTCGCCGCAAACCACCCATTCGGCGGGACTGACGGCATGATGATCTCCGATCTGCTGATCTCGCACTTTGGCGACTCGCGCGCTGTGGTTAACGATTTTTTGATGCACGTAACCCCCTTGCGTCCACTATGGATCCCGATCAACAAGCATGGGGCTCAAAATAGCCAATACGCTAAGATGCACGGAGATGCATTTATGGGAGATCTGCCGATTCTCACATTTCCAGCGGGTCTATGCTCTCGCAAAAACAAGCAAGGCGTACTCGAAGATACACCTTGGAAAAATAACTTCGTAAAGAGAGCCAAAGAGAGCGATCGACTAATAGTTCCTGTCTTTGTAGAGGGCGAGCTATCCAAATCGTTCTACAGATTAGACAGAATCTCGAAATTCCTCCGCCTGAAGATCAGCCTAGCGATGATTAGACTCCCCCACGAGACATTCACCAAATACAACAAGCACTATCGCATAGTCTTTGGCGAGCCAATAACTCAACAGGAGCTACAGGAGCAGGGAGGCTATGCCGCACAGGTGAAATATGTACGTAAAAAGGCGTATTCTTTACAAGAAGTGCTAAAAAACTGTGACAAATAGCCCGTTTTATCCTAAGATTTATTTTTTTTGTATAAATTTGTAGAATAAATAATACTTAAAGAAGAAAAGTGTCACAACAAGATATCATAAAACCAATCTCACGAGAGCTGCTAAAAGCAGAACTTACTCCAGAGAGAAAGCTACGCGATACCAACAAAGCCTCTAATGAGATCTACGCTTTCAATGCTACAGAGTGCCCAAACCTCATGCAGGAGGTTGGTCGCCTTAGAGAGGAGGCGTTCCGAGGCGCTGGAGGTGGAACAGGCTGCGAGGTCGACATCGATGAGAGCGACCTAAACCCTGGTGGGTATTTCCAGCTAATTGTGTGGGATCCACTCCTCGAGGAGATTGTTGGTGGGTATAGATTCATCGTCTGCACTAGCGAGAATCCGCAAAACCTCTCTACGGAGCACTACTTCAGATTTAGCGACAAATTCCGCAAAGAGTTCCTACCGCACACCATCGAGTTGGGGCGCTCATTTGTTCAGAGTCAATATCAATCTCGCTCCAACCCAAAAAGTATGTTCGCTTTGGACAATCTATGGGACGGTATCGGTGCGCTGGTTGTACTCAACCCTTCGATCAAATATCTATTTGGAAAGGTGACAATGTACTCATCTTACAAGCAGGTGGCACGCAACGCAATAATCTGGTTCTTAAGACGATATTTCCCAGACAACGACAGACTAATCGAGGGAATACACCCCATCGAACTAGATCTTAATGATCCATACTACGATGAACTTTTCTGCGGCGAGGACTACTCTGAGAACTACAAAATTCTGATACAGAAAATTCGTGATTTTAACGAGAATATCCCGCCACTTATCAACGCATACATGAACCTTTCGCCATCGATGAGGGTTTTCGATACGGTTGTGAATCCCGACTTCGGAGATGTCGAAGAGACAGGAATACTTATAACAATTCCTGATATTTATCCCGACAAGCATAAGCGATACATGCAGTGGGAGGGGTGGCAGCTGGACCTAAAATATCGTCGTGAGATATTCCGTTTGCGCCTTCAAAAGAGCATCGAAAGAATACTACACATGAAATAAACAGATAAAAAGAGTGTCGGGCGCAGAGCGTCAGATGCTCTTTTACTTTACATATGGAACGCAGAGATATAATACTTCGAGAGATTGATGCATTGGGCAAAATTCTACTTTGGCTTAAAGAGAAGCTAGAGCAGGAGGAGGGTGCGGCACACATCGCTGACGAAACGCTCCTTCAAGAGCTTGGTTTTGATATAGATACACTCATCGGCTCCGATACAGATCTACTGAGCGGCATCAACTACGACAACATGGAGCAGCTAGCAAACATCCTGCACCTTCTATCCGAAAAAGAGCCAAACGACGATCGCCGCAAAGCTCTGCTATCCAAATCACTCGCGCTATACAACCACGTGGAGCTGAGCTCACCCCTTGCGAGTTTCTATCGCATATCACAAATCGAGCAGCTCGAGAGCGAGTTGCAGTAAGGCGTGCACAGAGAGTTGCATTTTATTGCAAACTTTAAGCGAGATTATTATATATAAAAAATGAGACAGTCATAAAACCGTCTCATTTTCTATTATTTATAGTACACAACTATTGGTAGTCACGCTCAGAAAATTCGTACCCAAATGTGTATGGAGGATCCACAACTTCAACTATATATATAGGGGAACCATCTCTTATCTTAAACTCACCCTCATAGACATCATCATCACTGAAGTCTACCGTAGGGTGATACTCCTTGAGGTGGTCCTGCACCTTGATTGGTAGCTCATCGAAATCCACCTTATATTCAGCTTTAATTCTTCTGAAACTATCATTATAAACAATATCATAATCCTTGTCACCTACTCTCAACTCAACCTCATAAGTCATTTCATTATCCTCCTCTTCCTCTTCGACTTCGATAATTATAGCAGTAGGATAGTCCGTCTTAATGGCATCGATCAAACCCTCTGGAATAATTACAGGTCTGTCATCGTCCTCATCAGTGTCATTATCTACATCTAGTTTTGTTGCGAGTAGCGTACCATCCGCATCGTAGTACAACTCAATATCTGTGCCCTCGCTATACGTACCATTGTTTGCAGTTGCTTCAAGCTCAAATACGAAATAACTAGCCATATCGCTATTTTTGTTATCCTCATACTCAATCTCATCTAGCTCCCATTTCTGAGTATCAGCATACTCAGACGCTGCAAATGCAGTAGCAACAGCTTGTGGTAATTGGTTGTCGTAGTCCTCAACATCAAACTCAATATCGTGGCGTATAAGCTCATCGTCACTATACCAAGCCTCGTTATTTTTACCCTCACCGCTAACATTTCTTGTTGCAGGCAAAGCAAACGCCGCTACATCAAAGTCACCAACTTTGCTCCACACCACATTTTGTGCTGCTGGAAAATCTGCACTAAATTGCTTTTCCAAAGCAGTCTGCATAATTGTTTCTGCTCCCTCATCACTACACGATGCCATAACTGACATTAGTCCTATAGCACCTAGTACCAAAAATATAAAATTAATTCTCTTCATATTCGATAAATTTTTGTTTATAAAATATATAATCTACAACGTGATTTTACGGTCACGCACAAATATAGTGTAAAAATGGTAATTGTAATGATTATTGCTGATAAAATTATCTCAAGCGCACAAAATATTTTACTTGATTATCACGACGTTCACAAACTTAACACCAGCTACCTGATTAAGTCTCTCTTTGAGCGCCTCTCGTTGATAGAATAGTTCGGAGCGCATCACACTTGAGCGGATCGTGGCATGAAGCACATAGTTCTCAATAACCAGGTGTGTTGTCTCACCTGCAACTCGCATGCCTACAACCTCTTGCCATATCTGCGGCAGACGACCTGCAGCGACTCTAGCGGCTATACCAGGGCGCTTGAAGAACTCCTCCAATACATCTCCTATCGGGGTTGGTTTTGATCGTCTCATACGCCAGAGGGTTGAGGTTCAATCTTAAACATCTTATGCTCTGCCGAAATCTTTTCGAGGATGTCAGTGATGCGCCGAGTGTCGCAATCCGAGATGAAAATTTGCCCGAACTCCTCCTCTGAGACTAGTTGCATGAGTTGCTCCACACGCCCCGCATCGAGCTTATCGAATAGATCGTCCAGAAGCAGAATTGCTCGCTCACCAAGGTGCTTCGATATGATGCTGTATTGTGCCAACTTCAAAGCCACCAAGAAGGATTTTTGCTGCCCCTGAGAGCCATATTTACGCAGAGGATAACCTCCGATTTTTAGTGTCAAATCATCACGATGGATCCCAACTGTCGTGTACTCATTTATTATATCTTTCTGTCTTGCGCCCTGCAATAGTTCGGCGAAAGGCGTGGTGTTTAGCTCCGATTTATAGATAAGCTCCACCTGCTCACGATCCTGAGATAGAGCCTCATAGTACTTTGCAACAAGGGGTTTGAGCTCGTCTATTGTCTTTGCTCTACGCTCATGGATAACCCCACCGTGTAGCACCAACTGCTCATCGTAGATGGTCAACATCGTAGGATCTGCCCCCATTTTCAAGACTTTATTGCGCTCGGCAATCACAGCATTATAGCGAATTAGTGCGTTCATATAGCTACGATCCAGCTGCGAAACGAAACCATTGATATAGCGCCTACGCTCCTCTGCAGCGTCACTTATTAGGTAGACATCTGATGGCGAAACAATCACGACTGGCGCCAGCCCAACGTGCTCCGAAAGGCGCTCATACTCCTTGCCATTGCGCTTGACAACCTTACCGACTTTACTTCCCGATCCAGCTTTTTTAGCGTAGGAGCATAGGATTTGCTCTCCCTTACCTCCATCAGTAATATACTGACCCTCAACGAGAAAAAAATCTTTACCATGCTTTACACTCTGAGCGTCGGTCATCGTCAGCGACGACTTACACATCGACAGATAGTATATGGCATCGATAACATTTGTCTTACCCACCCCGTTGTCTCCAACAAAGCAGTTTATTCCTCGATCGAAAGAGAATTCCTCTTGATCGAAGTTCTTGAAATTGATTAATGATATTTTTTTCAGAAACACAGCCCAAAGGTATAAATTTTTTGTTATAAATCATTGCGTATTTTGAATACTTTTGTATCTTTGCAGACTAATGAGCAGAATTTCAAACTAAAAATTTACAATAAAGCTATGGTACAAAACCACAAAGATCAAGAGGCGATGGAGGTCGCAATGGACAAGACCGAAGTTTTCTTCCAAGAGAATGGTCGCAAACTAATCTATGCACTCATCGCAATTATCTCTATTGCTGTTTTGATTTTCACTTACAGAGGTCTAGTTGTTGATCCTCGTGCTGAGAAAGCGGTAGATATGCTAGCTACAGCTCAGCAGCGTTTCGACGGTCAGAACCCTGACTACGAACTTGCACTAAACGGCGACGCTAACGGAGCAGGATTCCTTGAAGTCGCACAAAAGTATGGTTCTACACCTGCTGGTAACCTAGCAAACCACTACGCTGGTGTGTGCTACATCCAACTTGGTGATTTCGAATCAGCGGCAAACTACCTTAAGAAATACTCGGCAGTTGATGGCATCCCAGGAGCAATTATCAACGCACAAAACTTGGGTCTTCAGGGAGATGTTGCTATCGAGCTTGGCAACTTCGAGAACGCTGCACGCCTCTTCGAGAAGGCTTCAGAGACTTCTGATAACAACTTTACAACTCCTCTCTACCTTCGCAAGGCGGCACTCGCTCACAAGGAGCTTGGCAACAACGACACAGCAATCAAACTACTCGAAAGAGTGGCTCTTGACTACCCTATGTCTTACGACGCTCGCGAGGCTGAGAAACTACTTGGAACTATCAAGTAATTCTAATCTCTCGCCCATTTATGCTATGATTAGCATTTAAATTTAGGGGAAGAATAGATCAAAAAAATTGTAAAACAACGACTATGGCAACAATACACAATAATCTATCACAACTGAACTCACCACTGCCATCGGCAGCTGAGATGAGCTTTGGTATCGTGGTTGCAGAGTGGAATAGCGACATCACAAACGCACTGCTTGAGGGGGCGATCAAAACGCTAACACAGGCAGGATGCCCTGAGACTAACATCCACGTGAAGTATGTGCCAGGCACATTTGAACTCACGATGGGCGCACAGCTTTTTGCTCAATACACTGAGGTTGACGCAGTTATTGCGATAGGGTGCGTCATCAAAGGCGATACTCCACACTTCGACTACATCTGTCAGGGTGTGACTCAGGGGCTCACGCAGTTGCAGACGCAGTGGAATATGCCAGTGATATTTGGTGTGCTCACAGTCAACAACCTAGAGCAAGCCGAGGATCGTGCAGGAGGAAAGCATGGCAACAAGGGCGATGAGGCGGCAGCTACGGCGGTGCGCATGGTTCAGCTTCAAGTTGAAATGGAGGCTACATCTCCGATGGCAAACCTCGACCCACGCACAGTGAACTAGAGGGTACGCTGGCCTGCTAGGGGCTAGGGGGCTGGAGGCTAAATACAACAACGAAAAAGGGTGTCACGAGTAAAATCGCGACACCCTTAATTGATATAAGATTGTATAAAATTTCTGATTTGGAGTTTGTCTTCGTTTTCCTCCCCGCAAGGTAGAAATGAACTACTCTCGGATATAGAGTCTATCGTTATCAATATCAAAAATCAAGCACTCTTGCAACGATTTTAAACCTATCAATCCCGCTTCGCCGTCAAAGATCAATTTATCAGTTATTCCAACAGACACACTCTTGTAGTCTCGCCCCATAAGGGTCATAGAGTCTAACAACACCCCCTCTGCGACCACTTCGCCTGCTCTGTTTTTTGCCTCCGACAATTTAAGCCTGTTCTCATCTATCAGACTCCGAACAGCCTGATTCCCTTTCAATAGAAACAAATGTGAGCCGTTTCCGTAATCTAAAATAAAATCATCTTCTAAGCTCAGCGCCTTCTCTTGCAAATACAGACCAATACGACATTGTATCACAGGCATTCCAAATTTGTTAAATTGGAGTGGGTAAGAGCTCTGTAAATTTTTATTATGCTCTCTCAAATATGCTCTACTGAGAATCTCTAAAACCCCCTCCGTCAGATCAATTTTGACAATAGAACTACCATCTTTCCGACTCTTTAAGAACTGAATTGGTATCGCTGGAGGTGTGTTCCCCGAAAGAATAAATACGGGACCTTGATAGTGAACATCACCTATCTGCAGAGTTGCATCACACTTTAATACAATGTCGTGGACACGATTCAGAAGTTTGATCTTTCCGTCAAAAGGCTTAAAATCACAATTCAGTGCACTCTTATTCTCTGTATAAAAGCGCATATCTAACAGCAATGCAGGCACACCTGACTCTAGCATAATACTCGTTTCTACTCCATTAATATGGGTATTCAGAAAGTAGTGCGCTCCCCTCTGCTCTAAGTCAAGAGTCTGCACCTCCGCATCTTTTGATTGTTGCGTTGCGCCTAATGCAGTGCATCCGCTAATCAAGAACAGACATATCACAATTAATAGATAATACTTTGAACAATTCATACAATGCAATTAAGAGATTATTTTATAAAGCATGTTCTATATCTGCGTGGCAACTACCGCCATACAGAGTAATAAGAATCAATACAATATTACAAATAATTTTCCTTAATCGCAAAAGTAAGCACACAATATCTTGATGCAAAATCCTCTCGAAATAGGGTGTCGCCACTTATTATATTGTGTATGATTATATCTCTTTCCTTAGTCTCGCAACTGGAATCCCCAGCATCTCGCGATACTTAGCCACCGTGCGACGTGCAATACAGAAACCCTTGTCGTTGAGAATCTCCATCAGGTGCTCATCGGTTAGAGGCCTACGCTTATCCTCCTGATCTATACACTCTTGCAGAATATTTTTTATCTGATAGCTCGAAACCTCCTCACCGCTCTGAGTCTGCATAGCCTCCGAGAAGAGCGATTTGAGTAGGATTATTCCGAACTGTGTCTGCGCATATTTACTATTCACAACACGTGAAATTGTCGACACATCGAGCCCCGTTCTGTCGGCAATGTCTTTGAGCACCATAGGACGAAGTTTACTCATATCGCCATCACGGAAGTAGTCGGTTTGATAGTCCAAAATCTCCTGCATAGTTCGCATAAGTGTGTCGTGGCGCTGTTTTATTGCCGAGATAAACCACTTTGCAGAGTCGATCTTGCTCTTCACAAACTGCACAGCCTCACGATCCGACTCCTTGACATTGCCATTGGGAGCCATACTGCGAATCATATCAACATAACGGCGATTGATCTTCACATCGGGCACGTTATACGAATTTAGCGAGAGGTCGAACTTGCCATCTTGATAGTCGATGATAAAATCGGGGATTATATATGGCGTAGTCTCGCTACCACCTTCATTATATAGGTATCCAGGTTTGGGCGAGAGGTGCAATATCTCGGATATTGCCGCTCGAAACTCATCTTCAGAGACCTGAAGGCGACTTATGAGCTTCTCGTAGTGCTTCTTTGCAAACTCTGCGAAGTGGGTGTTTATGATCTTATACGCTAGGCGTTTGGATGCCGATTCATCACGCAAAGGGTTGAGTTGCAGGAGTAGACACTCACGAAGATCACGTGCGCCAACACCCAAAGGTTCGAGATGGTGAATAATTTTGAGCACTCGCTCCAACTCCTCGACACTCACCTCCAGCCCCAGCGTAAATGCCAAATCATCAGATATTGACTCTAGGTCTCGACGCAAGTAGCCATCGTCGTCGATGCTACCAATGAGGTAGTCGCACAGCTGAAAATCTCGATCCGAGAGCTCTCTATACCCTAGCTGCTCAATGAGATAGTCATGCATAGAGCGTCCACCCGAAAGGTAGACTGGGCGAGGTTTATCGTCCTTCGAGTAGTTATTCACACGACTCTTGTAGAGTGGTGTTTCGTCATCTCGAAGATACTCCTCCACAGAGATCTGCTGAGCAGGTTCGTCCACCTCGGGGGTGCGTTCATCCTCCTCAAGCACAATATTGTTCTCGATCTCCTGCTTTATTCGCTGCTCTAGCTGCATGGTTGGTAGCTCCAACAACTTTATCATCTGAATCTGTTGTGGAGACAACTTCTGCTGAAGTGCTAGTGATTGTTTTTGATTTAATGCCATAGTCTGTCCAATTAGTTTGTTATACGCCAATTGGTCTCTTCATTCAAAAGAGAAAACCCTATCTTTAAGTTGTGCAGTAGTCGATATTACAAAAAAAACAACTAGCAAGGGAAGCCCTCATAGTCCTCGCAGCGCAACACACAGTTTTGGTTGCGGCAACGCAAACTGGAGTTACCTTGCTAGTTGTATTATTTATTACGTACAGAGATTAAAACTCTGCGTTTTTTGGATAACGTGGGAATGGAATCACGTCACGGATGTTGGCCATACCTGTAACGAAGAGTAGCAAGCGCTCAAAACCGAGTCCAAATCCTGCGTGTGGCGCCGATCCCCAACGTCTTGTGTCGAGGTACCACCATAGCTCCTCTGTCGACATACCCAACTCTTCGATACGTGCAGTAAGCTTGCCATAATCTGACTCTCGCTCCGAACCACCGATGATTTCGCCGATTTTTGGGAACAATACGTCCATTGCTCTTACTGTCTTGCCATCTGTGTTCTGCTTCATGTAGAACGCCTTGATCTCCTTAGGGTAGTTGATCAGGATCACAGGACACTTGAAGTGCTCCTCAACGAGGTAGCGCTCGTGCTCGCTCTGAAGGTCTGAACCCCAAGTGCATGGGAACTCAAACTTGCGACCCGATGCAAGCAGGATCTCGATAGCCTCAGTGTAGTCCAGACGCTTAAAGTCGTTGTTAACCACAAAGTTCAGGCGCTCCAAAAGCTCCTTATCCCACATCTTGTTCATGAACTCTAGATCCTCGGCGCAGTTCTTCAGCGCATAAGATATAAGGTACTTGAGGAAATCCTCCGCAAGATCCATATTCTCCTCCAGCTCATAGAACGCCATCTCAGGCTCGATCATCCAGAACTCCGAAAGGTGACGAGGCGTGTTAGAGTTCTCGGCACGGAATGTTGGTCCAAAAGTGTAGATCTGACCCAATCCGAGTGCTCCGAGCTCACCCTCGAGCTGTCCCGACACTGTAAGGCTACACTGCTTACCGAAGAAGTCCTGCGAGAAGTCGATCTTGCCATCCTCACCACGTGCAGGGCTCTCAGGATCGAAAGTCGAGACGTGGAACATAGCGCCTCCACCCTCACAATCCGACGCTGTGATTAGCGGCGTGTGGAAGTAGTAGAAACCTCTATTGTTAAAGTATTCGTGTATAGCGAACGCCATTGCGTGGCGGATTCTTAGCACTGCACCAAATGTGTTTGTACGAGGACGAAGGTGCGCAATATCACGCAAGAACTCGAGAGTGTGCCCCTTCTTCTGAAGCGGATATGTCTCAGGGTCTGCTGTGCCATAGATCTCGATCTTATCGGCCTGCACCTCAACACCTTGACCTGCACCCATCGATGCAACAAGGCGACCATCAACACGGATACAAGCACCCGTTGTGATGAGTTTTAGGGTCTGCTCGTCGCACTTTGCAACGTCGATTACAACCTGTATATTATTTACGCATGAACCATCATTTAGAGCTACGAATGCCACATTCTTGTTTCCACGCTTTGTGCGTACCCAACCCTTCACGACAATGTCTACATCGGTCTGTGTAGACTTCAAAATTTCTGCGATTCTTAACGTTTTCATTACTATCAACAAATTAGTATTTATTGTACCTATAATTTCATAATGCACAAAGATAGTTATTTATTTGTGATCTGACAAAAAAAAAGTACCTTTGTCCAATAATCAAACAAAGATTAAGATCGAAATGAGAGTAGTATTAACCACAGTCATAGCCCTCTGCGCAACATTTTTCGTACAAGCACAGACCGAAGGGCAGGTCAAAATGGAGCAAAACAAAGTCTCTAAAGTATATCGCACACAAGTTGCACCGTATAACGTGAGAAAGGATGCCGACGCTCGCAAGCACACCGAGAAGGACGCTTACAGGCTCTACTCACCATCAGTTATTGCATCTGAGGGGGATCAAAAGCTATTCGCCCAAGACATTACATTCCCCTATGCGTGGAGTGATGGCATGGCGTACATTCACCTCGAAAATATAGGCTCGGCGTACACCCTTGTAGTCAATGGCCAGATCATCGCCAATGTCGAGGATCCTACGACTCCTGCCGACTTCTACATCTCGCCAGCACTGAGCCAAGAGAGCAACAACATAGCCGTTTTGCTCCGTCCAAGCGACACACCATCAATCGACAATAGCGCCCAGCACCCACAAAGAACACTCTTCGAGGGGAGCTACTTCTACATGCAACACAAGCGCAGTATCGCCGATTTTGACATCACATTTGAGCCAGATCCTACCAACAAAAAGGGGATACTCAACATCAGCATCATCGCTCGCAACGCATACATCGAGCCTGAGACTGTCGACGTGGGCTTCGACATCTATTCGCCACAAGGTAAGTTACTTGACTACAACATCAAGAGCACAACAATAGATGGCCGCTCGCTCGATACAGTTAAATTCTCGTCAGTGATAGAGGGCACTTTTGCCAATAAATGGCAATTCAACTCAAAGAGCAGCCCAAATCTCTATCGTGTGATGATCTTCACTCGTCGCCAAGGGGCGTACAAGGAGTACATGCCGCTCAAGATTGGCTTTAGCGATGTGGAGCTTCGTGGTGGTCTGTTCTACAACTTCGACAAACTCATCGAGAGCACCCCAACTAGCTATACAGCAGCAAAGGATAAGGCAACAACCACAACCCAACTCAAGGGGCTAAGATCTGAGGGTAAATCGCTCATAAAGCTCGACTCACCACAGCCATCTTGGTTCTATGAGCTGTGCGATCAGCTGGGGCTCTACGTCATCGATTGCGCAAATATCAACGCACCACAACAGGGTGACAGCAGAGTCGTAGGTGGCACTCCATCGAACGATCCTGCACTCCTTTCGGAGTACTTGGAGCGTGTTGAGTCGATGTATTTCCGCTCACGCAACCACACCTGTGTCGTTGCATTTTCGCTAGGTGGCGACGTTGGCAACGGCTACAATATGTACAAGGCGTATGAGTTCCTAAAATCGCTCGAAAGCGACAAGCCTGTGATCTTTGATGGAGCTCAGGGCGAGTGGAACAGCGACAAATAGAGCACAACCATGAACATTGAGCTAATCGTCATCGGCAAAACCGACTCGAAGGAGGTGCAGGCACTCACCGAACTCTACCTAAAGAGGGTGAACCATTACTGCAAGTTCTCGATCACGACCATACCCGATCTTCGCAACACCAAGAACCTCAGCGTCAAGCAACAGCGCACCGCCGAGGGGGAGCTTCTACTCAAGCAACTCAACGACTCGGACTACGTTGTCCTGCTCGATGAGAGGGGTGAGCAGTACCGCTCTGTAGACTTCGCATTTTGGCTCCAAAAGCGATTAAACAGCGGCGTCAAGCGCCTTGTGATGATTATCGGGGGGCCCTATGGCTTTTCGGAGGAGGTCTACTCTCGCTCGAATAGCAAGATCTCGCTCTCGAAGATGACCTTCTCACACCAGATCGTAAGAGCCATATTCGCCGAGCAGATATACCGAGCATTCACGATCCTTAGCAACGAACCCTATCACCACGAATAGAGCCATGATGCACCCAAAGATACAGTTCGCAATCCTCACCCCCAACACCTTGATAGGCTTGGGGTTAAAGTCGATTATCGAGCGCATTGTTCCGATGGTTGAGATCGAAATTTTTGGGGATCAACCAACCTTTGCGGATAGCACTCCAGAGCGATTTTCGCACTACTTTGTCACGGCACAGAGCTACATCGCTAACGCCCCATTCTTCAACTCACAGAGGGCAAAAACAATCATCCTCACCGATGGAAACCATCAGCGTGAATTTGGACAAATTTTCCAGATCAACATCATGGGAACAGAGCAGGAGATTGTCCGCGACCTCATGCGCCTACACCACCGTGCTCACGGCGATCAACACACGAAACAACACGGCGGAAAACAGAGCCTCGCACAGCTATCAACACGTGAGATAGAGGTACTAAAACTCATCGTCAAAGGTCAGATAAACAAAGAGATAGCAAACTCTCTGCACATCAGTACAACGACCGTCATTTCTCACCGTCGCAACATCTGCGAAAAGCTCAACATTCGCTCTGTTTCGGGCCTCACGATCTTCGCTATCACGGCGGGATATATCGACCCAAACGAGATATAAGAAAAAATCTGAAACAAAGGCTCTCAAGAACCGATTTTTTTTCGTACATTTGCGTGTTAAAAAGATATGCAAACGCCATCTTGTGTTCGCACCCCAAGGCAGGGTTGTTGTAAATGGTGGCAAGTGGGTTTAAAACAAGTTCATGAAGACTATACATAAACTAGTGCTAAAGGCCTATATTGGCCCTATGGTAGTGACGTTTTTCATCGTAATGTTCGTACTGATGATGAACTTCGTGTGGCGCTACATCGAGGATCTTGTGGGCAAGGGACTCGACTTTGGCATCATTGTCGAGGTGATGTGCTACGCCATGATCAACATGATTCCGATGGGTCTTCCTCTGGTGATGCTCCTGGCGGCTATCATGGCTATGGGAAATCTGGGCGAGAACTACGAGATTCTAGCGATGAAATCTGCGGGGATGTCCCTGCTTCAGATCATGAAACCGCTTATCATCCTCACGGGGTTTGTCTCTATCGGTAGTTTCTTCATCATCAACGACCTCGTTCCATACGCCAACCTCAAGCTATACAGCACCTTGAGCGACATCAGCCGACAGAACAAGGCTCTCGAATTTAAGGATGGGCTCTTCTTCACGGGGATCGACAACATGAAAATTCGTGTCGAGAAGCAGGACAAGGAGACTAAACTCCTGCACAATGTCCTCATATACGACAACCGCAAAACCAATGGCGACATGACAACTACGCTCGCCGATTCGGGATATATCTACCTCTCTGACAGCAAGAAATACCTCATTGTCTCGCTCTACAATGGTGAGACCTATGAGCAGCGCCGTAGTGGTCTGTGGTATCGTCAGAGCACGTTGCGCCACCACATCTTCGAGAAGCAGGATCTGCTGATCCCAATGTCGGGATTTGCGATGACTCGCTCCGATGAGAGTATGTGGAGTAGCCAGAGTACAACAAAGAACATCGTTGACCTTCAGGCCGATATAGACTCAATGGAGATCGTCGTTAGCAACGCCACAACCGACTCCTATGGTCCTTTGTTGCGAGATAATATCTTCATCCAAGACAAGGAGGTTCTGGAGCTTATCGACTCCCTAGTTGTCGACAAGACAGGGTTCAGGGGGGTAAATATCCTCGATTCGCTGCCTAATCTCGACACACGAGCGATGGACAAACTTCTGGACAACGCTCGCTCAGCGGCTAGAAACTCACGAAATATGTTTGCATTCGACGAATCGAAATCGAAGAATGCACTCGTAAAGCTATACAACAGCAAGGTGGAGTGGCACAACAAGCTTGTGCTACCGATCTCGATCATCATCTTCTTCCTCATTGGTGCGCCACTGGGTGCAATCATCCGCAAGGGGGGATTTGGACTTCCGATCGTTATCTCGGTGACGTTCTTCATCTTCTACTACATCATAAGCATCACCACAACCAAACTCGCAAAGGAGGGGACATGGGAGGCGATCTACGCTATGTGGTTCTCCTCGGCGATACTCGCACCCATTGCGGCGTATCTCACAGTCAAGGCGACCAACGACAGCTCGCTCCTAGACACGGATTGGTATCGTGCGAAGTTCAAGATCATATCTGAACGCCTGATGCGCTACACCATCATAGAGCGCACAGTGACCCTTGTGGGCCGCCTTAGCTCAAAGCTTAAATTTATCAGAAAAAAAAGTAAATAATTAGATATATGAAAAACAGCGTTTTAAACAGTATAGACGAGGCTATTGAGGATATTCGCAATGGCAAAGTAATAATCGTTGTCGATGACGAAGATCGTGAGAATGAGGGCGACTTTGTGATGGCAGCCGAGATGATCACTCCCGAGATCGTAAACTTCATGCTCAAAGAGGGGCGTGGTGTTCTCTGCGTTCCGCTCACTGAGCAGCGATGCGAGGAGCTCGAACTTGGAATGATGCAGGACGACAACACTTCGATGCTCGGAACACCATTCACAATCACGGTAGACCTCCTTGGCGAGGGTTGCTCAACGGGGGTTTCGATCCACGACCGTGCGGCAACAATCCGTGCCTTGGCACACCCCGATACTAAACCATCGGATCTCGGCCGTCCAGGGCACATCAACCCTCTGCGTGCACGCGAGAAGGGCGTTCTACGTCGTCCAGGTCACACCGAAGCGGCTGTTGATCTAGCACGCATGGCAGGGCTTGAGCCTGTGGGTGTTCTGATCGAGATCATGAACGAGGATGGCTCGATGGCACGCCTACCTGAGCTACTGGAGCTATCGAAAAAACTAGATATGAAGATCATCTCTATTGCCGATCTGATCGCCTATCGTCTGCGTGAGGAGTCAATCGTGGAGAGAGGATCGACAGCGCTTATGCCAACTCAGTGGGGTGATTTCAAGATCACGGTATTCAAGCAGAAGAGCAATGGCGTTGACCACATGGTTATCCACAAGGGTGAGTGGAAAGAGGATGAGTCTGTTTTGGTTCGTGTACACTCTTCGTGTGCTACGGGCGATATTCTAGGGTCGTGCCGTTGTGATTGTGGGGATCAGCTCCACACCGCTATGGAGATGATCGACAAAGAGGGCAAGGGTGCCGTTGTCTACCTAATGCAAGAGGGACGAGGTATTGGTCTGTTCAACAAGATTCACGCCTACAAACTACAAGAGGAGGGGCTCGACACTGTGGAGGCGAACGTACACCTGGGCTTCAACCCCGATGAGCGTGACTACGGCGTGGGAGCTAGCATCCTGCGTGAGATGGGTATCCAGAACATGCGCCTAATGACCAATAACCCAACAAAGCGTGTGGGATTAGAGGGCTATAGCCTACACATCGATGAGATCGTGCCGATCATCATCACTCCAAATCCTCACAACCTACGCTACCTCAGAACAAAGGAGGAGCGCATGGAGCACAAACTAGGCATCGTAAAAAAGTAATACAAAGATGGACTCTAAGCAGATACGCATAGTCTTTATGGGCACCCCCGAATTTGCAGTTCCCTCACTGAGGGCACTAGTCGAGGGGGGATACAATGTTGTGGGTGTGGTAACAACCCCCGACAAACCAGCAGGACGAGGACAAAAGATACACCAGAGCGATGTTAAGCTAGCGGCACTGGAGCTTGGGCTGCCAGTTCTTCAACCCGAAAAGTTGAAGGCACCTGAGTTTGTCGAGGCACTAGAGGCACTAAAGCCCGATCTGGGGATCGTCATTGCATTTAGAATGCTACCCGAGGTTGTGTGGGCTATGCCACGCCTTGGTACGTTTAATCTCCACGCATCGCTTCTCCCTCAATATAGAGGTGCTGCACCTATCAACTGGGCTATCATAAATGGTGAGACTCAGAGCGGTGCAACGACATTCCTTCTAAACCACGAGATCGACAAAGGGGCGATCATCGGGCAGTTCACAACTCCAATCACGGAGCAGGACAACGTGGGGACACTCTACGAGAGATTGATGACAATGGGCTCTGGGCTAGTAACTCAGACCGTTGACAAGATAGCCGCTGGCGACATCGAGCCAATAGAGCAGATGCATATTGATGAGTCGACCCTAAAGCCTGCACCAAAGATCTTCAAGGATGACTGTCGCATTGATTGGTCGCAAAAGGGGCAGCAGATCGTCAACTTCACGCGTGGATTATCGCCCTACCCTGCTGCTTGGTCTCAGATTATAGCTCAAGGGGGCGAGCCTCTAGCGGTGAAGGTCTTCTGCGCAACGTTCGAGCCGTGTGAGCACAACAAGTCTCTTGGCGAGATTATCAGCGACGACCGATCGCAGATCAGCGTTGCATGCGCCGATGGATTGATCCATATCCACGACCTTCAAATAGCAGGCAAGAAGCGCCTAAAGACAAAGGAGCTACTGCTTGGGTTTAGGAGTATTGGCGACTACAAATTTATTTAAGACTAATTAAAAATTACAATATATATGTTTGAAAATTTATCAGATAAACTCGAACGATCGTTTAAGATCCTCAAGGGAGAGGGACGCATCTCGGAGATCAACGTTGCAGAGACTCTTAAGGAGATTCGCCGTGCGCTGATCGATGCCGACGTAAACTATAAGGTTGCCAAGAGCTTCACAGATGAGGTGAAGCAGAAGGCTATTGGACAGGATGTTCTAAACTCGGTGAAGCCAGGTCAGATGATGACCAAAATTGTGCGTGACGAACTCGCTGCACTTATGGGTGGAACCGCTACGGAGATCAATATCGAGGGTACTCCTGCTGTGATCCTCATCGCTGGTTTGCAGGGTTCGGGTAAGACAACCTTCTCAGGAAAGCTCGCTTCGATGCTCAAGGAGAAGAAGAATCGCAAGGTTCTGCTCGTTGCGGGTGACGTGTACCGTCCTGCGGCGATCAACCAGCTAAAGGTCCTCGGTGAGCAGATCGGCGTAACGGTCTACAACGAGGAGGGGAATATGAACCCTGTGCAGATCGCTCAAAATGCAATCTCACACGCTAAGCAGAACGGCTACAACCTTGTCATTGTCGATACGGCGGGTCGTCTTGCTGTTGATGAGGCGATGATGATCGAGATCACAGCTCTCAAACAGGCTGTGAACCCATCTGAGACGCTATTCGTTGTGGACTCGATGACGGGACAAGATGCTGTGAACACCGCTAAGGAGTTCAACGACCGCCTAGATTTCGATGGCGTTGTCCTCACTAAGTTGGATGGTGACACTCGTGGTGGTGCTGCAATCTCTATCCGCTCGGTAGTAAACAAGCCACTAAAGTTCATCTCTAGTGGCGAGAAGATGGACGCTCTGCAGGTGTTCCACCCTGAGCGTATGGCTGACCGTATCCTCGGAATGGGTGACGTTGTATCACTCGTAGAGCGTGCTCAGGAGCAGTTCGACGAGGAGGAGGCACGCCGCCTAAAGAAGAAGCTCGTGAAGGATCAATTCAACTTCAACGACTTCCTACAACAGATCCAGCAGATCAAAAAGATGGGTAACCTCAAAGATCTAGCCTCGATGATCCCAGGTATGGGCAAAGCCCTCAAGGGAGTTGATATCCCAGACGACGCATTCAAGCAGACGGAGGCGATCATCGGCTCAATGACTCCTGCCGAGAGAGAGAAGCCTGAGATCATCAACGCACGCAGACGTGAGCGTATTGCCAAAGGTAGCGGTAACACTGTTGCCGATGTGAACAAGCTGCTCAAGCAGTTTGAGCAGACTCGCAAGATGATGAAAACTGTAGCTGGAGGCAACATGCGCATGCCTAAGATGCCTGGATTCAGACGATAAAAAACAAAGAGAATGGAAAAAGTACATAGATCGGGCTTTGTCAACATTGTGGGCAACCCAAACGTCGGAAAATCGACACTAATGAACGCCCTTGTTGGCGAAAAGCTCTCGATCATCACATCGAAGGCGCAGACTACACGTCACAGAATCATGGGTATCGTCAGTGGCGACGATTTTCAGATCGTCTACTCGGACACTCCTGGTATCCTAAAGCCAAACTACAAGCTCCAAGAGTCGATGATGCGATTTGTGGAGGGGGCGGTATCAGATGCTGATGTGATGGTCTATGTGACCGACACAGTGGAGAAGGACACGGCTCGTGCGGCGAACATCGTGGAGCGTATCAACCGTAGCGACATACCAACGATTGTTGTCATCAATAAGATCGACCTTGTAGATCAGGAGACTCTCGAGGCTCTATTCGAGAAGTGGAGCGCCGCTATCCCAAAGGCGAAGATCATACCTGTATCGGCAAAGGAGAAGTTCAATGTTGAGGGAGTTTTCAGCTCAATCATGGAGCACCTGCCTGAGGGGCCAGCATTCTACCCAAAAGATACTCTAACGGATAAAACTCTACGCTTTTTTGCATCGGAAATCATTCGTGAGAAGATCCTTAAGATCTACGATAAGGAGATACCATATAGCTGTGAGATCGCAATCGAATCGTACAGCGAGGAGCCAACAATTGATAGAATTGGCGCTGTGATCTACGTGTCGAGAGACTCTCAGAAGGGGATTATCATCGGTCACAAGGGCGAGAAGCTAAAGCGTGTGGGCACTATGGCAAGAGAGGATATGGAGGCGTTCCTCGACAAGAAGGTATTCCTGCAACTTCACGTCAAAGTTAACGACGATTGGCGCAATAGCGAGCGTCAGCTGCGTCGCTTTGGCTACGACGAATAGGTATATATACAATATTGCATCGATTTTTACGTTTATTATGAACGTAAAATCTTATAACTAAATTATGCGCAAAAAGGTCATATTTTTCTCTCTCATGCTCGTGGCTCTGATCTGTGGGGCGAGCCAGTGCAAAGCTCAATACAATAAGGAGTACTTCTATTGGATGGGGCGCAACAGCATGATGAATAGCGACTATCGTGAAGCTATCCGCACACTGAACATTCTACTTCGCTTCGATGAAGATGCCCACGAGGGCTACTTCTTGCGTGGAATTGCCAAGTACAACCTAAATGATTTGGTTGGTGCCGATGCTGACTTCACAATCGCCATTGAGAAGAATCCTGTCTTCACTAACGCATTTACCTATCGTGCCATAACACGCTCTAGGTTGGGTAATTATGACGATGCACTAAAGGATTTTGAGGAGGCAATATCACTGCGTCCCGACATCCCGAATGCCTACTATAGTCGTGGTGTGACTCGCCTGCTGAACCAACAATTCCAGCTTGCGATCGACGACTTTGATATGTTCATCAAGCAAGAGGGCAAGGTGGTTGATGCCTACATCAACCGAGGGCTCAGCTACCTACACCTCAAGGATACGATCAGCGCATACAACAACTTCAACACTGCAATTCGCACCAACAGAGAGAACCCCGATGGTTATAACCGTCGAGGTACTCTGTATATGCAGCAAGATAAGCTGAAGGATGCCGAATCGGACTTCAATATGGCGATAAAGTACGACACGGCGCACCTCGCCTCGTACTTCAACAGAGCGTTGGTGTATAACCGCACAAACCGCCCGACTCTATCGCTCAAAGATTTTGATCAGGTGATTGAGATCGACTCTACAAACTCGCTCACCTACTTCAACCGTGCTATTGTACGCTCTCAGATCGGGGATTACAACAGGGCGTTGGAGGATTACAACATGGTGGCGACCTACTCGCCTAACAATGTCCTTGTCTACTACAACAGAGCACAACTTCTCGCACGTCTGGGAGATATGCAGGCTGCCGAGCAGAACTACTCTAAGGCTATTGAGCTCTACCCCGATTTTGCCAATGCATACCTAGGTCGAAGCGGCGTGAGACAACTCCTCAACAATCCTCAGGGTGCACGTAGCGACAAGAACACAGCTGAAAAGAAGTTGGCAAACTATCGCTCACGTCTGAGCGACAGCACCTACTCGATCTACTCCGACACAACATATCAGTTCGATCGCCTACTATCGTTCGACACAAAGTTCTCGAACTCAGCGACAACAGCAGGCTCAACGGAGGCTGGAGCTGACAATGAACTTGCGCTACTTCCACTATTTAAGTTCTCATTCGAGCGTGCCGACACAACAATTCAGCACGAGAGCTACAGTTTGCGCAGAGTTGAGGATTTTAAGGCACAAGTAAATAACTCATACCTAGAGCTGAGCAACACACCCACGAACCTTACGCCCGACTCTCTGTTACTGCTCGAGGAGGAGTTTGCTGCAGAGCTAAAGGCTAAGGATGATGACTGGATTACGCTCTTCGAGATGGGAATTGCCGAGTCGCTAATAAAGCAGTACACCAACGCTGTCAACACGTTCACTTCGGCAATTGCACTCAACCCGACAAACCCGTTCCTATACCTTAATAGATCCACTACTCGTGCCGAGATGATCGACTTCATCTCATCGATCGACAACTCATACCAGAGAATCACGATCGATTCTGACCCAGCCAATAGGCTGAAGAGTAGCGGAATACAGACTTACAGCTATGATGAGGCTATTGCCGATCTAAATAAATCGATAAAACTATTCCCAGAGCTAGCACATACCTATTATAATAGGGGCAACCTGCTAGCACGCTCAGGCAAGCTACCCGAAGCGTTCGAAGACTTCTCAAGAGCAATAGAGCTAAACCCTCACTTTGCGGAGGCGTACTACAATCGTGGGGTTGTTCAGATCCTTCTAAAGGATACGAACAAAGGGGTTCTCGACATATCGAAAGCAGGAGAGTTGGGCATAGATAGAGCCTATACAATTCTGAAAAACTATACCAACAGACAATAACACACAAAAAAATAGAATGGAAAAATCTCTAAAAAAACTTAACGATTCGCCCCTAATGCGCTGGGGTGCTCTCGGGGTGGTTGCCTTCACGATGATGGCGGCGTACTTCGTGAATGACATTATGGCTCCACTGCAGGGCATGCTCCACGAGAACATCGGATGGACGGGTTCGGAGTTTGGATTCTTCACTGGTGCATATAGCATCCTTAACGTACTCTGCCTAATGCTTATCTGGGGTGGTTTGATCCTCGATAAGTTTGGTATCAGATTCACAGGTATCCTAGCCGCAGGATTGATGGTCGTTGGTACTGCTATTCAGTACTACGGTATCACGGAGCTTGCCGAGAGTACGGGCATGCTATTTGGATATAAGAGCAGCGTGGGGATCGCATCCCTTGGTTACGCTATCTTTGGAGTGGGTGCCGAGGTTGCAGGTATAACAGTCACTAAGGCGATCGCTAAGTGGTTCAACGGCAAAGAGATGGCGACAGCAATGGGTCTTCAAGTTGCCCTTGCACGTATTGGTTCTCAGGCGGCATACGCATTCGCCCTTCCAATCGCTCGCTCTATGCAGCTATCAACTCCTGTTCTCATTGGTCTTTGCCTGTTGGTTGTTGGTCTTGTGGCGTTCATCGTCTTCTCGATGTGGGACAAGAAGCTCGACAAGCAGATCAACTCTGAGGTTCAGACAAGCGACGAGGAGAACTTCTCGTTTAGCGATGTTGTCAGCGTATTGAAGAACCCTGGATTTTGGCTCATCGCAATCCTTTGTGTGCTCTTCTACTCGTGTATCTTCCCATTCCAAAAGTTCGCAACAACATTCATGATACAGAAGTATGGCGTGAGCGAAAACCTTGCGGGATTCATCGCTGGATCACCTGCACTAGGGGCGCTTATCCTAACTCCAATCTTCGGTTACTATATCGACAAGGTGGGGCGTGCAGCCTCTATCATGATGCTGGGTTCGGGGCTATTGATCGTCGTACACGCTATATACGCACTGCCAATGATCGATAACTGGGTGGTAGCGATCATCCTCATGGTTATACTTGGGGTGGCATTCTCGCTCGTACCATCGGCTATGTGGCCATCGGTTGCAAAGATCTTCCCAGCGAGACAGCTAGGAACGGCATACGCTCTCATCTTCTTTATTCAGAACATCGGGCTATTTGCTATTCCACTACTTATCGGAACCGTGCTACACGAATTCTGCATTGTCTCTGCCCCTGGCGAGCCTGTGGAGTACAGCTACACTCTACCGATGCTCATCTTTACGGGAATCGCCGTGACAGCTCTAATCGTGAGCTTTGCACTAAAAGCAGCGGATAAGAAGTATGGCTACAACCTTGAGAACAAGAACATCAAGCAATAGTCTTAGATAACGAGATAAAAAAGCGCAAACTTTTAGGGTTTGCGCTTTTTTTGTTCAATGTAAATCGAGCTTGTCTTAGTACTTATATTTTATCCATCGATAGAGCTCCTTGATCGTTGGTTTCTTACCATACATGAAGACTCCAACACGGAATATCTTACCCGAAAGCCACATCATCGACACCACACTTGCGTAGAGCACCGTGATCGAGGTGATGATCTCCCACGTAGGGATTCCAAATGGAATACGAGCCATCATCACCACTGGCGAGGTGAATGGAATGATCGAGAGCACCACCGCCACAGTTGAATTAGGCTCTTGGAACACTACAAACATCGCAACCATACTCAAGATGATCGGCATGAGAACTATCTGCTGAAGGTTCTGCGTGTCCTGAATGTTGTCTACGCTCGATCCCACCGCCGCAAACATTGAGGCGTAGAGCAGGAATCCACCAATAACAAAGACGATCATAAAGCCGAAGATCTTCAGTAGGAAGCTCGAATCTGTAACAACAGACATAATGCCCAGCAGCTCTGTATCCATCCCTGCAGCAGGTATATTTACAGCACCGCTCTGCACTGCAGTGATCGCCTCCGCAATATTTGAAGGGAGCAGGAACATCATAGCTAGCGTTCCAACCCCTGAGATGAACACGCCCCAAATGAGTAGCTGTGTAACGGCAACCGAAGCGACACCAATAATCTTACCTGCCATCAACTCAAACGGACGCACCGAGCA
>CAYJIY010000011.1:49839-64815 GCA_964370415.1 uncultured Alistipes sp.
TTTGCTTCGTAACGAGCTAGGCGAATCTCACGGATAACATCCGTCACTCGATTCTCGATCCTAGACTCTACACTCATCGAAGAGCTACCACTGAGATGGAGCTGCATATTGGTCGGTTCATCGACAATATTCTCGCCAATGACCAGGATTCCGAAGTGGTTCATCATAGAGTCACGTGCCTGCGACAGCTCCAGATCCGTCGGGATAAAGACCAAAGCCTCATCAATGCGAAGCTTTGAGCCAACCACGCCACTATTATCGATCACCACCACCGATTTTGTGTCATTACCATCTGTCAATATCATCAACACAGCTGGGACTGTCATTATCGCAACCATTAGCAGTGGCATGAGAATCGTTGAAATTATGAACGATTTTTTGCGCACTCGCTCATAGAACTCTCTACCTATAATTATACCTAAATTTGATCTCATCTAATTTCTTTGTTTAAAGTACCCTATAAAGTTCCGTTTACAGCTCTGATAAAGATATCGTCCATCGATGGAATTAGCTCCTTGAAAGATCGTAGCTCAACCGCTTGATTCGCCACAGCAATTGCGTCACGAACATCATCTTTGACGTGAATTTTCAGCGTATTGTAGACAGACTCTCCACTCTCCAAAATATCACACCTCTCACCTAGAGACTCGATTAGCAACTCTTTACTACCCTTGTAACTAAGCTCAAAAGTGTTGGCTCCATAGCTATGGCGAATATCATCTACTCGACCCGAGAGGATATTCTTCGACTTATTAATCAGCGTTATGTGGTCGCAGATTTGCTCCACCGACGACATATTGTGAGTTGAAAATATCACCGTTGCCCCCTCATTTTTCAGGGCAAGGATCTCATCTTTGAGCATATTTGCGTTGATAGGGTCGAAGCCCGAAAATGGCTCATCGAAGATCAACAAAGATGGCTTGTGTAGCACCGTGATAATGAACTGCACCTTCTGCGCCATTCCTTTAGATAGCTCCTCGACCTTCTTATTCCACCACTGCTCGATGCCAAACTTCTCGAACCAAAGCTTTAGTTGCACTGTCGCATCGTGCTTTGAGAGTCCTTTAAGTCGAGCGAAGAATATCGCCTGCTCGCCGACCTTCATCTTCTTGTATAGCCCCCTCTCCTCGGGGAGGTATCCAATATTGTATATATCACTTGGAGCGATCTCATGGTCGCCAAAATACACACTCCCCGAATCGGGAGCTGTAATTCGATTAATTATCCTGATTAGAGTACTCTTACCCGCACCATTAGGCCCTAGTAGACCATACACAGCACCCTGCGGAATCGATAGAGAGACATCGTCGAGCGCCTTGTGGTTGGCATATTGCTTTGTGACACCCTCAACACGTAGTATATCCATAGTTTAGATTATATGTTTTGTTTATCACAAATGTATAGATAATATATCATATATGCAATACATAGAACTATAAAAAATAGATTAAAATATTTCTTTGTCAAAAGATCAATCTATCTAATTTTTACTATATTTGTCGTAAACAAAACCATTCTAGAATAATGAAACAAAAAACTGTACTTGTGGCTGGAGGAGCAGGATATATTGGTTCTCATACTGCCGTTGAGCTAATCAAAGCGGGTTATAACGTTGTTATAGCCGACAATCTATCAAATTCGGAGATCGCAGCTGTCGATGGCGTGCGTGAGATCACGGGCATCGACGTGCCGTTCATCGAGGTCGATTGCTGTGACAAGGAGGCGTTCCGTCGTGTATTCGAGGAGCATGAGTTTGACTCACTGATTCACTTTGCAGCGTCAAAAGCTGTGGGAGAATCTGTACAAAAACCAATGTTGTACTACCGCAACAACCTCATGTCGCTGATCAATGCTATTGATCTAATGAAGGAGTTCGGTCGCTCGAACATCGTATTCTCATCGTCATGTACGGTATATGGCGAGCCAGACGTGCAGCCCGTAACGGAGCAGACACCTCGCAAACCAGCGACATCGCCTTATGGCAACACAAAGCAGATGAGCGAAGATATTTTGCGTGACGCTGTGAATGTCGAGGCATCGCTAAAGGGTATTGCCCTTCGCTACTTCAACCCTATTGGTGCTCACCCAACAGCTCTAATCGGGGAGCTTCCACGTGGAGTGCCTCAGAACCTTGTACCATTCGTAACTCAAACGGCATCGGGCATTAGAGAGTGCCTAAGCGTGTTTGGTGACGACTACGATACTCCTGATGGATCGTGCATTCGTGACTACATCGATGTGAACGACCTAGCCTATGCACACGTTGTGGCTATCACTCGCATGGTTGAGGATAAGAACAAGGCTAAGTACGAAGTCTTCAACGTAGGTACTGGAAACGGAGTGTCGGTTCTAGAGCTTGTTAAGCGCTTCGAGCAGGTCAACGACATAAAGGTGAACTACAAGATAGTACCTCGCAGAGAGGGCGATATCATGGCTATATGGGCTGACCCTAGCTACGCCAACAATGAGCTGGGATGGAGCGCAACACGCACTCTGGACGAGACTCTGGCTTCGGTGTGGAAGTGGCAGTGCAAATTGGATAACAAAGCGTAATATTTAACCGATGTCAACTCTCTTTAGCGACGTAATTTTTGGACCTATCATCTCTAGACGACTTGGTGTTTCGCTGGGGGTTAACCTTCTGCCTACGAACTCGAAGTTGTGCAACTTCGACTGCATCTACTGTGAATGTGGCTGGAATGCCGACAACCAGGGGACAAAGAGGTTTAACTCTCGTGAGGATGTACGATCTATGCTCGAACAGACGCTTCGCCGTCTCTCTGATGAGGGAACGAAGCTCGATGTCATCACCTTTGCTGGCAACGGAGAGCCAACGATGCACCCTGAGTTCAGCAGCATAATCGACGATACGATCAAGCTTCGTGACTCGATATGCCCAACGGCGAAGATATCGGTGCTCAGCAACGCAACCATGCTCGGACGTGAGAGCGTTGTTAAGGCGCTACGCAGAGTTGATAACAATATCCTCAAACTAGACTCCGCATTTGACTCAACGGTCAAGGCTATGAATATACCATCATCGCCTAGTTACTCGGTTGAAAAGGTTGTGGAGCAGATGCAGCAGTTCGAGGGGGAGATGATACTTCAAACTATGTTCCTGCGTGGGGAGTACAACGGTAATATTGTCGATAATACAACGCCTCAGGAGATAGAAGCGTGGCTAGAGCTAGTGGCGAAGATTGCACCAAAAAAGGTGATGATTTACTCGCTCGACAGACAAAGTCCATGTCCAACGCTAGTGAAAGTTAATAGACAAGAGCTTGAACAGATATCAAAACTTGTTGAAAACCTTGGCATCGAATGTTCGGTTGCTTGACATTCAATATCTTAACACTAAATATGCACCCTGAAATCGGGGTGCATATTTTTTTATGCTACTATTATCAACAGGGTTATCAACCGACTTATTAACAATTTTGTTAATAACTTTGGGGCTCACAAAACAATAAACAGCGTTATAAACACCCTTTTCAACAGAGTTATCAACAATTTTGTTAATAACTCTGAAGTGTGTTAACAAAAAAAAGAGCTACCTATCAGGCAAAATTCACCTGAAAGATAGCTCAACATTTTAGCGGAATCGACTACTCTACAACTACGGCTGTTCCCGTTGCGGTCACCATCATCATGTTCCCCTCACCAACGGAGTCGAAACTCAGGTGAACACCCAAAATTGCGTTTGCACCCATGGCTTGTGCCTGACTCTTCATCTCGCCCATAGCCTCATACTTGGCACCCTTCATCACACTCTCATAGGCAGGAGATCGCTTACCAGTGATGTCCGAAAAGAAAGCTATGAAGTCTCTCTTGATGCTCGTCCCCACAATCACCTGGGAGGAGACAATACCTAGATAGCGACTCACCTCGTGGGTCTCTATCGTATTAGTTGTAGTGATGATCATACTCATAAACTCGCCCTATTTTGCCCATAGTTGAGCGAGGTTCACAATCACCTGCACCGCCTTATTCATTGTGTCCAGAGAGCAGTACTCGAATCGTCCGTGGAAATTCATTCCCCCCGTAAAGATATTCGGGCATGGCAGACCCATAAACGAGAGTCTCGATCCATCTGTTCCTCCGCGAATTGGCTTGATGATCGGCACTACGCCTGCCTGCTCCATCGCTAGCTTCGCCTTCTCTATGAGCTGTGGGTGTGGCTCCACCATCTTGCGCATGTTGAAGTACTGATCCTTTAGCGTGAGGGTCAAAACCCCTTCGCCAAAGCGCTTATTGAGCATATCAACGCAGCTCCACATCGTCACCTTGCGCTTCTCGAAGAGATCAGCATCGTGATCACGAATGATATAGTTAAGAGTCGCATTCTCCACCGTGCCATTAAAGCCCACACAGTGATAGAACCCCTCGTAGCCAACCGTGTGCTCTGGTCGCTCAACAGGTGGCAGAAGCGCCTGAAGCGCACAGCCAACCTCAATAGCGTTTATCATCTTATCTTTTGCATAGCCTGGGTGAACGTTGCGCCCCTGAATATCGATCTTTGCACTCGCAGCGTTGAAGTTCTCATACTCTAACTCGCCCTCGAAGCTACCATCCATCGTATAGGCGAAGTCTGCTCCGAACGCCTTCACATCGAAGAAGTCAACACCACGTCCAATCTCCTCATCGGGTGTGAAACCTATGCGTATAGGCCCGTGCTCAATCTCAGGGTGCGCCATAAGGTGCTGTGCTGCGGTCATAATCTCCGCAATACCAGCCTTGTCATCAGCCCCAAGAAGGGTTGTTCCATCGGTGTGAATTAGTGTATGTCCAATAAATTGTGATAGCTCAGGGAAATCGGCAACACGCATCGTGACTCCATTACCCAGCTCAATATCGCCCCCTTGGTAGTTCTCCAAAACTCTCGCACGCACGTTTGCTCCACTCATATCTGGCGAAGTGTCAACGTGAGCCACAAAACCGATCGTTGGTGCCCCCTCAAATCCCTTTGTTGCAGGGATTGTTCCCATCGTGTAGCCATACTTGTCGGTCGAAACATCCTCCAAACCTAGCGCACGCATCTCCTCCGCAAGATCGCGTAGGAGTACAAGCTGCTTATCTGTCGATGGGTAGCTCTCGCTCGACTCACAACTCTGTGTGTCGTAGCTCACATACTTTAAAAATCTATCTTTTAGTGTCATAATCATTATTTTTTACTCCTCCTTTTTAGCACCCATTGTGTGCCATCCAAAGTAGACAATTATTGCGATATACATAACTAGCGAAAGGACCTCAGAGCCCTTAGAGGCTGCCCACTCGCTCAGGTGCCAATCAACATCTGCAAAGCGTAGGATTGCACTCACAACACCCATCAGTGCACCTCCAGCGATGAAACCCGATGCGATGAGCGTTCCCCTGTCGGCACGTGCTTTATTGAGCGCCAAATCCTTAGAGCGACCCGACACAAACCACGCTATAAGACCCCCCACCACAAGCGGCGCGTTGAGCTCCATCGGGATGAACATACCCAAAGCAAAAGCTAGGGCTGGCACACCTATAAACGTAAGCACTAGGGCCAATGCAGCACCACAGAAGTAGAGAATCCATGGTGTATCACCCCCCATCATCAGAGGTTTGATAACCGCCGCCATAGCGTTAGCTTGTGGTGCAGCGAGAGTACCATCCGTGAAACCGAAGGTCTTATTCAAGATTATGATCACACCACCAGCCGTTGCCGCTGAGACGAATGTCCCTAGGAACTTCCACGCCTCTTGGTGCTTAGGCGTTGTTCCGATCCAGTAACCGATCTTCAAGTCGGTGATAAAACCACCTGCCATCGCTAGCGCCGTGCAGACAACTCCACCGATAATAAGCGCTGCGGTCATGCCCTCAGCACCACTCAAACCTACCGACACCAAGATCAGCGAGCTGAGAATCAGCGTCATGAGCGTCATTCCCGACACAGGGTTTGTTCCCACAATAGCGATTGCATTTGCCGCCACAGTAGTGAACAGGAACGAAATCACAAAGACCACAACCAGAGCTGTGAGCGACTGAATCCAACCGTCCAACAAACCAAAATGGAAGAATACGAACACTGCAGTAAGAGTTGCGATCAGCACCGTTAGGATCGTCTTCATCTTGATATCTTTCTGAGTTCGTGGCTCCCCACCTTCGCTCTTTGAGCCACCTTTGAGCTCCGAGATCGCAAGTCCAACAGCCTGACGAATAATACCACCCTGACGAACGATACCAATTAGTCCTGCCATGGCGATACCTCCAATACCTAGCGGACGACCATACGCTGCGAAGATCTCCTCAGGCGATAGTCCTGCTGCAGCTGGCGAGGCTTCGCCTATGACTGGGACAATGACAAACCACACAAGGGCAGATCCCGCTGTGATGATTAGCGAATATTTAAGACCTATGATATAGCCTAAACCTAGCACCGCAGCGCTTGTATTGAGCCCAAATACAACCTTGAATTTATCGGCACACATTGCACCCCACTCGCTCATGCGTGTTGAGATCATGTCGGACCACACACCAAAAGTCCCCACCACAAAGTCATAGAGACCACCAATGAGTCCCGAAATTGCGAGTAGCTTTGCTTGATCGCCACCCTTTTCGCCTGAGACTAGCACCTCAGTTGTTGCCGTAGCCTCTGGGAATGGGTACTTTCCGTGCATATCCTTCACGAAGTACTTTCTAAACGGCACGATTAGCACGATTCCGAGCAGACCTCCCAACAATGACGAGAGGAAAACTTGGTAGAACGACGCTTCGAGACCCAAAATATAGAGTGCAGGGAGTGTAAAGATCGCACCTGCGACAATCACACCAGAACTAGCACCAATGGATTGGATGATGACGTTCTGTCCCAACATATTCTTCTTACCGAGTAGGCTTCCCATTCCCGCTGCGATGATCGCAATCGGAATCGCCGCCTCGAAGACCTGCCCCACACGCAGACCTAGGTATGCAGCAGCGGCTGAGAAGATAATCGCCATCACTATACCCATCGTCACGGAGTATGGTGTCACCTCCTTAGGTTTTGAGTCGGCAGGCATGATTGGCTTGTACTCCTCGCCTGGATTTAGCTCTCTATACGCATTCTCTGGCAGAGATGCTGGTTTGTTGTTGTTCTCCATTCTATCTATTTTTTAACGATTATCACCCTCACCTTTAATCTTGTTACGCTCCATGCGGGAGCGTAGTTTATCGACATTCATCTGCGCCACAGTGTCCAGATCATAGCCCAGATCGCGAGCAAGTGTTGCACAATACCACAAAACATCGCCCAACTCCTTGGCGATCTCCTCCTTTTTTTCGGGAGTGAACTCCTGCGAATTATCGCGCAAGATCTTCTTCACCTTGTCTGAAACCTCACCTGCCTCGCCCGTTAGGCCTAGTGTTGGGTAGATAATTCGGCTCTGCTCTGGGTAGATAGCCGTGCTGAGCGCATGCTCCTGATACTCGTTAATTGTCATAGTTATATGTTTTAAATGTTATCCGTTCGCTTTTTTATACTATATAGTAATGCATATTACAAATATATAATTTTTTTTATGAAGCTACTCATTTTTCCGTCTAAAATACTCTTTAGATCTCCCACTCTGCCATTATTTATGGGGCAAAGTTTGACATTCTGAAAAAAAATATCGAAATTTGTTTAATTAATACATCTGTGCACATATAAAAACTAGCACAGAACTCAATCAGGATTTTAGAGATGGATAGACACAAAATAGTTAGAGTAGCAGCAGGTGTTCCTCGCACCAAAGTGGCAAATAGCGAGCACAACGCCGATCAGATAATTGCACTCATGCAAGAGGCTGCAAAGCAGGGAGTTGAGATAATAACAACACCCGAACTCTCAATCACATCCTACACATGTGCAGACCTTTTCCTTCAGCCACTACTGTTGGAGAGAGCGCAAATGGCACTTCACGACATAGTGCGTGCTATGCGCAAACAGCCCATCGTGGGTATTGTGGGGATTCCCCTCGCCCACCAAGGAGCACTATATAACTGTGCTGTGGTATTCACCCAAGGCAGAGTCTTAGGTGTAGTTCCAAAGATTCACATACCAAACTATAGAGAGTTCTACGAGGCGAGATGGTTCTCATCGGGAAGAGATGTGGAGAGCACCCAAATCGAGCTATGCGGTCAGGAGGTGGACTTCGGTATCAACCTCACATTCATGGTTAATGGCACCGAGTTTGGAGTTGAGATTTGCGAAGATCTATGGGTAGCATCGCCGCCATCATCGGCTCTTGCACAGAGTGGGGCGAAGATAATTTTCAACCTCTCAGCATCACCCGAATCAGTCGGCAAGAGCGAGTATATACACTCCCTAGTCTCACAACAATCGGCACGAACGCTCAGCGCCTATGTCTACTGCTCAGCTGGCGCAGGCGAGTCATCGACCGACCTTGTCTTCTCGGGCAATGCACTAATTGCGGAGAATGGAGCGGTGATCGCAAAATCGAAGCGTTTCCAAATGGATAGCCAGCTAATCATCGCCGATATTGACATCGAGAGACTAGAGCACGAGCGTATGCAGAGCACCACATTCCTATGTGATAACAACCTTGATGAGTACACCGTAATCGAGATGGAGATACCCGAACCTCTCCGCTCAACGAGGCTAATGCGTGAGATACCACGTACACCATTCGTGCCTTCTGACAACGCACTTCGCAACCAACGCTGTGAGGAGATAGTCTCAATTCAGAGCGCAGGTCTAGCCAAGCGATTGCACCACACCAAAGCTCAAAGTGCTGTGATAGGTGTCTCAGGGGGGCTTGACTCGACACTTGCGCTACTTGTGACGGTCAAGGCATTCGATATGCTGGGGCTCGATCGCAAGGGGATCATAGCTGTCACGATGCCTGGATTTGGAACTAGCAAGCGCACCTACAACAACGCAACGGACCTTATGGTTGAGCTGGGCACAACGGTGCGTGAGATCTCGATTCACGACGCATGTATGCAGCATTTCAAGGATATAGGCCTATCGCCTGACGATCGCTCAGCGGCGTATGAGAATGCTCAAGCACGTGAGCGCACACAGATCCTAATGAATATCGCCAATATGGAGGGCGGACTTGTCATCGGAACGGGCGATTTGAGTGAATTGGCACTTGGATGGGCGACCTACAACGGCGATCACATGTCGATGTATGGCGTTAACTGCTCAATCCCAAAGACCCTCGTAAAGTATCTTGTAGGCTGGTTCGCAGATAATGAGCCTAGCGAAAAGATCCGCACCACGCTACTCGACGTAATCGACACACCCGTGAGCCCCGAACTCCTACCTATGGACAAGGATGGCAACATCGCACACAAGACCGAGGAGTTAGTTGGCCCGTATGAGCTACACGATTTCTTCCTGTACCACATAGTTAGATTGGGGTACTCACCATCCAAAACACTACGATTTGCCATCCAAGCGTTCGAGGGGGCATACGACAATAAGACAATATCGCACTGGCTGAAGGTCTTCGTCACGAGATTCTTCTCTCAGCAATTCAAGCGTTCGGCGATGCCTGACGGACCAAAAGTCGGCTCTGTATCTCTCTCGCCTAGAGGAGATTGGCGCATGCCTTCGGATGCTTCACCTGCGATGTGGCTCAGAGACCTAGAAGAGAACTACTAAAATAAAAGTATGAAAAAACTATCAGTTAGCTCGACTACACTAGAGTGTAGCGAGCAGATTATGAAGGAACTAGCGGCGGCTCAGCTCCAGACGCTAGAGTGCGTAAATTGGGCAGAGTACCCATACAAACCCGAAGTTAAATTTGCGATGGTGCACAACGCCACACACCTATATATATACTTCAAGGTGGAGGAAAAGCACCTACTAGCGCAATACCTCGACAACAACGACCCTGTCTATGAGGATAGCTGCGTTGAGTTCTTCTGTCAGACTCAGGGTGACAAGTACTACTATAACTTCGAGACAAACTGCATCGGCACAATGCTCGCAGCGAAGCGCCTAAGCAAAACTGAGAGCACATACCTCAGCGATGAGGATATGGCGCGCATTATTCGTATCGCATCACTTCCACAAGAGCTCATAGACAAAACAGAGGATGTGCAGCCTTGGGAGCTAATGATCGGTATTCCGTTCGAGGTTATTGGTCATGAGTCAGCACCTAAGAGCCTGCGTGCCAACATCTACAAGTGTGGTGACAAGACATCAGAAGCACACTTCGTGAGCTGGTCACCAATTATGGTGGAGACTCCAAACTTCCACCTCCCAGAGTTTTTCGGTGAATTGGAGCTAGAGTAGCCAAACTATATATTACAAAATGGGTGTTTCGAGTCAAATCGAGACACCCATTTTTTATGCGCATGCTATGCACTTAGAAAAAAAGATCCCGCAGCTAAGAGCTACGGGATCCGATATTATATCTTAGAGATATGACTACTTGTTGTTGTAAGCAGACATTGTCTCGATAAGAGTGATAACCTTGTTAGAGTAACCCCACTCGTTGTCATACCAAGATACAAGCTTCACGAAGTTATCGTTAAGAGCGATACCAGCGTCAGCGTCGAAGATAGATGTACGAGCGTCAGTTAGGAAGTCTGTAGAGACTACTGCCTCCTCAGTGTAACCTAGGATACCAGCCATTTCGTTCTCAGAAGCAGACTTGATAGCAGCCTTGATCTCAGCGTAAGTAGCTGGCTTCTCAAGACGGCAAGTAAGGTCAACAACAGAAACGTCAAGTGTTGGAACACGGAAAGCCATACCTGTAAGTTTACCCTTAAGCTCAGGGATAACTACACCTACAGCCTTAGCAGCACCTGTTGAAGATGGGATGATGTTACCACCTGCAGCACGACCACCTCTCCAGTCCTTAGCAGAAGGACCGTCTACAGTCTTCTGTGTAGCTGTTGTAGCGTGAACAGTTGTCATAAGACCCTCTACGATACCAAACTTATCGTTGATAACTTTAGCAAGTGGAGCCAAACAGTTTGTAGTACAAGACGCGTTAGAAACGATTGTCTGACCAGCGTAAGTATCAGTGTTAACACCGCAAACGAACATTGGAGTTGTGTCCTTAGATGGAGCTGACATAACTACATACTTCGCACCAGCTGTGATGTGCTTCTCAGCAGTCTCCTGTGTAAGGAAAAGACCTGTTGACTCAACAACGTACTCTGCACCAACTTCGTTCCACTTAAGGTTTGCTGGGTCTCTCTCTGCAGTTACGCGGATAGCCTTACCGTTAACGATAAGAAGGCTCTTCTCAGCATCGAAGTCTACTGTACCGTCGAAACGACCGTGTACTGAATCATACTTCAACATGTAAGCCATGTAATCTACTGAGATAAGGTCGTTAATACCTACAACCTCTACGTTTGAGTTTGTGCAAGCTGCACGGAATACCAAACGGCCGATACGACCGAAACCGTTGATACCAATTTTGATTTGAGACATAATTGTTTGATTATTTAAAGTTAATAAACTCCTAATTTTCTGCACGCAAAATTTGCGTTATTTTTTTAACAGCACAAAAATAATTACTTTATCAGTAAGTAACAAATTTATATACTTATTTTTTTGAAAAATCTCATTTTTTTCACCAAAATGCGACTCATTATTGCCATCTGCAATAATTTGGGACTATTTCAGTGTGTTTTTTCGTGCCTGTTTTGCCATTGCCGACGCAAAAACAAAGTCGTTGAGCTCCTGATTATCGGCGTGAAGAATATTCTCGTTGCTCCCCTCCCACCACTTCTGGCCTTCGTGGATATATACAATCTTCTGTCCAATCTCCATCACGGAGTTCATGTCGTGGGTGTTGACAATGGTTGTGATGTTGTACTCTTGGGTGATCTCCTGAATCAGATTATCGATCACGATCGAGGTCTGAGGATCGAGCCCTGAGTTTGGCTCATCGCAGAACAGATACTTAGGGTTGAGAACAATAGCTCGTGCTATGGCAACACGCTTGACCATACCTCCCGAAATCTCGGCTGGGTAGAGGTGATTTGCGTTGCTAAGGCGTACACGCTCCAAGCAGAAGTTCACCCTCTCCATCTTCTCCGCCTCGCTTTGGTTGGTGAATAGATCCAGGGGAAGTTTCACATTCTCAGCCACGGTCGAAGCGTCGAGAAGAGCACCTCCTTGGAAGATCATGCCGATATCCTTACGAATATTTTTTCGCTCCTTGAAGCCTAGGCTCGTGAAGTTCGTTTCGTCATACCATATTGCTCCATTATCTATCTCGTGTAGCCCCACAAGGCTTTTGAGCAGGACAGTCTTACCCGAACCACTTCGCCCGATAATGAGATTTGTCTTTCCAGTCTCAAACTCGACTGAGACATCTTTGAGGATATCTCGCCCCTCAAAAGATTTAGTAACGTGATCGGCGCGAATCATATAAGTAGTACTTGAGTTAGAATGAGGTTAAAAATCATGATCACAATAGAGCTCGCCACAACAGCACGTGTCGATGCGACACCCACCTCCAGTGAGTTGCCCTTCTCCTCGTATCCATAGAACGAAGAGACAGAGGTGATGATGAACGCAAAAACTGCCGCCTTTATGAGCGAGTAGATGATCGAGAAGGGTCTAAAATCCATCATTAGACCATCGAGGAAGTCGTTGGGGTTCATAATCCCCGTGAATATAGCGATGAGCCATCCACCAACGATTCCGATACAAATACTCATCATCGTGAGGAACGGGAAGAAGAGCACCGTAGCGATGATCTTCGGTAGGATCAGATACGAAGCTGAGTTAACACCCATTATCTCTAGAGCATCGATCTGCTCGGTGATTCGCATCGTTCCAATCTCTGATGCGATGTTAGAGCCCACCTTACCTGCGAGGATAAGCGCAACGACCGTAGATGAGAACTCTAGGATCATCGTCTCACGAGTGGCGTACCCAACCATCGACTGGGGGATAAATGGCGACTCGAGGTTAATACACATCTGAAGCGTAATAACGGCACCAATAAAGATAGAGATGATCGCCGTGAGTCCAATAGAATTGAAGCCCAACGCCTCCATCTCAGCGAATATTCTTTTGCGGTATATTCTACGCTTTTCGGGGCGTGAAAACACCTTTTTCATAAGTAGACAGTATCTACCAACAAGATCAAAAATCTTTAACATACTAGTCTATTATTTCTGCTCAACATCCTCAAAATCGACGTAGTCACCCACATCACCCGACACGCGCTTTTGGCTTGCATCGCTTGTTTTGTGCACTTTGACCTCGCCCTCGTGACTATTTTGCTGTTGTTGCTTTGCATTTGGATTAAAGCCTCCAAAGCCTGAGAATCCACCTCCAGAGAATCCACCACCTGTGGAGCCTGATTGCCACTGATCGTTCATCTCACGCTGCATACGCTTGATCTTGGCACGAAAAGCAAATACTGCGATCAGAACCAACACTGCGATACCTAGCAGAGCGTAGAGGATAAACATAGCTACACCCTTCAGTACCGATGGTGCGCCTATGGCGAGAATCAGCACTACTAGACTAAATATAGGATTTCGCCTTATAAAGTCGGCAATTCCTTCAAATATTGCTGCTATAATATTCATAATTTATCAATAATATCTAATTAATTTGAGCACAAAAATAGGGAAACTTTTTCTATATCCAATTAAAAGTCGTAATTTTGATGCCTAGATCACGCAAACTTAAAAAATTTTTATGTTAAACAAACTCTCTGCCATCTCTCCAGTAGATGGGCGCTACCGTGATAAAACGGCACAATTAGCAGATTATTTCTCTGAAGCAGCACTAATTCGTTATAGAATTCGTGTGGAGGTCGAATACTTCATCGCTCTTTGCGAGCTTCCTCTGGTGCAACTATCTGATATCGACAGCTCTAAGTTCGAGGATCTACGTGCACTATACCTAAACTTCTCAGAAAAGGATGCTGAGCGAGTTAAGGAGATCGAATCGGTTACAAATCACGATGTTAAGGCGATCGAGTACATCATCAAAGAGAAGATGCAGGCTTTGGGTCTTGACAAATATCTGGAGTTTATCCACTTCGGACTAACATCGCAGGATGTGAACAACACTGCCGTGCCACTATCTATAAAGGAGGCGCTAGAGCAGGTCTACTACCCTACGATTAGAGCCGTTCGCAATACACTAATGACGCTAGCTACCGAGTGGAAGCCTATCCCTATGCTTGCACGCACACACGGTCAGCCTGCCTCTCCAACATCGCTTGGTAAGGAGTTCATGGTCTTCGTTGAGCGTCTCGACAAGCAACTCGCCATGCTAGAGCAGGTAGCTATCTCAGCGAAATTTGGTGGCGCAACGGGTAACTTCAACGCTCACCATGTAGCGTATCCTGAGTATGACTGGGTAGCCTTTGGAAATAAGTTTGTTAACCAAACTCTTGGACTTAGCCGCTCACAGCACACAACACAGATCGAGCACTACGACAATCTCGCAGCGCTTTTCGATAATCTAAAGCGTATCGACACGATCCTGATCGACCTTTGTCGTGACGTGTGGAGCTACATCTCGATGGACTACTTCAAGCAGAAGATCAAAGCTGGCGAGGTTGGATCGAGCGCTATGCCACACAAGGTTAACCCTATCGATTTTGAGAACGCAGAGGGTAACTTCGGTATTGCGGGCGCAATCTACGCTCACCTTTCGGGCAAACTACCGATCTCACGTCTACAGAGAGACCTCACAGACTCGACAGTTCTTCGCAACGTTGGCGTGCCGATCTCACACACTATCATCGCACTAAAATCTCTAGAGAAGGGGCTTGGTAAGCTGATCCTTAACGAGGCAGCACTTGCAGCAGATCTTGAGAGCAACTGGGCGGTTGTAGCCGAGGCTATTCAGACAATTCTTCGCCGTGAGAACTACCCTAAGCCATACGAGGCTCTGAAGGAGCTAACACGCACAAACTCTCACATCACGGGAGAGTCTATCGCAGCATTTATCGAGACACTAAACGTATCGGACGCTGTTAAGTGCGAGCTTAAAGCCATCACACCTTCGACATATATCGGAATCAC
>CAYJIY010000011.1:64915-71960 GCA_964370415.1 uncultured Alistipes sp.
ACGCTGTTAAGTGCGAGCTTAAAGCCATCACACCTTCGACATATATCGGAATCACTAAATTTGACTAAGGCTCTAAATTTCAAATATGAAATTAAAGAAGTATAGATTTTAAAGTCATCATAGCTTAAGAGTGCGAATAGTGAGTCAGTTTTTGGGCTTCGTGTAGGCTCTCAAACCGCAGTTTACTCATCGTAAATGAGGATTTGAGAGGCAAGGGAAGTATCGAAAATGGCTTGCTAGTCGCGCTCTTTTTTTGTACTACCAAGGCTAAGAATATGCCACGACACACATACAGCCACTAGAGCAAGTAAGATTTGAATAAGTAGTTTATCTCCCAGCATCCAGAATATGCAGTAGATTATCGTGCTCCACATAAGCGTCAGCGCAAGCACTTTAGCTCTCAGGGGCATGACTTTATGCTCTCTATAGTCACGAATATAGCGCCCAACATACCTATTACTCAATAGGCGGTCATATAACTTAGGGCTAGAGTGTAGATATAGTGTTGCTGTGAGCAGCAAAAAGGGCGTTGTCGGCAACAGGGGAACGAATATCCCCACAATGCCCAGCATTAGGGACAGAGTCCCAAATATTATCATCACATACTTCACGGGACAAAGATATGTAAAGTTTTGCGCCCCACCAACCCCATGAGGGCATAATCATAATAAATAAGGAGGAGATCCCCCCTATTGAAGAATCTCCCCCTTGTATTATATTATATCCGCACTACTCGGCGTATATCATCTTTTTAGTCATTCCTCCATCGATGACAAAGTTCTGACCATTAATAAAATCACTCTTCTCGTCGGCGAGAAAGAGCACCGCTCGTGCTATGTCGGCAGGGATACCAACTCTACCCGACGGATGCTGTCTGTGATCCTCATCACAGAGCTCACCCAAGCGACCATTGTTGATCCACCCTGGCGAGATGCAGTTCACCGTGACGTTGTACTCAGCAAACGAGATAGCCAAAGCGTGTGTCAAAGAGACAACACCACCCTTCGATGCAGCGTATGCCTCGGAGTTCGGCTCGCTCTGCAGATGCCTTGTCGACGAGAGGTTGATGATTCTTCCATATCGTGCTCGCCCCTCAGCGCTATTGCGCTTTACAGCCATAGCTTTAGAGGTTATGAATGCCGATCTTAGGTTCACACCCAAGACTCTATCGAACTGTTCGACCGAGGTCTCCACTAGAGGTGTAAACTCGCTAACACCCACATTGTTGACGATGATATCGAGATCTTCGTGCCACTCAAAAACGAGCTCAACGAACTCCTCGAACGCCTTTGCATCGGCAACATCAACAGCGTGAAATTCAGCGCCACACTCCTCAGCGAGCTCCTCGCCTTTTGCCTTGTCAACATCACAGAATATGACCTTTGCCCCCTCTGTGGCAAATGCTCTTACAATCTGTGCTCCAATTCCTTGTGCGCCCCCTGTTACAAAGACACACTTTTGCTCAAATCCTCCCATAATTCAATCTCTTAAATTAAAATTCAAACAAGTTAAGTCTAGAACACCCTATCGCCCTACGACATCATGATCGGGCCATCGAGTCCTAGTGGCAGGTCGAAGTAGAACCAAACCCCAAGAATCACAAGCCATACAACCAAGAATATAATCGTAAATGGTAGCATGAGCGAAATTAGAGTACCCACACCATAACTCTTATCATATTTCTGAGCGTAAGTCACCAACAGAGCGAAGTAGCTCATCATCGGTGTGATTACGTTTGTCACCGAGTCACCCACACGGAATGCCGCCTGAGTTAGTCCTGGGTGATAATCCATAAGCATGAGCATCGGCACAAATACTGGAGCTAGGATAGCCCATTTCGCCGAAGCACTTCCCATGAATAGGTTGATAAATGCAACCAAGATAACCAAACAAGCCAACATAGGGAAGCCTGAGAATCCTACATCCTTGAGCCATGCCGCTCCCTCAATCGCAAAAATTAGACCGAGGTTACTCTCCTTGAAGAAGTAGACAAACTGCGCAGCAAAGAAGACAAGTACTATATAGCTACCCATGCCGCTCATCGATTTACCGATGGCGTTCATCACATCTTTATCGTTTTTGAATACCCCCACAACACGTCCAAAGATCAGACCTGGAACCAAGAATATCAGTAGCAGAGGAACGATAATACCAGCGAAGAACGGAGATCGAAGTACATCTCCCGTCACAGGATCACGCAAAATACCCCACTCAGGAGCGATCGTGAAGACGAAAAGTACAATCAGCGCCAAAGTTCCCCAACCTGCAAGTCTAAGGCCCTTGCGCTCTAGTGCTGTTGGTTGCTCGATCGTAAGAGCCTCAACCTCACCTTTGTACTTACCCAGTCGAGGTTCGATTATCCTGTCGACAATAAATGTACCGACAAAGACCACCATAATCGCCGAAACAACCATAAAGTAGTAGTTCACCATCGGATTGACAAACATATTCTCATCGATGATATTCGCCGCAGCAGTCGAAAGACCCGCCAAGATTGGATCGACAGAGCCGATCAAAAAGTTAGATCCAAATCCTGCACTAACCCCCGCAAATGCCGCTGCAAAACCCGCCATTGGGTGGCGACCAATCGCCTGGAAGATCATCGCACCAAGTGGAATAAGCACCACATAACCAACCTCAGAGGCTAGGTGCGATAGGATACCTGCCGCAATAACCGCTGGAGTGATAAAACGGCGTGGAGCGACCATAACCAACTGCTTAACTAGCAGGGTGAATAGCCCCGAGCCCTCAGCAACACCAATACCGATCATGATAACGAGCACCAGCCCCAAAGGAGGGAACATGATAAAGTTCTTCTCGATGTTGGTGTAGAGCCAACGTACACCATCAGCACTGAGCAGGTTTCTCACCGAGATAGTCTCCTGACTCACTGGGTGGATCGTCTCCAAATTAAAGTATGCAGCAATAGCCGATGCAACAATCACGAATAGCGCCATCAGTCCAAACAGCGTAGCTGGGTGTGGCAGTCGGTTACCGATAATCTCTATCTTATCGAGAGCACGTGTAAATAAGTTTCTCTTCATTAGATCTTTTGTATATTCAATTATTTAAGTAATGGCTTAATATCCTTGACTCTAAGCTGTGTAGAGACAATACCCCTAAAGTTGTTCTCAACGACTTGGTAGCAGACATCAACAGGTCTACGAGAGCGGATCCACTCATAGTGAGACGGTTGTTGAAACGCTATGGCTTGGATCGTTGTGTTTGGCTTCTGCTTCTGTGTGAAATCACATCTAAGGTGCTCACACTCAGCCCCCACCAATCTCACATCGCCATAGCTACTAACACTTCTCGTAACAAAAATTGGAGCCGTATTCCCAGGTCCAAATGGCTGGAAACGATTCAAACTGCGTCTAAACTCAAGCGTTATGTCAGAGAGCAATAGCTCACTATCTATCTCAATTTGAGGAACTAGCATCTGCGGATCGATATGCTCATCCACATAGGCGTTGAATCGGCGAGTAAACTCCTCCACATTCTCTGGGAGCATCGTCAATCCAGCGGCGTACATGTGTCCACCGAAGTTCTCCAACAGATCGGCGCACGACTCAACAGCACGGTAGAGGTCAAAACCTGGTACCGAACGTGCAGAACCTGTCACAAAACCGTTGCTCTTGGTGAGTACCACCGTCGGGCGATAGTATGTCTCAATGAGGCGTGAAGCGACAATCCCGACAATACCCTTCATCCACTTCGGATTGTAGACCACCGTGCTCTTAACCCCCTTGAACTCAGCGTTACTCTCGATGTAGTCATGAGCCTGCTGTGTCACATTGCGGTCGATGCTCTTGCGGTCCTGATTGTAGGCATCGATGACACCTCCAAACTGCTGAGCAGTCTTCTCATTTCCCTCGGTGAGGAGTTCCACTGCGGCGTGCCCACCAGATGGTG
The DNA here is from genome assembly GCA_964370415.1 of uncultured Alistipes sp. GTDB lineage: Bacteria > Bacteroidota > Bacteroidia > Bacteroidales > Rikenellaceae > Alistipes. The sequence goes on from CAYJIY010000011.1 coordinate 68,828, forward strand.
AGGCGTTTTCGTCAGTTTCATCCATACGCATACGCCCCGCAGCGTTGATGCGAGGGCCTATCTTGAATACAATGTCATCAATGGTGATCTTGTGCTTATCGAGCCCACAGATCTTAATTATCGACAACAAACCCTTTGAGGGCTCACGATTTAAGTAGTCGAGACCATAGTACGCCAAAATTCGATTCTCATCGACTAGGGGTACGATGTCCGAGGCGATACTCACAACCAACAGATCAAGCAGCGGAAGAATCTCGCTAAACTCGATTGAGTTGCGCTGGGCATACGCCTGCACTAGCTTAAAGCCTACTCCACACCCCGACAACTCGTTGAATGGATAGGTACAATCGACCCTTTTAGGGTCCAAAACTGCCACCGCTTGCGGAATTTCGTCCGCTGGGAGGTGGTGATCGCAGATGATGAAATCAATCCCCTTCTGCTTTGCATAGACAACCTTCTCGACAGCCTTAATACCACAATCTAGAGCAATGATTAGCCCCACGTCTTTGCGTGCTGCATAATCAATACCCTTAATCGAGATACCGTAGCCCTCGGTGTAGCGATCGGGAATATAGAACACGAGGTTCTTATGCCCAATCTGGCGCAAAAATTTATACATGAGCGCAACAGCCGTACAGCCGTCAACGTCATAGTCACCGTAAACCATGATCTTTTCACCACTCTTTACGGCAGCCTCCACCCTCTCGACCGCAAGGTCCATATCCTTCATCAGGAACGGATCGTGCAGATCGCTCAAGCGTGGCTCAAAAAATCTTCTTGCCTTTTGAACTGTGTCTATGCCTCTCTGTGCGAGTAGATTAGCCAACACGGGCGTAATTCCAAGCGTGGAGTCCGACATCAGCGTCTCCACCGCCTGGGGATCGCCCTGCGGTTTCACTACCCATCTTTTTTCTATGGGCATAAGTTCTATTTTTTATATATTTTAACATTTAATTTCTTCTCTAAATTACTAAGAACAAGCTCCTTTACACTCTCCATATCGATGGATTGCGAGCCTGTCTCTCTTTGGATCGATGTTACTGTGCGATCCACAAAACCACACGGATTAATGTGGTTAAAATAGCTCAAATCGGTAGTCACATTGAGTGCAAAACCGTGCATCGTCACATAGCGTGAGGCACGCACTCCAATGGCGCAAATCTTTCTTAGGGGCAGCTCCTGCTCACCCTCCTGCGCACCGACTCTTTTGCCCTGGATCCATACGCCCGAAGCGCCTTCGACCCTTATAGCCTCTATACCCCAATGAGCAACGGCATCAATTACTGCCTGCTCCATAATATCGATATAGTCCCGCAGCCCGAGCCCTAAACGCTCAAGATCGATGATGGGGTATCCCACCAGCTGACCTGGCCCGTGGTAGGTTATATCTCCACCTCGGTCGATGTGAAAAAACTCAGCACCAATGCTACTCAAACGCTCCTTATCGATGAGCATATTCTGCGCCTGACCGCTCTTGCCTAGGGTGTAGACATGAGGGTGCTCCACAAAGAGTATTGTGCCAGCATCTGCGGCACTGGGCGCTGACTTTTGAGCCAACACCTCACAAAAAAGTTCTCGTTGAAGATCCCAACACTCGGCATATTTCATATGCCCAAGGTCTCTATGTGTGACTTGGGGCACCATACTCAACCTTTTTTACGCTGTTCAACGCCTCTTCTGCCATATATGACGAACGGACTAAAGGTGAGCTTGCACAGTAGCTAAAACCCATCTTGAGTGCCTCTTGACGATAGTACTCAAAAATTTCGGGTTCAACATACCTTGCAACGGGGATGTGTTTAAGTGTTGGACGTAGATATTGACCAATGGTCACTATACTCACTCCTGCATCCCGCAAATCTCTCAACGCCTCTAACACCTCGTCGTCACTCTCGCCTATTCCAACCATGATGCCACTCTTTGCAACTGCGCCTTGCTTTGAAATATAGCGCAATACATCGAGCGATCCGTCGTATGTAGCACGACTTCTCACCGTTGGAGTCAGCCTCCTGACTGTCTCAATGTTATGTCCGATAATCTCTGGGGTTGATGCTATGACAACATCTAAAAGCGATGTCACACCATCAAAGTCTGGAATAAGTAGCTCTATTGCCGTATCTGGATTTTCACGACGAATCGCCTCTACGGTCTGTGCCCAATGATGAGCACCTCCGTCTGGGAGGTCGTCACGTGTGACAGATGTGATAACGGCACACCTAAGTTGCATCAAGCGTACGCTCTTGGCGACTTGATGTGGCTCTAAAGCCTCTGGGGGCGATGGGGCTCCTGAATTCGTGGCACAGAAACGACAGTTGCGTGTGCACGTATCACCCAAAATCATAAAGGTAGCAGTCCTCCTACTCCAACATTCAGCCTTATTGGGACACATACCACTACTGCATATAGTATGCAATGAGTGATCGTTAACAATCCTCTGAACATCTGCGTAGTCCGCTGCTCTATGTAACCTAATCTTTAGCCATTCGGGTTTTTTCAGTACCTTCGCTGTATCATACAACTTGGGCATTTTAAAGTTTACTATTTTCCAATTGATGCAAAAATATAAAAAAAAACCAGATATCACAAATTTGCTCCAATCATTTTACTATTTTTTAACCTACCAAACAACCATGTATGATATATGCTGAACACTATTTTTTTTCGTTATTTTCCTATATTTTCTTGAATATTTGCGATTTTTTTATAATTTTGCGGAAAATGTAATAATAGCCCCAGCGTGGGCACTACGGTAGAACTAAAGTTTTAAAGTAAAAATAATATCACTATGTATTGGACACTAGAACTTGCATCTAAACTTGAAGATGCTCCATGGCCAGCAACCAAAGACGAACTTATTGATTACGCGGTGCGTTCAGGAGCTCCACTTGAGGTGCTCGAAAATCTTCAACAGATTGAGGATGAGGGCGAAATTTACGAATCAATCGAGGACATCTGGCCTGACTATCCATCAAAGGATGACTTCTTCTTCAACGAAGAGGAGTATTAATCTTCAAGAGAAGGGAGTTTAAGCTCATGATTTTGAGGGAGACTACATAAAATAGTCTCCCTCATTTTTTATATTCAGTTAGCTGCCGCATAAAAGACCTAACTGCCTAACTAAGATTAAACAAGC
>CAYJIY010000012.1:0-69773 GCA_964370415.1 uncultured Alistipes sp.
CCGACCAGCTGATTACAAATCAGCTGCTCTGGCCAACTGAGCTACATCGGCATTTATAACCTTTTGGGAATGCAAAGGTATGTATAAAAAAATTATATTCCAAATTTTTCGGAAAAAATTTTAAATATTTTTTTCAAAGAACTTATTAGCACCTCATTAAGAGGGAAATCGAGTGCAAAGATAGAAAAAGAATTGAGATCTTGCAATTTCACCACAAAAAAAAATCACATTTAAGTACTTTTTTTTCTAGCCACTCACTAATATAGGATATACCTATATATATAAGAGCCCACTGCAAAGATCTCAATTCCTAGATCAAAAAGCTCTAGCCCTCCATGATTTCGATCTGCTGACGCAGTGACTCTTCGTGAATTGCGCGCAGAACTGCCGTCACACACTCTCTATCGAGCCCTAGCTTATCACCCTGCAGAAGTCTTCTTGCAAGAAGATCATCGTAGCGATGTGGTTGCAACACAGGCATATCGTGCTGTTTCTTATAGTGTCCAATCTCACGAGCAATACCCATACGCTGACTTAGCAGCTCAATGAGTTGAGTGTCAACTCTATCAATTTGCGATCTAAGATCTGCAAGACTCTCTGTTGTCTTAGATGTCTCACGAATAATGAGATTATTCAAGATATACTGCAAAATCTTAGGTGTCACTTGCTGGTTTTTATCGCTCCAAGCGCTATCAGGAGAGCAGTGCGTCTCAACGATAAGCCCATCAAATCCAAGATCCATAGCGTGCTGCGAGAGTGGACCTACTAGCTCACGCGTTCCTCCAATGTGGCTCGGATCACAGAAAATCGGAATATTTGGAATTCGTCTGTGTAGTTCAATAGGAATAGCCCACTGCGGATGATTTCTATAAAGACTCATCTCCGCCGCACTGAACCCTCTATGAATCAATCCAATTCGTCTGATACCTGCATTGTAGAAGCGCTCGATAGCACCAACCCACAGCTCGATGTCTGGGCTCACTGGGTTCTTAATCAACACAGGGATATCAACGCCCTGCAAAGCGTCGGCAAGCTCCTGTACTGCGAATGGGTTTGCGGTAGTTCTCGCTCCGATCCACAAAAGATCGACACCTGCCTCAACCGCTGCTGAGACGTGCTCAGGTAGAGCGACCTCCGTAGCTGTGAACATCCCCGTCTCACGCTTTACACGCTGTAACCACGCTAGCCCCTCTTTACCTATCCCTTCGAAACCTCCTGGTTTGGTTCTTGGCTTCCAGATACCTGCACGGAACACCTTTACCCCCATCGTGGCTAATTCGTGTGCCGTATCCAACACCTGCTCTTCTGTTTCGGCACTGCAAGGCCCTGCAATTACCATTGGTCGCGATGGCTCTAAGCCTGGCAACAACTCTCTCTCTAAATCCAACATAAATTCTATTTTAATAATTTAAACTATCTCTTTTGCTTCGGCATATTCGCCAAGTATCTGCAGCTCACTAGTTAGCGGCTTGACCGCCTCCACTGACTGTCGATATCGATCATAATCCTCAAAGGTAAGGTCTATATAGAAACGATACTCCCACTCTTGGCCAATTATTGGCATCGACTCAATCTTTGTAAGATTCATATCATAGAACGCCAACACAGCCAGAATCTTAGCCAAAGAGCCCTGAGCGTGGGTCAAACAGAGCGCTAATGAGGCTTTATTCACTTTCGCTGGATCGTCTTGCGACGCTGACGCAAGGATCAGAAAACGTGTAAAGTTACGCTTGTTGGTCTCTATTGCTCGTTCCAACACCTCAAGACCATATATCTCGGCAGCCAATTCACTGCATATCGCAGCTTGTGATCTGAGCCCTCCATGCGCTATTCTTTGCGCTGAGCCAGCCGTATCGTCACGCTCCACAACCTTCATGTGGGAGTGTCGTCCAAGAAATTCCCTACACTGCATCAGCGCAATGGGGTGCGAGCTAACCTCCTCGATCGAATCTATACTCTGCCCTGGGAGGGCCACGAGCGAGTGCGAAATTCTAAGTTTATGCTCACCTATAATTTTTAGCGGAGAGCTTCTCAGCATGTCGTAATTCTGGAGCAGGCTACCTGCGATTGTATTTTCAATTGCAGCCACTCCATAGAGCTTATCATCACCTGTTGTGCGTTCGAAGAGCTCCTCAAAACTCATACACGATAGTGTCTGAATCTGCTCTCCTGCGAAATAGGATTTCGCCGCCACTTCGTGGAAGCATCCATCAACTCCTTGTATCGTAACTTTTCTACTCATCATCAATAAAAATATAATAAAAAGGTCTCACTCTGCATTGAGAGTGAGACCTTAGCAAATTTTGCTTATACACATCGACTAACTGCATACTCTCTCACTCTCTCTTTTGCTAAAGAAAAAGTAATAAAAGAAATATGCAAAACTAAAACCTTTCATATGATAATCAGCGCTCTTAAATCTCTTAAGAGTATATTTTATTCTTATTTATTATAACACCCAAAGAGAATTGGTGTCTGTTAATTATCTATTTTATATTGCACAAATAGGGCAATTCACAAATGTAGGAAAAATTTAATAGAATCCAAAATTTTTACAAGAAAAATGCTCTATTTTTTTTATTTAGGCATAAATTCTGCTATTTTTACAAAAAACCATCCACACCATGAGACACTTAATCACTACTATCACACTTTTCCTGATGGGCGCATCCACCGCCAAGGCAATAGACAATCGCCCTGTATCCAACCTCGACGTCGAGCGCTACATGGGGCTTTGGTATGAGGTAGCACGCTTCGACAACAAGTTCGAAAAAAATCTAGTTGACGTGACGGCGGAGTACACCCTCGAATCAGAAGATCGCATTAGCGTCATCAATCGAGGAGTCAACACCAAAAATGGTCGCTATAAATCGACAAAAGGCAAGGCTCGCACCACCAGCGAGGCGGGAACACTCGAGGTCTCTTTTTTCTTGTTCTTCTATGCGCCATACATTGTTCTAGAGCTTGACGAGGAGTACCAATGGGCATTGGTGGGCTCTTCGTCCGACAAATATTTGTGGATATTATCTCGAACGCCAAAGCTCGAGCCAGAGACTCTAAACCGTATTTTGATGCTTGCTAAAAAAAGAGGATACAACACCAAAAACTTGATATACCCTGGACATAAACTCTAAAAAGAGCCTACCTGCAAGCGTCATTTAGATCTTTTTTTGTACATTTACCCCACTAAAAGATCATTTTATATGGAGCAATGGCTTGAACCCCTGATTGAGTTAGCTGTAAACTGGGGCTATATCGGACTATTTATATCTGCATTTATTGCGGGTAGTCTCCTCCCATTTAGCTCAGAAGTTGTGATGATGCTACTTGTCGAGGCGGGGCTCTCACCCCTTATCTGTATCGTAATCGCAACGTGTGGCAACACTCTCGGAGGCATGACGTGCTTTTGGATCGGAAGGGCTGGAAACCCTCAATGGATGCGTCGCATTGGTGTTAGCCAGAATCGATTAGAGCAGGCTCAGCGCTTCCTCAAGGGTCGTGGTTCAGCAATGGCATTCTTCGCCTTTCTGCCCTACATTGGCGAGGCTATAGCACTGAGCCTCGGACTCATGAAGAGTAATCAAACCGTAGTTGGAGTCTCGATGTTCTGTGGCAAACTTTTGCGATACATACTCCTCTACCTCACTCTTGACGGCATACTATCACTATAAAAAACGAGGGTGTTCTGACCAAATCAGAACACCCTCTCTTCTATCTATATCGCAGATTACAATCTAGCCTTGATCGCTTTAGTCTCCTCTTCAAAACCTGGTTTTTCGAGCAGTGCGAACATATTCTTCTTGTACGCCTCAACACCTGGTTGGTCGAATGGATTAACACCTAGCATATATCCGCTGATACCGCACCCCTTCTCGAAGAAGTAGATCAGAGCACCAATTGTCTGCGCATCGATCTGTGGGATTGAGATCACAATATTCGGAACACCGCCATCAACGTGAGCGATCTGAACACCTAGCTCAGCCATCTTATTCACCTCCGAGAGGCGCTTACCTACAAGATAATTCAAGCCGTCAAGATCGACTGGCTCCTCGCTAATGCGAACCTCATGCTTAGAGTTCTCAACCGAGATAATCGTCTCAAATAGTGTGCGCTCACCCTCCTGGATGTACTGTCCCATAGAGTGAAGATCGGCAGTGAATGTCACACTTGCAGGGAAGATTCCCTTGCCCTCTTTACCTTCGCTCTCGCCGTAGAGTTGCTTCCACCACTCGTTGAGATACACCAACGACGGCTCGTATGAACCCAAGATCTCGATCTTCTTACCATCACGGTATAGGATGTTACGTGCCGCAGCGTAGATAGCTGCTGGATTCTCTTCGATTGGAGTTTGAGCCGAAGTCAAAGCCTCCATCTGGCGAGCCCCCTCAACGAGTGCACACACATCAACCCCTGCAACTGCCAACGGAAGTAGTCCCACTGGAGTAAGCACCGAGAAGCGACCACCAACATCGTCTGGAATGACAAAAGTTGGGTATCCTTCGCTTGTCGCTAGAGTCTTGAGAGCTCCACGTGCTTGGTCTGTCACAGCAACTATACGCTGTGCAGCCTCCTCACGACCATATCTCTTCTCGATCTCTGCCTTGATGATACGGAATGCGATAGCTGGCTCAGTAGTTGTTCCCGATTTCGAGATCACGATAGCGGCGATCGAACGCCCTTGAGTCGCCTCCATAAGCTGATAGGTGTAGTCCTCCGAGATGTTCTGTCCAGCGAAGATAACCGTAGGGTTTTCAGACTCTTTGCGTAGGCTCTCGAATGGATTGCTTAGCGCATCCAACACCGCTTTAGCTCCGAGGTATGAACCTCCGATACCGATGCAGATCACAACATCAGCCTTCTCGCGAAGAGCAGCTGCCTGTGCATTAATCTGCGCTAAATCCTCCTCTGAGATAGATGATGGCAGAGCCACCCAACCCAAAAAGTCATTTCCTGCACCCTCACCCGAGTGAAGAAGCTCATTGGCACGCTTTGCCTCTGCAAGGATATCTGCAGATATTTCAGCACCGATTTTTGATGTGTTAACAGTAATGTTTTTCATCCTGAATTATATTAGTTTATCAATCAATTGTTTCATCTCTCTCCTTGCCGACGCCTTCTCATAGAGAACCCTATATACCATCTCCGCAATCGGCATACTAATCTCATGTTGCTTGTTTATGTGGCGAATACACTCAGCTGCAAAGTACCCCTCAGCAACCATTGTCATCTCATTGAGGGCGCTCTTTACAGTCATGCCACGCCCCATCAAAAGACCCAAGCGTCTATTGCGACTATGTGCCGAGTAGCACGTCACCAGCAGATCACCCAAGTAGGCGGATGCCAACACGTTTCGCTCATCGGGATAGCTCTCCCTAAGGAAGCGCTCCATCTCCATCACGCTATTCGATATTAGCACCGACAGGAAGTTATCACCATAACCCAAACCAGTTGCAATACCCACCGCCAAGGCGTATATATTCTTTAGAATCGCAGCATACTCTGTACCGTATAGGTCTGTCGAGATAACAGTGCGGATATAGTGCGTTGCAAACTTGTGGCTCAGAATCTCAGCGTTCTGCTCCGATGGGCAGACAATCGTCAGATAGGATAGCTTCTCACGCGACACCTCCTCGGCATGAGAGGGGCCCGTCACGATGCCAATTTGCTTGTATGATAGCGAGTAGTGGTCGTGCAGATACTCAATTATCGTCTGATACTCCCCTGGAATAATACCCTTAATGGCGGACACCACGAGCTTATCTTCGAAGGAGCAGGTGAGCGGTTCGAGGTAATCTTTCAGGTATGCCGAAGGTGTTGCTAAAACAACAATCTTAGCATCACGCACTATCAAATCTATATCATCGCTGATGATGAGCTTGTCTGTATCAAACTCTACATCACTCAAATAGCGGGAGTTTCGCCCCTCTGTGCGGAGCGATTCGAGTACTTCGGGATTACGAACGTGCCACGCCACTTTCTGCTCGTTCTCGCAGAGCACTTGCACTAGAGCTGTAGCCCAACTTCCATACCCTATCACTGCGCATAGCGCATCGTTATTTATCATATTTTCCATTCCCTTAGAAGGAGTTATTTCTATGGCAAATATACACAAAGTTTGGTTAATCGATATTTTATCTCTTAAAATATTTAATTTTCTACTAAATTAATGGTTAAAATGGCTAAAAATACACGAGAAAATTTCTATCTTTGCATCTGAACTATCTACGCTAGGTCAAGCACCTCAACCAGATGGTTTATAGCGGGGGTATCGCACCAACAAACACCCTTGACTATCAAGCGATTAGAAACATTTAAATAGACTTTAATATACATTATGGGATTATTCTCTCTGACACAGGAGTTGGCTATCGACCTCGGTACTGCCAATACACTTATAATCTACGACGGACAGGTGGTAGTCGACGAGCCTTCGATTGTAGCTCTAGACGTACACACTGGCAAGCTAGTAGCCATCGGTATGCAGGCTCGCCAAATGCACGAAAAAACGAATCCAAATATCAAGACTATTCGCCCTCTAAAGGATGGCGTTATTGCTGACTTCAACGCAACAGAGTTGATGCTAAAGGGTATGATCAAGAAGGTGAAGACCTCATCACGCCTATTCGCACCATCACTCCGCATGGTTATCTGCATCCCTTCGGGATCTACCAACGTTGAGATTCGTGCCGTGCGTGACTCTGCGGAGCACGCCGATGGACGTGAGGTCTACATGATCTACGAACCAATGGCAGCAGCACTAGGAGCAGGTCTTGATGTGGAGGCACCTGAGGGTAACATGGTTATCGACATCGGTGGTGGAACAACCGAGATCGCTTGTATCTCGCTTGGGGGTATCGTATGCTCAGAATCTATCAACGTTGCGGGTGATGTATTCACATCCGACATCCAGAGCTACGTGCGTCAACAACACAATATCCGCATCGGTGAGCGTACTGCCGAGGCTATCAAGTGCTCGATTGGAGCAGCCCTTGCCGACTTGGAGGAGGAGCCAGAGGATTTCAGCGTCACTGGACCTAACATGCTCACGGCACTACCTCACAGCGTTAAGCTAAGCTACAAGGAGATCGCCTATGCAATGGAGAAATCCCTCGCAAAGGTAGATGCAGCGCTGATGAAGGTGCTGGAGATGATGCCACCAGAGCTCTACTCCGACATCGTGAAAAATGGTATCTACCTCGCTGGTGGTGGTGCTCTAATTCGTGGACTCGACAGACGTTTGGCTGAAAAAACTGGTCTCACGTTCCACGTTGCCGAGGATCCACTTCGTGCCATCGCTAGAGGAACGGGTATCGCACTTAAGAACATCAACAAGTTCTCATTCCTGATGAGATAAAACTCTCTGATGAGGTAGATACGGGGGGCTTTCAACCAGACAAGTCGCTCATATCTAAGTGATTTATTAGACAAGAAAAAGAGTGCATCGGCTTATAGAATTTCTAAGTAAGATATACCTCACCCTACTATTCTTAGCACTAGAGGGTGGGGCAATCTACTTTTATGCCACCTCCTCATCCTTCACTCAGGCTCGCATTCTCGCACAAGCGAGCAGCCTACTAGGTGGGGTTGATGGCTCACTGAGCAGCGCATCACAATACTTCGATCTCAAGCAGCAGAACGACCTGCTACTTAGTCGAATTGCGCAACTAGAGAGCGATCTTGCAAACAAGTCGGGTATCACACCTGGGGACTCTATCTTAGAGTTTAACCCAATCGACACACTCCAAGGCTCGGAGCCGTTGCAATACCACTACACCACTGCACGTGTAGTCTCCAATACGATCAATAGGCGCAACAACTTCATCGTAATCAATCGAGGAGCGGCCGACAGCGTGAAGATCAACACCGCCGTTCTCACCCCACAGGGTCAGATGGTAGGGTACGTTGTAGAGACTACCGACAACTACTCAGCAGTTATATCTATCCTAAACTCTGAGTTTAGAACTAGTGGTAAAATTGCCAACAGCAGCTACTTTGGCTCACTGAGATGGAGTGGTGCTCGCACCGATCAAATTATTCTTGAGGAGCTATCCAAATACGCTGAGCCAGAGGTTGGTGACACGATCGTATCGACTGGATTTTCACAATATTTCCCATCGAATGTCGTTGTTGGTTTGGTATCAAATGCCGAGCTCAATGAGGAGCAGACATCCTATAGCGTGACCGTTGATCTCGCAGCAGAGATCTCGGCTCTCGATATTGTTATCTTGGTCGAGAATCGTGATTTTAACACTATTCACCAACTGGTTCAAGGTGCACAGCAGAAGTAAAAGCGAAATAAAATGCATAAATTCCTCCCATATACCATCCTATTCTTGTTGATGATGGCGCTCCAAGCTTTCGTCTTCGACAACCTCATGATCTCTCCGTGGCTCAATCCACTAGTCTATATAGCGTTCATTGTACTACTCCCATTTGAGACATCATCGCTCATCGCACTTGGATTAGCGCTGGTGTGTGGCATCTCTGCCGATTGGGTGATGGGTATCGCGGGGATCAACACAATCGCAACACTTCTCATCGCCTTCGTTCGCCACCGCTTCATGATTATGGTCTGTGGTCGAGAGGCTGAACTCAATGTCGGGATGCCATCTTGCGAAAAGATTGGTTACAGCAAGTTCTTTCTGTATATCAGCACCCTGATTGTTCTTCACCACCTTGTCTTCTTCGCCTTTGAGTCACTTCCTACATCGTGGGAGTTCGCCCCAAGGGTCATAAGCCGTGTTGTTGTGAGCTCAGCTGTGACAATACTTATGACATGGCTCGTTATGCTGATCTTCACACCTAACCAAACAAAGAGGGCATAAGAGATGGATTCAAAAAAGAGCCACAGACGTGTACGCACGCTTCAGATAATTATTCTGCTGATCTTCCTCGCCCTTTTGGGACGAGTAGCATCTTTGCAACTTTTAGACAACAACTACGATGAGCAGGCTCGTCGCAACGCTCTGCGCCAAGTGACACAGTACCCACCACGCGGTGAGGTATTCGATCGCAATGGAGAGTACATCGTCAAGAGTCGTGAGTGCTACGACCTTATGGTCATATACAGCGAGATGGATCGTTCGGGATTTGACACCACACGCCTCTGCGAGATCACTGGAATCACACCTACCAAGCTCCTGCGAGAGCTAAAAAACGCACGTAGCTACCCACGAGCACCACGCCTAATCACGAACTACATAGCCAAGGAGGATAAGCTCCTCTTCGATGAGCATGAGTTCAAAGGTTTCTATACGGTGAGTAGAACCGTGAGGGAGTATCCTCGCAAAATCGGGGGCAACCTCTTGGGTTATATCGGAGAGGTTAACGCCGATATGCTCCGCCGCTACGATGACTACAAATCGGGTGACTACATCGGCATCAGCGGTGTAGAGTCCGCCTATGAGGGTCAACTTCGAGGTGAGAAAGGGGTAAAGGTGGAGATGATCGACACCCACGGAGCGATCAAAGGTCGCTACATGGATGGAGCCCTCGACACTCTCGCAACGCCAGGCAAATATCTCGTATCGACAATCGATGCTCGCCTACAACTCTTTGGCGAGGAGCTCATGAAAGGGAAGGTTGGGGCTATTGTCGCCATCGAACCCTCAACTGGTGAGATCCTGATGATGGTCTCATCTCCGAGCTACGACCCCGATCTGCTAGTAGGCAGAGATCGTGGTAACAACTACATGGAGATGCTCTACAACAAGCGCAGGCCGCTCTTCAACCGCTCTGTGAGTGCTCGCTACCCTCCAGGGTCGACCTTCAAGTTGGTGCAGGGCCTCATCGGACTACAAGAGGGGGTGCTCAAACCCGAACAGCGCTACTCGTGTAGCAACGGCTACCATGTGGGTTCGCTCACTGTTGGTTGTCACCCTCACGCCTCGCCTGCGGATCTTAGCTATGCGATGGCTACATCGTGCAACGCCTACTTCTGCTATGTCTATCGTGATATTTTGGAAAATCCTAAATATGGAGGGGTGAAAAATGGCTTCGACAAGTGGAGAGAGTATGTTCTTAGCTTTGGTTTTGGACGCAAACTCGGCTCCGATTTCCTGAGCGAGGGAGCTGGATATGTCCCAAATAGGGATCTCTACGATAAGTGGTACCGCAAATCGTGGAACGCACTCACAACGATCTCAAACTCCATTGGGCAGGGTGAGCTCGGCTGTACTCCGCTCCAAATGGCGAACCTCGCAGCTATTGTAGCCAACAGGGGCTACTACTACCCACCACACATCATCAAAGAGATCGAGGGTCAAGACTCTCTAGATGCTCACTTCTACCAGCGACAATACACGATGGTCGATGCCGAGCACTTCGAGCCCATCGTCGAGGGTATGTGGCGTGCGGTGCATGTCGATGGAACATCTCGTGGAGCCTTTCTTGAGGGGTGGGATGTATGCGGTAAGACAGGAACTGCCGAGAATGACAGAGGTAAGGATCACTCCACATTCCTCTCGTTTGCACCTCGCAACAACCCCAAGATCGCCATCTCGGTCTATGTCGAGAATGGAGGCTTTGGCTCAACGTCTGCCCTGCCTATCGCTAGTTTGATCGAGGAGCTCTATCTCACGGGGGAGATCAAACGCCCCGAACTTGCGGAACACATCAAGAACATGACAATAAACTACCCAACATATGACAAGTAGATCGAACGGCATATTCGCAGGGGTTGATTGGATAACCATCCTAATCTACACTCTGATAATGACAATTGGTTGTCTGCTTATCACCTCATCGTCATTCGCTGAGAGTGGGGAGTCTGTGCTGTCGCTCTCTCACTTCTACATGAAGCAGGCGGTCTGGTGCGGAATTGCCCTTGTTGTTGGACTATTCGTGCTACTCATCGACGACCACATATACCATAAGTTCGCAATGCCGTTCTATGTCATTGGACTACTCATGCTGGTGGCAACGCTCGTGATAGGAACCGAAGTAAACGGAGCTAAGGCGTGGATCTCGATCGGTTCGTTCAGGCTGCAACCCGTTGAGTTTGTAAAGATTGCAACAGCCTTGGCCGTATCACGCACGATGAGTCGCTACACCTTTAACATCAACAGCTTCGACGATCTAATCAAGGTTTGCATGCTCTTGGCTGTACCCCTTATGATCATTGTTCTACAGAACGATACAGGATCGGGAATCGTTCTGGGCTCGTTCCTCTTCGTATTCTACCGCGAGGGGCTCAACAAGTGGCTCTGCACACCAATTATCCTTGTGGCGGCGCTCTTCATCTTCTCGTTCCTGCTCACGCCACTCACACTTTTGCTCTCTATTCTACTAATTTGCGTAGTCTCAGAGATGATGCTCAACGGCATGTGGCGCTCTCGCTTGATCTACCTAGCATCGGTACTTTTGGCATCGATCCTACTATACATCATCATCAACCTGATAGCACCTGGGGCTATAACCCTCTACAACTCTATGTTGTGGACCAGCGTTGCATCACTTCCGATTGTCGCTGTCTATGCCTATCGTGCCAACCTTGGGAGTCTGTTCCTCATGATTGGGCTATTTGTCGGCACGGTGCTCTTCTTGCCCGCTACGAACTACATCTTTAGCTCGGTGCTAAAGGAGCACCAACAGAAGCGTATCTTGAGCTTCCTCGGAATTGTGAGCGATCCACTAGGCATCGACTACAACGTCAACCAATCGAAGATCGCCATTGGTTCGGGGGGATTCCTTGGCAAAGGATTCCTACAAGGGACTCAGATAAAATATGGATTCGTCCCTGAGAAACACACCGACTTTATCTTCTGTGCCGCAGGCGAGGAGTGGGGCTTTATTGGGGCGCTCGTTCTGCTGGGATTGATGTGCACACTCATCATGCGCCTAATATCGATGGGCGAGAGACAGGAGGAGACCTTCGGCAGGGTCTACTGCTACTGTGTTGCCGCAATTCTGCTATTCCACACATTCGTAAACGTAGGGATGACCGTGGGTTTAATGCCAGTGATGGGTATTCCCCTACCGTTTGTAAGCTATGGGGGTTCGTCCTTGGTAGCCTTCACCATACTACTATTTATCGCCATTCGCCTTGATGCCTCAACTCGCAAGGGGCTTTCAAGGAGTCAGTTCTAAACAAGATTATTAACATGATACAACACAACACCAAAGGTCTCACTCAGTCTCAAGTCGAGGAGTCTCGCCAAAAGAGTGGTTCAAACGTAATTACACCTCAAAAAGATAACTCAGCATGGAAACTCCTGTGTGAGAAGTTCGAGGATCCGATCATAAGGGTTCTTCTCGTTGCGGCAACTCTATCGATGATAATTGCCGTGATCGAGGGTAAATTCACTGAACCAATCGGCATCATAAGCGCTATTCTGCTGGCTACGGGTGTTGGATTCATATTTGACTGGGACGCTATGCGTCGCTTTCGTCGCCTAAACAAGGTCAACGACGATGTCCCAGTAAAGGTCATGCGCGATGGCGAGATCTGCACTATATCACGCCACGAGGTGGTCGTTGGCGACCTAATAATCATCGAATCGGGGGAGATGATCCCTGCCGATGGCGAGCTCATCGAGGCTGTATCACTCCACATCAATGAGTCGTCACTCACGGGAGAGCTGGAGGTTGAGAAGACCACAAATCCTGAGTTCTTCGACTCTGATGCCACCTATCCGTCAAACATCGTCATGCGTGGCACGAGCGTAACCGAAGGGTATGGTCGTATGGTCGTAACGGCAGTAGGAGATAGCACCGAAGCGGGTAAGGTTACAGAGCAGTCGACCGTTCAGAGCGGTGAGCAGACTCCTCTCAATAAGCAACTAACACGCCTTTCGGGACTCATCGGCAAGGTCGGCATATCACTCTCGGTGGTTATCTTCGGGGTTATGCTCGCACAGTCGTGGCTAAGCGGAGAGCTCCTCTCGCAGGGCTGGCTGCACGCTATGAGCGAGATTCTTCACATATTCATGATCTCGGTGGCGATCATCGTAATGTCGGTACCAGAGGGGCTCCCAATGAGTATCACCCTCTCGCTCGCTATGTCGATGCGACGCATGCTACGCACCAACAACCTCGTCCGACGCATGCACGCCTGCGAGACGATGGGAGCTGTGACAGTAATCTGCACCGACAAGACAGGAACGCTCACACAAAATAAGATGCGTGTGCACCATGTCGACACCTATGGCGGCGGCACTATCGAGGAGCTAGCGCTAAGCATCGCTGCCAACTCTACGGCGTACATCTCGTCTAGCGATGAGCCTATTGGCAACCCAACCGAGGGGGCACTTCTTCTCTGGCTCAAAGCGCAAGGCTTCAACTACTCGGAGCTTCGTGATAGCGTTCAGATCATCGATAGACTAACGTTCTCTACCGAGCGCAAATACATGGCTACGATCATCAAGGGCCAAAATAGCGAGAAGAGTATCCTCTGCGTAAAAGGTGCGCCTGAGATCGTGAGGGGACTCTGCCAAGGGGACTCTTTCGATCAAGATGTGGCTCAAAGCCTACTTAAATATCAGAATCAAGCTATGCGCACACTTGGGGTTGCATGGTGCTATACAACACTCTCGGATTGCGAGCAAGCTATCGCACAGAACTCTCTGCAGTTCGCCGCTATCGCCGCTATCACCGACCCTATACGTGAGGATGTCCCTGGGGCAGTTGCTCAGTGCCTAAAGGCAGGGGTGACCATCAAAGTCGTAACGGGCGATACTCCAGCCACCGCACGTGAGATCTCACGCCAAGTGGGGCTGTGGGATGACTCTGTGGATGGTGAGCGCAACCACCTATCGGGCACCGAATTTGCCGCAATGTCTGATGAGGAGCTACTCGAAAGGATTGACGATCTAAAGATCCTATCACGTGCACGACCACTCGACAAGCAGCGCCTAGTACAGCTTTTACAACGCAAAGGGGAGGTTGTTGCTGTGACGGGCGATGGAACCAACGATGCTCCAGCTCTAAACTTTGCCAATGTGGGGCTCTCGATGGGTTCGGGAACATCTGTTGCAAAGGACGCAAGCGACATCACACTTCTCGACGATTCGTTCTCATCGATCGCAACGGCAATAATGTGGGGGCGTTCGCTCTATCGCAATATCCAACGCTTCGTACTATTCCAACTCACCATCAACTTTGCAGCCCTCGTTACATGCTTCGTGGCGGCAGTTGCGGGTATGGAGCTACCTCTAACGGTCGTGCAGATCCTATGGGTAAATATCATCATGGACACCTTCGCTGCGATGGCGATGGCGTCTTTGCCACCAAACCCAAGCGTGATGCTCGACAAACCTCGCAAGCGTGACGCATTTATCATCACTCCAGCGATGACTCGCACCATCCTAGCGTGCGGATTGACCGTGATTGTAACTCTTCTTGCGATGATGTTCATCTGGACAGCAGGGGGCAAAGCGATGACACTTCAGGAGCAGACCCTCTTCTTCTCGGTGTTTGTATTCTTCCAGTTCTGGAATATGTTCAATGCAAAGGGCTTCGAGACACGTCGCTCAGTATTTGCAACGTGGAAAGGGTGCCGTGAGTTTGTACTAATTCTCATCGGAATAGCCATTGGTCAGATAGTGATTGTCTGCGTCGGAGGTGAGGTCTTCAGAGTTGAACCACTGGGCATCAAACATTGGGCGCAGGTTATTGGTTACACATCGGTACTAGCCATCGGGGGTGAGATCATACGCACGATCACACGAAAGATACAAAATAGATAAAATTTGAGGATAGTTTTACATATACATTCAGTAAACTTATATACCTTTGCAGTAGAAAACTAAAATAGAAACTATAAAAGCGATTAAATATGGGATTTTTTGATCTATTCAAAAAGAAGAGCAACAAAGCTCAAGAGCCACAGCCTGCTCAGACGCAGGTAGAGGCTACACCCACTCCTATTGCCGAGTCGGCACCCCAAGTGGAGCCTACCGTAGAGCAGACACAGGAGCCTACGACAAGCCCTGAGAGCGCTCTGACAGAGGTTCAACCTCAGATCATAGAGACTCCTGCACCCGTTCTGGAGCAACCCAAAGAGGTAGAGTCGCCAAAGGCAGAGCCAACACCAGCGCAAAGCGAAGCTCCAAAGCAGGAACTTGCAGCGGGATTGGAGAGGACAAAAACGGGTCTTTTCTCGAAACTAGCACGTGCAATCGCGGGTCGCTCGAGTGTCGATGCCGATGTGCTTGACGACCTAGAGGAGGTTCTCATCACCTCGGATGTGGGCGTTGAGACGACAGTTCGCATCATTGAAAGAATCGAAGCTCGCGTGGCACGAGATAAGTACATGAACTCATCGGAGCTACAGGGCATCCTTCGTCAGGAGATCTCAAACCTCCTAGAGGAGGCTGAGGGCTCGAACGAGAACTTCGGACTCGATGTTAAACCAGGCGAACCATACGTTGTTATGGTTGTGGGTGTTAATGGCGTAGGTAAGACAACCACGATAGGAAAGCTTTCGGCTAAACTCACAGCTATGGGGCACAAGGTATGGATCGGTGCTGCCGACACATTCCGTGCTGCTGCGATCGACCAACTAGGTGTTTGGGCAGATCGTGCTGGTGCAACAATGGTGCGCCAAGAGATGGGCTCAGATCCAGCCTCTGTGGCGTTCGACACACTAGAGTCGGCTAAGGCAAATGGCGCTGATGTTGTACTCATCGACACGGCAGGGCGCCTTCACAACAAAGTGGGGCTTATGAATGAGCTCACAAAGATTAGAAACGTGATGGCAAAGGTTATACCTGATGCTCCACACGAGGTGATGCTCGTGCTCGACGGATCGACAGGTCAGAACGCTTTCGAGCAAGCAAAACAATTTACACAAGCAACTAAAGTAACATCGCTGGCAATCACCAAATTAGATGGTACCGCCAAAGGGGGAGTTGTGATCGGTATTAGCGATCAATTCCGTATCCCAGTGCGATATATCGGCATTGGTGAGGGCATAGATCAACTGCGTATGTTCGATCGCCACGAGTTTGTACAAGCACTATTTGGAGATGAAAAAAATTAATGTAATAACACTAGGTTGCGCAAAGAACAGGGTTGACTCTGAGCACCTTTCAGCTCAATTTGAAGCGTCGGGCTACAAGGTCGTATTCGACAGCGATAGAACCGATGCAAAGATTGTTGTAATCAACACCTGCGGATTTATCGGTGATGCAAAGCAGGAGTCTATCGACATGATCCTAAACGCAGCACAGGCTAAAAGCGCAGGAAAGATAGAGAAGCTTTTCGTCATCGGGTGTCTCTCGGAGCGCTACGCCGACGAACTACGAGATGAACTCCCAGAGGTGGATGAGTTCTATGGAGTGAAGGATATTTCGGGTATTTTGGAGCTTCTCGGCTCAGAGTATCGCACAGAGCTAGAGACCGATAGAGCACTCTCTACACCTAAGCACTACGCATATCTGAAGATTTCGGAGGGGTGCGACTGGAACTGTGGCTACTGCGCAATACCGCTCATTCGTGGTAAGCACGAATCTGTACCAATGCCAACGCTCATCGAGGAGGCTACTAAACTTGCCAAAGGGGGAGTTAAGGAGCTGATCGTGGTTGCGCAGGACACAACATACTATGGGGTTGATCTCTACGGAAAGCGCTCTCTAGCTGAACTTCTCGAGGGGCTTTGTCGAATCGAGGGGCTCGAGTGGATTAGACTCCACTACACCTACCCTACTGGCTTCCCTCAAGATGTAATAGAGGTGATGGCTCGTGAGCCAAAGATCTGTAAATATCTAGATATTCCACTTCAGCACATCTCTGACTCACAGCTCAAAGCTATGCGTCGTCGCCACACGAAGGCGGATGCCTATAAGCTCATTGAGCGCCTACGAACGGCAATGCCTCAGATCGCAATTCGCACAACGCTAATTGTCGGATATCCAGGCGAGAGCGAGGAGGATTTTGCGGAGCTAGAGCAGTTCGTGCGTGATGTTCGCTTCGAGAGACTAGGCGTGTTCGCCTACTCTGCCGAGGAGGGCACCTACTCAGCTGAAGAGCTCACTGACGATGTTTCGGAGGAGCTAAAAGAGGAGAGGGTTGATGCAATCATGGAGATCCAAAATCGTATATCGCTAGAGAACAACGAGAAGAGAATCGGCAAGGTCGAGCGCGTTATTGTAGACTCCAAACAGGGGGAGTACTACATCACACGATCTGAGGCAGATTCACCAGAGGTTGACCAAGAGGTTTTGATCCCATCTGAGGGCATCAGAATGAGCACTGGCAGCTTCTACGATGTGAGAGTTGTATCGGCTTCGGATTATGATCTGTACGCCGAAAGATTATAATATTTTTTATTGCGCCCATTGTTTTGACTATTTTTTTTTCTATCTTTGGGCATAGAATAGAGATTCAGCAACGCTATGGCACAAAAAGAAGTCATCGGACGACTCGAAAAATATATCAAAGAGTTAATTGAAGATCATCGCCGATTGGGTGATCTGCACAACAATTTGAGTAGAGAGCTGGAGAGTCAAAAGATCGAGAATCGTGAACTAAAAGAGCAGGTTAAAGGGCTCAGTAGCGAGGTGTCAAAGTTGCGTCTTGCCCAAGGACTCACGGGCAAGGGTCAAGATTCTCAACGAGCACGAGCACGAGTTAATCAACTAATGCGGGAGGTTGACAAATGTATAGCACTGCTCGGAAGTAAGGCTGGGGAGTAGACATCTCAGATTATAGATCTGGATAGTTTAACCTAAATTTGCTTCAAATAAAACATTTTAAAGTATCAAAATAGAGTATTTGGGCAACAAAAATGCAACAAATAACGATATAGAAATACTGAAACGATCAACAGAGGAATTTGAAACGTGGAGGAGAACAAAAAAGTAGCAGGTAGCATTGAGACTAAGCCCGAAAAGATGAGGATTAATCTCAAGATAGCAGGTAAGCCATACCCCGCCTACATAACTCCCGACCAAGAGGAGGCCTTTCGCCAAGCGGAGCACAATGTCAACGACTATGTAGCAAAACTTCGCAAGCGAAATGTAGAGGAGTGGAGCGATCTGGACTATCTAGCTCTCACAGCACTTAGATTCTCCATCGACAAAGTGATGCTGCAGATCGATAATGAGGAGACACGAAGATTGGAGTCCCTAGAGGGCGAGATCTTCAACTATCTCAACGACCTTAAAAAATAGACGAGCTCAGGGGGAGCATCTTTGCAGATTGGCGCATGATCGCCGCTGAAAAGAGAGCAAAACCCAGCTCAACGTTCTTTATATCATTGGTGCCGTCTGATATGGATTAGACGTGACACCGAAGAGAACCCTCCCGCATAGGTTCCTTAAGCTTTGCGAAACTGAACATTAACTACATTGAGGTAAACTTTACTGATAATCAAAATCAGGCCTTAACCCCTCGGGGTGTGACTGCGGTCACCGTTGGACGATTGCGAGTTAGAAGCCCTCACACATGACAATCTTGCAGATTCGTCAAACGAGACAAGGAATCCCTATGCGGATTTTTTTTAGTATTCTATCTGCTTTCGAGCAGATAGAATACTACTTAAAGACTACGAAAATTTACATATTTATATAAACTACGAATTAGGAATGGGGACAATTGAAATTGTAATCGCATGTATTATCTCTGCGATCGTGGCTGTGGCTCTCTATGCATTGGTGACGAATACCATTGCAAAGAAGGCAACAAAACGACGTTGCGAAGCGATCATCAAGGAGGCCGAGAGTGCTGGTGAGATGATCAAGAAGGAGAAAAACCTTCAGGCAAAAGAGAAGTTCATGCAGCTTAAAAGTGATCACGACAGAGTGATCAATGAGCGAAATCAAAAGATTGCTCAGAGCGAGCAAAGAGCTAAGCAGATTGAGAACAACCTACAAAACCAACAGCGTGATCTTGACAACAAACTCAAGGAGAACGATCGCTTGAAGGAGCAAATGCAGGCTCAAACTCAAAAGCTAGAGAGTAAAAACGAGACTATCGACAGCATCATCAAGGAGCAGAACGTCCGCCTAGAGCAGATCTCTGGAATGAGCACCGAGGAGGCTAAGCAGATTCTCATCGAGAACATGAAATCTGAGGCTAAATCTGAGGCTATCTCCTACATCAACGAGACTGTCGAGGAGGCTAAACTCACAGCCAACAAAGAGGCTAAACGTATTATCGTTGGTGCTATTCAGCGTGTTGCAACTGAGACTGTGATCGAAAATGCTGTTACAGTATTCAACATCGATAGCGACGAGGTTAAGGGTCGCATCATCGGTCGTGAGGGTCGCAACATTCGCGCACTTGAGGCTGCGACAGGTATCGAAATCATCGTTGACGACACACCTGAGGCTATTATCCTAAGTGGATTTGACCCAGTACGTCGTGAGATTGCACGCCTTGCACTACACCAACTAGTTACAGACGGACGTATCCACCCTGCTCGTATCGAGGAGGTTGTATCGAAGGTGCAGAAGCAGATCGAGGAGGAGATTGCCGACGTAGGTAAGCGCACAGCTATCGACCTTGGTATCCACAACCTACACCCTGAGCTTATCCGCATGATCGGTAAGATGAAGTATCGCTCTTCGTATGGACAAAACCTACTCCAGCACGCAAGAGAGACTGCAAACCTAGCGGGAATCATGGCAGCAGAGCTTGGACTAAACGCTAAGAACGCACGCCGTGCAGGACTTCTTCACGATATTGGTAAGGTGCCTGACGATGAGCCAGAACTACCTCACGCTATCATCGGTATGAAGCTTGCCGAGAAGTACAAGGAGAGACCAGATATCTGCAACGCTATTGGAGCTCACCACGATGAGGTTGAGATGACTTCGATGATTGCACCAATCATTCAGGTGTGTGATGCTATCTCTGGAGCACGTCCAGGAGCACGTCGTGAGGTTGTTGACAGCTACATCAAGCGTCTAAAGGAGATGGAGGAGATCGCACTATCTTACCCTGGTGTTATCAAGACATACGCTATCCAAGCGGGTCGCGAACTTCGTGTAATTGTGGGTGCTGAGAAGCTATCTGACAACGAATCAGAGAACCTATCACACGACATCGCTAAGAAGATTCAGGATGAGATGACATACCCAGGACAGGTGAAGATCACCGTTATCCGTGAGACTCGCTCAATCGCCTACGCTAAGTAAGCCAAAAGGAGCAAGCCCCATAAGGGTATGATATAAAAGCAGCGAGGGCAGTTCAATTGAACTGCCCTCGCTTGTTGTTGTACATTTAACGATCATGTGTGATTTTAAAAGCTCACCAACTTTTAATTAAGTGCCACTGGAGCTACTGCATCGATCTTTTGGTATAGAACCATATCTTGCCCCTGGATGCGAATATAAAGCCCGCCTGAACCTGATATAGCTGGATTGTATTTGTCTGACAGACGATATGACACATAACCCTCACCGATTGTTGTTGCGCTAGATAGAGCGTCTCCATTGCCATCGTCGTGACGGAACTCAAGATAAGTATAACCCGCTGGCATGTCTGCAGGTGGTGTCACTGTTTGGTTGTCAAGAAGTGTTAGTTTGTGCTCAAATCCAGGTCCAGTGTAGGCGTTGAAGACAATATCCAACCAGTTGCCACTAAGATTCATAGATGTTACTGTGATCTGCGTATCACCAGCTGCTGCAACCTCTGTTGCTGTAGTTGCTACCTCAACATCTTTGCTCAGAATATCATAGATTCCAAACATTGTGAGCGAATGGTCGAATCCCATAGGTGGCTCCACATCTGCGTAATCATACCAAATAACTACACGGTTACCGTCCTTTGAGACTCCTTCGCTATTTGTTGTGCTGTAATCACCAAGATACTGTGTGTTAGCGACATAATAGTTTTCGCCTGCATCATCCATAAAGCTGTAAGTAAAACCATCAGTCACAAGTGTAGCGTATCCTACATACTTTGCAGATGGACCATTGTCGCTGCTGTTGTTACAAGATCCGAAAATTGCTAGAGCTGCAACGAGTGCAAATGCTCTAAATAGAATGTTTTTCATTGTTTAAATTATGTTTAGAAGTTTATATTTCTGTTAATGTAAAGACCCGATGCACGAAAATACTGCCCAAAAGTATAAAAAAATTACTATTTTTACATCCTCGGGCAGTATTAAACGCCTCAGAGGTATTATTAAGTGTAGAAAACTAAACCACATAACTGAACTTGGAACAAGATCTAGTGCAAGCTTGTATTAATGGAGAGAGTGCGGCCCTAAGGGAGTTGTACGAGACTCTTGCACCTAGACTTTTGTTCACCTCTAGGCGATATGTGGGCTCTGTTGTTGCGGAGGATATCCTGCACGATGCATTCATAAGCATCATCTCATCGCTTGGGCAGTTCAGATATAGGGGAGAGGGATCTCTACGTGCATGGAGCGAGAGGATTGTGATAAATACCGCCATCAAATATCTCAGGAAGGAGGGGCGAATCTCAACCTACCAGATAGACGAGAGTTTCAATAATCTAGTAGATGAGCCAACGCAGGAGCAGACAACTGCTGTTCCAATGGCTACTCTCACACGATTTATTGAGGAGCTTCCCGATGGCTACAGAGCGGTGTTCAACCTCTTCTGTGTCGAGAAGTACTCACACAAGGAGATTGCCCAGATGCTTGGTATCAAGGAGAGAACATCATCCTCACAGCTACACAAAGCGAAAACGCACTTAGCAAATAAGATTAACGAATATCTAAAATCTCAAAGGAGATAATTTATATGAAAATAGATAATAACAACTGGACGGAAGATATCGCAAGGCGACTCAAAGAGGGCAAATCGCAGCCTTCGGCAGAGCTCTGGGATCGCATCGAATCTACACGTACCAAACCCAAAGAGCGAGGTGCTCTTATCTCGTTGCGACGCACTATAGCTATTGCGGCATCAATCGTGGTACTTATAGCGTGTGGCCTATACCTAACACAGCGAGAGTCATCGATCGTAGAGCCTGCATCTCTTTTGGGGGAGGTTCAATCCACTAACGATCCCGAGCCAACAATCGATCAGACAGAACCCTCGACTCAAAGCGAAGAGCCCTCTAAGGCTGTGATTCGCCAAAACAGATCGCCAAAATCGGAGAGACTTCTAGCCGAGCACGTAGAACCAGTTACTGAACAGAGTACACCTACGAATGATTCTGCCCCACAACAAGATAATGAAAAGATAGAGAGCATAGAGCCTCAAAAAACTAGAGAAACAGGGACTAAAACAACAGAGAGTCCAAGTCGTAACAACTACAGCCAACCATACTATCAGCACCACAACAAGAAGCGCTCAAATACTCTTCAACTTGGGCTTTCAAGTTCGCTGATTGCTCAAAACAACACTCCTATACAGGACTCTTTTAGCAAGACGACATCTTCGCTTTCAGACTTTAAACAGAGCTATACGGCTGGTGCCATGGTCTACCAAAGCCCACAACAGAGTTCATACGTCTATAAGCACTCACAACCCATCACGGCTAAACTTTCGATCACAAAAGATATCGGTAGTGGTTTCAGAGTCGGCACTGGTGCTACATACACCCTTCTCAACTCTGAGGCTACAAACTTTAGGGAGACACTCGATCAGCAACTACACTACGTGGGAATCCCCCTATCGGTGGACTACACCCTGCTCAACATAGGGGATTTATCGCTCTACGCATCGGCAGAGGGATCGCTTGAGATACCTGTATATGCTAAACGTGGCGATGAAAAGATCAAGGATCAACCACTCGACTACTCTGCGTCGTTAGGAGTTGGTGTGCAGTACGCCCTGTCGCGAAGAGCTATGCTCTTCGCAGAGCCTAAGGCATCCAAGTTCTTCAATAGTGGTGAGATCGAGAGTTTCCGCACCGAGAATGATGTGGTTTTTAATCTGGCTGTTGGTCTGCGCATAAGCTACTAAAGCGCATTACGAAATACCATTAAACAAAAAAGGTCTCCTTGCAATAAGGAGACCTTTTTTTGGGTGGAAGATGGGGATCGAACCCACGACCTTCGGAACCACAATCCGACACTCTAACCGACTGAGCTACTACCACCATTTAATACAACATATCTGTCGTATCGGAGGGCAAAGATAATATACTTTTTTAATTTGCGCAAAAAATATTGCAAAAAACTATAAAAAAATAGTTTTAATGACAAAATGTCAGCACGATTTCTTACATTTGACACATTATTTGTGTCAAATTGGTTTGGCACAAGGATTGCAATAATTAGGGGCAGTAAACATTAAAGATAAAAACATAATTAATAAATTCAAACAGAACTATGAATGTAAAACCGTTATCAGATCGTGTTTTGGTACTACCAAATCCCGCTGAGGAGAAGACTGCTGGAGGTCTATTTATTCCAGACACTGCAAAAGAGAAACCTCTTGCAGGCAAAGTTGTAGCCGTAGGTCCAGGTACATCTGAAATTAAGATGGAGGTCAGCGTAGGCGACCAAGTTCTTTATGGCAAATACGCTGGTCAGGAGCTTCATATCGATGGTGTAGACTACCTCATCATGAAGCAGAGCGACATCATGGCTATTATCTAAACAAAAATCTATACACAAAATCATGGCAAAAGAGATTAAATATAATGTAGAGGCGCGCGAACTCCTCAAGGAGGGTGTTGATGCTCTAAGCAACGCAGTAAAGGTAACACTTGGCCCTAAGGGTCGCAACGTAATCATCGACAAGAAGTTTGGCGCACCACACATCACAAAAGATGGTGTTTCGGTGGCTAAAGAGATCGAGCTAGAGGATCCATTCGCAAACATGGGCGCCCAGATGGTTAAAGAGGTAGCCTCGAAGACTAACGACGACGCAGGAGATGGTACAACGACTGCTACTGTTCTAGCTCAGGCAATCATCAACGTGGGTATCAAGAACGTCACAGCAGGAGCAAACCCTATGGATCTAAAGCGTGGTATCGACAAGGCAGTTGCTCAAGTTATCGACTCGCTAAAGGCTCAGAGCCAGACTATTGGCAATGACAACTCAAAGATCGAGCAGGTTGCAACGATCTCGGCAAACAACGATAAGAATATCGGTAAACTAATCGCTGAGGCGATGGATAAGGTCAAGAACGAGGGTGTTATCACAGTAGAGGAGGCGAAAGGTACTGAGACTCACGTAGAGGTAGTCGAGGGAATGCAGTTCGATCGTGGTTACATCTCGGCATACTTCATCACCGACACGGAGAAGATGGAGGCTCAAATCGAGAAGCCTTACGTTCTAATCACAGACAAGAAGGTCTCGACAATGAAGGAGCTTATGGGTGTTCTTGAGCCAGTTGCTCAGAGCGGCCGTGCACTGCTTATCATCGCAGAGGATGTTGACGGTGAGGCACTTTCGGCACTCGTTGTTAACAAACTTCGTGGAACACTTAAAATCGCAGCTTGTAAAGCTCCAGGATTTGGTGATCGCCGCAAAGAGATGCTCGAAGATATCGCAGTTCTTACGGGCGGAGTCGTAATCTCTACGGACAAGGGCATGAAGCTAGAGGACGCTACGCTCGAGATGCTAGGTACTGCCGACAAGGTGACTCTTAACAAGGAGAGCACAACGATCGTAGACGGAGCGGGCGACAAGGCGGCTATCGCTGATCGTGTAGCACAAATTCGTGCATCGATCGAGAGCGCAAAGTCGGATTACGACCGTGAGAAGCTTCAGGAGCGCCTAGCTAAGCTTGCAGGTGGTGTAGCTGTGCTTTACGTTGGTGCTGCAACCGAAGTTGAGATGAAGGAGAAGAAGGATCGTGTTGACGATGCTCTCGCTGCAACTCGTGCCGCTGTCGAGGAGGGAATTGTCCCTGGAGGTGGTGTTGCCTATATCCGTGCGGTGGAGAGCCTAGATATCCTTGCTGCAGAGAATGACGATCAGATCACAGGTATCAACATCGTTAAGCGTGCTATCGAGGAGCCACTTCGCCAGATCGTTGCCAACGCTGGTGGCGAGGGTTCAGTGGTGGTAAACAAGATCAAGGAGGGCGAAGGTGCCTTTGGTTACAACGCACGTGACGACCGCTATGAGGATATGCTCAAAGCTGGTATCATCGACCCAACGAAGGTGTCACGTGTAGCGCTTGAGAATGCAGCCTCTATCGCATCTATGTTCCTCACAACTGAGTGCGTACTCGTTGAGAAGAAGTCAGACCAACCTGCAATGCCAGCGATGCCTGGAGCAGGTATGGGCGGTATGATGTAGTAGTATCACATACAAACAAAAGTGTGACCAGCAAATGTTGGTCACACTTTTTTTATATTAGAACTCGCCACTGACTATCAACTGTGAGTTCCATACTCTCATAATCAAGCCCCCAAAGGAGCCAAATACTAGCTTTCGAGCCCACCTCTATTGAACTATGCCGCAACGAGTCGATCTGCCCATGTAGCGCACCACTCGAAATATCAAGCTCAGAGCTCAAGCTCGGAATAAGTGCCCCTGCATAGAACTCCACAAACGGCATGCGATCAACCCCTTCACTCCACTGCTCAATGGCGACAATGATACCTATATCATCTATCTCCACGAGGGGATTGCGCATCCACCCCTCAGCAGTCCAGAGTCTATTGGATGCTATCCGTCTCAAATTGCGGGAAGAATTCATCTGCAAACAGTCTGATATTAAGCTGTTTTTGATACAAACTATCGACTACAGCATCAGCCTTAGGAGTAAATCTCACGGAGATCGAATTTAGCGTATAGCTAGGCCTCTTCGACTTCTCATCAAGCTTCAATGGCCTGATAATCAACGTGCGAGCCGTGCTATCGACGGTAAATTTACGTGAGAAGGTGATATCTTTATTTCGCTGCAAGTAGATATTGTTGGCGTGTGTTCTTCGCCCAGCGCTGGTCTCAAACCAAAGGTCACCACGCAGAGCGCCATTCTTATCGAGCGAATCGATTATATAGTTAATATCTATGCTGTACTCCCCAGCTTGACCTGCCGCTATGCGATAGACCACCTTTGATGTATCTCTAATGCTGGCAACCCTGACCGCGGAGTCGATCAACAACTCACGTGAGAACTCTCTCTGTGCAACGTTGTTTATTGTGTCGAGTATCTCCACCTCACGATCATACACCTCGCCTTGCTCTTCGAGCATCTTGATCGCCACCTCCACTACATCGCCCAATTTAGCACTTTTACGACGTGAGAAGTTACCAATAGTGTACTTCACATCCTCCATCGTATAGCCATAGCTCTCAAAAACAGGCTCATAGACCATTATTGAATCCTGCTTCGATTTGGGATGATTATTCATATACGAGTTCACCAAAAAGGCATCACGAAAGATCATCGCTAGCTCATCATCGGGGATAATAGTGACTTTATTGCACCCCACGGTCATGGCGATCACAACGAGCAGCACTACTCCACTAAATACTCTTTTCAAAAGTTTCATGTCTCTATAAATCTCTATCTCTTAACATACTACACACCGTCAGACGTATCACAAAGAACGCAATGACGGCAAACGCACCCCATACACTCAATAGGTCTGCAAGGTGAAACTCCACAGGGTAGCTCTGCCACACGGTGTGGTGAGATGGGATCTTTATCACCCCCATATACTGTTGCACAAGCGCCAAACCAACCCCTAGCACACTCCCCAAAACACCTGCAATTAGGCAAATAAGAGCCCCTTCGCCAACAAATATTGAGCGTACAAAACCCCTATCAGCACCCAAAGCACGAATCGTGCGAGCCTCCTCTCTCTTCTCTGTGATGAGCATCGCAAGCGCCCCCACCACAGCAAACGATGCCACAACCAACACCAGTAGTGAAACGAAGAAAACACCCCACTTCTCGTAGCGCATGAGCTGATATATCGCTCCTCGCTGCTCGGCTTGTGTTAGTATCTCAAAATCTGAACCTACAATACCAGTAATCTCTCTCTTCAATCTATCCACACTGGCCTCTGGCGAGATAGCTATTGCTACCAAAGAGGCTCGATTTGGCTGCGAAAAGATGCTTTGCGCCAAGCGTAATGACGAGAGAGCATACAACTGTTCGCTCTCCAAGTCTAGCTCAAAAATCCCCGAAACAGTGACTCTATCGTGCTTAAAGTTACTGTATGGCATGAACGGAATATATCCTCCCGAGCGAAGAGTGTAGATGTCGACCCTTGAATCAACGAGGCTCTTCACGCCCAGCGATTGCGCGGCGCTACGACCCAAAACCATACGATTAAGATCTCCTAGCTCGACCTGCCACATCCCCGTTGAGACGTACTCTTCGACTGGCACAACATCGACATAGGAGCTATCAACACCCCTAATCGTCATTATAAGCTGGCGATCATCTCGACTAAGAACAGCCTTCTGTTCAAGCAGATAGCCCACAGCCTCAACTCCGTCTACTCCACGCAATTGCTGTATCATCACACTGTCGATCGTAGGGAGTTCCCCACCATCTACACGCCTGGTTTCAAGCAGCTGCCCCGTGCGAGGTTTCACCACCAATTCGGCATCGAAGACCGAATACATCGACACCACCAACGACTCCAGCCCATTAAAGACCGAGAGCAGCAGGATCATCGCTGCAACTGGCATAGCAACAGCTACGACGCTCAGCCCAGCGATTTTATTGACCACCGAGTGCGACTTCTTCGAGAAGAGATAGCGACGTGCGAAGAGCTGCGAGAGCTTCATTTCAGTACCTTTTAGCTTTTGTGCCTACTCCTCCGAGCCGCTCGATGTGATTGGGTCACGCTGAAGTGCACCTTCGATCTGCTCGATGTACTCTAGTGAGTCGTCCAAGAAGAATTGAAGCTCAGGCACACCTTTGAGTTGGTTTCTAATTCTAGAGCCTAGCGCCTTGCGGATCAACCAGTTGTTCTTATCGAGTGCAGCCATTAGTTCGGCATTCGCACTGAACGGAAATACACTGAAGTAGATCTTCGCATAGCCCAAATCTGGCGATACTCTAACCTTAGTCACAGTCACCATTCGTCCCTGCACCACTTCACGCGCCTCCTTAGTGAGGATATCCGCTATATCTTTCTGAATCTGCTTTGCAACCTTCTGTTGTCTTGTTGTCTCCATTATCTTAATTACTTTTTCTGTGTATAAACTACCTTTTTTGTCTCAAAAAACTCCTCCTCGAAATAGCTCGGAATATCATATACATTCCATCTCTTTCTCGTTAGAGCCAACTCCTCAGCTAGATCACCCCCCTTAAGGTATAGGATACCATTAGGCAGAGACCCCTTCTGTCCCTTTACAATCTTTCCCCAAATCCAATCCACGAAGGCAGGCATCGCTGTCACCGCACGCGATACGACGTAATCAAAACGCTTAGGCGTAGACTCTGCTCGCCCACACACTGGCTCCACGTTCTCAAGCCCAAGCCCCTCAGCAACAGCCTTAACCACCGTTATCTTCTTGGCTATCGAATCCATCGCTGTGAACTGCACCTCAGGGAAGAGTATCGCTAGTGGAATACTTGGAAATCCACCTCCACAACCCACGTCCAACACACGGGCTCCTGCATCAAAGTGACACACCTTAGCAATGGCTAGCGAGTGCAGCACGTGGCGCAGGTATAGCTGGTCAAAATCTTTGCGTGAGACCACATTTATGCATGCGTTCCACTCCTCATAGAGCCCATATAGCGCCTCGAACTGCTCTTTTTGGCGATCCGTAAGATCGGGAAAGTATTTTAGTATTAACTCCATTTTCTTAAATTTATATCTATTACATTACTGCTCTCTAGTGCTTATCGCCCTCGGTTATGAGGTGTCGCATCTGCTCTCTTGAGCGGCGAATCTGAGTCCTCACAGTCGAGAGTGGTAGCCTGAGCTTCACGGCTATCTCCTCATAGGATAGCTCCTCGAAGAATCGCATGACAATTATCTTGCGATACTGCGGTGTGAGCATATCCAAATACCTCTCTATCTGAGCCCTACGCTGCAAGTTTATCACACTCTCTTCGGGTGTTGGAGCACTCGAAGCTGTCGCTAGTGACTGGTCATTTAGCGGCAGATCGTCCTGCTTCTTGCGAGCATAATCTATGAATCTGTTGCGTGCTATGGCATAGATCCACTGCCCAAATGTATATTCAGGGTTATACTTCGAGAGGTTGAAGTAGACCCGTTCAAATGTCTCCTGCACAAGATCATCGGCATCAATATCGCTACCTAGACGCTGCACAAAGAGCCTTCTGATGATGACATTATATCGCTCAAAGAGGTACTCAAAAGCGGTATCATCGCCCTCGAGCACCATCACAACCAACTGCTGATCGTTGGCAACGATATAATCATCTATCTCCATACACGTTCATCACGTTTAAGGGAGATAACCCTCAGAGCTATCTCCAAAATTGGTTGCACAAAGTCGTAGAGCATATAGCCACCCACGATGCCCTTTTCGCCTAGTCGCTTCGAGAGTTTACGAACCCCCACAAGCACAAACACATGGCGAATAACGAGTAGAGCAAGAGCTCCAATCCAAAATTCGAGAGGCATTAGCACCACCGATGCGATCACGGCAAAGAGGAGCAGAACCCTCGACCACAGCTCTATTGTCACACGAGATTTCAGTCTCCAGTTATAGTATTTATATGAGCTATGGTAGAGTCTCAAACGGTCGAACCACCAGCCAAATCCGCTCCAAATCTTCTCTTGAAGTGTCGCTTTGGGTGATAGTATCACGCTCACATTCTCTCTTGTTGCGACCTCCGCTATGAAGAGATCATCCTCTCCGATATTCATATTCAGGCGATTAAAGCCCTTCGCACCAAAGTACACGCTCTTCGTAAAGCCCATGTTGTGGAGTATCGCTCTAGCCGTGCGCCCTTTGATTGCTTGCCCTAGCCACGAGGCAGAGTGCATCATGCGCCAAGTCCTTGAAAAGGAGCTAAGAGCAGAGGGAGTTGACTCCATACCACAATATCCAAGAACTATCTCACCTCTAGTGAATCCCTTTGCCATGAGAGCCAACCATCTATCGCTCTGCACGATTGCATCCGTCGACGAGAATATCATGTGCTCATACTGTGCAGATTTTATCCCCACATTTAGTGCCATCTTTCTCGATATTGGGAAGCGTGGATCAAAGACAATCTTTGTCGCCTTGAACCTTGGGAATGAGTGCTGCAGAGCTTGCAAATCCTCGAAAAACTCGCCACTTGCACCAACATAAACGAGCACAATCTCAAACTCCTTGTAGTTCTGTGCCAGCATCAAAGGCAGTCGCTCCTCGATATAGTTGTAATCCTCGTTGAACATAGGAATAACGATCGACACAGGGGGCTCCTGATCCAGAAGTGCACCTCTTCGGCTATTCTTGAACTTTGCTATTCGCCCCAAAAACCCGATATAGTAGCACAACTGCTGAGTGAAAAATATAATAATTAGAGCCGCTAGAGCCACCCCTAGCCAGCCATATTTTACCATAATTAGATCGATATACTGCGTCATCTCTTTTTTCCTACTGTTTTATGCGCAAATATAGCGGAAATTATTCGACTTTTAACTCTCAAACACCATTTATTTTGCATCTACGAACTACTCAGGCGGATCAATTTCGTGCAATTAAGTGAGTTTTTTTCGTTTGATTGGTATGGTCTGTAATTTTTTGACTACTTTTGCAATGAAATGAGTATGCGTTTTACACTAAAGAGCACTGCGCCCGAAACGAAGGCGCGTGCAGGGGAGATTGTGACCGATCACGGCACGATCCAAACCCCTATTTTCATGCCCGTGGGCACAGCAGCAACCGTAAAGGGGATCTTCCACCGTGACGTTAAGCAAGAGGCTAAGGCTCAGATTATTCTAGCCAACACCTACCACCTATATCTTCGTCCAGGAATGGACATTATCGAGCAAGCTGGAGGGGTTCACCGCTTCTCTACATGGGATGGACCTATGCTCACCGATAGCGGTGGGTTCCAGGTGTTCTCACTCGCCGATTGTCGCAAGATCAAGGAGGAGGGGTGCCACTTCCGCTCCCACATCGACGGATCGAAGCACCTGTTCTCACCAGAGAGCGTGATCGACACCGAGCGCACGATTGGTGCCGACATAATGATGGCTTTCGATGAGTGCCCCCCAGGGGACGCTCCGCGCGAGTATGCAGCAAAATCACTAGCCCTTACTCAGCGATGGCTAGACCGCTGCTTTGATCAGTACCACAAGACCCAGCCAAAATATGGGCACTATCAGGCACTTTTCCCGATCGTTCAGGGGTGTACATACCCCGATCTTAGAGCACAAGCTGCCGAGAGCGTCCAGCAGTATAACGCTGACGGCTACGCTATTGGAGGTCTCGCCGTGGGTGAGCCTGCGCCAGTGATGTATGAGATGATCGAGGTTGTGAACGCTATCCTTCCACAGGATCGCCCACGCTACCTTATGGGCGTTGGTACACCTGTCAACATACTTGAGGCTATCGATCGTGGGGTCGATATGTTTGATTGCGTCATGCCGACTCGCAACGGACGCAATGGACAGCTCTTCACCTCAGAGGGTATCATCAACATCCGAAACAAGAAGTGGGAGAACGACTTCTCGCCAATCGACGCTCAAGGCACGGCATTTGTCGACACCCTATACTCGAAGGCGTACCTTCACCACCTAACCGTGTGTAAAGAGATGTTGGCATCACAAATCGCTTCATTGCACAACATAGCGTTCTACCTGCGCCTAGTTGATATGGCACGCCAGAGAATCATTGCAGGTGATTTCAAGCAGTGGAAGGAGCAGATGGTCATCAAGCTTCAAACACGATTATAGATTTTTAAGTATAAAGAGACGATGCGTTCAAAGTTTCAATTCCCTGGTTTAAAGATCCTTGACAGGTATATCCTGCGCAAGTTCTTGTCGACATACTTCTTTGCCATTGGTATGATCATCATCATTGTGGTGATCTTCGACTACGCAGAGAAGATCGATAACTTTACGGCGAGTCACGCCCCATTCCATGCAATTATCTTTGACTACTATCTTCACTTTATTCCATCATTCATCAATCAGTTTAGTGGTCTATTCGCCTTCATTGCGGTGATCTTTTTCACCTCGAAGATGGCGTACCAAACCGAGATCGTCGCTATGCTCTCGGGCGGAATGAGCTTCAAGCGATTGATGTGGCCATACTTCGTTGGTGCTATGACTATTGGTGCTCTCTCGCTGGTGATGAACCTGTGGATAATCCCAAAATCACAAGAGAAGCAGATCGCCTTTGAGGTCAAGTATGTCAATAGTCGCAAGAAGGCAAACGCCATGTACGATCAGCACATATATCGTCAGATCACACCTGGTGTTTTCGTCTACCTTAGAGCCTTTTCGGGAACGACTCACGAGGCATCGTTCTTTGCTCTTGAGCAGTACGACGGTAGCTCAATCAAGAGTTCGCTCGAAGCGTCAAACATCAAGTATAACGAAGAGACTCAACGCTGGAGTGCACTGCAATACACCAAGCGAGATTTCGACTCCCTAGGGGTTGAAACCTTCACTCAACACCGCAATCTAGACACCCTAC
Organism: uncultured Alistipes sp.; assembly: GCA_964370415.1. GTDB lineage: Bacteria > Bacteroidota > Bacteroidia > Bacteroidales > Rikenellaceae > Alistipes. The sequence goes on from CAYJIY010000012.1 coordinate 32,397, forward strand.
TAAACCTAGATATCAACGAACTAGGGCGTATAAATGGACTAATTGCAACAATGGATATCCACGAGCTAAACGCATTTCACAAGCAGCAAAAAATCAAAGGCGCCGACTCGATAGACACCATCGAGGTTGCCAAGCAGGTGCGCTATGCCTACCCTGTTGCGGTGCTAATCCTCACCCTTATTGGGGTTTCGCTATCCTCACGCAAGGTGCGAGGTGGAACGGGACTACACATTGGTATCGGTATCGGACTCTGCTTCTCATACATCCTCTTTGCTAGGATCTTCGAGGAGTTTGCCAAGGGTGGCGCTATCGATCCAAGCCTAGCTACGTGGATACCAAATATTCTGTATCTAATCATAGGTGTCTACCTCTATATTAAGGCACCAAAATAGTAAAATAGATGAACAAAAAGAGAAAAAATCCAAGCTTTAGAGAGAGATCTCCGATTCTGTTTAACGTCATAATCTACATAGCACTTATCGCCGCCACAGCGACTATAGCTCACTTTGCGATGTTGTGGGGAACACGCCACAGTGCACGTCGCACGGTGCCAAATCTTGTTGGTATCCCACTCGACGAGGCTATGAGCCTAGCTAAGAAGAGCGATCTGGAGCTTGTAATCAACGACTCACTCTTTGTCACAACTCACGATGGGGGCGTTGTGCTCGATCAGCTACCTGCTTCGGGTGTTGGAGTGAAACCAAATCGCACTATCTACATCACAATCAACGCCTTCAACAAGAAGAGGGTCAAGATACCTTATGTCGCAGGCCGCTCTTTACGCCAAGCAAAAAATATGCTCGAGACCGCAGGTTTTGAGATCAAACGCCTTGACTACCAAGAGGACATGGCTACAAACTATGTGCTCGAGCAGCAGTTCAACAACAAACCTATCCTTCGCACTAGCGACGTTATGGCCGAGATGGGTTCGGGTGTAACCCTAAAGGTTGGTGTCGAGCCCTCGCGCAACATCTCCAACATCCCGATGGTTGTGGGCATGAGCCCTAAGCAGGGCAAGAGCAGACTATGGGAGTCGGGCTTCAACGTTGGCCGCATCCACCTCGACAAGGGGATCGACCGCACAAACATAGACAGAGCATACATCTACAGACAATCCATCGCACCTGAACTTAGCTATGCACTAGGGACAGATGTTGACATATACCTCACTCTAGATCTCAAGCAGGCTGAAAAGGCACAAAAGCAGGCTATAAGTGATGCCGAGCAGGCCATAAAGCAGCGTGAAGAGGAGCAACACCGCATCGATTCGATTGCGAATAGCAATGTTATGGAGGAGCAGGAGGATTCGTTTTTTCAATAAACTATTATGAGTAACACAGAACAAAAATATATCTCGGCTGAAGATATTGAGATACAAAACAGCGATATAGAGTCACTCGAGGAGGATCAAGAGGATGATCTCTTTGAGCACTACGCCGTGACAGTAGACAAGGGACAGGGGACTATGCGTGTTGATAAATTCCTTACTTCACGCATGGAGCACTGCTCTAGACACCGCATACAACTAGCCGCCGACAATGGCAATGTACACGTAAACGGCAAGGTTGTAAAATCAAGCTACAAGATCAAGCCTCACGACCACATCACGCTCATGATGCCATATCCACGCCGTGAGCATGAGATCGTAGGGCAGGATATACCGATCAATATCGCCTATGAGGATGACGATCTGATGGTTGTCCACAAGGAGCCAGGTATGGTTGTCCACCCAGGCCACGGAAACTACGAGGGTACGCTAGTCAACGCCCTTACGTGGCACCTGCGCAACCTTCCTATGTTCAGCGAGGGAGATATGCGTGCGGGACTAGTACACCGTATCGACAAAGACACATCGGGGCTTCTGGTCGTTGCCAAAAACGAAGCTACTCATGTCAAGCTAGCCAAGCAGTTCTACGACCACTCCATCCAGCGCCGCTATACGGCTCTTGTGTGGGGTAACTTCGAGGAGGACGAGGGTACGATCATTGGTAACATCGGGCGTTCACCGAGCAACCGACTCAAGATGTTTGTCTTCGAGAATGGCGAGGACGGAAAACATGCTGTCACACACTGGAAGGTGATAAAGCGCTATGGCTATGTCACACTAATCGAGTGTCGCCTAGAGACTGGGCGCACACACCAAATCCGTGTTCACATGGCATGGAAGGGGCACAACATGTTCAACGACGAGCGCTATGGAGGAAACAAAATCCTCAGGGGGACAACATTTACGAAGTACCGCCAGTTTATCGAGAACTGCTTTGCGCTAATGCCTCGTCAGGCTCTGCACGCACGATCGCTAGGTTTTGTGCACCCAACAACGGGCGAGAATATTCACATTGAGAGCGAGCTTCCTGATGATTTCAAGGCCGTTCTTGCAAAGTGGGACACCTATGTTTCTACCGACCACAATCAAGGAGATTAGAGCCCGAGAGTGGGACTATGTCGATGTGATTCTCTTCACGGGGGATGCCTACATCGACCACCCATCATTCGGCGCAGCAGTCATTGGGCGCACCCTCGAGGCTGCGGGCTATCGAGTTGCGATAGTGCCACAACCCAACTGGAGGGATGATCTACGAGACTTCACTAAGTTGGGGGAGCCTCGCCTATTCTTTGGTGTCACGGCTGGAGCTATGGACTCCATGGTGAACCACTACACCGCAAACATACGACTTCGTAGCAACGATGCCTACACTCCTGCAGGAAAGTCTGGTTTTAGACCCGACTACGCCGTTGCTACCTATACAAAAATACTAAAAGAGAAGTTCCCACGAGTTCCTGTTGTCATTGGAGGAATCGAAGCATCTCTGAGACGATTGACCCACTACGACTACTGGAGCAACTCGCTTCGAGAGTCGGTTCTCACAGAGAGTGGTGCCGATCTTTTGGTCTACGGCATGGGCGAAAAAGCGATCCTAGAGGTTGCACGTGCACTACACAATGGTTTTAACGCCAAACTCTTGCGCAAGATTCGCCAAGTAGCATACCTTAGCGAGAGTGTCTCGCACCTCAAAGCTGAAGACACAATCCAACTTAACTCCTTTGAGGATTGCTTGGGCGACAATAGAGCATATAGCGACAATTTTTGTCAGATCGAGACACTGAGCAACCAGCTCTCTACGGACAAGATATTGGTTGAACCAATAGGCGATAAATATGTGGTTGTGAACCCTCCTCAGGCGATCCCTTCGACTCAGGAGCTAGATCAGACCTATGATCTACCCTTCGAGAGAGCACCACACTCTCGCTACAATAATAAGGGCGATATCCCAGCATGGGAGATGATAAAGTTCTCTGTAAACTCCCACAGAGGGTGTTTCGGGGGGTGCTCTTTCTGCACAATCTCGGCACACCAGGGCAAATTCATCTACTCACGAAGCGAGCAATCGATCCTACGAGAGGTTAAGCAGGTGACTCAGATGGATGGTTTTAAGGGGTATTTGAGTGATGTTGGAGGCCCATCGGCAAATATGTACATGATGTCAGGACGAGATATAAAGGCGTGCGCAAAGTGTCGTCGCCACTCGTGTCTTCACCCTAAGTCATGCCCAAACCTCAACAACGATCACCGCCCTGTGCTGTCGCTATACGAGAAGGTAAGAGCCATCCCTGGAGTTAAAAAGGCGTTCGTTGGTAGCGGAATAAGATACGACCTATTCGATAAGACAAACTATCTAGAGGTGGTGCTTCGTCACCACACATCGGGACGACTGAAAGTTGCTCCAGAACACACCGAAGATAGGGTTCTCTCGCTCATGCGAAAGCCATCGTTTAGGCTCTATGAGGAGCTGCATCGCAACTTCACCTCAATCTGCAAAAAGCACTCTCTGCCCTATCAGTTGATCCCATACTTCATATCGTCGCACCCTGGGTGTAGCGAAAAAGATATGCGATCTCTCGCCGATAAGGTCTTTGGATCAAGGCTTCACTTTAGCCTAGAGCAGGTGCAAGATCTGACTCCAACGCCGATGACTCTCTCGTCGGTGATGTTCTACACGGGAGAGAATCCATACACTGGAGACTCCGTCTATGTTGCACGAGATCAGGATCAAAAACGAAGACAGAAGAGCTACTTCTTCGATGGGGCAAACCCACCAGCTAGAGGTGGTCAAAGCGCACCCAAACAGCACTCGAAATCGAGTAGACGACCATCGGTAAAACGAACTAGAAGATAAGAAAAAGTGGTGATCAACAACTCAATGTCGATCGCCACTTTATTATATGGGTTGCCTAATAGAAGATCCCCTTATTGGCAAATATAGTGTATCCAAAGTTAAACATCATGTAGAGATTATCCCAGTTTTCGACACCATACTTCGTTGCCGAAAGGCTCACAGGCCCCACTCTCGAGTGGTAGACTAGTGTAGCTTCAGTGATATAGTGCGTCTGCCCATCAAAGTCGGGAGCGGAGTTCGCAACTTCAACTCCTGAGTAGCTATCTCGATACAAAATATAGGCTCCAGCCCTAAAGTGCAGAGCAGGAAAGATCTTAAACGTTGGTATAATACCCCCCGCTATAAAGCGCTTGGCTTGGAGCTCTGGGCGAAGCACCATATTCGTGTGGGCTATAGGCGAGTAGGATGGACGTATGAGCATTGTCGCAGTCTCTGAGCTTAGCTCAGGCTGATCTGTCCACACACCATCGAAGTTCAACCCCAGACTCAGCCAATTAACCGCAGGGAGGTTGAAATACTTATCCCATTTGATGCGAGCACCCCACCAGCTTATCTCGTCGCTAGGAAGGTTCACCAGCGGATCACCACTCGTAAACTTGTGGCTACTATCCACATAGATACCCGAGATCATCAACCTTGACCCCATATCTGGGAACAACATCTTGTTCAGTGTTGAGCGGTCATACTCCATTTTCACACCTATAAAATTCATCGATGATTTATCAGTTGGTTCTATCGACGCTACGGACTCAGTGTTGTAGGTATAGCTTGTGCGTCCAGCATTCATTCTGATTCCAAACTGCGCGTCAAACCCTATAGGCATACTAATACCTGCCGAGCCATACCCGCTAGTATTTTTGGCTGACACAGCATCTGTCACGCTACTCAAAACACCAAAATTACCATGTCGGAGATTCTTGTGCTCGAAGTTCAGTGTCAAGTCGGCTGACAAAGGCGTTCTTGCGATATAGAAATCTGACTGCCCCCCAAATGTTCCCCACGTGTAGACAGGACCTAGATACATCTCCGCAAAGAGTGATTTATAGGCGTAGCCAATAGATTCGTACTCCGCACCCACATAGACTTGGTTGAATGCTGTCGATGAGAGGTTACCCCCCACAGTCATTCTCAGGTTTGCCTTTAGTCCAAAGTCTGTCTCTAGCTTGTATCGATGCGACAAACTATCGTAGGTTGCAGTAGGGAAACCCATAGATATATTACCCTCACCCAGTGCCGAGTAGACGTTGTTTGTGTATTCGGCAATTCCCATCTGACGATTCAATTTCGGATTGCTTCGTGAGATCTTCAACAACTTTCTAAGATATTGACGTTTAGCAGAATCCAAACCCGAAAGCTCATACTCATTGAAGATTAGAGCTGGTGATTTTATCTTGAAATCACCCCTTCTATTCGCATAGTACATAGAGTCTCTATCTACGGCTATATCCTGCTTGATTTGCGGCATCTGAGCTATAGCATCATCATAACCAAGCTCAATGATCGCATTAGGATTCGAAAACTCCAACAGCGATATATCCACATCTCGCTCGATTGTTATGTTACCCTCGGTCATATCATAATTCGTCTTGCGCATTGAGATCATGAACGCCTGCTCCATTATGTCGCTATCTACGTCTGGAGAGCCCTCCTCACCAGTGCATATTACACCGATGATAATGTCAGGCTTGTATATCTCCTCCATGTGTGTCCACGGGAAGTTATCGTAGATTCCACCATCGAGCAGCACCATCGAGTCGATAACAACTGGTGGGTATATCATCGGCAGGGACATCGAAGCCCTTATCGAGCGCTCTAGGCTACCTTTGCGAAGCACCACCTCGTGGCCTGCCTCCATATCACTCGCCACACAAAAGAATGGGATCATCAAGTTATCAAAATCACCCGAAGAGGCAGCTGTTGCTGGTGCAAATAGCTCCGTGAATTTCAGATCTACGAGCGATGAGGATATAAGGTTGCGAGGGATAATACTAGTGCTTCGTGTTGAGTCTTTGAGATTTACGCGCACATTAACAAACGAGGGCAGGCTCTTTGCTCTCTGGAAGTAACTCATATACTTCTGACCCGTTCGCCCCGAAGCTATATCTACGACTCTCTTATCGTTAACGATGGCTCTCATCTCCTCGGGAGAGTAACCTGCTGCGTACAATCCTCCGATAATGGCACCCATAGATGTTCCCGCAATATAATCGATTGGAACGCCGTTCTCTTCAAGTGCTTCGAGAACTCCTATGTGATAGAGCCCCTTTGCGCCACCACCACTGAGGACAACACCAACCGTTTGCGCTTGAACTGCAACTGCAATAAACAGTAGCAATACTGCACTCAAAACTCTTTTTAGACGCATAGTATAAAATGTATTGTTTAGTATTACAACCTTAATTTTCACAAAAATAGCAAAATAATAACAACTATTCAAAACTGCTATTTAATATTATATATTAAATGGTTAAAAATTAACAAAAAATCCCTATATTTGCATCTAAATGCCTCATTGTTTATGGTGGGCATATATTTTGTTGAAAGAGTAAAACGTCATTAATTATATAAAAATGGTTAACAAGATAAAGGATCTACTCTCAAAAGTAGAGGAGTTTAAACCTAAAGCGGCAGCCGACATTGAGGAGTTTCGCATCAAAATTCTAGGTAAAAAGGGTGAGATCACGGCACTCATGGATGAGTTCAAGACCGTAGCACCAGAGCTTAAACGTGAGCTCGGACAGCAACTCAACACCCTAAAGAACGCAGCGACTCAGAAAATCAACGCCCTAAAAGAGGATTTCGCCAACCAAGAGAGCTCCGACTCAACGCTTGGTGACATGAGCCGCCCAGCTACTGTTGAGCACATTGGCTCTAGACACCCTATCTCTATCGTTAAGAACGAGATTCTGGAGATATTCTCTCGCATGGGATTCAGCATCGCTGATGGACCCGAGATCGAGGATGACTGGCACGTGTTCTCGGCTCTTAACTTCCCACCAGAGCACCCAGCACGTGATATGCAGGACACATTCTTCATCGAGAAGAACCCTGATATTCTGCTACGCACACACACCTCATCTATTCAGGTTCGTGCGATGGGTAGCATGCAGCTCCCTATTCGTGTTATCTGCCCTGGACGTGTATTCCGCAACGAGGCGATATCGTACCGTGCACACTGCATCTTCCATCAAGTGGAGGGGCTCTATATCGATGAAAATGTATCGTTTGCCGATCTAAAGCAGACCCTACTATACTACGCTCAGGAGCTATTTGGCGAGAGCGCAACCATCCGCCTTCGTCCATCGTACTTCCCATTCACGGAGCCATCGGCAGAGGTTGATGTCTCGTGTACTCTTTGTGGAGGTAAGGGGTGCAACGTCTGCAAAGGTAGCGGATGGCTAGAGATCATGGGTTGCGGAATGGTTGACCCGAATGTTCTCAAAGCTAACAACATCGACCCAGAGAAGTACTCTGGTTACGCCTTTGGTATGGGTGTCGAGCGCATCGCCATGCTAAAGTATGGTGTTAAGGACCTACGTCTCTACTTTGAGAATGACGTTAGATTCCTACACCAGTTTGATTCAGCACTCTAATTTGTGATGAAAAGGGCGCTAAGTGTAGTTCTGGTGAGCATATTCACAGCTCTAGTTTTGTCAACACCTCTTGTGTTGACAAAACCCGCTCACGCCCAAACAAGAGAGGGTTTCACAACGATCAAAATAGACACAATCGCCGACTCCCTAAAGAGCACCTACCTCTACACTGAAGCGCTGAAACTCATAAACATAGAGCAAGATACCACTCAAGCCCTAAAGACTCTAGAGCAGATACTCACCCAAGAGCCCAACTACGCACCTGCGCTCTATCAAATGGGCGTTATCCTCACAAGTAGAAACGACGCACGTGGCTCAGACTACGCTCGCAGGGCTTTCGCCATCGACTCCACCAACAAGTGGTATGCACAGCAACTGGGCATGTCGCTGCTGATGAGCTACAAGTACGAGGAGGCGCTATCTCTCTATCGCAAACTACTGAAGCTAGAGCCCAACAACCCCGACAACTATCGTATCACAGCTATTCTCTACGATAACAAGGGTATGCCAATGGCCGCAATCGCACATCTCGACTCTGCCGACATGAGGTTTGGACAACTTCAACCTCTCGCAGAGCTCAAACGCAACCTTCTTCTAAAGACACGTCAATTCGACAGGGCGGTAGATGAAGCTAAAACTATGGTCGACATAGCACCATACGAACAAGAGAACCACGTGGTGCTAGCATCGCTCTACGCCGCTATTGGCAAGGATTCCCTCGCTAGAGACTCATACTCAACAGCCTTTGCGATCGACTCAACAGATGTGGGAACGCTCACCTCGATGGCAGAGTACTACGAAAACAGAAGGGATTACGCTGCGCTACTTTCGACAACGAACTACCTGATGCAGAGCAGTCAAATTGACCTCCAATCTAAAGTTAGCCGCTTTCTATCTCTAACCTCGGACGTGAACTTCTATCGTGAGTACCTATTCATGATCGACAACATTGCGCTGACCATAATCATTAACCACCCCAAGGAGCCAAAGGCGGTTGAGCTCTATGCAGATCACCTCATAACCACAGGGCAACTGGAGCGTGCTCTGGAGTTCTACAAGCTCCACACCACCGATTCACCACCACGTGCCGAGTATTTTAAGAGCGTGATTGACATTGAAAACTACCTTCAGCGTCCTGACTCTTCAGCTCTATACATCAACAAAGCCCTCGAACTTTTCCCCGAAGATATAGACCTTCACCTCAGGAAGGGCTACTCGCTTTCGGCGCAAAAACGCCATACAGAGGCGATAGAGAGCTATACTAGAACCCTAGACATTGCCAAGGGAGACTCTACACTGAGCGTAATATGGGGGCTCATTGGCGACACTTGGCAACAAGAGGCAATTACGAGCAATAGCGACGACCACGAGGCAAGCCTCATTCTTGAGAATATAGATCAGCACAAGGACGCAAAGCGACTGATGAAAAGGTGCTACAAGGCATACGACAAGTCGCTGGAGTACAATCCCAACAATATAGTAGTGCTCAATAACTACGCCTATTTCCTCACCTTGCAGATGCACGATTTGGAACGCGCTGTCAACATGGCATCACATGCCGTTGAGCTAAGCGACAACAATCCAACATACATGGACACCATGGCGTGGGCTCTGTTCAAGAGTGGTCAGAACCAAAAGGCAAAAGAGATCATGCAACAAGCAGTCTCTCTCGATGGACAAAAGAACCCTGAACTACTTCTCCATTATGGCGATATACTCAATGCTATGGGCGAGAGATTCATGGCTGAGGTCTACTGGAAACGAGCCCTAGAGAGGGGCTACAACCAAGATGCTGTCGCAAGCAGATTCGAAGAGAAACAAGAAACAAGCACTTCAGATGAGAAATAAGAGCTACATATACCCACTGATAATCACTGTCGCCGCAGTCGCAACGACCGTGGTCTCAGTAGCGCAGGATAGCAAAAAGATAGATGAACAGAAGCGAAAGATCGAGCAGATCGAGAAGCGCATTGCTGATGGCGAAAAGGCACTTTCATCGATAAAAAAGGGTAAGAGCCAGAATCAAGCCCGTGTCAATCAACTCTCTCGACAGATAGAGAATAGATCCGATCTTTTGGATGAGATACAAGACGAATCAAACACCCTTAAATCGGAGCTTAGCTTAACGCAAAAGAGAGCCGATTCGCTCGATTCATCACTGAGCTCATATCGTGAGAAATATGCTGAGATGGTGCGTGAATCGTATAGAAACTACAAGCATAACAACTATTTGAGCTACTTGATTGCCTCAGAGAACTTCTCCGACGTAATGCGACGAATCGCCAACATAAGGGCCGTTGCACAGGTTCAGGAGCTACAGATGCAGAGGGTCAAAACCACATCGGAGCTTGTGATGATCGAGAAACAGAAGCTCGATCAAAAGAAGCGGAGCGTAGACTCTGTATCGCGCGTAATATCCTCACAAAGGGAGAAACTCAATCGAGATGCAAGTCAAGCACGTGCCGAAGTAAACAAACTATCACGCCGCGAGAAAGAGGTTCTTCGCTCCAATCAAGAGCAGGAGCGACAGCTCAACCTTGCCGTGAACGAACTTCGCAAGCTTGTGAAGGGCAACAAAGAGGGTAGCTCATTTACACGAAACACATCGGGTCTGCGTCTGCCTGTCTCTGGCGGAAATGTCAAGAAATACAGAGGTAATATGGCCGAAGTCGTTGGCCCGAAAGACGCTAAGATCATCTCTATCTACGATGGTAAGGTGGCTGAAATTAAGCGTAACCGCATATCGAACAAATACGATGTCTACATCGCACACGGTGAATATATAAGCTCATATGCCAACCTCTCGTCTGTAACAGTGCAAAAAGGCGGCATAGTCAAGAGCGGACAGGCAATCGGCGTTATTGGCTCTTCGGTTGATGTAGCGACCATGAAGCCTGAATACAAAATGGTATTTGGTATCTACTCCCCATCGCCAAAAGAGGTGATGAGCGCTGCAAAGTGTTTTAAGAAGTAGCTCTACGATTCGCAACTATTATATAGCAGCTAGACTTATTGTCTAGCTGTTTTTTTTGCCCTATGGCATAGCTATCGCACTGCTACTAGCAATCAACAACCAAAGGCTAGTTATACAAATCAAAGAAATACCACAATCAATCTAATCTCACGACCAAACCCCACACTACAAAGCGATTTAGCCCGTCTATTAGCCAAGATCGTGACCTGCCAACCCCTTCCCCTCCAATCACAATAAAGGGTAAGAAGAGTAAGCGTATAAGCAAACAGCAGCCAGTCAGAGAGAGAGTCTATGACCAAACAACATCCAACCACTACAACTATATAAAATACTAGGTGCTATGTTGCAACAAAAAGGGTGACCAACCCTTCGGTTAGTCACCCTTGATTATCTATACTAGATAACGTGATTACTCTCTGATTGCACGAGAAGCACCATAAGATAGTTTCAAGGCGTTCGCACGGCGAAGCTCTTGTTTGATATCTGTTACGATACCCATCTTTGTGTCCTCATCTGCCTTAAGGCTCACTGTCATCAAAGCACGATCACTCTCGCTAAGTTTATCGCGCTCAGCTGCGATAAAGTCCAAGATATCACGTGTTGTTTTGTACGAGTCATTAAGCTGAATACGTGGAGCCGTACCGAACTGCTTCTGCATTGGACGTGTCGGCTTACCAACGTGAATATAGCTTACCAAGTTTTTCTTCTCCAACTTCTGTACCTCTGTTGCTGATGGAAGCTTGTATGTTACTTTCAACTCCTGATCACGCATAGTTGTACTAACCATAAAGAAGAAAAGAATCATGAAGATAACGTCAGGTAGTGACGCTGTCGATATCGCGGCCATTCCTTTTGACCCCTTCTTTTTCATTACTGCCATAATCCCTACTTCTTAATGTTAATTGGTTCAGCCTCTGAGACCTTAAGAGGAATCGCCTTAGCGATAATATCTTGGTGTGCCTTATCTAGGTCAGCAAATTCATTACCGAATTTAGACATAGCCAACTCATCTCTTAGCTCATTAAAAGCTCTAGTCAACTCATTCTGAACTTGAATATAAGTGTGGTAGTCTGTATCACGCGTTGTTTGCAACGAGATCACACCTTGACTTACATTGTAGTTCCACTTGCTACCATCTGGTAGAGTAAACTCCTCAGTTTTCTTCTCAGGGAAAGTTTCATCATCCATTGGATTCAAAACGAACTCCCTAGCTTTACCCTTTAGAGCACTGATGTCGATATTCTCCTGCTTACCTTGGATACCGGCACGGATACGTCCGCTACCGTCAACCATAACAGAGAAGAGGTTTCTCTCTTTGATATCGATATTCTCTTGCTGCTGATCCTCAGGTGGTAGCTGAGGAAGTACGCGCACGAGACCTGTTTCAGTGTTCATGGTTGTAGCAACCAAGAAGAAAATGAGCAGCAGGAAGGCGATGTCGGCTACTGAACCGGCATTGATTTCTGAAATTTGTCTTTTTGATCCTGCCATTGTGCTTTATTATTTAAGAGATTTGTAGATCTCAGATCCAACAGCAACAACGATTGTTGCACCCATTATCACGTAAGCAACAAGCATGCTTGTCTCTGTGATGATAGTTTCGTTGCGGCTGAAATACTCACCTGGGTTAGAGATATCTGGGAACGAGATGTTGTGGCCAGATGCGATGAAGTAAGCAGCACCTGCAACAACAATAAACAATCCCAAAGACACTAGCGACCCGATAAGACCATCTGGGTTCTTAATCATACCGTATAGCGCGCAGAAAAGTGCCGCTAAAACAGCAAGACCGATAAGCACGTAACCCCAAGTCAAACTTGCGTTGATACCTGCTAATTGTCCTGTTGCCTCGTCTGTTGATGAGATAGCCCAAGCCGAAAGAACGACTGTAACTGCCATCATCAAAAGAAGGAGCATATTTAGTATTTTTTTCATAAATTAACGTTCTTTATTGTTGTGATTACTTCTTGCTGTATGCTACCAAAAGGTCAATCAAAGTGATTGATGAGTCCTCCATGATATTCACCTGAGAGTCGATCTTAGATAGAATATAGTTGTAGAATAGCTGAAGAATAACCGCTGCAATAAGTCCCATTAGGGTTGTAAGAAGAGATACCTTGATACCACCAGCAACAACTGTTGGAGAGATATCACCTGCTGCCTGGATAGCGTCGAATGCACCGATCATACCTACTACCGTACCCATGAAACCGAGCATCGGAGAAAGAGCGATGAATAGACCGATCCAAGTAAGACCAGACTCCATTTGACCTGTTTGAACTGATCCGTAAGATACAACTGCCTTCTCAACTGTGTCAAGACCTTGATCGTAACGATCCAAACCTTGGTAGTAGATAGAAGCGATAGGACCACGTGTGTTACGGCAAAGCTCTTTAGCTGCCTCTACACCACCTGTGTTAAGAGCCTCCTCAACTGAAGCGATAAATTTCTTCGTGTTGATTGTACCTAGTGTTAGGTAAAGGATACGCTCGATAGCTACCGCAAGACCTAGTACAAGGAAAATAAGAACTGGAAGCATCCACTCCCATCCTCCCTCGAGGAACTTTTGCATAAGAACATGGTGCATACCCTCACCTGCCAACTCAACTGTTGCATCTTGTGCAAATACACTTGCAGTGTTTAGTGTGAACAAAGCCACTGCTAAAATCATAAACGTTCTTTTCATAATTTTGTTTAATAGATTAAAATTTGTTTGGTTGTTATTGTTTAAAATTATCTTTCACTATAGGGTTAAAACTAATTTGTATTTTAAATTTCAATTAAAATTTTAAATCTTTAGTTTTTTTTGCATTTTTTTTGCTTCTCCAATTCAAAATCCTCCAATATCCGCCAATTTCTCCACTTCTCGCCACTCTATCTAAATAGGTGATTTCACATTGCAACACAGAGCACAAAACACTATTACACAACGGCTTAACTAACAAAAACCTCTATATAATAGGTACTAAACACTTGTTTTTGCTCTCTTAACATTCCGAAATATATAAAAAAAATTAATTCTACACAACGCTTTTTGCTGTAAATTCTCCTTTAATTGATCTATGAAGTAGTGAAATTTGCTCTTTTCTATCAATTTTTAGCCCCAAAACATACATTAATTTTGTCACTGCAGACTCTGTTGTCATGTCATAACCCGAGATCACCCCGAGTTTTTTGAGCAGCACTCCTGTCTCATAAATATCCATATCAACAGCTCCATTTAGGCACTGTGTCACGTTCATTATCACCACTCCTCGCTCTATCGCATCGCTAATAACCTCCAAAAACCACCCTGCGGTTGGTGCATTTCCCGAACCATAAGTCTCCAAAACCACAGCCTTGATGTGCTCCATAGATAGCATTGCACAGAGTGTTTCACGGTTTATCCCTGGAAACAGCTTTATGACAGCAACTCCACTCGACAGCTCGCTAGCAATCTCTAAATCAGAGCCATATATTTCAGGTTTTAGAATCACAGATCTATTATAAGTGATATTGACTCCCACCTGAGCTAGTGGCAGTGAATTGTGCGAGCGAAAGGCACTGAGCGCCTCAGCACTACTCTTTGTTGTGCGATTTGCTCTGAATAGTTTATTCTGAAAGTATAGCGCAACCTCGGCGATTTCGGGCTTGCCATCTGCACCTTTGGCAGCGGCAAACTCTATGGCCGTCACTAGGTTCTCACGTCCATCGGTGCGCAACACATCTATTGGAATTTGACTTCCCGTAAAGATCACTGGTTTCGACAAATTCTCTAGCATGAAGCTCATTGCTGATGCCGTATAAGACATTGTATCTGTGCCATGTAGCACCACAAAGCCATCATACTTTGAGTAGTTGTCACGTATCATTGCAGCCAACGAGAGCCACGACGACGGATCGATATTTGACGAGTCAACAATTCTCTCTGTGGTCAATATATCAATATTAACATCTAGGCGCTTAAGCGTTGGTAGCTCTTGATAGATGCTACTAAAATCGAAAGGCGTGAGTGCTCCACGATCTGCATCGTAACGCATTCCGATAGTTCCTCCCGTGTATATTATCAATATATTTGATCTCATATCCTCTATCTATTATTATAGGCTTCGAGCGCCTTCTCGAGAATCACTAGCGAGCGCTGCAAATCCTCGATATTCAACACATAAGCTATACGTACTTGATTTCTCCCCTTCGATGGATCAGAGTAGAATCCCGATGCTGGAGCCATCATAATACTCTCACCCTCATACTCAAAATCACTCAAACACCACGCACAGAAATCATCGCTATCCTCCACTGGAAGGCTCGCTACGGTGTAGAACGCCCCCATTGGTAGCGGAGTGTAGACACCATTTATTCTATTGAGTCCATCGATCAGGCATTTGCGACGCTCGACATACTCCTCGTATGTCCCCTGCATGTAGTCTGGCGAGGCATCGATCGATGCTTCTGCTATAATCTGACCTATGAGTGGCGGTGAGAGTCTGGCCTGACAGAACTTCATCACAGCATCTCGAACCCCTTGATTCTTCGTAATTAGCGCCCCAATACGTATTCCACACTCCGAGTAGCGCTTCGACACAGAGTCGATAAGCACCACATTCTGCTCAATACCCTCTAGGTGACACGCCGAGATGTAAGGCGAGCTAGTGTAGATAAATTCACGATAAACCTCATCCGAGAAGAGGAAGAGATCGTGCTTTTTTACAAGGTCACGAAGTTGCTCCATCTCCTTGCGTGTATATAGGTATCCCGTTGGGTTGTTCGGGTTACAAATCAAAATCCCTCGTGTGCGCTCATTTATCAACGACTCCAACTCCGACATTGGAGGTAGAGCAAACCCCTGCTCTATGGAGCACGAAACGGGACGTATGACAGCACCTGCCGAGACTGCGAACGCCATATAGTTTGCATAGGCAGGCTCGGGAACGATGATCTCATCACCTGGGTTTAGGCACGTCATAAATGCAAAAAGCACAGCCTCAGAACCACCCGTAGTGACTATAATATCATCCGCAGAGAGTTTTATATCGTATCGAGAGTAGTAGCTCACCAACTTTTCACGCAAAGAGCGCATTCCGTTACTTGGGCTATACTCCAAAAGTTTTCTATCTATATTGTGCATCGCATCCATCGCCTCTTGTGGTGATGGCAGATCTGGTTGACCTATATTAAGGTGGTGTATCTTCACCCCACGTGCTTTTGCAGCTTCAGCCAGCGGCACTAGTTTTCTAATGGGTGATGCGGGCATCTGTCCCGCTCGTTGAGATATAATCGGCATTACTTTATCCTGTTAAAAATTGTAAATATATGGTATCAGCGACTATTGGTCTGCATCTACCATCTTGTAGAGTTGATCTCCACGTCTAATTTGACTATTGGTTCTAATAGCGCAGAGACTCCCCTGAACAACCCCTTCAACAGACTCACCGCTGTTGTTGTGCAGCTGCTCAATGACCTGCTCTACTACTCCCGTTGTTGATCCCGAGAAGAAGATCTCATCTCCCACATTAAGCGGCGATGCTTCGACCAAAACCTCGGCAACTGATATTTTTTTGAAGAAGTTGGTCACTTTACCCACATACACTTTTCGCTTTGTGGCTGACGATCCATGTCTTGCGCTCAGTTCGGCTATCTGCTTTCCTGTGTAGTACCCCTCCCAGAAACCACGATTAAAGACAGTCTCCAAGCGCTGCTTTAGCCCAGCTACCAGTTCTTCATTATAGTCACCCGACTCCATCGCTTTAAGAGCCTGATCGTAGCACTCTATGACTCGCTTCACATACTCACCGCCTCGTGCACGCCCCTCAATTTTTAGGACTCGCACCCCTGCATCGATAAACTTATCCAAAAAGTCTATCGTACACAGATCCTTTGGTGAGAGTATATACTGCCCGTCGGTTTGATACTGAACTCCCGTCTCTAGGTCTGTGAGTGCATACTTACGTCTACACATCTGACGACACGCACCTCTGTTGGCTGAGCAAGATGTCTCGTGAGTACTCAAGTAGCACTTACCCGAAATTGCCATACATAGCGCGCCGTGGGCGAACATCTCAATCTCGACAAGCTCACCTCTTGGCCCACAGATCTGATTCTCAACAATCTCGTCATGTATCTTCTTGATCTGTTCGAGCGTAAGCTCACGAGCAAGAACAACCGTATCGGCCCATTGCGAGAAGAACTTAACCTCCTCGGAGTTCGTGATATTGCTCTGAGTGGAGATGTGCACCTCCATCCCGATACGACGAGCGTATAGTATAACCGAAAAGTCCGTAGCAATTATTGCGCTAATACCCTCCGCCTTCGCACGATCTATGACTGAGTGTACCTCCTCAAGCTCGCCCTCATATACTGCCGTATTGACTGTTAGATATGTCTTAACACCTGCTCCATGTGCTCTCTGCACTATCTGCGAGAGGTCGTCGAATGTAAAGTTTGCTGCTGATCCTGAACGCATATTGAGTTTACCAACACCAAAATACACCGAATCGGCTCCTGCATCAATAGCCGCCTGTAGTGATTCGTAAGAACCCACAGGTGCCATGATCTCAATATCTGATCTTCTCATTGTTACTGTTGTCTACCCATTAAGCTACGTGCAAACTCTGCGAGTTGCAACGTCTTCGATTTATCGACCGATAGGCGCTCCAACATCGATAGAGCACGCTCGAATTTGATAGAGATTTGTTGCTCTGCTGTGCGAGGAATATCCAACTCCTCATACAAGGCCTTAACCTTAGCGATCTTCTGCTCATCTGTCAATGAGTCGTCAAGGTGTGTTTTTCTTAGAATCTCACGCTGAGGCTCGGTTGCCTTACTCATTGCTGAGACCATCAAATAGCTCTGCTTTCCCTCGAGGATATCACCTCCGAGTTTTTTTCCAAAACTTTCGTCTCCATAGCTATCCAATAGGTCATCCTGAAGCTGGAACGCAAGCCCAAGCTCTGTTGCAAATCGCTGCAATTTCTCGTAATCCTCGGCAGGAGCACCACCAATTATTGCACCCATTGTAGCTGCACCTCTCAAGAGAACCGAGGTCTTCAGTTCGATCATATGCATATAGTCAATCACCGTGACAACTTGACGCTCCTCATAGTCCATATCATACTGCTGACCCTCACACACCGCAAGCGATGTCTCGTTGAAGGTCTTTAGTAGTTCTGGTTGAATTTCACGAGGTAGCATCTCCAACATTCTGTATGCACTTATCAACATAGCATCACCCGATAGAATAGCGACATTCTCGCCCCACTTGGCCTTCACTGATGGTTTTCCACGTCTAACGTCGGCATTATCCATGATGTCATCGTGCAGGAGTGTGAAGTTATGAAACACCTCTACTGCCGCAGCAGCTGGCAGAGCTTTTACTGTGTTGTCCCCGAAAAGATTAGCTACTAACAGTAGCAAAAGCGGACGTACTCGCTTACCCTCTCCCGAGAGAGAGTAGAAGAATGGAGAGTATAATCTAACGGGCTCACTTGGGAACTTTATCTGTGCCAAGTAGCTCTCAAAAAGTTTCAAAAGATCGATATTATTCAGCATAATACAATTTTTTTAAATATTAGTCGCCCCAAAATTAACAAAAAATTTGTAGGTAAAGAATTTTAATCGTAACTTTGACTTAATATTAACATCAATAATCACAAAATTTAGTACAAAAAATGAAAAAACTCGCTTTCGGAATAGACATCGGAGGAATAAACACCGCTTTTGGTCTAGTCGATGAGAAGGGTGATCTCTACGGAGAGTCTATCATCTCAACAAAGAAATACCCAAACTTTGAGGATTACGATGCATATCTTGAAGAGCTATGCAAAGCTATGAAATCACTTGCGGATAGTATCACTTTTGAATACGAGCTTGTAGGTGTGGGTGTGGGTGCACCAAATGCAAACTACCACACAGCATCTATCGATGCACCTGCAAATCTTTGGAAGTTTATGCCAAACGAGAAAGATCCTGATGACAACCGCAGAATTTTCCACATCGGTAAAGATATAAAGGCGTGTCTTGGTGTTGATAAGGTTCTCGTAACTAACGATGCTAATGCTGCTACTATCGGTGAGATGGTCTACGGTAATGCAAAGGGGATGAAAGATTTTATCATGGTAACCCTTGGAACTGGTCTTGGTTCGGGCTTCGTATCAAACGGAGAGATGATCTACGGTCACGATGGTTTCGCAGGCGAGATGGGTCACATCATCGTCGAGAGAGACGGTCGCCAGTGCGGTTGTGGACGCTACGGATGTCTTGAGACTTATGTCTCTGCAACAGGTATCAAGCGTACTGCATTTGATCTTATGTCTCGTCTTAACATCCCTAGTAAGCTTCGTGGTATCGCATACGAAGATTTCGATGCGTCGATGATCTCTGCTGCTGCTGCCGACAAAGATCCAATCGCTATCGAGGCATTCCGCTACACTGGAGAGATGCTTGGTCGTGCTCTTGCCGATGTTGCAACTATCACATCACCAAAGGCTGTATTCCTATTTGGAGGTCTAGCTAAAGCGGGTAAACTTATCTTCGATCCAACGAAGTGGTACATGGAGGAGAACATGTTGTTTGCGTTTAAGAACAAAGTTGATGTCCTTCCTAGTGGTATCCAGGGCAAGAACGCTGCAATCCTTGGAGCTGCAGCACTTATCTGGCAAAAAGAGGCGAAAGAAGCTTAAGGCCTAAACCTCTAATATAACCTACAAAAACACCTCTAATTTAGGGGTGTTTTTCTTTATATAAATAGGTGTTAACAAAATTATCTCTCAACTTTGGTGTTATTCAGAAAAAATCATGTAACTTAACCGCTCAAAAATAGAGGTTTTTTTACCCTTTTTTTATTTAAGTTTACATTTAACAACACCTTTTATGAAGGATAAGATAGAGAGTTTACTATCGCAGATTATACACCCCGATAGTGAAAAGAACATTGTTGACAGCGGTATTGTAGGCTCAATAGAGTGTGATGAGCAGAGGATATTTGTGTCTCTACATTTTCAAAAAAAGCAAGATCCATTCTCAACAAAAATACGCAAGGGGGTAGAGGCACGCCTCAAAGAGGAGTTTGCAGACCACAAGATCACTGTCGTGATAAAAGAGATCTCAGCCAAACAAGCTCAAAAGGGTGATAAACTAAAGGAGTCAACAACTACTAACAACGTTGCTAACATCATTGCTGTGGCAAGTGGTAAAGGCGGCGTTGGTAAGTCTACCGTGACGGCAAACCTAGCTCTTTCACTCACACAGATGGGTTATAGGGTTGGTGTTCTCGATGCCGATATATATGGACCATCTCAACCAAGGATGTTCAATCTTGAGGGGTATCTACCCGAAGCTATTGCGACAGAGGAGCAGTTGGATCGAATCATCCCTGGCGAGTCGATGGGTGTAAAGGTTATGTCGATAGGCTTTTTCATCAAGCCGAGCGATGCTCTTATATGGCGAGGTGTAATGGCAAATAGCGCCCTAAAACAGCTCATCCACCAGACCCAATGGGGAGAGTTAGACTTCTTACTCATCGATCTTCCTCCTGGGACGGGCGATATACACATCAGCATCGTAAACGAACTAAAGGTTAACTCGGCGGTGATTGTATCAACACCCCAACAAGTGGCCGTGGATGATGTCAGACGCGGAATTGAGCTCTTTACTAACAACAATGTTAACATCCCAATAGCAGGAGTTATTGAGAACATGGCGTGGTTCACACCCGAGGAGCTACCCGACAACAAGTACTATATATTTGGTAAGGGAGGGGCACAAGCATTCGCAGAAGAGGTTGGTGTTGAGTTTCTAGGCGAGATCCCTATCGTACAATCTATCATGGAGAGCGCAGAGAGCGGAAGTGCAGCTATTGCCAGCAGCGAAGTGGTAAAGGAGTGTTACTCAAAGATCGGTCAAAAGGTTGTTAATAGTTTGTCGAAAGGTGTATGATAATGTTGTTAAAAACATTTAATAACTATTAACAAATAGAGGAGCCCATCTATTGCATTTAAAAGAGGGCTGGCTGTATAGACAAAAATATTAAACTACAAAAAAAAGTTATTATAAAGATATTCCACTAGTTTATAACTAATATCCGAGTGAATTGTTAAGATAAAATTGGTGTTAGTATGTTTAAATAGTTCTTAACAGTTGTTAGTAACATATAGGATAATCACTTTGGTAGCGTGCTAGACTCAGAATAGATATGAACACGTGATTATAGAGAATGTTAGTAACAAATTAAGGTCAAAGTTATTCACACTATTAACATGTATATTTATATTAGTTTATAATTAATATATATTATATAAAATTAAAAATAATACAAAATGAATGTTGACAACATAGCAAATCTTCAAGAGAGAATCAATCAACTCAAGAGAGAAAAAGGCATAACAATCCTTGCGCACTACTACTGCCTTCCAGAAGTGCAAGCTATCGCCGACTTTCTGGGCGACTCACTCGCCCTGTCAATAAAAGCGCAAAGTGTCGCGGAGCAGACAATCCTCTTTGCGGGTGTAAACTTCATGGCGGAGACTGCCAAGGTGCTATGCCCAGAAAAGACGGTACTCCTGCCAGAGCCTCAGGCTGGTTGCTCTCTTGCAGAGTCATGCAAGGCTGAGGATCTAGCCGAGTTCAAAAAATCATACCCTAATCACAAGGTCGTATCCTATGTTAATACATCGGTCGAGGTGAAGGCGCTAACGGACATCTGCTGTACATCTTCGAACGCTGTGAAGGTCGTTGAGTCCATCCCTATGGATCAACCTATTATTTTTGCTCCAGATCGAAACCTGGGCTCTTACATCCAAAAACTCACAGGGCGAGACAACATGGTGATGTGGGATGGTGCATGTCATGTACACGAGGAGTTCTCACTGGAGAGAATCCTTGAACTAAAGGCAGAGCACCCTCAAGCACATATAGTGGTACACCCTGAGTGTAGAGCCTATATTGTGGAGGTGGCTGACTTTGTTGGGTCAACAGCTGCGATATTGGAGTATTGCGGAGGCGACGCAGCGGAGGAGTTTATTGTTGTTACCGAGCCTGGTATCATAGTGGAGATGAACAAGCGCTACCCACAAAAAAACTTTATTCCAGCACCGCCTATCGACTCGACGTGTGGTTGTAATGACTGTATGTATATGAAGATGGTTACCCTAGATAAAATCCTTGGTTGCCTAGAGAGTGAATCCCCAAAGGTTTGTATAGATGAGCAGGTGAGAAAAAAGGCGGAGAGTTCTATAGTAAATATGATAAAAATTATCTAACTTTGTTATTGGTATATAACAAAAAAGCTAGCTTTGAGCCTTGGTTGCTCTATCCGTGCTTTTAGGAGTGTGATATTATGTTGAAAAAATAAGTAATTTAAAATAGTGAGTATGAAAAAAATTGTATTGAGTGCGTTGGCTCTACTTATGGGTGTGAGCGCAATGGCTGATGAGGGGATGTGGCTGTTGCCGTACCTTAAAAAGATGAACGCTGCTGAAATGGCAGAGAAAGGACTACAAATCTCGGTTGATGATATATATAACTCAGAGGGTGGATCTATAAAAGACGCTATCGTGATCTTCGGTAGAGGGTGTACAGGTGAGATTGTCTCTCCTAATGGCCTTCTTTTCACGAATCACCACTGTGGCTATGGTTCTATCCAGTCGCTCTCATCGGTGGAGCATGACTACCTTAAAAATGGATTCTGGGCTATGTCAGAGAAGGAGGAGATCCCTGCACCTGGACTAACGGTTCAATTTGTGAGAGAGATTAAAGATGTGACGGCTGAGATTTTGGGTAATGTTCCAAATATTGCAGCAGGCGCAGAGCGTGAGAAGCTAGTTGGCGATAATATCTCGGCACTACAAAAGAGCATGAAGAGCGAAAACCCAGGAATGGATATCATCGTGAGAAGCTTCTTCGGTGGAAACCAGTACTTCGCATTCGCAATGGAGACATACAAAGATGTTCGCCTAGTGGGTACACCTCCAACATCTATCGGAAAGTTTGGTGGTGATACTGACAACTGGATGTGGCCTCGCCACACTGGTGATTTCGCTATCTTCCGTGTCTATGCTGGAAAAGATAATCGCCCAGCTGAGTACTCAGCAGACAACGTGCCTTACAAAGCAGATGACTTCCTAAAGATCTCAACTGCAGGTTACAAAGAGGGTGACTTCTCTATGATTATGGGCTTCCCTGGCTCGACACAGCGCTACATGACATCTCACGAGATCGATTATATGTTGGAGGTTGATAACCCACAGCGTATCTTCATTCGTGGCGAGCGTCAAGATATTCTCTCTAAGGAGATGGCTGCTAGCGATAAGGTTCGTATTCAGTACGCATCTAAATATGCAGGCTCTTCAAACTACTGGAAGAACTCAATCGGAATGTCTCGTGGTATCAAGCGTCTTGACGTGAAGGGTAAGAAGCAAGCACAAGAGCACTCTTTCCAGAAGTGGGCACAGGAGAACACAATGCCACAAGAGGGCTTCATCGATGCTCTCTCTAAGATAGAGAGCTCTGTGGAGTCTGCACGTGAGAAGAAGGCAGCGTTCCAGTATATCCGCGAGGCTCTAACAACATCTGTTGAGATTATGCGCCCTACGCAGATCGTTGAGCAGTATATTAAGTCTGATAAGACAGAAGCAGATAAAGAGCGTGCAACAGAGTCACTAGAGGCATTCTATAAGGACTTTAGCTGGGATGTAGACCACAAGGTTGCGCACCGCATGTTTGAGATTGTAAAGGAGAACGCAAAGGATCTACCATCTGTATTTGCAGATGTGATCGACACTAAGTACAAAGGTAACACACAGCGCTATGTGAACGATCTATACTCAAAATCAAACTTCACAACTCTAGACAAAGCGTTGGCTCTTTTGAATGACCCTTCTCAAAAGAAGTTGGATAAAGATCCAGCTTACATCCTTGCAGAGTCGGTGATGAAGAAGCTAGGCGAACTATCGTCAAGCTTTGGTGAGTCTAACAAGCAGTTTGCGGATGGACATCGCCAATACATCAAAGGTCTGATGATGCAGAATCCTGATAAGGCTTGGGCGTCGGATGCTAACTTCACTATTCGTCTAACTTATGGTAGTGTTCTTCCTTACGATCCAGCAGATGCTGTGACATACGACTACTACACAACTCTTGGTGGTGTTATCGAGAAGGAGGATCCTACAAATCCAGTTGAGTTCACAGTGCCAGAAAAACTCAAAGAGCTGTTTAACACTAAGGACTTTGGTGCTTATGCAAACTCTGAGGGTGAGCTACCAGTAGCGTTCCTTGCAGATTGTGACATCACGGGTGGAAACTCAGGTTCACCAATCCTAAACTCGAAGGGTGAGCTCATTGGTTTGGCATTCGATGGAAACTGGGAGGCTATGTCGGGTGATGTGGCCTTTGAGCCAGAGCTTCAGAGAACAATCTCTGTAGATGTGAGATACCTTCTGTTCATCATCGACAAGTTTGCTGATGCAGACTGGTTGTTGGATGAGATGGTGATCGTAAACGACTAATCACCTCCAACATACACGATAATGTTCCACTACCCCTTAAGGCTATATTGTAGTTTTTAGGGGTAGTTTATCCTATTTTGAAGGTTATATTATGCCTAAAGGTATTAAATAGTAGTTTTTGTTTATTATTAAATGTTTGTAGTGTGAAAAAATATGATTACTTGATAGTAGGTTCTGGCTTGTTTGGAGCTTGCTTTGCCTATAAAGCTAAAAGAGAGGGTAAGAGCTGTTTAGTTATTGAGAAGCGCTCTCATTTGGGTGGAAACGTATATTGCGAAGATGTGGAGGGGATAAATGTGCATAAATATGGTGCACATATTTTCCACACGTCGGACAAAAAGGTATGGGATTTTGTGAACTCTATCGTGGAGTTCAATAGATACACAAATTGCCCCGTAGCCAACTACAAAGGCAGGCTGTTTAACCTCCCTTTCAATATGAATACCTTCTATCAGATGTGGGGAGTTATAACACCACAACAGGCGCAAGCAAAGATAGAGGAGCAGCGTGCCGAGGCTCTTGATAGGATGAGGAGCGAAGGGGTAGAAAAACCTCGAAACCTTGAGGAACAAGCTATTCTTTTGGTGGGGCAAGACATCTATGAAACACTCATAAAGGGCTACACCGAAAAGCAGTGGGGGAGATCATGCAAGGATCTTCCAGCATCTATTATAAATAGATTACCAGTGCGACTAATTTATGATAATAACTACTTCAACGATAAATATCAGGGGGTTCCGATAGGTGGTTATAACAAACTAATAGAGGGTCTTCTCGATGGAGTTGATGTAAAGTGCGATTGCGACTATTTTGAGGATAGGGAGTATTGGAATAGCCTTGCCGATAAGGTAGTATTTACGGGTAAGATAGATGAATATTTCGACTATTGCTACGGTAAACTAGAGTTTAGAACCGTAAGGTTTGAACAAGAGATTCTAGATACATCCAACTACCAAGGCAACGCCGTTGTGAACTACACAGAGCTTGAAGTTCCATATACAAGAGTTATCGAGCATAAGCATTTCGAAGCTTTTGGAGCAGAGGTTGATCTTAACCCTAAAACAGTGATCTCGAAGGAGTACTCTTGTGAGTGGAGCGATGGCATGGAGCCATACTACCCTATTGGTGATAAGTCTAATAGTGAACTCTATGAGAGGTATCGTGAACTATCAGAAGAGCACACAAATGTGATCTTTGGGGGGCGACTTGCGGAGTATAAATACTACGATATGGCGCCAATAATCTCGAAGGTATTGAATTTAGATCAATGGAGAGAGTAAAGATAATAGTTTGCACCCATAACATGGCGATGGATCTACCTAATAGTAGCTTCATTCCCTTGCATGTGGGTAAAGCTATAAGCGAGCTTGATTTAGGTATTCAGGGTGATGATCAAGGTGATAATATAAGTGCAAAAAATCCGAACTATTGTGAACTCACGGGTCAGTATTGGCTTTGGAAGAATGTGAAAGATGTGGATTATGTAGGTCTGTGCCACTACCGTAGATTTTTCAACTTCAGCGGTTGTGGAGATCTTTTCCTGGACTACACACTCAAAAGGGGGGAGTATTTCGAAAAACTAAAGAGCGAGAGTCCGAATATATCCAAGCTATTTAAGAGACACGATATTGTACTTGCCAAACCCAAGGTTTTTCCCTTTTCGGTGGCTGTGCAGTATGGTATGTGCCATAATAGCCTAGATCTAAACACTGTTGAACAGATAATACTGGAGCTAGATCCATCCTACCGAGAGAGTATAGAGTATGTTTTTAAGCGAAACAATAGACTCTCAACTTACAACATGTTTATAATGAAGAGGGCGGATTTTGATAAGTATTGTGAGTGGTTGTTCGCAGTTCTTGGCGAGGCGGAGCGTCGCATAGATATCTCTAGCTACGACAAGGTACAAGGGAGGATCTTTGGTTTTCTTTCAGAGAGACTGCTCAACCTCTATGTCTATCACAATAAAATGCGAGTTAATCACCGCCCAGTTGTCTTTCTCAATGATAATGCGGTGCGAAAGAATGTGTTGCAAAGATTTCATAAGCGTCTGCGCTGCGCCTTATCTTTTTTCATTAATAAAGGCGTAGTTATGAAAAATAGTTGGTAGTATTTATTTGTAATTAAAATAAATCACTACCTTTGCTATATACTTAATATAATTCACGTATCTATGGAGAGATTAAAGATAATAGTTTGTACACACAATAAATCTATTAAGATGCATGAAGATTGCTTTCTACCTATACAGGTCGGTAAAGCAATTAGTGATCTAGACCTTGGTATTCAAGGTGATGATCAGGGCGATAACATAAGCTATAAAAATCCAAATTACTGCGAATTAACAGGTCATTATTGGCTCTGGAAAAATGTGAAAGACGTAGATTACGTGGGATTGTGCCACTATCGTAGGTTCTTTAATTTCGATACAGCGGGTGATTGTTTTGTGGATTATTCGCTTGTAAGGGAGTCGGATTTTGATTTTTTAAATACAAAAAGACCAGATGTGTCTAAACTATTTAAGAGGCATGATATAGTATTAGCAAAACCAAAAGTTTACCCATTCTCTTTGAGTGTAGATTATAGCGTATGTCATCAAAGTAAAGATTTCAAAATATTAGAACAAGTTATTTTGGAGCAAGATCCATCGTACAAAACGAGTGTAGATCACATATTTCATGGAAATAACAAACTATCTCATTATAATATGTTCGTAATGAAGTCAAAAGACTTTGAAAAATACAGTCAATGGATGTTTGCTATTCTTGAGGAAGTAGAGCGTCGTATTGATATTTCAGATTATGACAGAGCACAGAGTCGTATATTTGGTTACCAGTCAGAGAGAATGCTCAATCTATATGTTTATCACAATAAAATGAGAGTTAATTATCGCCCTATATACTATGTTAACAATACGTTAGTGCATCAAAGCTTTTTGAGACGGGTTTTAAGGCATATTCGCAATGTAATTTCATTTAATATAAATAGAAGTTTCAGCAAAAAGTAATAAAAGAGGCTACCAAATTTTGGTAGCCTTCTTTATTAACATATAACTATCGAATAAATAGTAGTTCACGATACTTTGGTAGTGGCCATATTTGGTTATCCACTGTAGCCTCTAGCTTGTCGATATGGCGGCGAATTTGGTCGAAATAGACAGCGACAGTGTCGTGGTATGCGATTGCTTTTTCACGCTGGCACTCAATTTTGTTAGCAACCTTGCGTGCCTCCACCATCTCAAGAGTTAGGCGCTGCATCTCGTCTGCATGGTGCTGAATACGCTTGATGAGCGCAATATCAGCTTCTGTGCATAGACCACCGATCTGATTCTTCTTGAATACTTTATCCACAATCATAGCCTCGTACTTCGATGCGATTGGTAGGATGTGGTTTATCGTAAGATCTCCCAACACACGGCCTTCGATCTGAATCTTCTTAGTGTATGTCTCCCATTTAACCTCTGCACGAGCTTCAACTTCAACCTTAGAGAGGACACCCATGTTAACAAACATATCAACAGATGACTCATTGAGGTATCTATCTATCATTAGAGGTGTAGATGTCTCACAGTCAAGTCCACGCTGTGCAGCCTCCTCTCGCCACTCGTCAGAGTAGCCGTTACCGTCAAAGCGGATAGCCTTACACTCCTTGATGAGTCGCTTGAGAACATCGTATATAGCCTTCTCCTTTTTAACACCAGCCTCGATCTTCGCGTCAACCTCATTCTTGAACTCAGTTAGCTGCTCTGCCATTGATGTGTTGATGATGATCATTGCCTCTGCGCAGTTGTCCGAAGAACCAACAGCACGGAACTCAAAGCGATTACCAGTGAATGCAAATGGCGATGTGCGGTTTCTATCGGTGTTGTCCATCATTAGGGTTGGCATGTGCGAGATACCGCTCATTTTGAATACACTCTTTGCATCAAAACGGATCGACTCATCGTCACTGCTCTGCTCTAGTTTGTCTAGTACAGCAGAGATCTGTGTGCCTAGGAATGTAGAGATGATAGCTGGTGGAGCCTCGTTTGCACCGAGACGGTGAGCGTTTGTCGCACTCATGATCGATGCTTTCAATAGTCCATTGTGCTTATATACAGCAGTTATAGCATTCACAAGGAATGTGATAAACTGAAGGTTTTCTGTTGCTGTTTTACCAGGACCAAGAAGGTTGATTCCCGTGTTTGTTCCAAGCGACCAGTTGCAGTGTTTACCCGAACCGTTGATCCCTTTAAATGGCTTCTCGTGTAGTAGAACACGGAATTTATGGCGACGAGAGACCTTTTCCATCACTGTGATTAGCAGCTGGTTGTGGTCGTTAGCGATATTAACCTCCTCGTAGACAGGCGCTAGCTCAAATTGGTTTGGAGCAACCTCGTTGTGGCGAGTTTTAACAGGAATACCCACAAGGTGGCTCTCATACTCTAGATCCTTCATAAACTCCATCACGCGGCTAGGGATAGCGCCGAAGTAGTGATCCTCTAGCTGTTGGTTCTTAGCCGACTCGTGACCCATTAGGGTACGACCCGTGAGCATAAGGTCAGGACGACCAGCCCAAAGACTCTCATCAACAAGGAAGTACTCCTGCTCCCAACCAAGGAACGAGACAACCTTATCGACACTCTTATCGAAGTATTTACATACACCTGTCGCCGCTTTATTAATAGCGTTAACAGCTCTTAGAAGAGGGGCTTTGTAGTCTAGTGACTCTCCTGTGTATGAGATAAATATGGTTGGAATACATAGAGTTGTACCCATAATAAATGCAGGTGATTCAGGATCCCACGCAGAGTAACCGCGAGCCTCGAAAGTGTTGCGAATACCACCATTTGGGAACGAAGAGGCATCTGGCTCCTGCTGAATTAGAAGCTTGCCTGAGAACTCTTCGAGTACACCACCTTTGCCGTCAGGCTCGCTAAATGAGTCGTGTTTTTCGGCTGTACCTCCCGTTAGAGGTTGGAACCAGTGTGTGTAGTGATCGGCACCATTCTCTAGAGCCCATTGGCGCATACCTGCAGCAACGCTATCAGCGATGTCGATAGGTAGTCTTGAACCATTCTCCATAGTGTCAAGTAAAACCTTGTAGGTGTTCTTGTCGAGATACTTTCTCATAGCTTCACGACCAAAGACTTTTTTTCCGAAATAATCTGATGGACGACCACCTGGATGTACTGCCTCAACAGCTTTGTGATTGATGGCCTGATCGACCATTTTAAATCTTAGAAGAGATGACATAACCGAATATTTTTTATTGTTAAAAAAACTATACGAAACAGTGCTCTTGTTTTTATCTCAAAAGCATGTTGCAAAGGTAGAAATTTTATTTTTGCAAAAACAATAAAAATCCGAAAATTTGACAAAAAAATGAGTGATTTCACAAAAAATACATCATTTTTTCATGCATTCTTAGTAAAATCACTCTTGTTTTTCGGAAATCACTCAAAAAAATAGGTTATTTTGCGAAAAATGCAATTTTTTGCAAAATCTCAAAAACACCTATTTTTTGCCTAATTTACTACTAAAATTGATTGTAAATTCATGGCCATTTTTAGTGTGATTATACCCTATTTTGTAACCATACAATTTACAAATTGCAGCTGTGATGTATAGTCCCAAACCACTCGATCCCTCACGCTTATCTTCACGATAGAATCTATTGAAAATTCGATCGGCATTAAGTGCTTCGCTCGATGAGCTATTCCACACGCTGAGCAGCGACCCTCTTAGTTGGATCTTAACCTCGCCATCTTTTTCGTTGTGATTAAAGGCGTTCTTTATGAGGTTGGTGACCAAAACCCTCGCTAGGGAGCTACTCATCCAAAGCTTTGTGGATGTGTCTATGTCTCGACTCACATTAATGTTGAGATGCTCATATATATCTGCCATATCATCACAGATAGAGTTCAATAGCTCGCCGATAGCTACATTATCCAGATCGGGAAACTCTCCGTTGTCGATCTTTGATAGCAGCAACAAAGAGCGATTCATCCTCACCGTAGAGTCTATTGTCTGCAACACTTTGTGTATCTCGTTGGCCTGTTTCTCTTGAAGAGTCTCCTCCATGAGCAGCATCTCAAGGCGGTTGCGACACACGGCAAGAGGTGTTTGAAGTTCGTGAGATAAGTTGCCAATAAAGCTCTTTTGTTGCTCAAAAAGCTCCTCGGAGCGAGCAGCACTGCGTTTGGCTGCCTCAAAAATCTTGTTGTACTCAGGGACTTTTGTCTCTATATCTAAAGGTTTGTTCTCAGCACCAACCCGATAGGAGTTCAACCACTCTATGTAGGCGTACAGAGGTCTCATAGAGCGCCAAAGTATCCACCACACAATACCTATAATCATAATAAGGAGCGCCCCGTATAGCACAACCAAGAGAAGAAGGATCATCTCTCGCATGTCCGACTTCTCCATTGTTGGGATGTAGACCGTCAACTCATACCAACTACCAGAGCTATCTCTAAAGACCCTAGAGACTGTGCGCGCCTGCTCTGTCTCATCCTTAGACTCTATATATATAGTCTTATAGCTATAACTCACCCCAGGGAGTTGGCGTGCCTGCTCCTTGGTTAGCTCGTTTATATAATAGGTGTTGTTTGTGCCGTTGTCAGGTGTCGGCATCTGAGCGCCAGCAAGCCATTTGCGAACAAGCTGCTCGGAGTATGCCTCTAGTGCGTCGTCGGTCTCATCGCGCACCTCATCCTCTATAACCACATAGAATGCCGTTGCCCAGCCAAGAAGCAGGACAAAGAGAAACGCCGAGAGGCGGAGAATAATACGCCAAATAAGTCTCATTAGGGTGTAATTAATTTATATCCAAAGCCATATACAGCCTTTATTTCGCATGTAGCCCCTGCTGTCGAAAGCTTGCGTCGAAGGTTTTTCATCTGAGCATATACAAAATCAAAGTTGTCTACCCCATCAATATGATCGCCCCACACCGCCTCGGCTAGAGCCACCTTGTCGACAAGATGGCTGGGTCTGTTCATAAAGTAGGTGAGTATATCGAACTCCTTCTTTACGAGTGTGAGTTCCACTCCATCAACCTCCACACGATGTCTGTCGGGCCATAGCTCCACATTGCCAACAATAATGCTCTCAGCACCTCTATTTCGGCGTAGTACACTGCGTATGCGTGCCGAAAGCTCGGCTATATGGAACGGTTTTGCTAGGTAGTCGTCAGCTCCAAGCTCCAACCCGTAGATCTTATCATCCAGCGAGTCTTTAGCGGAAGTGATAATCACCCTACTACCCTTTTTGAGCTCTTTTGCACGTTCGAGTAGCTTTAGCCCACTACCCCCAGGTAGCATTATATCGAGCAGGATACAGTCATAGTCGTACTGCTCGATCTTGTCAAGTGCGCTCATGTAATCCTCCGCTGTCTCCACCGTATAGTGCTCCTTTTTAAGGAGTTGTTCTGTGGTCTCGCGCAGAGATGCTTCGTCTTCGATAATCAATATTTTCATAGTCGTCAAATCTCAATTGTGAAATAACCAGAGCAATATACAATTAAAAAATGAAAATAAACTGAAATATAAAAAAATTAGCGAGAGTGTCACAATCGACACCCTCGCTATACTACTTTTCATTGAGTTGGCTCTTTTTGGTGAGCCACCCCTGTTTTATGCCTTACTCAGCTGGTTGTGCTGGAGCTACTGGAGTTGCTGGCTTAACATCGATAAGCTCGATCTCAAACTTAAGTGGCTCGTATGCTGGGATCTCAGCCGAACGTGCTTGTGATCCATAACCAAGTGCAGATGGGATCCAAAGAGTGATCTTACCACCCTTACCGATTAGACGCATACCTTCGCCCCAACCCTTGATAACATTGCCGATAGGCATCTCAAGTGGGTCGTTGCGATCGTATGATGAGTCGAACTTAACGCCCTTAGAGTTTGTTCCAAGGTAGTGTGCTACGAATACGTCGTTGTCGCTAGTGATAACCGTATTCATGTCTCCTTGCTCCTCGATAGTGTAAAGTAGGCCAGACTCAGTCTTCTTAACACCGCTTTGCTTCTCGATTTTGCTTAGGAACTCCTGCTCTTTTTTCTGTTGAATCTTAGGAAGCTCAAC
Organism: uncultured Alistipes sp.; assembly: GCA_964370415.1. Classification (GTDB taxonomy): domain Bacteria; phylum Bacteroidota; class Bacteroidia; order Bacteroidales; family Rikenellaceae; genus Alistipes. Next base: position 64,686 of record CAYJIY010000012.1, read on the forward strand.
TTGAACATAGTTCTGGAAGTACATCATTGCAGCCTGCTGGTCGATCTTTGTGTCGTTTGCTGCGAAATCCTCCATACCTTTGTTCACCCAAACAAGTTGAAGTGGGAAACCTGCGCTCTGAAGGCTCTGACCGATATCCTCACCAAGGTGTGATGAGAGTTCGTTACGCTCCTGCTCCGACTCAAACATCGCCTCGTCAGCTACTGGATACTCAACAATCGTTGTATCGCCGTTAGCCTTGCGTGTGCTGTCTTGCTTCATGCGATCTGCCATGATTGCGCTCTTACGCTCTCTGTACTCCTTTGTGAAGTAATCACGCAAAGCGTCGCTACCCACTTTAAGATCCTCCTTTGTGAAGCTACCTAGAGCAGTCTTCTCGATACCTTGCTCTACAAGCTCCATGTTGAATGGAACGTCTGCGAACTGCTGTGTTAGGCTACCCCCTAGGTTCATACCAATAACGTATGAAAGAGTGTCAAATTTGTTTTCGTTACCCATTGTTACACCGCTCTCAGGTGCTTTAGAACCGCATGCGCTCAAAGCGATTGCGCCAATTGCAAAGGCGCTGATAAGTTTCATTTTCATCTTTTATTTATTGTATTTAATTTAAGTCCAAAAAATTTTAGTGACAAATATACAAAAAAATATTTGCTATTGCATCATTATCAGTATAGTTTGAGAAAAATGCACTCTTTGCCTATCTCAATCTTGTGCTTTGTGCCGAATACTTCTTAACGTCGGTGAGCTCTATCTCAAAGAAGAGAGTTGCATCTGGCCCAACATTGTACTCTGAGTTTCCACTCTCCAGGAATGCGAGCCTTGATGGCATCCACGCCTTGATTTGACCACCCTTGCCGACTAACTTCACACTCTCCTTGATCCCTGGGATTAGCTCTATGAGCTTAGCGCCAACAGCCTCATCGCCAGTCTCGTAGAGCTTGGTGTTGTTCATGTCGTAAATGGTGTACTTAATCCACACCGAATCGCGATCGTTCGATGGTGTTTGTTGTACATCTCCGACATTGTCAACGGTGTACGTTAACCCCGACTTTGACTGCACATAGCTGCGATTCTTCGCCGCAAACTCCTCGAGGAATTTAGCCTCAAGATTGCGCTTAGCCTCAGGTTTTGAGTAGTTGATATACTTCAGATAGGCGATCTTCGCCTGCTCTGGAGTGAATATTGTCTCTTTGTTTATAGCGTCAACAACACCTCTGTATAGAGCATCAACGTTGAGTGTTGAGTCTATCTGGCGGATACTCTCTCCAATATTCATACCTAGAATGTAGGCAACGGTATCAATTTCGCTCTCTAGACCACTTTTCTTAGGTGCATCGCTACTCTTTGAGCACCCCATAAACGCAGTGGCAAAGAGTAGTGCTGTAAATATTATCCTTTTCATATTACGTTCTTTTAATCTCTAGATTTTAGACTTAGGCCACACATCTTCCACAACATGCGTGCTCCAACACTGGCATCAATAGGGTTTTGGTCGTTTGGCACAACCTCCACTAGGTCGAAACCAATGATCGAGCGACCCGACTCTACGATGGCGTTGATTAGGTACACCGCCTGATTGAAGCTAAGCCCCCCGATAACTGGTGTTCCTGTTGTTGGGCAATTATCACACGATAGACCATCGATATCGAAGCTTATGTAGACTTTTTGAGGGAGGGTCTCGATAATTTCGGCACAGACACTAGCCCAGCTCCTACCCTCGAATAGAGCGTCCGAAATGCGCTTGTCTGAGAATGAGTGAATGCGCTGATCCTCATGGGCTAGGTCAGCCTCTGCTTGGCAGAAGTCACGAACAGCGATCTGAGTTAGAGATGCCACCTGCTCCACATCACGCAAAACATTATACATGACCGATGCGTGCGAGAATTCGAAGCCCTCATACGCCTCTCTTAGATCACGGTGAGCATCAATATGCAGAATCCCGAACGATGGGTGAGTCTCGCCCAGAGCCTTGATAAATCCATATGGTGTAGAGTGATCCCCTCCGACCAATCCGACAAGTTTGCCTTGGTTTAACCACTCCAGCGTTGAGTCGTAGACCCTTTGGTTGAGCTGTTCGCTGCCCTTGTTTACTCTGTCGAGTAGTTCGCTGATGTGCGGATCCGATGCATCGCCACCACTCTCTAGGTGGTCGATAACACTCTTTGCATCAAAGCGAAGAGAGCATGATGCCTCCTCAATGCTTTTATCTATACTTGCTGTTGCAATCCCCTTGCGCCACTGATCGGGAGCGTATTCGTCGTAGAAATCTAGCTGGCACGAAGCTTCAATAATGGCTTCAGGTGCTTTTGCCGAGCCGCCACCGTATGATACTGTGACATCCCAAGGGATGGACACCAGCACCAATTGAGCCTGCTCCGCCTCGAAGGGCATCCCAAAGTAGTTGCCATTGCTGACAGCTACACCATCGGGGTTAAAATCCTCTATACTCATAATTAAATTTATATCCGACAAATATATGAAAGATTTCGTTTATATCTTCAAAAAACAGGGTATAAAGTGGCGTAATCGTGCCATATTTAGTATATTTGCAACCTTAATAATGTAGTTTTTAGGGATGAAGATAGTAGTTGATAGTGCAATACCATTTTTTGAGGGTCTGTTTGAGCCTTTTTGTGAGGTTTGCTACATAGCAGGCGGTGAGATCTCGGCAGAGGATGTGCGAGATGCAGAAGCTTTGGTTGTGAGAACTCGCACAAAGTGTGATGCGGCGCTGCTCGAGGGTTCGTCGGTAAGGATTATCGCCACTGCAACAATAGGCTTCGATCATATCGATATGGAGTACTGCAAGAGCAGATCCATCGAGGTGGTGACATCGAAGGGGTGCAACGCCAGAGCGGTGCTTCAGTGGTTTGGTGCGGCTATGGCGCATCTCTCACAAGAGCAAGGGTGGCAACCCTCAGAGCGAACCCTCGGAGTTGTGGGTGTTGGAAGTGTGGGTTCTCTGATCGAGAAGTATGCACGAGATTGGGGTTTTACAGTGCTGTGCTGCGATCCTCCACGTCAAAAAAAAGAGGGGGGCGATTTCCACCCACTGAACTACCTACTAGAAAGATGTGATATTCTCACATTTCACACGCCGCTCGACGACTCAACACACCACCTTTGTGGGGCGGAGCAGCTCTCTGGACTAGGTGAAAACACAATTATAGTGAACTCATCTCGTGGCGAGGTTGTTGATAATGGGGCTCTCTATGAGAGTGGATTGACGTGCGTGATGGATGTGTGGGAGGGTGAGCCAAACCTCCATAAAGGGTTGTTGGAGAGCGCCGCTGTTGCAACACCCCACATCGCAGGCTACTCTCGTCAGGGGAAGGCGATTGCCTCGTGTATGGCAGCGAGTGCCCTATCTCGAGCGCTTAATCTCGATGTTGTGTGGCGCTTCGATGAGGTTAATATCCTCGAGCCAAAAGCGATTAGTTGGGATGAGCTATGTAGTTCGATTCACCACTATTGCGACATTAAAGCGCAGAGTATGAAGTTAAAACACGCTCCTGAGCAATTTGAAGCGATGCGAGATCGTTATAACTATAGAGAGGAGTATTTTTAGCGTAAATTCATAAAATTAAGCAATGTATAGTGCTACGCTAACTTCTTTTTACTATCTTTGCGCCCGAAATTTAGAATCTTATGTATCAGAAGATCATAAAGCCATTGATTTTTGCACTTAGCAGTGAGCGAGCTTATCGATTGATCATCAATATGCTACGATTTGTTGGGATGATTCCTGGCGGGCGTTGGTTGTTGAAGCGATTTAACTCGGTGGAGCACCAATCGCTCGAACGCGAAGTTTTTGGCATGAAATTCCGCAATCCAATAGGACTTGCAGCGGGATTTGACCGTAACGCAGAGGTGTTTCGTGAGATGTCGGCGCTAGGCTTTAGCTTTGTCGAGGTTGGAGCGGTTACGCCAAAACCTCAGGGTGGGAACCCTAGACCACACATCTTTCCGCTAAAGGAGGATAAAGCGATAATTAATCGACTCGGGCTTGAGAATAGAGGGCTTGATCGCATGGTTGCGGCTCTTCGTCACCCTCACCCAGGGTTGATTGTGGGGTGTAATATCGCTAAAAACAGCTCAACGCCAATTGAATCTGCGAGTGCCGATTATCTGAAACTCTTTAGAAATCTATATGAATATGTAGATTACTTCACCGTAAATATTAGTTGTAGCAATACCTCTTCGGATTGCGTCACGCACACACAAGAGAGTATAATCCCTATTCTAGAGCCGCTATTTGCCTTTAGACGAGGGCAGAACGAGTATCGTCCGATCCTAATAAAGATCTCACCCGATATGTCAGACGAGATTATTGATGGTTTGACAGATCTGATGATTGCCACTCCTCTGGATGGAATCGTAGCAACAAACGGCACGAGCTCTCGTGAGGGGTTGATGGCGGATCGTGAGCATGTCGAAAGTCTCGGAGCAGGACGTTTGAGCGGAAAACCTTTGACAAATAGATCGTTGGAGGTGGTAAAACGTATTCACCAGCGAAGCAAAGGTCGCTACCCTATCATAGGTCTAGGGGGTATCATGACCCCACAGGATGCAAAAGCTATGCTCGATGCAGGCGCATCTCTAGTGCAGATATATACGGGTCTCATATACGAAGGGCCTAAGATTGTGAAGAGTATATGCAACTACTTGATCGAGACGCAAGATGGAGCGAAAAAGTAACATAACGCAGATTTTGCATGAGCTACTATCTGTGAATGGGCTCACGCTAGCTACAGCAGAGAGCTGCACGGGTGGGCGCATAGCCTCTGGATTCACATCCTTGGCAGGAGCATCGGAGTATTTTCTTGGAGGGGTTGTCGCCTACTCCAATTCGATGAAGAGCCAACTGTTAGGAGTTGCACCTGCGCTAATAGATCAAAACGGCGCTGTTAGTGAGCCTGTTGTGCGAGCTATGGCAGAGGGGGCAAAAAGAGTTTCTGGTGCCGACTATGCTGTTGCTACGAGCGGTGTGGCGGGCCCTGGGGGTGGAACACCCCAAAAACCCGTCGGGATGGTTTGGATGGCGATAGCAACGCCAAGTGGGTGCATTTCGTTTGTTGAGATGTGTGG